>NZ_JANUFB010000007.1:0-270665 GCF_024809055.1 Citrobacter sp. JUb117
TGACCCCATGCCGAACTCAGAAGTGAAACGCCGTAGCGCCGATGGTAGTGTGGGGTCTCCCCATGCGAGAGTAGGGAACTGCCAGGCATCAAATTGCAGTAAACCGGGATGAAAAATCCGGGTAGTGACAAAGAAATTCGGTGGAGCGGTAGTTCAGTTGGTTAGAATACCTGCCTGTCACGCAGGGGGTCGCGGGTTCGAGTCCCGTCCGTTCCGCCACTTATTGAAAGCCCTGAGTTAACGCTCAGGGCTTTTTCTTTTGCTGTCATTCAATTATTGCTAAATCTGCAAAAATCCTCTGCGTTATACGCTCTTTTTATCTACACGTTAGAAGGCCATACTCCTCCGACTAACGAAGACTGTGATTAAAAAGAGGAAATTTATGACTATCCCTGCATTCGGTTTAGGTACTTTTCGCCTGAAAGACGACGTCGTTATCGCTTCTGTTAAAACAGCTCTGGAACTGGGCTATCGGGCCGTCGACACCGCACAAATCTATGATAACGAAGCCGCGGTTGGTCAGGCGATTGCTGAAAGTGGTGTGCCGCGCAGTGAGCTGTATATCACCACCAAGATTTGGATTGAGAATCTCAGCGAAGAAAAACTGATCCCGAGCCTGAAAGAGAGTTTGAAGAAACTGCGTACCAATTACGTTGACCTGACGCTGATCCATTGGCCTTCACCAAACGATGCGGTTTCTGTTGAAGAATTTATGCATGCATTACTGGAAGCTAAAGCACAGGGCCTGACTCGCGAAATTGGTATCTCTAACTTTACCATTCCGCTAATGGAAAGAGCCATTGCTGCAGTGGGCGTAGAGAACATCGCGACCAACCAGATTGAGCTGTCCCCGTATCTGCAAAGCCGTCAGGTGGTTGACTGGGCCAAAGCGCACGGTATTCACATCACGTCTTACATGACGCTGGCATACGGTAAGGCACTGAAAGATGAAGTCATTGCCGGTATTGCCGCGAAACATAATGCGACACCGGCTCAGGTGATTCTGGCATGGGCGATGGGTGAGGGATACTCGGTGATCCCTTCTTCGACCAAGCGAGAAAACCTGGCCAGTAACCTGCTGGCGCTGGATCTGCGTCTGGATGCTGAAGACAACGCGGCGATCGCGGTGCTGGACTGCAACGATCGTCTGGTTAGCCCGGAAGGTCTGGCACCCGAGTGGGACTAATGACCTGACCCTGCGACCCCCTGTGCCCTTTAACCCTCTTTCACAGCTCCTGCGGGAGCTGTTCTTATATGTTCACTCAAAAAGTCGATAAATGCCCGAATGCGAGTACTTACTGCCCGATCGCTGTAGTAAACAGCGCTGAACGGCATCTCTACTGGCAGGCGTTTATCCGCCAACAATTCGACCAGTTCACCTCGTGCGATCTCCTTATCAATCATATAATCTGAAAGACAGGCAATACCGTTTCCGCTCAGACAAAGTTGTTTTAGCGTTTCGCCGCTGTTAGAAGATAGTCCGCATTCAGCCTCATGAAGCTGCCCATCGCTGCATGCAATCGGCCAGGTATTGAGTGAAACCGGTTCAGAAAAACCGAGACACAGGTGCTGCTTAAGCGCTTCGACGCTCTCTGGAACACCAAATTTCGCAATATAGTCAGGCGAAGCAATAATCTTACGATAGCTGGTAAACAATGGACGTGCGCGTAGGCTCGAGTCAGTCAGCGTGCCTGCACGTATAGCTACATCCACTTTTCGTTCAATAAGATTGATGAACGTTTCTGAAGAGACCAGCGACAGCGTCATCTCAGGATAGCGTTCGCGGAAGGGCTTGATGAGCGGAATCAGGAAATGCAGCATAACCGGCGTAGCGGCGTCAATGCGCAGCAAGCCACGCGGCGTATTGCGAGACTCCATAATTTCCGTCTCTGCGGCGGCCATTTCCTGCAAGATTAGCTGTACGCGCCTGAAGTAACGTTCACCTTCCTCGGTCAGGCTTAGCTGCCGGGTGGTCCGATTGAGCAAGCTGACGCCCAGTTTCATCTCCAGTTTTTTTACGGCCCGACTGACGGCAGAATTGGCCTGTCCCAACTGCTCTGCGGCGCGGCTAAAGCTACCGCTTTCCACAACAGCCACAAAAATCGCCAGTTCTTCTGAGGTTGCTTTCATTTTTGCACCTGAAGCAAAATTATATTGAGATTTTGAATATTTTTGTTATTAAAGCATCCCGGCATACTGCATGTCATCTGATTACTGATGATATGGAGTTTATTTATGCCACTCGCTTTATTCGCACTGACTATAAGTGCCTTCGCCATTGGCACGACCGAATTTGTGATTGTCGGCCTGGTACCGACTATTGCTGAACAACTGGCCATCTCTTTGCCTTCTGCGGGGATGCTGGTTTCAATTTATGCGCTGGGGGTGGCGATTGGCGCACCAGTGCTGACCGCTCTGACAGGGAGCCTGCCGCGTAAACAGCTGCTGGTTGCGCTGATGGTGCTGTTTACTGCCGGTAATTTGCTGGCTTGGCAGGCTCCGGGCTATATGACCTTAATTGTCGCCCGTCTGTTGACCGGTCTTGCACACGGCGTGTTCTTCTCGATTGGTTCAACCATTGCAACAAGTCTGGTGCCTAAAGAGAAAGCGGCTTCGGCCATCGCCATTATGTTTGGCGGTTTAACGGTGGCCCTGGTGACGGGCGTTCCGCTGGGCACATTTATCGGTCAGCATTTTGGTTGGCGTGAAACCTTCCTCGCAGTCTCAATGCTGGGCGTCATTGCGCTAATTAGCAGCCAGTTGCTGATCCCGGCGAATATTCCAGGTCGGGCTGCCGCCAGCATCCGCGATCAGGTGAAAGTCTTAACCCATCCTCGTCTGCTGTTGATTTATGCGGTTACGGCGCTGGGCTATGGTGGTGTCTTTACGGCGTTTACCTTCCTTGCACCGATGATGCAGGATCTGGCCGGATTCTCCCCGACAGCGGTAAGTTGGATCTTATTGGGATACGGCGTCTCTGTGGCTATCGGTAATATCTGGGGCGGTAAACTGGCGGATAAACATGGTGCAGTCCCTGCATTGAAGTTCATTTTTGCTGCACTGTTTGTTCTGCTGATGCTATTCCAGTTAACGGCATCCACGCAGTACGCGGCGCTGGCAACGATATTAGTGATGGGGATCTTTGCCTTCGGTAACGTACCGGGATTACAGGTTTATGTTGTGCAAAAAGCGGAACAATTTACCCCCAATGCAGTTGATGTCGCGTCCGGACTGAACATTGCGGCGTTTAACGTCGGTATTGCACTGGGTTCGGTGATTGGCGGGCAAACGGTAGAGCATTATGGCTTAGCGCAGACGCCGTGGATTGGCGCGCTTATCGTACTGGCTGCTTTCTTACTGATGGGCATCAGCGGTCGTCTTGATAAACCTGCGCGGATCACGCTGGGATAACTCATTGATGTAAGTACCCACTTACAAAACAAACTGCAATTGCTCGTTGAAAGTAAGCCCTAAAGTCCCTATAACTGAAGAACCAGTCCGGCTGCGGACTGGTTGACGTTACAGAGGTTTGAAAGTCTACAGTGCGAAAAAACACCTATGCTATGCGCTATGTTGCCGGACAACCCGTTGAGCGGATCTTACCGCCACGGTCGTTTGCGCATATTGGTCAGGCATTACCCGCCGGCGTTCCCTTAAGCAGTGAAGACCGTATTCGCGTGCTGGTGTGGAATATTTTTAAACAGCAGCGGGCAGAATGGTTGTCGGTGCTGAAGAACTTTGGCAAAGACGCGCATCTGGTGTTATTGCAGGAAGCCCAAACCACGCCGGAACTGGTGCAGTTTGCGACCGCTAACTATCTTGCTGCCGATCAGGTTCCCGCCTTTGTGCTGCCTCAGCACCCCTCTGGCGTCATGACGCTGTCGGCGGCACATCCTGTTTACTGCTGCCCTCTACGCGAACGTGAGCCTATTTTACGGCTGGCAAAGTCGGCGCTGGTGACGGTATATCCCCTGCCAGACTCACGTTTATTGATGGTGGTGAACATCCACGCGGTTAACTTCAGCCTCGGGGTGGATGTCTATAGTAAGCAGTTACTTCCCATTGGCGATCAGATTGCTCATCACAGCGGCCCGGTGATTATGGCCGGTGATTTCAACGCCTGGAGCCGTCGACGGATGAATGCGTTGTACCGTTTCGCCCGTGAAATGTCGCTACGCCAGGTGCGCTTTACCGACGATCAGCGCCGACGCGCGTTTGGCCGCCCGCTCGATTTTGTGTTCTATCGTGGTTTGAACGTCAGTGAAGCCTCTGTGCTGGTGACGCGCGCATCCGATCACAATCCACTACTCGTTGAATTTAGTCCCGGCAAGCCTGAACAATAAAGGTGTGTCAGGTCTGCCGTGGGGCAGGCCTGTTAGGGTGCTGTCCTTTATCTTTCACCACAACCGAAGGACAACACAATGACTACACGCTCTCATCATGACAACGTCGAAAAGCAGTTTGGCTCGCAAGCGAATGCCTATTTAACCAGCACGGTACACGCCTCTGGCCGTGATTTACAACGGCTGGCGGAAAGGCTGTCGGCATTTCCACAGGCCAGCGTTCTCGACATGGGATGCGGTGCGGGACACGCCAGCTTTGCGGCGGCACATCAGGTAAAACAGGTCGTGGCGTATGATTTATCGGCGCAGATGCTCGACGTGGTCGCGCTGGCGGCAAAAGAGAAGGGATTAGACAATATCGCTACCCGGCAAGGATATGCCGAAAGCCTGCCGTTTGAGGATGGCTCTTTTGATGTGGTGATTAGCCGCTATTCTGCGCATCACTGGCATGATGTCGGACGCGCGCTGCGAGAAGTGAATCGTGTATTGAAACCTGGCGGTGTGGTGATTGTGATGGATGTCATGTCACCTGGGCACCCGGTGCGGGACATCTGGCTGCAAACCGTTGAAGCGTTACGCGATACCTCACATGTGCGCAACTATTCCAGCGGTGAGTGGCTGTCATTGATGAATGATGCCAATCTGATTGCCGATACGGTGTTGACGGACCGCCTGCCGCTGGCGTTTAGCTCATGGGTCGCGCGGATGCGTACCCCGCAGGTGTTGATTGACGCGGTTCGTTTATATCAGCAGAGTGCGTCTGCCGAAGTGCAGGCCTACTTCGCGTTACAGCAGGACGGGTCGTTCACCAGTGACACGATTATGGTTGAGGCACATAAAGCGGCATAAATAAAAAAGGCACTGGGGGGAAACCAGTGCCTTAATGTTTAAGCTGCTATCAGGAGTCCGGCATACCGTTGTTTTTCACAAACAACGTCAGCTGATCGCCCGGCTGCAGATTGTCGGTATCGTTATTCCAGCGCATCACATCCTTGATGTTGACCCCGTGACGTTTAGCAATGCTCGAAAGCGAATCGCCCTTACGTACACGATAGGTAATGCTATCGCTGTTTTTAGCCAGTCGCTGCGCGCTGGTGCCTGCACCTACGGTCAAGCTTTGGCCCACTTTCAGAGTCGAACTACGCAGATTATTCCACTGCTTTAGCTCATTCGCATTCACGCCAAGACGTGAAGCGATGCCGGAAAGCGTATCGCCAGAGCGAACCTTGTAGCTACGGCTGTTCAGCGGCGTGTTATCCGCGACCAGCGTTGACTGTACGGCTGCAATTTCGCCTGACGCCAGGGACTCACGCAGTTTCTCCGCGTGCTTCTTTGGCACCATCACATATTGCGGGCCGCTGACACCCAACGTGGAGCCCTTCACGCCAGCATTGAAGGTCTTCAGCTTGCTGACGGAAATACCCGCCATATCGGCAACCTGAGCCATCTCAACCGGGCTGTTCAAGCGAACACGTGCCAACGCGCGGCTTTCGTCTGTGGTTGGCAGACGCACGCCATAACGCTTGCTGTTCTTGAGAATATCACTCAATGCCAGCATTTTGGGCACATACTGCTTCGTTTCCTGAGGCAGAGGAAGTGACCAAAAATCGGTGGGCTTGCCACGAGATTTGTTCGCTTTCATTGCCTTCATCACGCGACCTTCACCGCTATTATAAGCAGCAACGGTCAGCAGCCAGTCGCCATCAAACATCTTGTTCAGACGCTGCATCATGTCCAACGCGGCAGTGGTGGAAGCCACAATGTCGCGACGTGCATCATAATTGCGGGTCTGCTTTAAACCATAATTGCGCCCCGTGCTCGGAATGATCTGCCAAATGCCTGCGGCATTGGCGCCAGACGTTGCGTGAGGATCAAAAGCGCTCTCCACTATGGGTAGGAGTACCAGCTCCATCGGCATGTTACGTTTCTTAACTTGCCCGGCTATCCAGTACATATACGGCTCTGCCCGTAACGTTACATCGTGGAGATAGCTCTTATTGCGTAAATACTTCTGTTTCTGTTCGCGAATCCGGTTGTTTTCCGGAATTCCCATCTTTAGCTCGTCACCAATGAAAGCCCACAAATCCTGATCGGCGGCGATAGATGTCCCATCGTCCATCCAGCGCGCCTGGCTTGTAAACTTTCCTGCTTCCCCTTGACCAGCTGCAGAAAGGCTCTGTGCGTGTTGTTGGACGTTACCAGTATTCTGGCACCCAACAAGCAGGACAGAGGCGAGTAATATCGCTTTTGCCTTCATGTGTGTGTCAATAGTTGCTTAAAAGACGACCGATCATAACGGCGAAGTTTTCAAAAGGCAACCCGGAATTGTCAGAACGTATCTTTCTTTGACCTTAACCACGCAAAACGCGCTTCAGGTTGTTGCAATATTGTTTCTTTGTTGATTTCATTAATTAAATCAATATCTTCCGTTCTTAAAAAAATATTATTTCTGCGCTCATTTTTCAGAATTACGGGTAGTGTCATTTGGTTTTTTACGCGTAACTCATTAACTTTACGATAATAATCATTTATAGACGGATCGTGCGGGAGAATGCTTAAGGCAAACTTCATATTTGCTAAAGTGTACTCATGTGCGCAACAAATTAACGTATCATCCGGAAGGGCACTTATTTTTTTAAGTGATTGATACATTTGTAATGCTGTGCCTTCAAAAAGCCGGCCGCAGCCGCCGGAAAACAGCGTATCGCCGCAAAACAGATAAGGGTGGCTGAAGTAACAGATATGTCCTAAAGTGTGACCCGGCGTGGCAAATACGCCAAATTCATGCCCTAAAACGAGTGCGATATCACCCTCTTCGACTACACGTGTGGTTCCCTTATCTTGTGTTTCAGCAGGTCCATAGACCACTATTTGTGGAAAGCGCTGCACAAGTTCTTTCACGCCGCCAACGTGATCATGATGGTGGTGGGTAAGTAAAATAGCCTCTGGCACCCAGTTGTGCTCAGCAATGGCTTGTAGCACCGGAGCCGCCTCGCCAGGATCGACAATCAGGCAATGATTCTCATTATTGGTCAGGACCCAGATGTAATTGTCATCAAAGGCGGGAATACTGTTAAGATTCATAAATTACCTCTCAATGCGAAACGGAAGGTTGTGATGAAACCGGCAAGGCTCCCTCAAACTGTCGTAGCGCCCGTGAGCTGGGATGATTTACCCTGGGGCGAACACTATCGTGAGGCGCTGGAGTATCAGCTTAACCCGTGGTTTGCAAAAATGTACGGTTTTCATCTGCTTAAGATTGGTAATTTAAGCGCAGAAATCAATTCCGAAGCGTGCGCGGTTTCTCATCAGGTCAATGTTTCTTCGCAAGGCTCGCCGATGCAGGTGCTGGCGGATCCTCTGCATCTTCCCTTTGCCGATAAATCTGTTGATGTGTGCCTGCTGGCGCATACGCTGCCGTGGTGCTCCGATCCGCATCGCTTACTGCGCGAGGCCGATCGTGTGCTTATCGATGACGGCTGGTTAATACTGAGCGGATTCAACCCGGTCAGCCTGATGGGCCTGCGCAAGCTGGTACCGGTATTACGTAAAACATCACCTTACAACAGCCGGATGTTTACGCTGATGCGCCAGCTGGACTGGCTTTCGTTGCTGAATTTCGAAGTGCTGCACGTCAGCCGTTTTCACGTTTTGCCCTGGAAGAAGCACGGGGGAAAAATGTTAAGTGCGCATATTCCGGCGTTGGGATGTATGCAACTGGTGGTCGCGCGCAAGCGAACTATCCCGCTTACGCTTAACCCAATGAAACAAAACAAAAGCAAAGCGCGTATACGTCAGGCCGTTGGTGCAACCCGGCAATACCGTAAACCGGACGCTTAAGCTTCGGGTTGATACCCAACATCATCCTGTGTAGGACTCATCGCCGCGGCGCGGGCAAGCTCGTCGCAGCGTTCGTTTTCCGGGTGGCCAGCGTGGCCTTTGACCCATTCCCACTTGATTTGGTGCTGACCCAGCGCCGCATCCAGGCGTTTCCAGAGATCGACATTCTTGACCGGTTTTTTGTCTGCGGTTTTCCAGCCGCGTTTTTTCCAGTTGTGGATCCACTGGGTAATACCCTGGCGCACATACTGGCTGTCGGTACTGAGCACCACTTCACATTGTTCTTTAAGTGCTTCCAGCGCGACGATGGCCGCCATTAGCTCCATGCGATTATTGGTGGTGAGGTTGTATCCTTCGCTAAAGGTTTTTTCTCGCCCGCGAAAGCGTAAAATTGCCCCGTAGCCGCCTGGCCCTGGATTTCCCAGGCAAGAACCGTCGGTGAAAATTTCTACCTGTTTAAGCATCTCTGGTAGACTTCCTGTTTTAGAGATCGATATAAACGATAAGTCTGACATAAATGACCGCTATGAGCACTGGAATTACACGGCAGATCGTCCTCGATACCGAAACCACCGGTATGAACCAGATCGGTGCCCACTACGAAGGCCACAAGATTATTGAGATCGGTGCGGTTGAAGTGGTGAACCGACGCCTGACCGGCAATAACTTTCACGTTTACCTGAAGCCCGATCGGCTGGTGGACCCGGAAGCGTTTGGCGTACACGGCATCGCGGATGAATTCCTGCTCGATAAGCCCACTTTTGCTGATGTTGCCGATGAGTTTCTTGACTACATCCGCGGTGCGGAGCTGGTCATCCATAACGCATCGTTTGATATCGGCTTTATGGATTATGAGTTTGCAAAGCTCCATCGCGATATCCCGAAAACGAACACCTTCTGTAAAGTGACCGATAGCCTGGCGCTGGCGAGGAAGATGTTTCCTGGCAAGCGTAACAGCCTTGATGCACTATGCTCGCGTTATGAGATAGACAACAGCAAGCGTACCTTGCACGGCGCATTGCTCGATGCTCAGATTCTGGCCGACGTTTATCTGATGATGACCGGTGGGCAGACCACGATGGCATTTTCCATGGAAGGTGACAGCCAGCAGCAGAATGATACCGGGATCCAACGGATTGTGCGTCAGTCCGGCAAGTTACGTGTTGTTTTCGCCACTGATGAAGAGTTAGCGGCCCATGAGTCGCGCCTTGACCTGGTTCAGAAGAAGGGCGGAAGTTGCCTCTGGCGGGCATAGTTTGCGCGTTTACCGTGCAGAAATGGCTATTCGGGTGATTTTTGCAGCAAACGATTAAAAACGTGAGAAAAAGCGTTGACGAGGGGCGAGGCAATCCGTAATATTCGCCTCGTTCCCAAGCGGAACACAACGCGGAGTGGTAGTTCAGTTGGTTAGAATACCTGCCTGTCACGCAGGGGGTCGCGGGTTCGAGTCCCGTCCATTCCGCCACTATTCAGAAAGCCTGAATCAGCAATGATTCAGGCTTTCGTCGTTTTAATCCGCCCAAAATATCCATCCCCCCCTGGCTGGCTATCAGTCTCCCTGTCCTGTCGATTCCGGCAGCACATCAGGTCATCCTTAACCTGATGAATAGCGCAGTGTGCTTAACTGGAGAAGCGATTCATTACGCAGGCAAAGCGGGGTGAAAAATTATCGCCAATCAGAACCGTCTCTTTATTCAGGTGCTTCAACATATACAGTTTGTCAGTACGTTCGTAGGCATCGAAGAAGAGATAATCAACAGCATCCGTTGCGTTATCATCAGGCGATTTCTCACGTCCCTCGGGCGTTAGCATGAAGACCCCCGCGGTATGGCCGAGCGGCCGTACGTAACGGAAGAACAGTTTGCGGTTAACGCTGAACTCGCTTTCATCACTTTTTAATTTCCCTTGTACGGACAATGAGAGATGCCCGGAATTGTAGCTGGTTATCAGCAGGATCCCATTGAGCTCCTTTTTTGTATTATGGATGTCGAGTATCGACGTGAATTCCGAGGAACAGGAAAAACTGATTTCCTTTTTCTTGGCATCTCCGGCGACGACGAGAAAAGCGATAGCCGCCAGTCCGCAAATGGCAATCATGACGGACCACAATAATGGAGAGCGATCGCTTTCCTGTTTCATATTATTCCTCATGATGGCGATACTGGCTGATGCAATGGTAGTAGCCGAGGTTGAGCCCGCATTCTGCCGCAAACGACCAGTCAACCAGATTATGGTTGCTCGACCAGGTATTGAGATACAGCTCTTTTGGGGTTGAACAGTTCGGGTTAATGCCGACGGATTTAAAAATATCCAGCGCCTTCTTTTCAGTAATGGTGTCTGTGAGGGCATTCCCTAATATATGTACCCGGCATTGCTCGTAATCGATGGTACGCAAAATAGATGCATCGGTCATGGCAATTTCATTTGGTATCCACGTTAACCAGGCTGTTGCCAGTACGGCGATGCCGGTAATTAATGCGGTGATTGCTATAGGCCATCGGTTTTGTTTTTTTGTCTTTCGTACCGATGTAAAAGAAGCGGTACTGGTGAGGGGCTTTTTTTCTTCTTGCTGCTGAATATTGATATTGACGTCACCCATGCGAAATCCCGTACGCGGAATCGTTACGATATATTCTGCCGGGTGCCCCGTCGACGTTATTGCTTTGCGCAGAAATGAAATGTGCTGATTGAGATTAGCATCTGTCGCTCTGGCGCCATTATGCTGGAATACATTGAGTAGAATCTCGTCGCGCGTGGAGATATCTTTACCATTTTGCAACAAATACATCAGTAATTGTACTGCTACATTATTCAATGTGGCTATCTCACCAGATGAGATATCTTTTAGCGTATTTTTATGTGGTTTAAATACTAATCCATCACCAATAATTACGGATTTAATCTTATTTATTGGTATATGAGAAATCACGGATATCTCCTTTGATGCAACAAAGCATGGAATCTCACAGTCGAGTGGTTGAAGCAATAGCATAACATAATTTATTTATGAAAAATGACTGTGTTATTGAACGTTTTATTAATGTTTTTATAACAATATTTCAATGTTTATCTGAACGTGCGCTATTATCCTTTCCCATTTCTCCTATCTTATTGTCATTCCTCGTTTTTGATATCCATTGGCATTTTTACAAAACTTTCATAAATACATTGCTCCTCCTTTTTAAGCTAAATAAAAAAATATCCAATAGATAAAAACACTGTAAAAGATATAAATGATAGGTATTAACACTGGTTTTATTGCGATTTTAGGCGGTTTTTGCGCGATAGATCGGTGTGATAGCGGGGAGGCAACATGATTCCCTGAGTTTGATTGAAAGCACGATTTTTCGTTGTCTCATTTTATTGCCGATTTAATATAAGCCCCGAAACAGCGTGAACGGCTGCGGAGGGTATTTCGGATGAAATGCCAGTAACGTTCAAAATCAAGGGTGGTTCGAGAAGGAATGTTTGCAAGGTAATGCGCGTCTACCACCTGAAGACCCATATTTCCCAGGAAAAGTAGCCTGTGGAAATAGCACGTCAAAATAACCAGAACAGAAATAAGGTTTAGAAGTAATATGAAAATGAAAAATGTGGCCGTCGTCTGTGCACTGATGGCAGGAATGACTTTTACTGCCTCTTCTGCTTTCGCTGCAAAAAGTGTAGAGCCGACCAACGGTAAAATTCATTTCACCGGTTCACTGGTGAATTCAGCATGTGGCCTGGCACCGGAATCCAGCCCGGTACAGGTAAACTTTGGTGAAATCCCAACGTCTCAGTTAAAAGACAACCAGCGTGCTGGTGTTAAACACGCCAAAATCGTTCTGCAGGGCTGTGATACCACTGTCGCCAAAACCGCAACCGTAACATATACCCCAGCAACAATTGACCAGGACAATAGCGCGCTGGCTGCATTTACTTCAGGTACTGCACAGGGTGCGGGCATCGGTATGATTGATAGCGGCAACCAGGATGTAAAATGGGGTGAAGCTGCCTCTCAGGTTAATATTACCGATGGTGAAAGTGACATCGATTTTGTGGCTTACCTGCAGGCAAATAATGCCTCCGCAGCGGTCACACCGGGTGATTTTGAATCTACCGTTAATTTCCAGATTGACTACCAGTAATGGTCTGCAGCAGGCGCATTAATGCGCCTGCTTACGCCTTCCCGCGAATAAATGAAAGGAAATGCGGTTATGCCTGAATGGCGAACGTTACTGCTTTTTATCTTTATCTCGCCTGCGTGGGTCATGGCTGGCACTGCGCCTGTCGCCAGCACGCCCGGCAAAATGCGCATGCGGGGACATATTATTGAGGCTGCTTGCTATGTCGATCCGCGCGATCGTTCGTTGTTGGTTGAATTTAATGATATCTCCGCTCGGGATATATCCGGGAGACCAGAAAAAGTCTCTGCGCATGGTTTCAGTATTCATTTGCTGGGATGTTCATTAGGGGATTCTCGACATTCAGAGAATGTGTTTCAGCGCGCAAATATCACTTTTTCCGGCATGCCCGATCGCGACAACCCTGATTATCTGAGCGTGCAGTCGACGACTGAAGATTTAGCGATAGAAATATTTGATAGCACCGGACAGCAAATTCATCTGGGGGAGCCTTCTCCGGATTATGTCCTAAACCCTGGAAAAAATACGCTCAATTTTACAGCTTATTTAATCTCCCGCGACGGACGAATGACATCCGGCGAATTTACTGCGGTTACGCATTTTGTTGTGAATTATCTCTGAGCTGCTCCGGCAATTTGGGTATCTGAAGGTTTGCGAACGAAAATGATTACGCTGAAAACAGATAAAAAACGTCTGGCGCTTATTATTGCTCTGGTCTGCAGCGCTTCATGGGCTGAGGCGGATGAGGCTATTGAATTTAATACCGACGTCCTGGATGCCAGCGACAGGCAAAACGTAGATTTGCAGCGCTTTTCTGAAGGCAACTTTGTCACCCCCGGGGAATATTTGCTGGATGTTCGTATTAACGGGCAGGAGATCCCACAGCAGTCGATTCGCTATATCACCGATCCTGACAATAAACATAAATCTCTGGCGTGCCTGTCACCACTACAGCTCGAATTACTTGCGCTCAAAGAAGACGCATTGGCGCATATTCATCCGATTACCGCGACCTGTCATGACATATCCCGCCTGCCGGGCGTGGTGTTGAATAACAGTGCCGGACTTCTGGACATTACCGTGCCGCAGGCATGGATGAAATATACCGATCCTGACTGGACGCCGCCGGAACGTTGGGATAATGGCGTCGCGGGGCTGATTTTTGATTACAGCGTGTCGGGTCAGGCCACTCACTACGAACAAGGCGGAGGTCATTACCGCTCGCTGTCGGGCTATGGGCAAACGGGGTTCAACCTTGGTGGCTGGCGTTTTCGCGGGCAGTATCAGGCCGATTACTCTTCTGATAATCAGCACGGGCAGATTAACTGGGATCAGATCTACGCCTATCGTCCATTGCCCATGCAGGCTGCGAAGCTGACGGTGGGTGAAATCTATCTGAATTCTCAGGTCTTTGATTCTGTTCGCTTTACCGGGGTTAACCTCGCCAGCGACGAGCGTATGCTACCGCCAAATTTGCAAGGCTACGCGCCTGAAGTTCACGGCATTGCCCGCAGTAACGCCAAAGTGACCGTCAGCCAGCAGAAGCGCGTGATCTACCAAACGACCGTTCCTGCGGGGCCGTTTAATATTCAGGATCTGCATGCTTCGGTACGCGGCACGCTGGATGTGCGGGTAGAAGAGCAAGATGGCAGCGTGCAAACTTTTCAGGTCAATACCGCTGATATTCCTTACCTGACACGTCCGGGCTATGTTCGCTACAACACCGCCGTCGGTAAGCCTTCACTCTATAACCATGATGTCCAGGGGCCGGCATTTTACAGCGGTGATTTTTCATGGGGAGTGAGTAATGCCTGGTCCCTGTACGGCGGGGCACTGCTAACAGGTGAACGCTACAACGCTTGGTCGATGGGCATCGGGCGGGATCTGAGCTGGCTGGGTGCGTTGTCGGCTGATGCGACGCAATCCGTCAGCCGGGTGAAGCATCAGGACGAACAAAAAGGCATGTCCTTTAAGCTGAGCTATGCCAAAACCTTCGATGAATACAACAGCGCCATCACTTTTGCCGGTTATCGTTTTTCACAGCGTAGCTTCCGTTCTTTCTCGCAGTTTCTCGATGAGCAATATAAAAATAATAACAGCGCCGGGAACGAGAAAGAGATGTACACCATCACCGGTAATAAGACCTTCTTTGCAGACGATCCGCGCCTCTCCACGACGCTGTATCTGACCTATACCCACCAGAACTACTGGGATCGCCGTTCGCAGGATCGCTATGGGCTGTCGGTGGGTCATAGCTTTTCATTTGCAGGCATTCAGGGGATCAGCACCAACCTTGCCGCATATCGCTCCGAGTACCAGGGAAAACGGGATGACAGCCTCTCGCTCTCGCTGTCTATTCCGTGGAGCGATAGCCGCTCAATGGACTATGAGCTGCAGAACAACGGCAACCAAACCAGCCAGATGGTTTCGTATTCCGATAACCGTGACCGAAATAATCCGTGGCGCCTGCGCGCCGGACTCTCCGGCGAAGGCCATACCGCCTTTGACGGCTACTACCAGCACCGGAGCATGATGGCCGAGCTGGAATCTAATGTCAGCTGGCAGCAGTCACGCTACTTCTCCGTGGGCGGCACCTTGCGTGGTGGTTTTACTGCAACCCGTCACGGCGCGGCGCTCCACAATAGCCAGGCATCGATGAATACCGCCCGCGTAATGGTTGACACCGACGGCGTCGCTAACGTGCCGCTGAACGGCGAACAGGCACACTCGAACCGCTTTGGCATTGCCGTGGTACCGGATGTCGTGAGTTACCACAGCTTTGATACCCGTATCGACGTGGACACAATGGATGAGGATATTTCCGCAGCCAAAGCCATCGTCACCAACACCCTGACCGAAGGAGCGATTGGCTATCAGCGCTTTGCCGTCGCACAGGGGCTAAAAATGATGGCCCAACTGCGTATGAAAGATGGCTCGGTACCACCGTTTGGCGCCGAGGTGTTTAACGCCAACGGCGTGAGTGTCGCCATGGTGATGGAAAACGGTGAGGCCTGGATTGCTGGTGTGAAACCTGCCGAACGCCTTTCCGTTGCCTGGGGAGGGCGCGCGCAGTGCTATCTGGCGGTGCCTTTGCAACCTAACCCGGAAGGTAACGTCCTGTTGCCTTGTGAATAATATTAACTACCTGAATGAAGCGAACCATGAATAACCAAGCTATTTACTCCGTGCAGCGCTGGCTGAAGCCGGTCGCCTGCGGTTTGCTGTTTGCCGCGGACATCCATTCCGCGTGGGCGGGCATTGCGCTTGACCGTACCCGGCTGATCATCACCGGCGATGCGCGCTCTGTTAGTGCGAACTTAAGCAATACGAGCCCGAGCATTCCATTCCTCGCGCAGTCATGGGTGGAGGACGCGAGCGGGACAAAAATCACCTCGCCGCTGATGGTTTTGCCGCCGTTGCAGCGCATTAATGGCGGGCAAAAGGGCATTGCCCGGGTAACAAAAACCGGCGGCATTAATGCATTGCCGCAGGATCGCGAAAGCCTGTTCTATCTGAATGTTCGTGAGATTCCACCTAAGCCAGATAAGCCAAACGTGCTGCAACTGGCGATGCAGTCACGCATCAAACTGTTTTACCGTCCGTCGGCAATTGTGCCTGAAACACCCGGAGCGGTATGGCAAAACCAGCTGGTGTTCCACAAGCAGGGTGCCCGCTGGACCGTGAATAACCCGACGCCTTACTTCGTGACCTTAATTGGCTTGAGCCGCAAGCCGGAAGCGCAGGGCGGCGGCAGGCTGACTGACTTCCCCGGAATAATGATCTCGCCTAAGTCGTCTCTCGATTTCAGCGTGAAAGAGGGCGATGTCAGCCAGTTCAGCATGATGTACGTGAACGATTTTGGCGGCCATCCCGAACTGAAATACCGCTGTACAGGCAATGTGTGTCAGGCATTGCCGATGGAGCAACAGCCCCGGTAACAGGACTCGGTAAATGAAAAAAATGCTTTGCGCCCTGCTGATGCTGGGAGTGGCCGGGATGGTTCAGGCCAAAAGCGGCCGTCAGGATATGAGCCATGTGTCCGGCGAGTATGGCAACGTTCGCTTTCACGGTCGTGTTTATGTCTCACCGTGCGTGCTGGATATGGCATCGCGCGATCAAACCATCAACCTTGGCGATATTTCTGCCCGCCGGTTTCACCAGGGAGGCGATCGTAGCGATTCGGTGTTGGTCACGCTGTATCTGAACGACTGCTTAAAGGGCTCAGGTCATGCCCTGCAGGATTTTCCCGGGCAGGCCAGCGAAATGCCTAAGCTGGCGCACAGCACGGTGGAGCGTGGCGTCTCGCTGACGCTGATGGCCGACAGTTCTCCGGGAAACAGCGATCTGGCCCGGATCCATGGCAATGTGCGAGGAGCAGGCATTCGGCTGATGACCGAACGTCAGCAACCGATCCATCTAAGCCAACCGCAGCGCATGTGGATCCTCAAACCTGGAGATAACGCTATTCACTTTCTTGCCGCGCTGGAGTCTATCGGGCGCGAGGTCAGCGCTGGTGAATTTCGCGGTCTGGTGAGACTTAAGCTGGAGTATCTATGAGCGTTTGGCATAAAACGTTGTTCTGGACAGCGCTGGCTTGCTGTCCGCTGACGGCGCAC
This sequence comes from Citrobacter sp. JUb117, assembly GCF_024809055.1. Lineage (NCBI taxonomy): Bacteria > Pseudomonadati > Pseudomonadota > Gammaproteobacteria > Enterobacterales > Enterobacteriaceae > Citrobacter > Citrobacter sp. JUb117. The sequence continues at coordinate 16,924 of NZ_JANUFB010000007.1, forward strand.
GCATTTAGCCAGGGAGAGGGTGAACCAGAGGGCGGGGCACCGCATCAGTACGATATTGAACTGAGTTCGCTGGATGTCAGCAAAAACCACGTTGGTGGTCGAACGGAGCCGTTTCCATGGAATCTGGGGAGCTGGTATGTAGTGAATTTTTATTGCCAGCAGGCCGATATCTCACGAGAACCTATTTACTACACCACCACCACCACGATGCCACCTTCAAGTCAGGGGGCGAACCGTTTCCGACTCAATGAGTATCTGGATGTCGATGTTCAGGTATGGGTCGCCGGGGGCTATAAGAAATATGTCCAGGCTCCCTTTACCAATGTTTCAAACCGCAACAACAGCAACACCTGCAAAAAGCGAAAGGGCTACGTGCGCGCCAGTAATGTTGAAAGTGGTTCGAAAGGGAAAGTGACGTTTATTGTCACCAAACCCATTATTAACGGTATCAGTATCACTTCTCAGTCGTTGCTGGAGGTCGCCGGGCGCATGGGAAGCGGTGGACCCACACCCACAACGGCGATTTCCCGCGTGGTGATTAAATCCGGGCTGATTACCGTGCCGGATAAATGCACCTTTAACCGGGGCGATAAAATCAGTATCGAATTTGGCGATTTGCCCGGTTCTGCCGCCCGGCTCAATGGTTCCAATTTCAGCAAGTCGATCCCGATTCATGTGTCCTGCGAAGGCGGCAGTTTTGATCAAGGGGCGCTGAACATCAATTTGGGCGTACAAACCACCACGGCTTCAGGCACGGCGGGGTTTAACGATCATTTCCTCGGCACCCTCAGCAGCGGAGAAAAACGCGACGACCTCGGTATTGTCCTGAAGGATGAGAGTGGAAGCATTGTGGTGCCGAATCAGTTCTATAACGTCAAGGGCTTTTACCAGAATCAGGGCGACTGGAACCTCACCGCCGCGCCGGTAGCGAAGCCAGGCGTGGGTAGCGTTAAGGTGGGGGAGTTTGAAGCTTCGGCCACCGTTGTTGCGCAGTTTCAGTAAGGTAATGCCATGATATTCAGGACGTTAATCACGCTCAGCGCGCTGCTGATCGGCGGTACGGTGCAGGCCGACACCAAACTGGTCGGCGGCGATATGCACTTCCACGGCACCATCAGGGCGCTGGCCTGTAGTATTGCGCCGGGTGGCGACAAAATCGAGGTCGATTTCGGGCAAATCGCGACCCAGGATCTTTATCTTGCCGGGCGCGGTAAGCCGGAAAAATTCAGTATTCAGCTCCGTGATTGCGATCCTGATGTCTTTCGTGGGATCTCCGTGACCTTCGGCGGCACTGAAGATGCGGAACTGCCCGATCATCTGGCACTGGATAGTCACGAGCAGGGGGGCGCATCAGGGATCGGCATAGGGATGAGCGAAGAAGACGGCGCGGCAATCCGGCTTGATGAGAGTACGTCAGTGACAGACATTACCAAAGGATCGATGACGCTGAATTTTCTGGCGTGGGTCGAGGCCCAGCCGACAGCGTTGAAAAATCAGTCCCTTGAGTACGGTCCTTTTAGCGCCAGTGGGACCTGGACGCTGAACTATCAATAGTATGAAAAATACACTGAATCGCCTTGCCCCGCTGCCTGCGCAGAGAGTATTTCTCGGGCTCAGCCTGTTTTACTGGTGCGGGGCAATGCACCTTTACTGGCCGAATAATGGCGGCAGCGGCCTGTCGTTACCGCTCAATATTTTGGCCTGGATCTACGCAGTTGTATTAGCCGGCTGCGTATCCGTACGACCCCCTCGCCAGGTCTGGCGCGTCACCTTGCCTGCCGTCGGGTTTATCGCAGGCTCACTCATTCTGACGTTGCTCTGTCTGATGACGCCCGCAGTCTGGCAACCTGAGTCACTGTTGGTGGCTGGGGCGCTGTTGGGCGGTGTGCTGGTTTATCTGGTGGTGCTGCAAATTCCGCTGGCGGCGAACACCCTGACGACATTACTGGCGCTGTTATGGGGAGCCAGCCTTATCGAGTGCCTCGTCTTCGTCTATCAGTATTGGCATCTACCGGGCGTGGGCTACTGGGAGTTTGCCTGGTGGCGCAGTACGCGGCCCTACGGCATTTTTCAGCAGGTTAACCTGATGGCCAGCTTCACCGCCTGCGGCACCCTGCTGTCGGTAGTGTTGGCCCTGCGACTACGCGGCAGAAAGATAATCGCCATGGTGTTTGCCCTTGGTGTGATGGGGTTTGTGCTGCATGAATCACAGTCGCAAACCGGGTATTTGTCACTGGTCGTCGGTGAAGCGCTGCTGCTGATGATTTTCCCCGCCCGGCGGCGGACGTTACTGCTTCTTGTGCTGCCGCTGGTGGTCGGAATGCTAGCAGGAGCGGCCGCGCGCCATGTTATGTCCGTTGCGACGGTCGAGCACTTGACGTCATCGCAGGTGCGCTGGACGGTATTGAAAACGTCGCTGGCCCTGTTTATGGCGCGACCGTGGACGGGCTGGGGCATCGGCAGCTTTCCCGCTCTGTTTCTTGACCGCGCGGGCCATCTGGGACTGAGCAGCATGTCGCACCCGCACAACGAGCTGGTGCTATGGATGGTCGAAGGCGGCATGGTCGGACTGGCGGGCACGCTCTGTTTTATTGCCGGAGGGTTCTGGCTCTGGCGGCGTGGCGATCGCTGGCACCGCGCCTGCATGGTGGCGGCGCTGCCGGTGGCGATTCATATGCTGACTGAATATCCCGTCAGGCAGTCGACGCCTCACTGGCTGCTGCTGATCCTGCTGCTACGTTGTGCGGATCGCACGGAAAACGCGTATCGGCTGGCGCTGTCGGTGACGAAAGGGATGTGCGTGACCGCGTTTATTACATTTTTGCTTTTAACACCGGTATTGCTCCTCACGCTACAAACGCAGCAGCAGTTGACGATGGTGGAGCGGCGGGCAGAGCAGTGGCGACTGGCCAAATCGATCCCGGTAGGGGGCTGGTTGCTGGTCAGTCGCTACCGGTTTGATGTTGCAATGGGCGATGTGCAACGTTATCAGCGAACCCGGGATACCCGCTGGCTGGCGCACGTTCAACGCTGGGCGCCTGACTATGTACGTGTTCATCCTGACCCGAACGTCTCCTACATCCAAATCTTGCTGGCGCTCAAGCAGCGCGACATGCCCGCAGCACGTCGTCTGGCGGCACGCTTTTATCGTGAATACCCGAACGATCGCCGTATCCCCTGGCTGCAGGATGCCCGACGTCCTTTTAATCAAAAAATGGAATGACATGAACAGACCAAACGAACAGGCTCAATATCTACCCGCACGTCCCCGCAATGCCGAGCTGCTGCGGATAACCGGGATCCGTTTACAGCACATTCATTTTTTTGATGACGCCTCGCTGGATGTCCGTGAGGTGTTGAGTCAGGTTCGGACGTCGTTACCGCTGGATCTTTTTTTCAAGCACCTTTCCACAACCGCGAAGCAGCAACTCTTTCTTTGGCAAATGCAGCGGGTACTGGCGCTGCCGGGAAGCTACTCCCTGAATGTGTCTGTCCGGATGCTGACCTGCATGTCGTGGGTGACACGATTGATTAAACGGGCGCATCAAGGGCGTATTGTGATCGAAATTCAGGACCCAGGCACCATGATGCGTCTGGAAAAGTCAGAACAGCAGGCGGTGTGTATTGCGATAAGATCCCTGGTGCGCCACGGGTTCCGCGTCTGGCTGGATGATGTATCGCCCGAGCTATTTTTTGTCTGGCGACTGTCTGGGGTTCGGTTCGATGCCATCAAAATTGAAAGCGGAATGTTTCATCAGTTCAGAGAATCGGAGTGGCAGCTGAGAGTTCTCATCAACCAGTTTCGCGGGCTGGGCGAGCGGGTGGTGATCGAGGGGGTGGAAACGCCGGAGGATTATGCCATCTGTCGCGTAAGCGGTGCCGATGCCGTGCAGGGATTTCTGTTTGCGCAAGAAATAATGCCTGAGCTGACAGCCTGAACCATTGCTGGTTCAGGCTTATGCCATTACTCGCCCAGCGTCTGTGCGATATCTTTTTGCACCAGCTTACGCTGCTCTGGTGTGAGGACTTTGCTCAGGTCAAAGTAGTATTTCACGCGGTAGTAACGTGCCTGCTGTTCGATGTTGCTGAACGCGGCAAGCTGTTTCTTAACAGCGGCATCATCCCATTTTCCGGACTTGATCACGTCAATCAGCACGCCGTCTTTAACGTCGTTCACCGAAATCTGGCTGACATTGGTTTCCAGCTGTTGGTGCAGCTTTTTAATCTGCGCCACCTGGTCATTGCTCAGTTTCAGGTGCTGTACCACTGGATCCTGGGCCGGGGCCGGAACGTTGGATACGTTTGCTGCAAGTGTGCTAAAGGAGGCACCCGCTAGGGTAGCAGCCAGCAAAGTCATGCGTACAAATTTCTTCATTTTGATATCCTGATAAGGGAATTTACGTGTGATTATCATTTTCAGAATACGTTGCCTGAGGCATGTCGCCACGCGAATTTGTTTTGCGGTTAGTTACGGAGTGAAACAATCCCGCCACGAGGAAACCGTTCCGTAACGGGCGAGAAGAGATATCTCTATAGCGTAAACGGGTCGGCATCCTGCCAGGCCGGAAACTTCTCGCGATACTCCCGCAATGCTGTAAGCGACAGCTCAGCATCAATCCGCGTGGCCTGGTGCGCCTCGGCGGTGGCAATAATTTCCCCTTGCGGGTTAATTACCCGGCTGTCCCCGCGATAATGATGGCCATTGCCATCGCTACCAACCCGGTTACATCCTGCTACATAAGCCTGGTTCTCAATTGCCCGGGCGACCAGCAGCGCCTGCCAGTGCAGTGAGCGTGGTGCAGGCCAGTTTGCGACATATAATGCCAGGTCATAATCCTCGCGATTGCGTGACCATACCGGAAACCGCAGGTCATAACAGACCAGCGGTAAAATACGCCAGCCGCGCCATTGAACAATGACGCGTTCTTCTCCAGCCTGATAATACTGGTGCTCGTTCGCCATGCGGAACAGGTGGCGTTTATCATAAAAATGAACGCATCCTTCGGGTTCTACCAGTAAAAAACGATTTACCGGGCCACGTTCTGACTGTAACGCGGCGCTGCCGGCGATTAGCGCATTTGTCTGCTGCGCTTTGGCGTGCATCCAGCGAACAACCTCTTCCTGCGTAAGCGACGTGCTGGCCGCTTCCATCGCAAAGCCGCTGGTAAACATCTCGGGCAATACAATGACGTCTCGTCCGGTGATTGTTTCAAGCTGTCGGTCGAAATGGCGCAGGTTAGCCGGGCCATCCATCCAGATCAGTGGTTGTTGCAGTAGGGTAATTTTCAAACCAGGCACAATCGAGGCTCCTCGTTGAACAGCATTTTGACACTGTAGCATGAGCATTACCGAAAATGTGGCAATAAAAAGCCCCGCGTTAAGCGGGGCTGGAAGTCGTGCGCGATCGCTATGCCGCTTCGACTTTACGCACTTTCTCTGGCAACTTTACCGGTTGGGTCGCCAGCTCCTCAGGGTCAAAATCATCCACGTTGATGCTGCGCAGACGGCTCTCTTCCGCTTTCACCAGAATCGCGGCTTCGTCTTTATCAATCAACCCTTTTGCCAGCGCGTTACGCGCCAGTTCATCCAGGCGGGTAAACGGCAGGTTTTTACCCAGCTCTTTGCAGATACGCTGGTGGATAGGGTCGGCGGCAATCACGTCCAGCAACGCTTCTTCCAACAAGCCGACCGGATTGTATTGGCTTGGCGTCAGATACTGACCGCGACCGATGCGTGAACGGGTTGCGCTCGGCACCTGCAAAATCTTGGCAACTTTATGATCCAGTTTGTCAGAAGGCGCATGGTAGTGGCGACCGGTCGGGAAGATAACCACATTCAGCAGCCCGGAAACGAAACGGTTCGGGAAGTTTTGTAGCAGATCGTCCATCGCCTGTTCCGCTTTATACAACGCATCCTGTACGCCCCAGTGAACCAGCGGCAGGTCGGCTTCATGGCGGCCTTCGTCGTCATAACGCTTCAGCACGGCGGAAGCCAGATACAGCTGACTTAATACATCGCCCAGACGCGCGGAGATACGCTCGCGACGCTTCAGACTACCGCCCAGCACGGCCATGGAGACATCTGAGAGTAATGCCAGGTTGGCGCTCAGACGGTTCAGGTGCTGGTAGTAACGTTTGGTGGCATCACCGGTTGGCGTGCTGCTGGTAAGCCCGCGCGTCAGACCGAGCCAGAAACTGCGTACCTTATTGCTGCCGACGTGACCAATGTGCTTAAACAGCAGCTTATCGAACGCATTCACATCGTTGTTCTGCGCCGCCGCCATCTCTTCCAGCACGTACGGATGGCAACGAATTGCCCCCTGGCCGAAGATCATCATGCTACGGGTCAGAATATTGGCACCTTCAACGGTGATGGCGATCGGGGCGCCCTGGTAAGCACGCGCCAGGAAGTTGCTTTCGCCCAGCATAATGCCTTTACCGCCAGTGATATCCATCGCATCGATGATTGACTGCTGCCCGCGGTGGGTACAGTGATATTTCACGATGGCGGAAAGTACCGCTGGTTTTTCGCCGAGCATAATACCGTAGGTAATCAGCGACGCCGCGGCGTCCATCACGTAGGCGTTACCGGCAATACGCGCCAGCGGTTCTTCAATACCTTCCATCTTGCCGATAGAGATTTTGAACTGGCGACGAATATGCGCATAGGCACCTGTTGCCATGGCAACCGATTTCACGCCACCTGTCGAGTTAGATGGCAGCGTAATGCCGCGCCCCACAGACAGACATTCCACCAGCATACGCCAGCCCTGACCGGCCATCTTCGGGCCACCGATAATGTAATCAATCGGTACAAAAACATCTTTACCCAGCGTCGGACCGTTCTGGAACGGGACGTTCAGCGGGAAGTGGCGACGACCAATTTCTACACCCGGTGTTGAGGTGGGGATCAGCGCGCAGGTAATGCCCAGATCTTCTTCGCCGCCCAGCAGTTTTTCCGGGTCGGAGAGTTTAAACGCCAGGCCCAGCACGGTGGCGATAGGGGCCAGCGTGATATAGCGTTTGTTCCAGGTCAGGCGCATACCCAGCACCTGCTGACCCTGCCATTCACCCATGCAAACTACGCCGGTATCCGGAATCGCCCCTGCATCGGAGCCCGCTTCCGGGCTGGTCAGCGCAAAGCAAGGGATTTCCTGACCACGCGCCAGACGCGGCAAATAATGGTTTTTCTGTTCTTCGGTGCCGTAATGTTGCAGCAGTTCACCCGGGCCTAATGAGTTAGGTACGCCAACGGTGATCGCCAGGATCCCGGAGACGCCGGAGAGTTTTTGCAGTACGCGAGCCTGTGCATAAGCAGAGAATTCCAGACCGCCATACTCTTTCTTGATGATCATCGCGAAAAAGCGGTGCTCTTTCAGATACGCCCACAGTTCTGGCGGCAGATCCGCTAATTCATGGGTGATCTGGAAGTCGTTTGCCATGCGGCACGCTTCTTCGACCGGACCGTCAATAAAGGCCTGCTCTTCTGCCGTCAGGCGTGGCTGCGGATAGCTGTGCAATTTCTTCCAGTCCGGTTTGCCCTGGAACAGATCGCCTTCCCACCAGGTGGTACCGGCATCAATTGCTTCTTTCTCGGTGCGCGACATCGGCGGCATAACCTTACGGAAGCCGCGGAACACTGGCGCAGAGATCATGGATTTACGCATCGGCGTAAAGTTAAACGGCACCAGAATAATGGCCAGAGGAACCAGCAGCCAGACCGACCACAGGCCAGCTACGCCGAGCGCAGCCGTCCATGCGAGCAAAATTACGCTGCTGAGAAACAAGCTCACGCGGTGATAAAACAATACGCCGAGCAGAACAATCGTTGCGAGAATACTCAAAATCATCATATCGAAAAGCTCCCTTGCTTGTAGGAGGTCTGACCACTTGTGATGATATGGTTGTAGTGGATGTAAATTCTTTTAGCAATGTGTTTACAAAATAATTACAACAAAGCTCACATTGTTGTTGTTTTCACCGGCACAAAAAATCAAAAGCCACAGCCATTCCTGTGGCTTATGCTTCTCGCCTGTAGTGCTATCCGGTACACTGCATCTTGTCATTTACATTCATGCTGAAGGATATCCTCATGTACCAGGATCTTATTCGTAACGAACTGAGCGAAGCGGCGGAAACGCTGGCTAATTTTTTAAAAGATGACGCCAATATTCACGCTATTCAGCGCGCGGCGGTCCTGCTGGCAGACAGTTTTAAAGCGGGTGGCAAGGTACTTTCCTGCGGTAACGGCGGCTCCCATTGCGACGCAATGCACTTTGCTGAAGAGCTGACCGGGCGCTACCGTGAAAACCGTCCGGGCTATCCGGCGATCGCTATCTCTGATGTCAGCCATATCTCCTGCGTCAGCAATGATTTCGGTTACGATTATATTTTCTCTCGCTATGTTGAAGCGGTAGGGCGTGAAGGGGATGTCCTGTTAGGCATTTCGACCTCCGGTAACTCGGCAAACGTGATTAAAGCCATTGCCGCTGCGCGTGAGAAAGGAATGAAAGTCATCACCCTGACCGGGAAAGATGGCGGCAAAATGGCCGGCAGCGCCGACATTGAAATTCGCGTCCCGCACTTTGGCTATGCTGACCGTATTCAGGAAATTCACATTAAAGTGATTCATATTCTGATTCAGCTGATCGAAAAAGAGATGGTTAAGTAAGAAGGCTATTGCCGGATGGCGGCTGAAGCCTTATCCGGCCTACTTGCGTTTTGCGTAGGCCTGATAAGCGTAACGCCATCAGGCAGTTCAGCGTTTTAAGGTAGGTGATATATGTGCGAACTGCTCGGGATGAGCGCCAATGTGCCAACCGATATTTGCTTTAGCTTCACCGGGCTGGTTCAGCGCGGGGGAGGTACCGGGCCGCACAAAGACGGCTGGGGGATTACGTTTTATGAAGGTAAGGGTTGCCGTACATTTAAAGATCCGCAACCCAGCTTTAATTCGCCTATCGCCAAACTGGTACAAGACTATCCCATCAAATCCTGTTCCGTGATTGCTCATATTCGTCAGGCGAATCGGGGAGAAGTGGCGCTGGAAAATACCCATCCGTTCACGCGTGAACTGTGGGGGCGCAACTGGACCTATGCCCATAACGGACAGCTAAGCGGTTATAAATCGCTGGAAACCGGTAATTTTCGTCCGGTCGGAGAAACCGACAGCGAAAAAGCGTTCTGCTGGCTGCTACATAAGCTGGTTGAACGTTATCCGCGTACGCCGGGCAACATGACTGCGGTGTTTAAATATATTGCCGTCCTGGCCGGGGAACTGCGTGAGAAGGGCGTTTTCAACATGTTGTTGTCCGACGGGCGCTATGTGATGGCGTTCTGTTCGACCAATCTGTTCTGGATCACCCGCCGCGCACCTTTCGGCGTGGCGACGTTATTGGATCAGGATGTAGAAATCGACTTTAGCTCCGAGACCACACCCAATGATGTGGTCACCGTGATCGCGACGCAGCCGCTGACGGGCAATGAAACCTGGCAAAAGATTATGCCAGGTGAATGGGCGCTATTTTGTCTCGGGGAGCGTGTAGTTTGACGCCAGCTGTGGCTGAATCACTTCATGGCTCAACGGTTTGCTAACGACGTAACGACCATCGACCACGGAAACAGTCGGTGGCTTACGCGTCTGTTCAAAATAGTCGTATCCCGGTTTTAGCTGTGACCAGAACTCTTTGTAATACGAGTTCTGGTGGCGCTTCATGTTGGCATCGGTCATGCGGAACGGGTAAATGCTGACCTGCACGCTGGACTGGCCAAATACTAACGCCCCAGTGACAAACTGGAAAATCTCATCAATGCCGTTGTCGGTCATGGCATAGCAGCCGACAGAAACGCAGGCGCCGTGGATCATCAGGTATTTACCTTCGTACCCGTGCGCGCGGTCATAGGCGTTGGGAAAGCCAATATTAATCGCTTTATAGAAGCGGCTATCCGGTTTGAGCTGACCGCGCTGTACGCTGTAAAACCCTTCCGGGCTTTTAAAATCGCCCTGACGTTGCTTGGGTCCTAACCCGCCGGAATAGTTACAGATCTTGTAGCTGTCGAGCAATTGATACTGTTCGCCCATCTTGACGTACAGATCCAGCGTGCGTTCTTCTTTAAAGATCTGAATATAGACAGGAGATCCCATCAATTGCTGCTTATATTCTTTGCTGACAGGTGCAGTTGGACTGCTACTGCTCAGCAAACCGGCAAATGAAACGCACGGTAATAAAAGCATCGCAAGAAAAAATGCGATTTTACGCATACTGCTTATTCCTTGATAAAACGGTTACACACGCCAGGACGGCAAATAGAGTCGCCAAATCGGATAAATCTGGATTTGGAGCGCTCACATTAGCACCAAGAAAGTTTTTCGCAAGTCTCTCGTGCTGCGTTTACACTTTAGTTTCTCTTTATACGCAAAATTGGACTTAAAGGCAGTCAGACAGCGGCGTAATTTGTCGCTGCTATCCGTCCATTGCATAAGATTAATACTGACTTTCTAATCTATTGAATTTAAAAAATTAATCTATTAATAATCAAATATTAAAAAAGATATCCCGCCAATAGCAGTACACTGCGCCGAACGTGTTTGACCAGGTATTCTTTTTTCATGTCTTTTGCCACTGCACCCCGACGCCTTTTGCCGGGCCTGCTGTCTTTGTGTGTCGTGTTGTCATTACCGTGTATCGCCAAAGTTCAGCCTGTCTTATCAAATACCCCCTTAAACTATGCGGCGCAGTTGCGTATGCGTAATCGTGCCCGGTTACTAAAGCAGTATCATGTGCAGGTTAAAAAGCAGGCCAGCTACGTGGTAGAAGGTAATGCGGAAAGTAAAAAGGCACTGCGCCAGCAGAATCGCGTGCAGATTAAACAGCACCCGGAGTGGTTCCCAGGTCCGCTTAAAGCCAGCGATCATCGCTGGCAGGAACTCGCCGAAAATCCTCATTTTCTCAGTAGCGATCACCTGCACAACATCACCGAAGTGGCGATTCATCGCCTTGAGCAACAGTTAGGTAAACCGTATCTGTGGGGGGGAACCCGTCCGGATGAAGGCTTTGACTGCAGCGGGCTCGTTTTCTATGCCTACAATAAAATTCTGGCGGCGAAACTGCCCCGTACTGCCAATGAAATGTATCACTATCGGCGGGCGACAATTGTCTCTAATCGCGATTTACGTCGTGGTGATTTACTGTTTTTCCATATTCACAGCCGGGATATTGCCGATCATATGGGGGTCTATTTGGGGCAGGGGCAATTTATTGAGTCGCCACGTACCGGCGAAACGATCCGGGTCAGCACCTTGTCCGAACCTTTCTGGCAGGATCATTATCTCGGTGCCCGACGAATTCTGACGGAAAATACAATTCTGTAATAGTCAGGCGGTACTTTCAGCACCGCCTCATCACGCGTTAGCTCAACGCGCCCATAATTTTTAATTCCAGCTCATCCGGCACTTCATTATAAGACAGCACCTGTAGCCCTGGCGCGAACAGACGAGCATAGCGAGCGAGCAGCGGACGTAACTGTGGAGCGACCAACAATATCGGTTCTTTCCCCGCGGCTTTCATTTGTTCTTTTATCTGCGGCATATTGGTCTGGAACTGATTAAGCATATTCGGATCGACCGGTACGCTGTCGAGCATCACTTTGCCACTTTGCTGTGCCTGATTGACCACGTTTGCCAGTAAATTCTCCAGTTCACTATTGAGCGTGTAGACCGCCAGCTCATCTTTGCGTACAAACGGGTGAGTAATACTGCGACGCAGCGCAAGACGGACATCTGCCGTCAGCAGAATGGGATCTTTGGTGGTCGCGCTGCTGGCAACCAGCACGGTGGCAATGGTAACGATATCGCGTAATGAAACGCCTTCGATAAGCAGCGTCCGGTAAACCTTCAATAACTGGCTGTAATTCAGCGCTGCACTGAGATCTTCCGCCAGACGCGGTGCCATGGACGACAGGCGGTTATGTAACTGCGTAATATCATCGTAATTAAACAGATCGGGAATATAGCGACGAATAATCTTATTCACGTGCGTGGCAATGACGCTGGCGCTGTCAATAACCTGATACCCCATATTTAATGCCTTGGCTTTTTGCGCCGGCACAATCCAGGTAACGGGCATCCCGTAGGCCGGGTCGTTCCCTAACACGCCATCTATTTCGCCGTAAGTTTCGCTGGAGGGTAGCGCCATCAGCTTATCTGAGGGGATATCCGCCTCATCCGCTTTAATCCCATTGATGAAAATGGCGTACTGCGTGGGTTTCAGTCTGAAGTTTTCGCGGATACGAATTTCAGGCAGCAACACGCCGTTGCCGTCAGAAATCACCTGCCGCACGCCACGAATACGCTGGGTCAGCGGATTACCTTTCGATTTATCGACCAGCGCCACCAGCTTATAGCCCAGACTCAGGCTAATGGGCTCAATTAACGGAATGGTTTCCCAACTGACCTGCTGCTCGGTGGTTTCGGTGATGGTTTTGGTCAGCGTTTCGAGATTTTTCTCTTCAGTCTCGGCGACTTTCGGACGCTTGCTCATGCGCCAGGCGGTGAACCCTAACAGCGCCGTAAAAGCCAGGAACGGGAAATGTGGCATGCCCGGCACAACGGCCAGCACGAACATAATGCTGGTGGCGGTATAGAGCACCGAAGGGCTGGCCAGCAGCTGGCTACGTACGTCGGTAGCAATATCGCCGCTGTCGCTGACGCGCGTGACGATAATCGCCGCCGCCGTCGACAGCAGCAAAGACGGGATTTGCGCGACCAGGCCGTCACCGATGGTCATCAGCACGTATTGCTGGAACGCGGCCTCAGCGCTTAAATCGTATTTAAAGATCCCAATACAGACGCCGCCGATCAGGTTGATGGCCAGGATCATCATCCCGGCGATGGCGTCCCCACGCACGAACTTTGAAGCACCATCCATCGCACCGTAGAAATCTGCCTCACCCGCCACGTCTTTGCGTCGTGTTTGCGCCTGCGCCTGGTTGATCAACCCGGCATTCAGATCGGCATCAATCGCCATCTGTTTACCGGGCATCGCGTCCAGCGTAAAGCGGGCAGACACCTCGGAGATACGTTCAGCACCTTTAGTGACCACGATAAAGTTGATTGTCAACAGCGTCAGTAAATCCGATCGCGAAAATATCGTTGCGGCGCTGCACGGCCAGTCCATCTTCAACGGGGGAGGGCTCGCACCGTTAAATAAAATTGGCAAACAGCCGATTGCACCGGGGGCCAGCAGTAAAAATGTCACTCGCAGCAAGTCAGATAAACAAGCGCTACCGCAGGAAACGGCTAAAGTGACGGAAGAAACGGCCAAAAAAGTCATGGATGTGAATGAGAAGACGGCGTTGCTGAAGAAAAAGTCCGCGACTGAACTGGGAGAGCTGGCGACTAACATCAACACCATCGCTCGCAATGCGCATATGGAAACTAACCTGGAGATGGAGATCGTCCCTCAAGGGTTACGCGTGCTGATTAAAGATGACCAGAACCGCAATATGTTTGAACGCGGTAGCGCGCGGATCATGCCATTCTTCCGATCGTTACTGGTTGAACTGGCACCGGTTTTTGACACGCTGGACAATAAGATCATCATCACCGGTCACACGGATGCGATGGGCTATAAAAATAATATTTATAACAACTGGAATCTGTCTGGTGACAGGGCGCTCTCCGCCCGCCGCGTGCTGGAAGAAGCGGGGATGCCGCAGGATAAAGTCATGCAGGTCAGCGCCATGGCGGACCAGATGCTGCTGGATGCGAAAAATCCAGAGAGCGCGGGTAACCGCCGCATTGAGATTATGGTGTTGACGCAAAGTGCGTCTGACACGCTGTATCAATACTTTGGTCAGCACGGCGAGAAGGTCGTGCAGCCGTTGGTGGATAAGCTGGATAAACAAAAGCAGGTGACTTCCTTACGTCAACCCCCCGTTGTTGTGCCTCATTAATTCTGTTCTCTCGTCCCCCACGCAACGTGGGGGCATATTATTGCTAAGGAAGGTAATGTGATAGCTGTAACTCAAATTATTCCACTGAATATTCAATCAGATAATGTTACAGATGTGGCCTGTCAGGGCGCGCATTTCGATAATGTATCAGGGATCTGGTACACCGAGCCTGATGGGTTAAAGGAGGGGCTTTTGGACTATGCCTACATTATGGATAGTTACAACATCATTGCGCCCTACTATCTGGTCATTACCTCAAAGATGCACTGCTGGAACTGCCATCAAATCACCCGAATCCATGGGGTTATGTTTACCCGTTATATTAAAAAAATACAGGATGGTGAAGGCTGGCTGTCCGTCAGGCGGAATACGTTTCTGTTCCATATTAATGCGCTGCCAGAAGAGATAATGAAGAACATCAAGGCCAGCAATTACTACCTGGATAAGAGTAAAACCACCGGACTACGCTACTGGATGAACCATTGTGAAATTTGCGGCGAGCGTTTGGGAGACTATGAACTTTTCTGCGTTGAAAATGATGCCTTTCGCCGGATGACCATTGAAAATCTGCTTAAGGCGAATGTGCGAAAAGTGAATAAGCTGTTTGTCAGTACGGCGGGTAACCCTGCAGAGCATGCGTCAAAAGAGGTTGTGCGTTATCTGTGTGATGCCCGTTTCGTCATGAATGGACCCGCAGTACCGTAATACGTGTTCAGACTTCTCATTACATAAAGATACTGTATACTTAAACAGTGTTATGGGAGGGGCGATGCGTAAAATTATACATGTCGATATGGACTGCTTTTTCGCGGCGGTGGAAATGCGTGATAACCCCGCGCTGCGTGATATCCCGATCGCTATCGGTGGCAGCCGTGAACGCCGGGGGGTGATCAGCACCGCCAATTACCCGGCGCGGAAATTTGGCGTACGCAGCGCGATGCCCACGGGGATGGCGCTAAAACTGTGCCCGCATCTCACCTTATTACCCGGTCGTTATGAGGCGTATAAAGAAGCGTCTCGCCAGATTCAGGCGATCTTCGCACGCTACACCTCGCTTATCGAACCCCTTTCGCTGGATGAAGCCTATCTGGACGTCACCGACAGCACGCACTGTCACGGATCGGCCACACTGATTGCCCAGCAAATTCGCCAGACGATTTTTGACGAGCTACAGCTCACCGCCTCCGCGGGGATTGCACCGGTCAAGTTTCTGGCCAAGATCGCCTCCGATCTCAATAAGCCCAACGGGCAATATGTGATCACACCGGATGATGTGCCGGAATTTATCAGAACGCTCCCGCTGGGGAAAATCCCCGGCGTCGGCAAAGTTTCCGCCGCCAAGCTGGAATCCATGGGATTACGTACCTGTGAAGATGTACAACAGTGCGACCTGGCGATATTGCTTAAGCGTTTTGGTAAATTTGGTCGCGTGCTGTGGGAGCGCAGCCAGGGTATTGACGAGCGGGATGTGAATAACGACAGAATGCGCAAATCCGTCGGTGTTGAACGCACGCTGGCAGAGGATATTCATGAGTGGTCAGAATGTGAGGCGATTATCGAGCGGCTTTATCCGGAGCTGGAGCGGCGTCTGGCAAAGGTAAAACCGGATTTATGTATTGCTCGCCAGGGCATTAAATTAAAGTTTAATGACTTTCAGCAGACCACTCAGGAGCACGTCTGGCCGCGCTTAAGTAAAGACGATTTGATTACCACGGCGCGAAAAACCTGGGATGAGCGTCGGGGAGGACGTGGGGTCAGGCTGGTAGGATTACACGTCACGCTGCTGGATCCACAGCTGGAAAGGCAGTTGGTACTGGGGCTTTGAGTTGGATGTATTGCCGGATAGCGGCATAAATACCTTATCCGGCTTACCTACGCGATCGTAGGCCGGATAAGCAGCAGCGCCATCCGGCATTTATTGCTGGGACTTACTTCGCCGGAATAGACTTCAGCAGTTCAGTCAGCAGCGTCCAGTAATGGCCAACGCTTTCGATATGAACCTGCTCATCCGGGGAGTGCGGACCCGTGATGGTTGGCCCGATGGAAACCATGTCCATTTCCGGATACGGCTTCTTAAACAGACCGCATTCCAGACCCGCGTGGATAATCTGGATGTTTGGCGTCTTGTTGAACAGACGCTGATAGGTTTCGCGCACCAGGTGCATGACCGGCGAGTTCGCGTCCGGCTGCCAGCCCGGATACGCGCCTTTGGCTTCGGTTTTAGCGCCTGCCAGCTTGCCCAGAGAATCCAGCATGCTCACCACATAGTCTTTACCGCTGTCGATCAGCGAGCGAACCAGGCAGTGAATCTGCACGTTGTCGTCAGTCATGGTGACAACACCGACGTTCAGGGAGGTTTCCACCACGCCTTTTGCCACGTCTGAATTGCGGATCACGCCGTTTGGTGTCGCGTTCAGCAGACGAACAAAGGTATCGCGGGACTGAGCGGTCAGTGCGGCTTTGTCGTTAGAGACGGTATCCAGCAGCAGTGCCAGATTTTTCTCTTTTGCTGCCAGCTCGTTTTTCAGGATTTCCTGATAAGTGCTGACCAGCGCTTTTAACGCATCGACTTTATCTGCGGCAACAGCAAGGGTAGCAAAGGCTTCACGTGGGATCGCGTTACGCAGCGTACCACCGTTGAAATCAACCAGACGCAGATCCAGTTCTTCGGCGTGGCCAGCCAGGAAGCGTACCAGCAGCTTGTTGGCATTACCGAGGCCAACATGGATTTCGCCGCCGGAGTGACCGCCTTTCAGGCCTTTCAGCGTCAGCTTAAAGGTCTGGAAACCTGCAGGAATGGCTTCACGAGACAGCGGCAGATTGGCGGTGAAGTCGATCCCCCCAGCGCAACCCATGTAGATTTCACCTTCTTCTTCGGAGTCGGTGTTGATCAGAATATCTGCCTGCAGCCAGTTAGCCTGCAGACCAAACGCACCGTCCATGCCCGCTTCTTCGGTCATGGTCAGCAGAACTTCCAGCGGGCCGTGAACCACGCTGTCATCCGCCAGAACGGCCAGCGCAGAGGCCATACCGATACCGTTATCCGCACCCAGCGTGGTGCCACGGGCTTTCACCCATTCGCCGTCAATATAAGGCTGGATCGGATCTTTGGTGAAGTCGTGAACGGTATCGTTGTTTTTTTGCGGCACCATATCCAGGTGCGCCTGCAGAACAACCGGCTTGCGGTTTTCCATTCCTGCGGTAGCGGGTTTGCGAATCAGGATATTACCCACCTGATCGCGCTCGACGTGGAAACCTTTCTCTTGGGCCCAACTCAGAATATGTTCAGCGAGTTGCTCTTCATGGTAGGACGGATGAGGAATAGAACAGATTTTGGCAAAAATATCCCACAGCGGCTGCGGGGATAATTGAGACAGTTCAGACACGTTGAGTCTCCTTGGCGATGCCCTGCAAAATTGACTTACAGGCCACGGGGTTAGCAGAATTAAAAACACCACAAGTCAGGCTTGCGCGATGCAATTGAGAATACCACTTTCTCTGCTCACGGCTAGCAAAAAGCATGCAAAAAGAGGCCTGGATTCCGCTTAACACTGGTTTTTAGCGCGTCAGATCTCTATAATCTCGCGCAACCTATTTCCCCCTCGAACACTTTTTAAGCCGTAGATAAACAGGCTGGGACAACTTCACATGAGCGAAAAATACGTCGTCACCTGGGACATGTTGCAGATCCATGCACGTAAACTGGCAAGCCGCTTGATGCCTTCTGAACAATGGAAAGGCATCATTGCCGTTAGCCGTGGTGGTCTGGTGCCAGGCGCGCTGCTGGCGCGTGAATTGGGTATTCGTCATGTCGATACCGTATGCATCTCCAGCTACGATCACGACAATCAGCGCGAACTGACCGTTCTGAAACGTGCCGAAGGTGACGGTGAAGGTTTCATCGTAATCGATGACCTGGTTGACACCGGTGGTACCGCGGTTGCGATTCGCGAAATGTACCCTAAAGCGCATTTCGTCACCATCTTCGCTAAACCGGCAGGCCGTCCGCTGGTGAATGATTATGTTGTTGATATCCCTCAGGATACCTGGATCGAGCAGCCGTGGGATATGGGCGTCGTGTTCGTCCCGCCGATTTCAGGCCGCTAATCTAAATCGTTTTCAACGCCTGGCTATGCCGGGCGTTGTTCTTTTTGTGCCGTGTCAGGTTACACTATGCCTTAGTGAGTACTCATGGAGGCCGTAATTATGTCACAGGCTAACCTCAGCGAAGTCCTGTTTAAACCCCGCTTCAAACACCCTGAAACGTCAACGCTGGTTCGTCGATTTAATCACGGCGCGCAGCCGTCTGTGCAATCTGCCCTGGATGGCACAACCATCCCGCACTGGTACCGCATGGTGAATCGCCTGATGTGGATCTGGCGCGGCGTCGATCCGCGCGAAATCCTTGAGGTGCAGGCGCGTATCGTCATGAGCGAAGCAGAGCGCACGGATAAAGAGCTCTATGACACGGTTATTGGCTATCGTGGCGGGAACTGGATCTACGAGTGGGCGAAGCAGGCAATGGACTGGCAACAGAAGGCCATGGCAGAACAGGACCCACAAATTAGCGGACGCCACTGGCTGCACGCCTCTACGCTGTACAATATTGCGGCGTATCCGCATCTGAAAGGCGACGAGCTGGCTGAACAGGCGCAGGCTCTGGCGAATCGCGCGTATGAAGAGGCGGCTCAGCGCTTGCCCGGTAAGCTGCGCGAACTGGAATTCACGGTTCCCGGCGGTGCGCCGATCACCGGTTTTTTGCATATGCCAAAAGGTGACGGCCCGTTCCCGACGGTGCTGATGTGCGGGGGGCTGGATTCCATGCAAACGGATTACTACACCCTGTATGAACGCTATTTTGCCCCGCGTGGTATTGCCATGCTGACGCTGGACATGCCCTCGGTCGGTTTTTCGTCGAAATGGAAACTGACCCAGGATTCCAGCCTGCTGCATCAGCACGTATTAAAAGCACTGCCCAACATTCCCTGGGTCGATCACACCCGCGTGGCGGCATTTGGTTTTCGCTTTGGCGCCAACGTGGCGGTACGGTTGGCGTATCTCGAATCTTCGCGCCTGAAAGCGGTGGCGTGTCTGGGGCCGGTAGTGCATGCGCTGCTCAGCGACCCGCAGCGGCAGGCAAGCGTCCCGGAAATGTATCTTGATGTACTGGCCAGCCGTCTGGGTATGCACGACGCCTCCGATGACGCGCTGCGTGTCGAGCTCAATCGCTATTCATTAAAGGTACAAGGCCTGCTGGGCCGACGTTGTCCAACGCCGATGCTGTCGGGCTTCTGGAAAAACGATCCGTTTAGTCCGGAAGAGGAGTCTCGCTTAATCACATCGTCATCTTCTGACGGTAAGCTGATGGAGATCCCGTTCAACCCGGTGTATCGCAATTTTGATAAAGCGCTGCAAGAAATAACCGGATGGATCAATCATAGATTGTGTTAATAGATTGCTAAATTTTATTGATTTGGTAAAACAGTTGCTTCACCTAAGGAGATCGCAATGACGTTACCGAGTGGACACCCGAAAAGCAGATTGATCAAGAAATTCACCGCGCTTGGCCCCTACATCCGGGAAGGGCAGTGCGAAGATAATCGATTTTTTTTCGATTGTCTGGCTGTTTGCGTCAACGTGAAACCCGCGCCGGAGAAGCGTGAATTCTGGGGCTGGTGGATGGAGTTAGAAGCACAGGAAAAACGCTTCACGTACAGCTACCAGTTTGGTTTGTTTGATCAAGACGGCAACTGGACCGCCGTGCCCATCAAAGAGACTGAAGTGGTAGATCGACTGGAGTACACCTTACGTGAGTTTCATGAAAAATTGCGTGGGTTGCTAACGTCGCTGAATCTGGCGCTGGAACCTGCGGACGACTTTAAAGATCAGCCGGTTAAATTAACGGCATAGTGAACAGCAAAATGCCGGATGGCGGCGCAACCCCATCCGGCATTTTTTATGTTAGATCAGAACTGGTAGGTCATCCCCACTGCGACGATATCATCATTGTTGATGGCCAGCTTATTATCGCTATCCAACTGGTTGATTTTATAATCAACAAATGCTGACATATTCTTGTTGAAATAATAGGTCGCGCCAACGTCGATATAATTCACCAGATCTTCATTACCGATACCTTCAATATCTTTGCCTTTCGACAGCACATATCCCAGGGACGGACGCAGACCAAAATCAAACTGGTACTGAACCACTGCTTCGACGTTCTGTGTTTTATTGGCGAAGCCACCGGATATAGGCGTCATTTTGCGCGTTTCAGAGTACATCGTGGCAATATAAATATCGTTGGCATCGTATTTTAAACCGGTTGCCCAGGCTTCGGCTTTATCGCCCGCGCCACGGTTTTGCAGATTCTGCTGATTGGTACGATCGGAATTGGTATAGGCGCCGCTGATGGCGAAATCGCTGCCGCCAAAGTCATAGGTCACCGACGTACCAAAACCGTCGCCATTCTGTTTTTTCACATCGCGGTCTTCGTTTTTACCCTGGTATTGCAAGGTGAGATCCAGGCCATCAACGACGCCGAAGAAGTCGGTGTTACGGTACGTCGCCAGACCGCTGGCGCGTTTGGTCATGAAGTTATCGGTCTGCGCGGAAGAGTCCCCGCCGAACTCCGGGAACATATCGGTCCACGCTTCAACGTCGTACAGCGCACCCAGGTTACGACCGTAGTCGAAGGAACCGAGGTTTTTCAATTTCAGACCCGCGAAGGCCAGACGTGTTTTTTGCTGGTTAGAATCGCTTTCGGCTTTATTGCCTGCGAACTCTGCTTCCCAACGACCATAACCGGTCAGCTGATCGTTAATTTGAGTTTCGCCTTTAAAACCAAAACGGATATAGCTTTGGTCGCCGTCTTTGCTGTCATTATCGGTCATGTAGTGCATGGCTTTAACTTTGCCGTACACATCCAGTTTATTTCCGTTCTTATTATACACTTCCGCTGCCTGTATGGATGCCGATGCCATAATACCCATCACCACTAATGCCAGAGTGCTCTTTTTCATTTTCATTCCTGATTTAAAGTACGCGCGAATATTTACTGGGTGTGTTCCCCGTTCAAAGACAGGAGGGTTTTTAACGTCTGGCAATGAACGTTTTATGACAAAGTAAGAATATTTTTAAAAAAGAATGTTTATTTGTTTCTGTCATAAAAACGTCAAAACTTGCCGCTACGCTTGCTGATCCTGCGCAATAAAATTTCATGCTTTGTGCGCTGGCTGTTGGCAACCGGGGCCAGTCCTGCTAAAACGTTCGTTTGATATCATTTCCCCAATCTTGAATGGCAGAGAATCATGAGTGACAGCCAGACGCTGGTGGTAAAACTTGGCACCAGTGTGCTAACGGGCGGATCGCGCCGCCTGAACCGTGCCCACATCGTAGAACTGGTCCGCCAGTGCGCGCAGCTCCATGCCGCAGGGCATCGCATTGTTATTGTTACATCGGGCGCGATTGCCGCCGGGCGTGAGCATCTTGGTTACCCTGAACTCCCGGCAACGATCGCCTCTAAACAGCTGCTGGCGGCGGTAGGGCAGAGCCGACTGATTCAACTCTGGGAACAGTTGTTCTCCATTTATGGCATTCATGTCGGGCAGATGCTGCTGACGCGTGCGGATATGGAAGACAGAGAACGTTTCCTTAACGCTCGCGACACGTTACGTGCGCTGCTGGATAACAACATCGTTCCTGTCATCAATGAGAACGACGCGGTGGCAACCGCCGAAATCAAAGTCGGTGATAACGACAACCTGTCGGCGCTGGCGGCGATTCTGGCCGGGGCCGATAAGCTGCTGCTGCTCACCGATCAGCAGGGCCTGTTCACCGCTGACCCGCGTACCAATCCGCAGGCTGAGCTGATTAAAGATGTCTACGGGATTGATGACGCGCTGCGGTCTATCGCCGGAGACAGCGTCTCTGGCCTCGGCACCGGCGGTATGGGCACCAAACTGCAGGCGGCAGACGTGGCCTGCCGCGCCGGTATCGACACCATTATTGCCGCAGGCAGCAAGCCTGGCGTGATTGGTGATGTAATGGAAGGCGTGTCCGTGGGGACGCGTTTTCATGCTCAGGCTTCTCCGCTGGAGAACCGCAAACGCTGGATCTTCGGCGCACCGCCCGCCGGGGAAATCACCGTCGATGAAGGCGCAACCTCAGCCATTCTGGAACGCGGCAGTTCGTTATTGCCCAAAGGCATTAAAAGCGTGACAGGCAACTTCTCTCGTGGTGAAGTGATTCGTATCTGCAATCTTGAAGGGCGCGATATTGCCCACGGCGTCACTCGCTATAACAGCGACGCGCTGCGCCGTATTGCCGGACACCACTCTCAACAGATTGACGCGATCCTCGGCTATGAATATGGCCCGGTTGCCGTCCATCGCGATGACATGATCACCCGTTAAGGAGCAGGCATATGCTGGAAAAAATGGGCATTGCTGCCAAAGCAGCGTCGTATAAGCTGGCGCTACTCTCCAGCCGCGAAAAAAACCGTGTGCTGGAAAAGATTGCCGATGAACTGGAAGCACAAACCGAAAGCATCCTCAGCGCTAACGCACAAGACGTTGAGCAGGCGCGGGAAAACGGTCTGAGTGAAGCAATGCTTGACCGTCTGGCGCTGACCCCGGCACGTTTGAAAGCCATCGCCGACGACGTACGTCAGGTGTGCAACCTCGCCGACCCGGTCGGGCAGGTGATTGACGGCGGTCTGCTGGATAGCGGCCTGCGTCTGGAGCGTCGTCGCGTCCCGCTGGGCGTGATTGGCGTGATTTATGAAGCGCGTCCTAACGTCACCGTTGATGTCGCCTCCCTGTGCCTGAAAACCGGCAATGCGGCGATCCTGCGCGGGGGCAAAGAGACGTACCGGACAAATGCGGCAACCGTGGCAGTGATTCAGCAGGCGCTGGAGGCCTGTGGTTTACCGGCGGCCGCCGTTCAGTCGATTGATAATCCGGACCGCGCACTGGTCAGCGAAATGCTGCGCATGGATAAGTACATCGATATGCTGATCCCGCGCGGCGGCGCAGGCCTGCACAAACTGTGTCGCGAACAGTCGACTATTCCGGTGATCACCGGCGGTATTGGCGTTTGTCATATCTATGTGGATGAAAGCGCAGATATCATCGCCGCACTCCGGATTATCGTTAACGCCAAAACCCAACGCCCGAGCACCTGTAATACAGTCGAGACGCTGCTGGTGCACCAGAATATCGCCGGACGCTTCCTGCCCGTGCTGAGCCAGCAGATGGCGCAAAGCGGCGTCACGCTGCATGCTGATGAGGCCGCGCTGACTCAATTGCAGGCCGGTCCGGCCAACGTGGTGGCGGTAAAAGCACAAGAGTACGACGATGAGTTTCTGTCGCTGGATCTGAACGTAAAAATTGTCAGCGACTTGGATGAGGCCATCGGCCATATTCGCGAACATGGCACCCAGCATTCCGACGCGATCCTGACGCGCGATATGCACAACGCCAACCGCTTCGTTAACGAGGTGGATTCGTCTGCGGTGTACGTTAACGCCTCCACCCGTTTTACCGACGGCGGCCAGTTTGGACTGGGTGCGGAAGTGGCAGTCAGTACGCAGAAATTACACGCACGCGGACCGATGGGGCTGGAAGCACTGACCACGTACAAGTGGATCGGCTTCGGTGACGACACGATTCGTGCGTAATTGAAACCGGGTGATGCAAAAATAGGCGTTTGATTCGCAAGGCCATTGACGCGTCGCCCGGTTAGTTTTAACCTTCTACCCCGTGTTCACAATCGTGGGCATGTCTTTATCAGTGCCGATATAGCTCAGTTGGTAGAGCAGCGCATTCGTAATGCGAAGGTCGTAGGTTCGACTCCTATTATCGGCACCATTTCAAACTCTTCCCAGGTCTACCGAAATCAACTCAAAGTCCGTGTTTTTCCGCTTCTGACATGTTTCTAAAACTCCAGCGTTAATCGGCCTCAGCCGACATCACGTTCCTGTTGGTGGCATCAATGGGGGCATTCTGTGTTCGGTTCAGAAAGATGCCCCCAATGAAGATAAACGCACGCCTTTGCCGCTATTTCTCGTTCCTCTCTGGCCTATGACTCAGGGTGCCCGTCGATCGCGGCTTTAAGGTCGCGATATTCTTCGCATTGAGTGCCGCAGAGGGTTTTAATGGTGGCCAGTTCCGCTTTTGCCAGATCGGGGCGACCCTTAACCATCCATGCCTCACCGAGGTATTCGCGTACTTTGGCATAATGCGGATCAAGGGCAATCGAGCGTTGATAATAGCCAATCCCTTCATCCGTACGACCCAGTTTGCGGGTGGCATAACCCCGATAGTTCCAGGCCTCACGCGTATTGGGTTGCTGTAAGGTATCGAGTAAATTGATAGCGTCCTGATAGTGACCGGTTTTCGCCAGGTGATACGCATACTGTGTTTTATCCTGATCGTCGATCATACTGCTTTTTTCTGGTAAACAGTTTTTGGTTTTGTTGTCGTAAACTTGGCCCTTCGGGCAGGTTGGCGTCGTGGTATCGTCATTTCCCATGGCGTTTACCGAAGCTGAATAGAGCAGCCCGCTTGAGACCAGACAAATCAGCGGCAGATATTTTGTAGCGAATTGCATTTTCATGATCCCGTCCTGTGCGTGTGTGAAGGGAGATTCCGGCATGCCGGAACAGTACAGGGCATGCTTTTATTGATTATTGATGTCAAAAAATGACCTGCCGTTTATTTTTGTAGTACTTCACGAACGTTGCCCATCACCGTGTTCCAGAAATAAAAAAACGCACAGGGGGATCGCCCTGTGCGTCGGGTTTACAGCCCAAGAACTTAAACCCCAAGGCGATCGCGTAAGCTGTAATACGCCGCCCCCATGGCGGTAAACGGAATACGCAGGCTGCGTCCGCCCGGGAACGGGTAGTGGGGCAGTCTGGCGAATGCGTCAAAACGCTCGGCATCGCCGCGCAGCAGTTCGGAAATCAGGCGTCCTGCCAGATGGGTACAGGTCACGCCGTGACCGCTGTAACCCTGCATATAATAAATATTGTTATTGAGGCGGCCGAACTGCGGCATGCGCGATAGCGTCAACAAGAAATTCCCGGTCCAACGATAATCAATTTTCACCCCTTTCAATTGCGGGAAGGTCTTCAGCAGCTTCGGCATTAGCAGGCGTTCAATATCGTCCGGGTCGCGTGCGCCGTAGACCACGCCGCCACCGTACAGCAGGCGGTTATCGCCGGTCAGACGGTAGTAATCCAGCAGGTAGTTACAGTCTTCCACGCAGTAGTTTTTCGGGATCAGCGAGCGCGCCATCTCGGCGGACAGCGGTTCGGTGGTTAATACCTGCGTGCCGCACGGCATACTGCTTTTGGCAAGCGTCGGTTCCAGTTTGTCACCCAGATAGGCGTTGCCGGCAACAATTACATAGCGTGCCGTGACCTGACCTTGCTCTGTGCTGACCACCGCCGGGCTGGTGTGCTGAATACGGGTAACCGGTGACAGCTCGAAGACGCGTCCACCGTTTAAGCGGATGGCGTCGGCTTCACCAATCGCCAGGTTCAGCGGATGAATGTGGCCGCCGCTGTGGTCGAGCAGCGCGCCGACATAACAATCGCTGTTAACCTCACGACGAATTTCGCTGCTGTCCAGCAACTCGAGTTGCGTATTGCCGTAGCGCTCCCAGTTAGACTTCTGCTCCTCCAGCGTCTCCATCTGCTTGTGGTTTAGCGCTACAAACAGCCCACCGGGACGGTAGTCGCAGTCGATCTGATAGCGTTTGATCCGTTCGCGGATGATGTTACCGCCTTCAAACATCATGCTGCCGAGCATTTTGGCGGTGTCCGGGCCGTAGGTACGTTCGATGACGTCGATATCGCGACTGTAGGAGTTCACCAATTGGCCGCCGTTGCGCCCGCTGGCACCGAAACCAATCCGCGCGGACTCCAGCAGCACCACGTCATAGCCCATCTCGGCTAAATGTAGGGCAGAAGAGAGCCCGGTATAACCGCCTCCCACGACACAAACATCACAGCTGACCGACTCGGTGAGGGTAGGAAATGGTTCGTATTGATTGGCGCTTGCGGCGTAATAACTGCGAGTATGTTCAGTCATGATTAAGGCTCCAGGGAGATCCAAATAGTTTTCAGTTCGCTAAATTTTTCCAGTGCATGCAGGGATTTATCGCGCCCGTTGCCGCTTTGCTTGTAGCCACCAAACGGCACGGTCATATCACCGTCGTTGTAGTTGTTGACGAATACGGAGCCGGCTTTCAGGCGACGACTCATGCGGTGCGCGCGCGACAGATCCCGGGTCCAGACCGCCGCGCCAAGGCCGTAGTCGCTATCGTTGGCCAGCGCCAGAGCTTCGGCTTCGGTCTTGAAACGGGTGATGACCAGCACTGGACCGAAGATCTCATCGCGGCTGACATGGGCCTGTGCTGGGGTGTCGATAAAAATGGTTGGGCCAATAGCCGCAGGATGAACGTGACTGCGGCCATCCAGTGCAAGCGTTCCCTGCGTTTCACCGTCGCGAATAAAATTGTGCACGGTATCGGCATGTGCATTGTCGATAAGCGTTCCCATCGTGGTATCGGGATCAAGCGGGTTGCCTGGCTGCCAGTTTTTTGCCTGCTCTTTTAGCAGTGCAATGAACGCGTCGGCAATACTTTCCTCCAGCAGCAGACGCGTACCGGCGATACACACCTGGCCCTGGTTATAGAAGATACCTGCTGCCGTGGCGGCGGCGGCTTTCGCCAGATCCGGGCAGTCAGCAAATACGATGTTGGCGCTTTTGCCGCCGGCTTCCAGCCAGACGCGTTTCATGTTGCTGTCGCCAGCGTCTTTAAGTAGTTGCTTGCCGGTGCGGGTGGAACCGGTAAACGTAAGTACATCGACATCCGGATGTTGCGACAGCGCCTGGCCTGCTTCATGGCCGTACCCGCTAATGACGTTGAGGACGCCATCGGGTAAGCCCGCTTTTTTTGCCAGCGCGGCAAGGCGAATAGCAGTCAGCGGTGATTTCTCCGAAGGTTTCAGAATCACGCTGTTCCCCGCTGCCAGCGCCGGGCCGAGTTTCCAGCAGGCCAGCAGCAGGGGGAAATTCCATGGCACGATGGCGGCAATCACTCCTACCGGCTCGCGCACGATCAGCGCCAGATCGTTCACCGAGGTGGCGGCCACTTCGCCATACACTTTATCAATAGCTTCGGCGTACCAGCGGATGGCGCGTGCCGCACCGGGAATATCATCACGCAGGCTATGGCGAATAGGCTTACCGGTATCAAGTGTTTCCAGTAGCGCCAGCTCCTCGTGATGCTGCTCCATTAAATCCGCGAGCGTGTTCAGTACCGCCTTGCGCTGAGCAGGCGATGCCTGTGACCAGTCGCCGCGTTCAAATACCGTGCGGGCGGCGGTGACGGCGCGCTCCACATCCGCATGTTTACCGCGGGCGACTTTGGCAAGCGGGCGCTGTCCTGCCGGATCAAGCGTAATAAAGGTTTCGTTATCGGCGGCAGCGCAATATTCACCGTTAATAAATAAACGGGTTTCCGGTGAATAATGGCTGGCTTTCTCACGCCAATATTTTAAATTCTGAAAGTTCATAGCTACTCCTTTTATTTCAATAAGATAAAGTTCGTTGCTGATCTTTTTCAGGCAAAATCAGGCTGCACGATGCCCCAGGGATTAACCCTGTTAATACGCGTTATTTAAGAAGGCCTGAGAAACTCAGGCCGTAACTCTTTTAGAACGTGGTGGGCGTGTGGGCACTGATAATGCGGCAGATCCCCGCCGAGGTGTTGCTGAAGCTGTGGGGTATGCCGGTGTTAATGGCATAACTTTGTCCTTCAACAAGATGATACGTTTGACCGTTGATGGTCAGTATCACTTCACCTTCCAGTATTGTCCCAATCTCTTCACCCTGGTGTTTAATTCTCTCCCCGGTCGTCGTGCCTGGCTGATAGGTTTCAAAAATCATCGCCAGCGTACGATTAGGATTGCCGTTGTGAATCAGTTTCATGGATACCCCCTGACTGCCGATCTCAATCAGATCATCCTGATTGATAACCACCTGCGGTTCGTCAGGTTTTTCCGGGTCCGCGAAGAACTCGGAGAGCGACAGCCCATAGACTTTCAATAGCTTTTGCAGCGTACTGATAGCAGGACTGACTTTATCCTGCTCTATGGTGCTGATGGCGCTATGCGTTAATCCAGACAGTTCGGCGGCACGACGCTGCGAAAGACCCAATTGCTGGCGGATCTCTGACAGACGTTTACCCGGCGCCAGGCCGTCATCGCTCATAATTGCATTTCCTTAACAGTAGTGGTCAGAGACGCTGTTTTTCAGCGAGATGGTTCTGACATGCGGTGATAAAACCTTCAAGCAACAAACGCGACAGGGCGTATTCGCTACTGTTCCATTCCGGGTGCCACTGCACGCCGAGCGCGAAAGGATGGTCGTGAGCGCTAACGGCTTCGACCAGTCCATCCTGCGATCGTGCTTCTATACGTAGCTGCGGACCAAGGGTTTTTGCGCCCTGGCCATGTAAGGAGTTAACCCAAAACGTGTTGCAACCTGGTATTAACTGAGACAGCAATCCTCCCTGCTGAACCTGGACTTCATGAGATGGCGCATATTGCTGCTCCACCGGGAGTTCCGCGTCTTCACGATGCTCCAGGAACTGTGCGTGATCGCACAGGCGACGATACAGAGTCCCGCCGGTGGCGACAACTAATTCCTGTAAGCCCCGGCAGATGGCGAAAATGGGAATGCGCCTTTCGAGTCCGGCGGTAATTAGCGCCATGCTCAGAAGATCACGCCCAGGATCGGCGTCAGGCTCATCGCCATTTTCACCATACAGGTGCGGCTGCATATTGCTCGGGCTCCCTGGCAGAAAAATACCGTCCAGTTTAGGTAATAAAGCATTCAGTAACTCTGGCTCCGCCAGTGCATGCGGCAGGGCAATCGGTAATCCACCGGCATTCAATACCGCATTCAGGTACTTTTCTTGCAGAGTCTGGGTCTCATGACCCTTAAGCCTGTTCCTACACATCACGACACCAATAACTGGCTTGTCAAATATATTGCCCATGATCGACCTCACGTTTTGGAATAAATTATTGCCAAACGGTTCCTTGTTGTGCAATTTCGTTCAATATTTTCTCAATCTAGCAGCGGAATAACCTTCTAGCAAACTTAATTTAACATTTGACAAACAAATCCTTTGCATCCAGAGTCGAAGAGTGGACATTATATTTAACATTAAAAACGCAGATCAGCATCCATAGCAACGGCGGTGAATCATGGAAACCAATATCGTAGAAGTTGAGAATTTTGTGCAGCATTCTGAAGAGAGACGAAGTAGCGCGTTTGCGCGTGAAGTTAAGCAGTATCTGGAGCGTTATCCCAACACGCAGTTTGTCGATGTGCTGTTAACTGACCTGAACGGCAGCTTTCGCGGCAAACGTATCCCGGTATCGGGCTTGCATAAGCTGGAGAAGGGCTGTTATTTCCCGGCATCCGTGTTTGCGATGGATATTCTGGGCAATGTAGTAGAAGAAGCAGGATTAGGGCAGGAGCTGGGGGAGCCGGATCGCACGTGTGTGCCGGTGCCCGGTACGTTAACCCCATCGGCTGCCGATCCGGAATATATCGGGCAGATGATGCTGACGATGCTGGATGAAGATGGCGCTCCCTTTGACGTTGAGCCGCGGAACGTGCTGAACCGACTCTGGCAGAAACTTCGCCAGCGCGGCCTGTTCCCCGTCGTAGCGGTAGAGCTGGAGTTCTATTTACTCGATCGTCAGCGTGATTCCGAAGGCTATCTTCAGCCGCCCTGTGCGCCGGGCACTGGCGATCGCAACACCCAAAGCCAGGTTTACTCCGTAGATAACCTCAACCACTTTGCCGATGTACTGAATGATATTGATGAACTCGCCAAACTGCAGCTGATCCCGGCCGACGGCGCGGTGGCCGAGGCTTCTCCCGGACAGTTTGAAATCAACCTCTACCACACTGATAACGTGCTTGACGCCTGCGACGATGCGCTGGCGCTAAAACGCCTGGTGCGACTGGTGGCAGAGAAGCATAAGATGCACGCCACCTTTATGGCCAAACCTTATGAAGAGCATGCCGGCAGCGGGATGCATATCCACATCAGTATCCTGAATAATAAAGGCGAGAACGTGCTGGCCGAGGCGGACGGCGAAGATTCCGCGTTATTAAAGCGTGTGCTGGCCGGGATGATCGATCTGATGCCCGCGTCGATGGCGTTACTGGCACCGAATATGAACTCGTATCGCCGTTTCCAGCCGGGCATGTATGTGCCGACCCAAGCCTCCTGGGGGCATAACAATCGTACGGTGGCGTTGCGCATTCCGTGTGGCGATCGTGACAGCCACCGGGTTGAGTATCGTGTGGCCGGGGCGGACGCCAATCCGTATCTGGTTATGTCGACCATTCTTGCCGGGATCCTCCACGGTCTGGATAACGAGCTGCCGTTACAGGAAGAAGTGGAAGGCAACGGGCTGGAGCAGGACGGCGTGCCGTTCCCGATCCGCCAAAGCGATGCCCTGTGGGAGTTTATGCAAAACGACCCTTTGCGTGAATTACTCGGTGAGCGTTTTAGCCATGTTTATCACGCCTGTAAAAACGATGAGCTTATCCAGTTTGAACGTCTGATCACTGACACCGAAATTGAGTGGATGTTGAAAAACGCCTGATGATGTTGCTACTGCCCGGGGGACTATGTTGTCCGGGCCTGCAGCAATCGTGCGTGATTAAAAAATAGATGTCGCATCATGCGGTCTGCGCGGAGCCAGCCCGTACATATTGCAGGAATACTGCCATTTCCCGGCTGTCGCGTAATGGAGCGGATTGCGACAACGGGTCTTCAGATAACCGACAGAGTTTGTGACGAGGAAATGAGATGATGCCAATGTTTACACATCAGCCCGGCGCGAGCATCCAAGGCTCCCGCAGTCAGTACGGACCGCAGTTGTGCCGTGCCGCCGTATTGACACCTTTCTTGATGGGATCCACCCCGACGCGCCCCAGGTTTGCTGTACCGACGTTCCGAACGCAGACCTGGGCCCGTGTCGGGGAGGATCGTCATGACGACTAATTCCGCCGAGAATCTTTCTGCTCAGACGGGCAAAACACAGCTGCGTAAATCCCTCAAGCTGTGGCAAGTTGTGGTGATGGGGCTGGCCTATCTCACGCCAATGACAGTGTTTGATACCTTTGGTATTGTGTCGGGCATCAGCGATGGCCATGTTCCAGCCTCTTATCTGCTGGCGCTGGCGGGGGTATTGTTTACCGCGATCAGTTACGGCAAGCTGGTGCGCCAGTTTCCGCAGGCCGGTTCGGCCTATACTTACGCGCAAAAGGCGATTAACCCGCATGTCGGGTTTATGGTCGGCTGGTCGTCGCTACTTGACTACCTTTTCCTGCCGATGATTAACGTCCTGCTGGCCAAAATTTACCTGTCCGCCTTGTTTCCGGAGGTCGCCCCCTGGATTTGGGTGGTGATGTTCGTTGTTATCCTCACCGCGGCCAATTTAAAAAGTGTTAACCTGGTGGCGAACTTCAACGCGCTGTTCGTGCTGGTGCAGGTAGCGATTATTGCGGTGTTTATTTTTCTGGTGGTACAGGGGCTGCATAAAGGCGAAGGGGTAGGGACCGTCTGGTCGCTGCAACCGTTTATCAGCCAGAATGCGCATCTGATCCCGATTATCACCGGGGCGACCATTGTCTGTTTCTCGTTTCTCGGGTTTGATGCGGTGACCACGCTGTCTGAAGAGACACCGGATGCTGCACGTACCATCCCGAAAGCCATTTTCCTCACCGCCCTGTACGGTGGGCTAATCTTTATTTCGGCCTCGTTCTTTATGCAGCTGTTCTTCCCGGATATTAGCCGTTTTAAAGACCCTGACGCGGCGCTGCCGGAGATTGCGCTGTACGTCGGCGGTAAGCTGTTCCAGTCTATTTTTCTGTGTACGACCTTTGTGAATACGCTGGCGTCAGGCCTGGCGTCGCACGCCAGCGTCTCTCGTCTGCTGTATGTGATGGGGCGCGATAACGTCTTCCCGGAGAAATATTTCGGCTACGTGCATCCGAAATGGCGCACGCCTGCGCTGAACGTCATTATGGTCGGGATTGTGGCGCTGTCGGCGTTGTTTTTTGACCTGGTGACCGCCACGGCGCTGATTAACTTTGGTGCGCTGGTGGCATTTACCTTCGTCAATCTGTCGGTGTACAACCACTTTTGGCGGCGTGAAGGGCGTAAGCACACCTGGCAGGAAAAACTGCATTATTTGGTATTGCCCATGGTTGGCGCAGCGACGGTTGCCGTGCTGTGGATAAACCTGGAGGCGACGTCGCTGACGTTGGGGCTGGTGTGGGCAGGGTTAGGGCTGGTGTGGGCAGGGTTAGGGCTGGTGTATCTCGCGTACTTGACCCGGCGCTTTCGTAAGCCGCCGCCGCAGTTCGACGCCGCGAAAACCGAACGTGCCTGGGAGTGATGTTCCCTCTGATGGGGACCAACGGACAGCGTTGTAACATGCACTTGTTATAACAGGGGCGCGTCGTGAAGATGCGCCCCTGTTGCTGCATTTCTGTTGTCGGACAGAACACCTGGCAGGTAGGATTGGTCGTGTTATTTGTTGATTAAGTCGATAATACGATCGCCATCGGTATCTTCTTGTGACACCCGACTGAAAATACTGCTATCACTTTGCGTGCCTATCTTAATCGGTTCTTTACAGTCTTTGTGGAATACTTTTTTGCCATTTTTTGTGACGACAACGCCAGACATGTCACCGTGTTGTTCCTTGTTATAGACAATATATTCGTATGCTCCTTTTACGATTCGAATCCAGTATAAAGAACCTCCGGCGATCATTCCTGCGCTGTAATAGGCTGTGACCCCAGGCTGATTAGTCACAAGATTGAGTTCCGCCGTAGGGGATGCGTTGGTTCCCAACGCGTATCCTGCAGCATCCTGGGCAATAAAAGCGCTGGCGAATTTATTATTGGTTAATAAGCATTCAAGCGTTAATTGTTCCTGATCTTCTGCAGTATAAGATTCTGCAGAAACATTCTGGGCGGTGGCAAGATAGCATAAGGTAATTGCCGCTATTTTTAAGCTTAATTTCACGTTCTTCATTCCTTAATAAACATGTGTGTTTAATCACCGGTGTGAATTAGTTACCACTTTTAATTTGTTTGCAGGTTTCCAGCCAACCCGCGGTATCAATTTTTCCGTTTGCCAGGTATTTTTGCTGATTCTGCCAATGTGCGGCGAGGAAGGGCTTAAGCCCAGAGAGGCGTTTATTCAGGGTGAGCATTTGATCGAAAACGGTCACTTCCTGTTTTAGACCCTCTTGGCCATAAAGCGTGGCGGAGTCAACCAGACTGCTAGCGTAGTAACTGGTTAATTGCTGTAAGCGGTCAGTTTGTTCACCGAGTTTGGTTTTTCGGATTGCACAGTTTTTGTCACTACTGTCTTTGTCCTTGCACAGCAATTCATAGTTATGGTTCAGGAAGTCCAGGAAGCGGCCATCATCCTGCAACTTTGTGCACAGGAAGGAGCCTAAATTAAGGCTGGCACGAATCGATTGTGCACGCTCTTCTTGCTGCTGTTGATTGCTGGCGCGAAGCTGGTTTTCCAGATCCTTAAGTTTCTTTTTGAGCTCAGTATCTTCAACGCCGGATGCCAGGCTTCCCAGTGCTTTCGCGGTGTCTTTTGATTCGTCATTTTTCTTATTTACTCCCGGCTTTTCTTCACCGAGTGCGGCCCAGTTTTTCTCCAGCAACTTCACGCGGTCTGTCGATGTAACGACCGGGGACACCATGACCAGTCGCAGGCCAGTCGTTTTGCTGGTGAAAGGATGGGCATCATCGTAGTAGTTAATTTCTTTACGGGTGGCGCTACGGATATCAGACTCATTTGACATAACGCTGCCTCCACGCACGACAAAACCACCTGCCTGGCCGTGCAGCCGGTTGATCTTATTGAGATAAAATGGAGTAAACATCATCTCAGAAACGTTACCCAACATATCATACAGGCCGAGGGGGTTAGGGTTTAACAGGCCAACCAGCTGTACTTTGCTATTCGAGGACTGTGAGCCGGAATACCACTCGTAATTTTTCATATCATCCATCGGATAGTGAGAGTCGCGAAACTCTGCACTATTCACTTTCAGGCCGCCACGTGCCGCAAATTCCCATTCGACTTCTGTGGGCAGACGCAAAAATCCTGGATTACTCTCTTCCTTCGGCAGCTTGTCGAGAGCATTACTACGTAGCCATTGGTTATATTTATCGGCGAGGTTTACTGCATCAAACCAACTGATATTGGTTTGCGCGATGCTCAGCTTGCGTGATGGGGTCGGGCAGTTACTGCTGGTTAATGCT
The DNA here is from genome assembly GCF_024809055.1 of Citrobacter sp. JUb117. NCBI lineage: Bacteria > Pseudomonadati > Pseudomonadota > Gammaproteobacteria > Enterobacterales > Enterobacteriaceae > Citrobacter > Citrobacter sp. JUb117. The sequence continues at coordinate 51,278 of NZ_JANUFB010000007.1, forward strand.
TGATATTGCAACGCCGTCAATTCATATTTGGCCATCAAATAGTAACGACCCTTACTTTTTTTTGATTCAGTAAAGCTACCGGCAATAAAAGTTGGATAACTGTGTTCGACAAAGCCCCATTCCCCGCCATCTTCCCCTAAAGTAACAGGAATATCATCAAGAGGGCCTGATACCGGGATCTCGACCCGACGGAATACCATCGAACCTTCGCAGGGCATTGGTAAAATAATGTCTTCGCTGTCGGGTTTAGGATTATAGGTTTTATCCGCCCACGGCTCTGCCAGCACGGGTGACATCTTCACAAGCAGGGCAAGCGCCAGCCAGCGAGATAATGTGGAAGGGGTAAGGGCCATGAACGATCTCCGCAAATGATAAATAGGGTTATACCTCGCGCAGGCTTTGCGCAGGCTCAATATTGATGGCGCGATAAGCGCCGATGCTGGCGACCAGTATGGCTACAACAAGAGTCAGTAACAGGGCCACGAGGCCGTGTAATGGCGTGATCTTGCAAAGCATCTGATCTGTTGCTTGTCCCCCGGCTAACGCCTGGTTAAATACCTGGCTGGCTAACAGATAAAGGCCAAAGCCGCCGACATAAGCCATCAGGCTGAGTAGACAGCCCTGGACAATGACATAGCCACCCACTGCCGGGCGAGTGAAACCAAGCAGACGGAGTACGGCAATATGCTTACGCTTACGATCGACATTCGCGATAAATGAGCCGACAAGCGAGGTTATACAGCCAACCAGTGCAGTAGCAGCGATGGTATTAAAAATAATGCCCAATACCCGGTTGATGCTTTTGACATTTTCAATATCCGCCAGGCGACTGGTTGTCTCGATACGCTGTGCCCTGAGATCGCGTTCCAGGCTAGCCACCTGGTCAATATCATGGGCATACAATCTGGCGCGGGCATAGCGCGGCGGTTTGCTATTGAGTTGAGCACCACTTATGCTTCCGAGTTCAGTTACCGCATAACCATCGCGGAAATGTTCAATAGCCAGTAATAATGAAGGCTGAGTAAAGATGGCGGCGCGGTTGAAATAGGTCGCAGGTAAAATGCCCACGATAGTGACGCTTTTACGACCCCATTCCCGGCGTTCGTCAAGCAACCGACTCACCCGTATATTGATGGTATCGCCCACCCTCGCTGCCAACTTTCGCGCGGCTTCCTGGGTAACGATCACGTCACTTTCCTGATGAATCTCCAACTTACCCAGTAAAGGATCACCTACGGATGTGGGAATAACTTCTGCATTTTCAATAAAGTGAGAGATATCAGTTTGCAAATCGGCGAGTGTGTTCAGCGATCGTGTTTGTCCGATAGCGAAGCCTACATCGGGACGTTGTTGCAGCTGTGTAATCCAGTTCTGATCATAGCTACCGCTACTCAGCATACGAATCTCAAGGTTGCGAGGGTCACGGGTGAGATCTTCTTGTAACTGGTCCACAATCCCAAAACGTAGGCCAAAAAGGAGGAGTAAAGGCGCAATGACGGCGACAAGAGAAGAAACGATGCAAAATGAGATGATGCGATCGTGCCACAGATCTTGCATGGCCAGGCGGCCTACTAGTCTGGCTCGGTTAAAAGACAAAGTAGGTTCCTCCCTGCTCATGTGTCGACGATGCTGTTAAAGGTTCTGACTGGGCGGTTAAACAGGGTAAATCGAAATGTTGCACCAGCGGCCAGTCATGGCAAACAACCAGCGCCATCATGCTTTCCTGGCGGACTAATTCAATAAACAGACTAAACAGATTCTGTGCATTGTGAGGGTCGAGTGCCGCAGTTGGTTCATCGGCAAGTACCAGCCCAGGGCGGTGTAATATGGCGCGAGCAAATGCCGTTCTCTGTCTTTCACCAAATGAGAGTTGGGTTGGATATTTAGCTAACAACGGCGAGAGTTTTAGTGCGTCAAGCACCCTGTTCAGCATGGATTTATCAGGTGTGATATCCAATAACTGGCAGGGCAGGAGAATGTTATCTTTAACGCTCAGATAGGGAAGAAGACCGCCATTTTGCAGTACAAAACCGAGCTGGCGGGCACGAATGTCCGCTAGCTCGCTATGTCGTTCGCCGTTCAGTAGCGTTGCAATATCACATTTCTGCGCGTTGTCGGTAAGCTCGAAGCGCCCAATATGGCTGGGCTGCAACAGTAACCCAATGGATTCCAGTAAGGTACTTTTTCCACATCCACTTTCCCCGGTTACCGCGACCACCTGACCTGGCTGCAGCGTGAGCTGCGGCAGATAAACCCGATGTGCCTGGCTTCCCTGACCTCGAATAACGCACAGCTCTTCAATGTGCAGCATCAGGGCATCATTTCCAACGGGATAGGATAAACACGATCGCGCGGATCGCTTCCTTTCGCCAGTTCGACCCAGCGATCAACGTCGGCATTGTATTTTTGGTAATGGCGTAGTTTGGACGACAGTGTGCGGATAAACTTCTCCTGCGACAGTCCATCCCAGCTTTTCCATGTCTCTTCGTCGAGGTTCAGGACATCGCTCTTGTAAGGAAGGTCGGTCAGGTATTCTCCGAGTACGCCAAGATCGCCAATGCGGGCATTATCCTGCTGCTTCAGTTGATTTGGATCTGTACCCATCGTTGCAGCAACGGTACGCAGTTGTTCAAACATCTTGGTCGGCGAGATCATCCCCTCATTTGCCGCTTTTAGGATCTGGCCGACAGCATCGCTTAAATCGCTAAGCTGCCCCTTGGTCAGAAGAACACGCACATCGGTGGTGGGAATATTTTGTTTAATCAGATCGCGATCGCTGATCCAGGCCTGGAAAACTAACGGTGCTTGGGTGCTGTTGCGTTTACCGAGATAGGCTAATTGCATGGCATGCCCAATCAACGCGGTGTCCTGAAGTAGCTTTTGTTCCGGCGTCAGTTTCTTTCCATCTTCCTTCGCATACAGGGCGCTACCAATTGCAGCATCCCCCATATAAGCCGACTTAACCTGCTCAGTAATGGCGGAAGCAAGGGCGTCAACTTGTTGACCGAATGTCTTGATATCACCGGCATTGACGGCCTGGTAAAGATTGGAATGGGTGCTATCAAAGTTGGAGAGATCGCGATATTGGCTCTCCGCTTTGGCATGGTTATCTTTACCGCCCGATGTTTTCAGGTGCAAGGTGTAAATAGCGATACCGCGGTTACCGGCCTCAAGACGAAGCTGGCTGGCATCAAGGCCAGAACCTGAAAGCTTATTGCTGCCGTCAATGGCACCTGCATCGGTAATCAGAACCATGTAACGTGCGCCGAATGGGCTCCAGTCAATATCATCAATGGCTGACAGTACGCCGGAATAGGCATCCTCGTCGTACAAGGAACTGGAAACCTTTGCCTCTTTAAGATCGGCTACCTTTTTCAGGAAATCTGCGCCATCTTTGACATGGTTAGGATCAGCGTAAATTTTTGTACGGTACTCAAGTCCCGGTACGGCTTTGGTGTTCGAACGATATGAGACCAGACCAAACTTGACCTGACCATCAAGGTGTTCTTGTTTGATCTTGTCATAGATCTTATTAACCGCTTCTTTGGTGCGTTCGATGTAAGGCCCCATTGAAATGGTTGAGTCAATGACGAAGACCACCGAAGCGTTAAAGCCTTTCAGTTGGTTGACGCTATCTTCTTGTTTTGGTTCTGCGTCGACTTTGCTAACAGAGGCGACGTTAAGCAGACGTGTGTAGAAGCCATCTTCGGTCATGACCTCTTCACCGCTCAGGATAGGCAGCAGATAGAACTGCTTTTGCAGATCGACAAAATATTCAGGTTCTTGCGCCTGAATGCCGTCAGCATGGCCGTCCCGTTTCAATTTGGCACGCAGTGGGGCGACCAATGAGACCGGGTCGGGGGCCGAGAGAATATCATCGAGACTTTTTTTCTCTTTGAAAAAGAGTAAGCGATCGCGGTTCGCTGGGTTGGTGAATGCCAGCGTTAGCTGCATTTTCCAGTCGACGGTGCATGACGTTGGTAACCAGCCGATGGTTTTACCGTAGCTGTCAGGTCCGACTTTGAGCCAACTTTGACCCTTCGCATCTTCCTTTTTATAAACGTACAGGCTGCTAAAGGCGGGTTGTATCTGTCCTTTATCATCACCTGCAGTTTCCGCGAGTTTACAGCCTGGTGTGGTGAGAACACGCTGATACAACGTTTTTTTCCCTTCCTGAAGCAGCGGTTTCTCGGCATCAGCGGCAAAAACATGCCCGCTGAGTACCAGACCACATAAAGGCAGGGCCAGACGGCTAAGGGTATTCCAGGTCATTTTCCTAACTCCTCAAGGCGTTGCTTGGCCGTTTGGTTGTTAGGTTCTGTTTGCAATACGGTTTCGTACCAATAGGCCGCGGTATCTTTATCCGCTTCTTTGAAGCATTCACTTGGTTGGTGGCCTTTAGGATCGTATTCACTGGCATAGGCGAGTGCGATTTTGGTGTCTCCCCCTTGTGCACGGTTCGCGTACAGGCGTTGCGCAACCCCACATTTCTTCGCCTCTTTTGCCGTCTGAATAATGGCCAGTAGTTTGTCGCTGTCGAGTTTTTCCTGTACGCAGCTTTGAACAAAATCAAGCTCGTTAAGGGTGTTTAAGCTTTCCTCTGAGCAACCGTTATGTGCAGGCGTCTGCGGCGCGGCGGCAGGCGTTTCTTGCTGCGCCTGAACAGCAGGAACAACGTCCGGCGCTTTATCCCGCCCTAAGAACCACCAAAGTGCGCCAGCAATGACCACCAGGGCCAGCGCTGCTGCGCCAATTAAGGGAAGGCGTGATGAGGTCGATTTCTGCTGTGGCCTCTCCTCGGCATGCATTATCGGCGCAACGGGTTCCGGTTCTGATTCAGCCACGGTTTCTGCCACCGAGACCGGCGCGGCGGGCGCTTCTGGGGTAGCCAGCAAGCTGCTGCCGCTGTAGCTCCCCGTCTCACCTCGTGCTTCTGAGGAGAGGAGTTCATCACGCACCAACTGCAGCGTAGTGTTACGTGTTTCCCCAGATGCCAGTTTGATCTGAATTTGCACCTGGCTTGCGGTTGCCAGCAGCGGGTCAAGCAAGGTTGAGCCAATACGAAAACCGCTGCCGTTAGCCAGTGGGTAACCGCCGTTTACGGTAAACCAATGCTGTGCCGGACTCCAGCTGCCATCGGGCTGCAGATAGTTCTGCTCATTATTGCAAAGAATAAAGGTCAAATTAGCGAGCAGTGCATTATCGCCGCGCAGGCGGACCATCAATTGTGCAGCGCCTGGCTCTGCGGGTTGGCAGGCGATGATTTTGGCTAGCATGGCATGTTCTCTTGTTTCAATTGGCTGATAATCTGGCCAAGTTGTCGATTATGTTCGAAGGAAATATCCCGCGTGGCGCTATGACCTGCGTTGTTCAGCACGACACTCATTAATGCGGAAAGCCAGTCTCCCAGATAGGAGACGCCTGGCTGTGGCGCGACGGCGGAGAGCTGAGGCAACTCATCGTTAGCGAGCGGTGCCTGGCGTAAAAACACTTTGTTTTTCTCACCAACATAGCTGTTGGGAACTTTTTCTGGCGGTAAAGTGAGATAGCCAAACCAGGCGATAAAATCCCGTATTGTCAGATGGGCGCGTAAAACCTGGCGTGCCATCAGATGTTCACGACGAGTCCCCGCCTGCTCCTGTCCTGCAAGGGCACGCTTCAATGAGCCTTCAAGATCCAAACGCGTGGCGGCGGTGATCAGTTCTTCACTGAGTTGATTAATCAGTTCAGTGCTCATGCCGAGTTGACGCCACGGTGATGTCTGTTGAGACAGTTCTCTCAGGTGTGCAACCCAGGCTTTAAAGATCTGATGAGCGAAATCATCATCCTGACCGACTCGTTCTGGCGATGAGGAGGAAGGGGCTTCGACAGCTGTCGCTTCAACCGGGGTGGTCGCGAAAGGATCGCTGGCAAAAGGATTATCGGCAAACGGGTTACCGCCAAATGGATTCGCAGCGAAGGCGTTTGAAGCCTGGTTTTCGCCGTCTGTTAGTGGCTCCTGATCGTGCTCACGAATACTCAGGTAGATGTTATTGAGTTCGCGGGTGGGCAGATCCAATCGATCGATCATCTCCCCCATGCTGTGGGAACATGCAGACAGCCCTTGCCATAATTCTTTAGCAATAGCCTGTTTTTTCACGATCTGCCCGTCACCATCTTTTTCGTACCAGCGGCCGAGGTGCCGATCGCCGGTTTCCAGACGGCACTGCAGAAGTTGTTGCTGTAAACGCTTTAGTTTGAAGTCAAGATGAGCGACCCCTCGCAGCGCCTTCGTCAAACGCGACATTCCGCCATCGTTGAGTTCGAGCATGGCTTGCCAGGCTGTTCTTGGCTCAGCAACGTGGGTATTCACGTTTTTACCGCAGACGAAAGTATTGCCCATGGTATCAAGCACGCTACGATAGCGATCGGCAATTTCCACTTCGTTGAGCCGTTCCTGACCAGCTTCACCTTCCAGTTTCAGGAAGGGGTTATCGAGACCAGGTTTGCGTACCAGAAAGCAGTTATTGAATGGCTGATTCGGCGCCCACTGTTGAAGCCATTCGTATTGCGAAAAACGCTCCAGCAGGGTCATATGCAGCATGCCTTCCCAGCCTTCTTTTAACTGATTTTCCGTATGTTGCAGACTGTTGTTGATACGCATATCACACATGGTGATTGCCCAGAAGAGTCCTGGTTTGCTGAGCCCGCGTTCTTCGGCGCTCTTACCCTGTGTTTTTTCTACCCATCGGTTCAATACTGGCCCAACATCGGCAACGTCACTCTGTTTGGCTGAGCTGGCGCATACCACAAGGGCATTCATCTCTTGGTTATCGGTGTAACGCTCAAATAAGTAGGCCACTTTTCCGCGAAGCAGTAGCTGTGAAATCGCGTTAAGTCCGTCTCTACCGGCTTGTTCGAGGGCAGTAATCTTGAGACGACCGCGATAGCCAGGAAAGTCGAGCAGATCGACTTGTTCCACGACGCTGTTGTCCTCGACTTCCGCTAAGGGAAAAATAAGCTCGGTGGTTAATGCCGCCAGCTCAGCCTGAGATAAGCTGGCACTGCCGATTTGTTGATCTTCTTTCCAGTAACGGATCTCGACGTTACGATCCTGACTGGAACCCAGCCGGTTAAGGCTGTCTACATTCATGATGCTGCCACTGCTGTGGTCGGTAAGCGTTTCCAGAGGGGCAAACACCATCCGGGCATGATTTAGCTTTGCCAGCACGTTGGCTAATGAACGATAGGTTTCAGTGAGGGCTGGTTGCTCTCCCCACAGCAGGGAAAAAAGCTCCGCACGTTCAGTTGGGCTTAATGCTGGGGCGATTTTCAGTACCTGCGGCCAATAAGCGTGTTCAAGTTTCTCAACCGACTTTTTAAACGAGGCGTTAAGGTAGTCCCACAGGGCAACGACATCTTCCTGGCTAACGCCGTTATACCCTTGGTTTTGTACGGTACGCTGAAGGAAAGGGCGCAGGCGTTCTTCAATCCGACTTTGATCGAGCTGATAGCTCAATTGTTCATGGTTAAAATCGTTGAACCAGGCATTTGCCAGAATCTTAGCCAGGTCAATTTCACTGAACAAGCGCAGCGGCACCGGGTAACCGGCGGGGGCGGCCGGAGCCTGACGGGTAAAGCGGGTGACTAACCCGGTGGCCTCCTTACCGCCGCCTACCGGGTTAACCTCTTTGATAAAATCGACGCGCTGCTCGCCGTACATTGCTTCCAGCGAACCGTTACTGCCCGCCGCCAACGCTGAAATGAGATACGATTTTCCGGCTTGAGAAATACCGAAAAAACCAACGGTCATCGGCGTTCTGGCAACTTGAGTCAGACTATTTGCCAGATTACGTGTGCGCAGTAAAGCCAGACTGAGTTTGTCGGCTTCGTTGTCCAGACGACGTGAGCCGGGGCGTACGTTATCGACCCAACCGAGCGCGTCAAGACAACCTTGAGCGATAGCTGCCCAACCCTGGGTGAGAGATTTTTGCTCGCTATTCATTATTTTTTAACACTCCCGCTATCGAGCCAGTGTCGGCTATCAATAAGCCCGGTATCCGGCATGGTATTGAGTTCCAGGTCTAAATCACGTTTGCTAAAGGACTTATCGGTGTTGCTGCTGACATCGGCGATCGTCAGGCGATCGCTAATCAAACCGAGCTGGCGCGCCCGGTTTCCCTTGTCGATAGTCAATCTGACTTTAAGGTATGGAGAGCCGCTGTCCGTAGAGGTTGCCGCGGAGAATTTCTTACGCCCCTCTTCGCTAAAACGGAGGGTGTAGAGTGGTGCCGCCGCCCAGCGTTCGGCATCCAGTTGGCGATAACCCAGACGCAGATCGCCGCGCATAATGATACTTTGCGTGGTTTTCTCGCCGTTTTCATCGGTGATTGCCGGGAGTTTGATCTGCCCATTCTCCGATTCTATGTGGCGGTAAACGATATCGGCGTCACGGATCAGGTTGTCCATATCAATTGTGCCGATATGACGAATGGTGGAGTAGGGTTTCAGCGCCGAGGTTCGGAAATGGAAGTTCGGGATACTGTGGTTTGCGCACAACTGCGTCAGCATAGCACCGACGGAAGCTGTGCTTTTTGGATCGTCAATATGACCGTTTTTATGGAACGGATACCAGGTTCCGGTCTGATAACCATGTAACGGTAAAATACGTCCTGGGGGGAGCGGAAGATTGCGGCGAATTATCGCCTGAATCCCCGGTAGCTGAGAAGGGCGACCGGTCAGCAGCAGTAGATCGCAATGATAACAAGACAGTACTTCACATAATGCGGTAAGCACTTTATCGATGTTGAATTTACCGGAGCAGAGATCGCTATGCAGTTTGGTCAGCGGAAGATTAAGCAAAATATCCGCCAACTTGAAATCGGTTGGCCCCCCGGCTTTTTGGACTTCACGGCGGACAAACCCCTCAACTTCATCTCGAATACAGCCAGCCGGTAGCAGCTCGCCGACACGCTGATTAATCAGGGTGTGTGTTTGTTCATCCAGCGGATCGTATTGCTCGTATTCACCCAGGATATGCAGCGCGAGTGGGACGAACAGTTGCAAGCTGAGTTGCTGGCGAAGAACAGCTTCAGCAGCGCTAATATTCTGGGAACCACACAGTTGAGACATCAGTGTTTCAACGGACATCACACCCGCTTCCCGTAGCGTCTGTTCAAACGCAGGGAGGACATAAGACTGAATCACATCCAGCAGAATGTCATCGCCGGCGATCTTAAAGCTGTCGCGGAAACGTTGGTGGGGGATGATATGCGCGTTGGCGCCGCCACCGGAAAGGCCATTTCGGTCGAGATGGTAATCGGTGATTACCAGGTCTGTGGTACCGCCGCCAATATCGATAGAGGCAATGGTTATGCTTTCACGATCGGTGCGGTCAGGCCGGCCAATGGCATCGAAAAATTCTTCCGGATGACCGGCAAAATTCTGATTAATCTCGGTATAGAGATACACCAGTTGAGCGCAGGAAGCTTCATCCCATTCAACCCTGATTTTGGGCAGAGGGATCTTGATATTGCTCTGACTGTGTTCCTCTTGCTCGTCCTCATACGGATCGTTCTCTCCGTTGTGCCAGCGCAGTGATTTCCAGACCAGGCCAACCGCCTGACGCATCCGCTCATCAAGCACGCAGCGTTCAGCCATTGGCATACCGGGTGGCACAGTGAGAATAATATGACGTAGCTGGCGTGGGATCCCCGCATGCCCCTGACGGATCCGCTGCTCTGGGCTGTTGATCTGGCTGATAGCCTGGGTTAACACTTCGGCGAGCATGAAGGTCATCAGCGAGCTACGTGAGTAGCGCGGCGTAAAGACAGGGATGCGATCCATCTCATCTTCAATAGTGTGCAGCGCCTCGCCTCTTTCATCAATGAGGTTGGCAAATGGCGCAGCAGTCGCTAAGGGGTTGCTGTCCTGCACGTAGCTGCCATTAAAACGCCAGCCCTGACCATAAAATTTCTCATCCCAAAGATAACGTTTAGGGCTGGATAATCCGGTTGATCCTTCGCTACCTTTCCGACGCGCAGCTAAGCGACTGGCTTCGCCGCCAATACGGGCAATAGTCGGCCATTGAAATGCGTCGTGGCGACCACTGCGCACTGAGCAGTGATCTTTGCCAAAGAAGGCTTGTGAAAATTCGACCCTACTTTCAAAGGGATCAATATATACATGCTCCGGCGCGCTGAGATCGCGGAGTTTGAGGACATAGTTTTGCCTCATGCCTGAACCAGATTGGCCATGGTCCTCAATAAGAATACCGCAGGTACGTGAATTGCCGACGTCCAGGATCAGATCGACCGCAATAGGCTTGATGGCGTTGGTTTCCCGATTGGCAATCACCCTGAACTGCGGCAATTCAATGACTGGAGCGGTCTGGCTTTGCAGACCTTCTACCGGAATAGCCATCAAAGAAAGAAGGTTGAGGTAATGCGCCAGGGGATATTGTTGCGCAAGCTCTTGTTCACGCTCATCAATGTCCCGGCCTTTGCTTGCCTCTTTAAACACTTCCTTGAGCCAATCTGTTATCCACTCCTGTGTGAGGTACCAGTTGAGGGCATAGGTGGCCGTTGCGACGGCAAAGGTCGCCCCTGCATTCACATCTTCCTGGTTTGGGCTAAGATCGGCGGCAGCTTGCTGTTTAGCCATTACGCGCGTGTCGATAGCCAATGTCATGCGATGACTATGCCCATCCATATCCGGCTCAGCCAGTTTGACTAGACGAAAACGCGCCCAGTTCAGAGGCCCTTCCTGGTACACATTGGGCGGGCTAAAACGAAGCAGGGGAAGCGGTAGCCAGACACCGTCAAACAACTTAAGGCTTTGCTCCACGGGAATATCATACTGGCTTTTTGCCTTTTCAATATTCTCGGGGGTCGGCTGATAGAAATAATAGTCGCGCTGTTCGTTATAGATTAAACGGGTCAGGACACCGTTCGCGAGTTTGACAAACTCGCCAGCAGGTAAGCGACCAAGGGATAAACCAAAATCCATAAACTGGATCCCGGAGTCGCCCACCAGGGTAATTTGACGATCGAAAGATACAATCTCAGGTAACATAGTTATCTCGTCCCTGTTCAGGAATTAGGTTGAAGCATGCGAATAGGGAACGTTTTTTCCCCATTATTGCTGCCAAGACAATCGGCGTGGCCAGCTGCCGGGGATTTGCACTCGATTGTCGGCACAATAAAGTTTGAACCGTCGCTACATTTCATTTGCTCTGGATTGGTAATGCTAAGGGCGCCCTGTTGCACATTGCCGCTGGCCGGGCCGCTGCAGGTTACGCCGTTAGATTGGCGGACGCTGACAGTGCCATTGCCTTGGGCAAAGTTGTATTGCAACTGCAGAGGACGCCCGGAAAGTTTGTCCTGAATACCACCGTTCACGCGCCATTCACCGTTGAGAAACTGCGCCGGACCATTGGGGAGGGTGGCAGGGAGCGTCAACGGTTCACCCTGTGCTGGAATAGCCGGTGGTGTGGTGACGGGTTCAACAGCAGGCAGCGTTTGGGCATCTACCGCGTCGGGTACGGCAGGAGGAACCTGAGCTGATGGCTGGCCAACGGCTGTGTCGTTGGCGACAGGCTGCGGGAGCTTGGCGTCACTGCCTACCTCTGTAGTTGGTATGTCTGACGGGCGGGTTGATGGAGTTGATTCCAGAGTTTGATGCTCACCTACAGCAGCCCTTTCCGTGATGCCGGGGACGGCACGCGTTCCGACGACGGTATCTGTCGTTGCCCGGGAAACCTGAGTGACTACGCCTGAGGTATTTACCGATGGCCGTTCGGCCACAGGATCCGTCACGACGGCAGTTTTATCCGAGGAAAAAGTGGGGAGGCCGGGGAGCGAAAGAGAAGGTACGCATCCGCGCAGCAACCCTAATAACAGCGCTAACAACAGTAACGCCAGCAGCAACCATAGTAGCCAACGCCAACTCCAGCGTCGGGTTCGACCTACGGTTTCGACAACAGGCGCGATCGCCGGAGTCACGATAGTGTCAGCTTGCGCCAGTGGCGTTGTGGCCGCGAGGGATGTTGCAGGTACTGATGACGGGCTCAGCCAATGCATCGGATTGCGCTGTTCACCTTCAGAGTGAACAAATCCCCAAAAGGTGATCACGAGGATCCCATTAACGAGATAAACAAAATCGTAATCGGGGAAATTCACCACGGATTTCAGAAGTTGGGCAAAGACGCGGCGGTCGCCGCCGGTTCCACTTTGCTCTGCGTTAAGCAACTGTTCGCTGAGTGACTGCACCGCCATCTGAAACGCAGTAAACTGTTGGCGTGCTGATTCTCGCTCTGCCTCGCTTGCACCGCTCCATGGAATAACATCGCCAGGGAAGCTGCTGTACCAGTCGGTTCGGTCTCCACCCTGATCGTTTTGTGGAATCGCCAAATGTCGGGCCAGATCGCGTCCGGCATCAAGGCGATAGATAGCTTCGCGTAACTGGAAGGCCATCTTGAAAACCGGGTAGCCGGTTTCACCCAGCGCCTTAAATGAGGAGTTATGCCCGGAACGCAGCAGTGGTCCCTGAATCGAATTTCGCATTATCTAAACCTTTTAAGGCTGTGATTTAACAAGAGCCACTGTGATGCAGGCTAATTTTTGCTTGCGCCAGGCGTCCATTCAAAACCCCAGCCATAGTGCTTATCCAGCGACTTCCGGTCGGGATAGAAACGGTCAAGCCGTTCAACTTTGATATTGCCATCGACGTTTTTAAGTCTGGCGATTGCCGCAACGTTATTGATCTGATTGCTATCCGTTAGCGTGGATTTAATCGGTGGCTGATTGGGGACATAGATAGTGATAGTGGCATTCGTTCCTTGCCAGTTATCAGCGCCGCCATAAATGAAGCTATAAACCAGGACTTCATCAATCTCCTGCCAGTGGCTACCGTTAATGAAGAGCCACTCACCATCCTGGTCGTTACCTTCGCGCAGATCTTTTTGCAGTAACAGATAAGGGGGTTTGTCATAATCCCCGAGGAATTTACTCAGGGCTTCGGCACCACTTATCTTGCCGTTTTTAAAACGGATAAAGGCGGCGATATCGAGATCGATTGGCTCTTTGTGATTACCTTGTTGCCAGGTCAGGTTAATTTTGATACGCCCGAAATCTTTACGTTTTTCCAGGTTAATACTGGGGTTAGCCTGGGTTAATTCCGTACTGACTGGCGTGGCAACGGCGGCCTCGTGGTGGGCGGGGAGAGGTGGCTCGGCAGGGATCTTTTTAGACCACCACCAGGCTAAGGCAATCAGCAACAGTACCAGCAAAAGTAAAAGCCACGGAAGAAAGCGTCGCCACCAGGGAACAACCACGACGGGAACCGGAGCCACATTATTGACAATGGCCCAGTTGATTAACACGGGTTCACCGCCCACGCTGTAACAGTCGAGGTCGTGTGAATGCGTTAACAGCGTTTGCAACGCCTGCGCTGAGTGTTCTTCACCGCGGGTAACCAGTTGGTCGATTAAACTCTTCAGGATATCCTGGTACTGTTGACGTTTACCCTGAACGAAGAGTTGTTCCGTCTCACTCAGTGCTGAAAAAGGTTTTGCCAGCCCCTGGCGCTCAGTCCACCATTCGAGGTAGCCATCTGAGCTACGGCGAGCGGTGGCATAGAGTAGTGCCAAAGACGGAGGCAGGTGACGGTGTATGATAGCAACCGTCTCCTCATAAATTTTCAGAGTCGCTTCATCAATAGGCGCAGCAGTTGTTAATCGTTGCATAACCAAAATCATTGTTATTGTGGATTATTTGCGTGTTATGCGAACAATCGCATATCAGCACGCCAGGGCTGTTATCGTCAGCGGGCAGAAAAAGTGGCCACGTAACAGGTGCCACTTTTATCGCACCTTTAGCGAAGCGTGTTTGCTTCCTCAAGGATTTTGATTTTCTGCTTGGCTTCTGCGACTTTCTTTTCAATTTCTGCAATTTCGCTGGCGCTACTGGCGTGCTGAGATTGTCGCTGTAGTTCCTGAAGTTGTCGTATTTCTTTCTGGCTTTCACTGCTCTTCAGTTTGCTTGATTTCAGTTGTGCGAGGGTCTGCGACAGGTCTGAACGCACAGCGTCCAACCTTGCTTGTTCATCTGCTAACGTTTTATTGACGTTTTGCTGTCTGTTTTGGGTATAAGCCTGCTGCTGCTTCGCCGATTCATTTTCATATTGGCTGAGCCGAACTTGCTGTTCTTTCTGATCAACCTGCTGGCGATAACCACCAGAGGTGGCGCAGCTCAGTTTGGTTATAAAACTCGGATCCTGTGCATGTAAGTCGCAGTCCTGCGGTGATGTGGCACAACCGGTTAGGACGAGAGAGGCGAGAAGTAGGTATTTTCTCATCGAAGAGTCCATAAATAGAGTCAAGTAACGACGGCTTACACAGTAAAGCCGTCTTAAAAAAGGCCGATAAGGTTATCGGCCTAAAGTTGTTAGCCCAGAGAGATAGCCTGACGCTGTTCGTACAGCTCGTTTGTTTCTTTTTCCAGGTCATTGATCTTGCTGTTTAAACCAGAATATTCTTTATTCAACGTCGCCAGTTTATTTTTATCGGCAGGGGTTGTGGTTGTTTGTCCCTGCAGAGCAACTTTGTAGGCAGCGTCTTTTTCCTTCATGCCTTTCATCGTGTCTTTCATCTTGCTGATGTTGGCATCGATTTGCGCGAGCTGGGTTTTAGCACCCGCTTTATCAAACCCTGCTTTATCTTTTTGAATGCTAATTTTGGTTAAGGTCGCCTGGTTTTCGCTGATAACTTGTTTCATGGCGAGAGTCGATTTTTCTACTGCCGCAGTGTCTTTGCTGATGTCCGTATCCATGGCCTGCAGACGATCGGAGGTTGAGGCATAATCTTTTTTCAGACCATCAAGATAGTAGTTTGCAGTCATACCGGCTGCACATCCTGCAGCGCCCCCGATCGCAGCGCCTGCAAGCGCTTGCTTAGTATCACCTGCCAGGGCACCCACCAGGGCACCGAGAGCAGCACCGGATACTGCACCAACACCACAACCCTGTGCACCGGATGCGCTAAAGAACTTGGATTGTTCAGTGGTTGTCAGGCGGGGATCCGGTTTTGTCCCTGACAACAAAGAGCTTCCCGTATTGGCGCAGCCGCTGAGCAGCAAGGTTGCGGAGACCAGAAGGCATGCAGTATTTCGGTTAAATGCGTTCACTATTTTTTTCCTTAAAACAAGAATTAAGCAACGATAAAAGGCTGTGTGGTAAATAAATTTCGTATAAGAAATGTTTTTATATGGGCAGAGTGGATTTCTGCATTTTTATAAAGTGAATAACAGTTACCTGGCTGGTCTGCAAAATAATAAGTAATGGATTAATTCCGCGCTGTTACTATTAGCGGGGAAGTAACGGTTACGTATGTGAGTTATTTTTTTCTTATAATGCGAGTTATTCGTTTTTTATATCATTTTGCTATGTGCTTGTAACGTGTTTTGTTGACGACACATACGGCATAAATCGTCATAAAATGCCCAGCGGTAAGGTCGACAGAACACGATTTCTGCTTACGCAGCATAAAATGCGTGGCTCGATTATACCTTATTTATTCGTGATGTGAATTCAACTTAACGCGATGTGACGGGGGTAGATGGCACTAAGTTATTGATCACGAAGATTGATTTTAGTCAATAACAAAATAGCCCTTAAGATTGGTAGTTGCTATAACTGCATCCGCAGGTTGTTTTTTCACCTTTTAAGCTATGGTCGTTAGTCTGAACTTAACGATTATCTTTACTTAACTCATATTAATTATGGATTTATTCGTGGTTCTGCTCTGAGTAGCTTTTAATTATCATTTTTTCGCCAAATATTGTCAGCTTTCATTTTTCGTTAGTATCTCTTTCGAATAATGAAAGTATACTTTAACTGCGCTTTTTTATGATTATTCCCCAGCTATTCGTTGGTGTTAACCAGAATGGAAAATAGCGTCATGGTTAAATATTTAGGGGTAAGTTTGCCGTGCATCAGCTGGCTGAGTTCGTCGTGACGCGTAAGATATCCCGAAAACGTATAGCGCGTGAACTATAGTAAAAAGGGCCGTTATTTCTGCACTTAATCGCTATGGGCGGGGACATTGATGAAAAAAATACTGATGCTGGTCGGAGATTATGTCGAAGATTATGAAACGATGGTGCCTTTTCAGGCGCTGAAAATGTTAGGTCACCGCGTGGACGCCGTCTGCCCGGATAAACGTGAAGGGGACTATGTTCAGACCGCCATTCATGATTTTGACGGGGCGCAGACCTACAGCGAAAAACCAGGACATCGTTTTACCCTGAATGCGAATTTTGCTGACGCGCGGGCGGCCGATTATGACGCGCTGCTGATCCCCGGTGGACGCGCCCCGGAGTATCTCCGGCTGAACCCGGATGTTATTCAACTGGTTCAGGACTTCAACGCGGCGGGCAAACCGATTGCCGCCGTCTGTCATGGTCCACAGCTGTTAGCCGCGGCCGGCGTGTTAGAAAACCGCACCTGTAGCGCCTATCCAGCCTGCGCGCCTGAAATTCGCCTGAGTGGCGGGCATTACGCGGATATCGGCATTGACCAGGCTCACGTTGACGGCAATCTGGTCACCGCACCGGCATGGCCTGCACATCCTGAATGGCTGGCCAAATTTGTTGATGTATTAATGAAGTAACTGACCGGTAAATCTGCACGTCGGTATAACCGCTTCGGCTATACCGACGGTAGGGCGGTCAACCTTAGCGGTATCTCTCAGCCTTATCTTTAAGATTATTATTGATAATAATTCTCATTATTATTGTTGCATTCTGTAGGTAATGGTAATGTTGCCACCAACCCGAAATAGCGAACCCCATTCCCTGTGCAGAAAACTGTATGAACAACACCACCGGCCAAAATACAGCCGCACGGCTGGCACGAACCTTCTCCGTCAGTGAGTTTATGGATTTTGGTGAGCGTTACGGCATTGATTACCGCTTTCCGCAGCTTTCGCAACAGCTGGATTTCCCCCATGCCAGCCCCGTGCTACAGGGCAAAGTCGAAGAGATGACGCTGCCCTGCGGGATGTGTGTTACCCACTCCGATGTGCAGGTGCTGCAACCCTACGAAACTACCTCCCGCCACAGCACTCCCCTGTATATGCTGGTAGTGCTGGAAGGTTGTGTGACATTGACTCTCAATGGGCAGCAGCATGTGGTGCGTTCCGGCATGGCGTTTAGTTCTCGCCTCAGCGAACATCAGACCATGAGCGCCCGTCACCCTGCGGACTGCAAGCTGCGAACGTTATCGTTGGGACTGTATCCGGACGGTGCGTGGCGCACGGGGTTGCTGGAGTCGTTAATGGTTGAATGGGAAAGATGCCAGACGCCAACGCTTATCTGGCAAGTGCCGGGCTTTTTGCTCAGTGGATTACAGTACGCCCAGCAGAGCACGCTCAGTAATGTATCCCGCCAGCTGATGCTGGAAGGGCTTATTTTGCAACTGTTCGGCCACGGTCTCAGCGTCTGTCAGGTGGAGAGCAGCAGACGCCAGGCTGCCAGCGGCGAACAGCAACGCCTCGAGATTGTGCGCCGTTTGCTGGAACAGACGCCGGAAAATGACTACACCCTCAGCGAACTGGCCCAGCGTGCGGCGATGAGCCCCAGCAGCCTGCGCAGCAAGTTTCGTGCGGCGTATGGTTGCTCCGTATTTGACTACCTGCGCGACTGCCGTCTGGAACGGGCGCGGGGGTATTTATTAGAAGGGTACAGCGTACAGCAGGCGGCATGGATGTCGGGCTACCAGCACGCCACCAACTTTTCGACCGCCTTTCGTCGCCGCTACGGTTTCTCGCCTGGCGATATCCTCAAACCTTGCTAATCCATTTCTCCGTTTTATGCGCGCGTCTGAATCGCATTTTGGCGCTGCGCATACGTAACCTGGCATCCGGCATAGCTATCTCTGGCATAAAAAGCGCAATAATTCTCATTTACAATTAGAAATGCCTTGGGAGATGTTCATGTTCGCGAAGACTCGGTTGGCGCTGCTGGTGGGATGGGTGACCGGCAGCGTGGCTTTTCCTCTGCTGGCGCAGGAAACAACAAAAAACGATACGGTGGTGGTCACCTCGCAAATGCAGAGCGGCGCCACCAAGCTTGCCACGCCGGATATTGAAACCCCGCAGTCGGTGTCCATCATTACTCGTGAACAGTTTGAAGAGCAGGGAGCCACCAGCGTGCGCCAGGCCGTCAGCTACACGCCAGGGGTGTACAGCAATCAGATTGGTGCCTCTAACCGCTTTGACTATATTGTGCTGCGTGGTTTCTCCGACGGCAGCCTCGATAACGTCTATCTCGATGGCCTGAAGATGATGAGCGATACCAACTCGCACAGCTCACTGGTGGTCGATCCGTGGTTCCTCGACAATATTGAAGTGGTGCGCGGTCCGGCTTCGGTGCTGTATGGCCGTTCTTCACCGGGTGGCATTGTGGCGCTGACCTCACGTAAACCGTCGTTTGATGCGGGTGGTGAAGTGAAGCTGTTTGCCGGCAATAACAACCAGCGTGGCGCCGCCTTTGACGTCACCGGCGCACTGGACGATAACGATCGCGTGGCGGCGCGTCTGAGCGGGATGACGCGCTATGCGGACTCGCAGTTTGGTCCGCTGAAGGAAGAACGCTACGCGCTGATGCCCAGCCTGACCTGGCGTATCACCGACCAGACGCGTCTCGACCTGATGGCCTACCTGCACCGCGATCCGGAAGGTGGCAGCCACTCGGGTCTGCCATATGATGGCACCGTGGTGCCGCACGACGGGCAAAAGATTTCCAATACCTTCTTTGAAGGTGAGGATGACTACGACAAATACGATCGTCGCGAGAACATGGTGGGCTACAACATCGAGCACATGTTCGATAACGGTTGGTCGGTACGACAAAAGCTGCGCTATCTGCATACCGATGTTGAACTTAATCAGGTGTATGCGGCGGGCTGGCTGAATGACACTGAACTCAACCGCGGCTATTCCGGCTCCGATGAGAATATGTCGGCCATTACGCTGGATAACCAACTCGACGGCAGCGTGGATACCTGGCAGGTGAACCACCGCCTGCTGGTGGGCATTGACTATCAGAGTCGCAGCAACAACACCACCGGCTATTACGGTGCTTTCCCGCCGATTGACGCCTTTAACCCGGTGTACGGCGCGAAGCCGGATTACATCAACATGTACGCGCGTGAAAAACACAAGCTGCGCCAGACGGGCTACTATTTGCAGGATCAGATGTCATGGGAGCGCTGGCGCATTACGCTCGGTGGCCGTTACGATCAGGTCAGCGTGTCGAACATTGATAAGATAAACGATACCCGCAGCGATCTGGATAAAAACAACTTCAGCACTCGTGCCGCGCTGCTCTATCTGTTCGATAACGGTTTTGCGCCGTACATCAGTTACTCCACCGCGTTCACACCGACCAGCTTTGCCGACGAAAACGGCAACCTGTTGGAGCCAATGAAAGGCAAGCAGTGGGAAGCCGGGTTGAAGTATGAGCCGGAGGGGCTGAACAGCCAGTTTAGCGCATCGGTATTCCGTATCAATCAGACCAATATCGCCACCAAAGAAGAACCGACCGACCCGTACCGCTCAATTGGCGAAATTGAATCGGAAGGGGTCGAGCTGGAGGCGATCAGCCAACTGACGGAGAGCTTCCGCCTGCAGGCGGCATACACCTATACCGACATTCGCTACAAGAAGAGCAGTCCGGAGGAGCAGGGTAAGCGTGCGGTGTACGCCCCGCGTAATCAGGCCAGCACCTGGTTGAGCTACGATGTGAAAAGTGGTCCGCTGGACGGCCTGACGCTGGGATCTGGCGTGCGCTACGTCAACGGGATCACCAGCGATCGCCTGAATACCCATACTCTGCCGTCGTACACGTTGGTGGATATGGCGGTAGGCTACGACTTAACGAATATTGGGATTAAGGGTTTGAGTGCGCAACTGAACGTCAACAACCTGACCGATAAACGCTATGTGGCGGCCTGTAACTCGCTCTCGTATTGCTACTTCGGTGCGGAGCGCAGTATCGTTGGCAGCGTGTCGTGGAAATTCTGATGTTAACCATCGGTTTTTAGCCGGATGGCGGCGCTGGCGCCTTATCCGGCCTACGGGGTGCACACTCATGTAGGCCTGATAAGCGAAGCGCCATCAGGCATTGATGGCCCGTTGATGACCAGACCGGTTATTGCGTAAAGCCGTTCTGGATACAAATCTGGGCGCTGGTTCTCAGGGTAAAGGCGAGCTTGTCCGGGTACTGGCTGTAATAGTTATGCTCCTCTTCCAGCCCTTTCGCCTGTGCCAGACGCACTGTTTCCAGCGAGCAGGTACGATAAATCAAATCCCTGTTCATATTAGTTTGCTTCTCGCGCTGCTTATCGGCGGGTAACGCCTGCCAGCTTTCTGACAGCGAGTAATCGTAGACCACCCGATTTCCCTTCGCCTGCACGTTCTCAATGGTAATGAAGTTGTCTATTTTCAGCCGCGGCTGTCCGCGCATTTTCTTCTTGTCTTCTGTGGCGGCATATTGCGCCAGTGCATTAATGTCCATACTGGCTATTTTTTGCTTATAGACCTCAACATAAGCCGTCGGCTGCTGATAATGCTGAGCGTAGGCGTTTCTTAACTCCCCGTCGCTCATTGAACAGCCAGCCAGAAAAAGAGGTAATAACAGTGCCAGTTTCATTTTAGTCATGGTTTTATTCCCGCGCATTATTGAGGTCCCTTATTGCCGAACATGAAATAAAAATAGAATTATTCCAGAGGCTATTTAAGGTTGTATAAACGGGACGCCGATGGCACAAGTTCATTAATCTTAAAATGGTCGAAAAAGGCGGAAACCCTGCCAGAATTGGCAGGGTGTTTGATGGTCTGCAAGGCGGTAAACGTTAATGCCCGATCATTCTGGCTTTCGGTATCAGTTGGAAATACATATGCTCCGGTACCGGTGTCTGCCAGACGTTGGCATACATCGCATAGCCAATGACGGCAAATAGAATACCGAGCAGCAGTAGCGTCATTCCCCATCCAGGTAAAGCGACGCGTTGCCACCACGGTTTGGGTGCGGCGTTGCCGGTCGGTCTCTGCAGTGAAAACGTCAGCGTTGAGGCGACCGGGCATGATTCAACGCAGGTCATGCAGCCGGTACATTCAACGGTGCGAACCTGAATAAGCTTGTCCACCGGAATGTTTGACGGGCAGTTCTTCGCGCATTTTCCGCAGTCGATGCAGCTGTCTGCATTACGCCGGATTTTAAATGGAGAGAGCAGGGAGAAGAGGCCGAGCAGGGCACCATACGGGCATAAATAGCGACACCAGGCGTTTCGAATAAACAGGCTCATGATGCTGATAATCGCCACGAAAACCAGCGTCGCCGTGCCAATGTGGCGGAAGAAATCGAGCATCTTGACGTCGATAATCATGCCGTAGGCCGACATCAAAAAGTACTGGATCCCCTGCGCGGGCATCGACAGGGCAATATACAGAAAGAAGCTCAGCAGCAGATACTTCAGGCTCAGCAGCGGCAGATCCAGCCAGCGCGGCAGTGTGAAATGGCGGCCAACG
Source organism: Citrobacter sp. JUb117 (assembly GCF_024809055.1). Lineage (NCBI taxonomy): Bacteria > Pseudomonadati > Pseudomonadota > Gammaproteobacteria > Enterobacterales > Enterobacteriaceae > Citrobacter > Citrobacter sp. JUb117. The sequence goes on from NZ_JANUFB010000007.1 coordinate 72,843, forward strand.
AGTTTTTTACCCAGATTACCAATCAACTCTGACAGCGTCCCCACCGGACAGAGCCACGAGCAGAATGATTTTTTTAACAGCAGACTTATCAGTATAAACGCGACGAGCAGCAGCATGGAAGCGGCGTGGATCGGCGGAAGGTATCCGGTTTCCAGCGTATACCTGATGTTCATCAGCCCGGCGATAGGCAGCCACCCTTCAATCCCTCCCGGTCTGGGAATATACACGCTGGTGCCGCCGGTCTCAAAATAGCAGACCCAGTAATAAAAGGTCACGCCAATATAGATATTAATCGCCAGCAGAAGAAACTGGGTGGCTCTTCGCCAGGTGCTGGCATTCCGCCAGTCATTCCATGGCAGTTTTCCTCCGGTGGTGCCTGGACGGCGCTGCCAGCGTGTTCTCTTATTCCCGTTCATGATTTTATTATCCCTCATCGTTTCCTTCCCGCATTCAGGAGGACGCATCACCGGGATATGCTAACGCGATAAAGATATCATGTATTTGATTTGCATCTTATTCGGCGGCTGTTATTTTTGCGTCAGGCAAAAGCCCTATTAAAAATAACAGCACGAGTATTAACACGGGTCAGATAAATACCCTGAAGGGGGTATTTATTTCTGCGGAAAGGGAAAAGTTATTCCTGATAGGTTTCGACGCGGTTACGGCCACGGCTTTTTGCCAGATACAGTGCGCGGTCGGCTTTATCCACCAACTGTTTGTAGTCCGGATGGTAGTCATATTCGGCGATACCGATACTGACGGTAATCGAGAAGGATTCCGTCGCCGAGGCCGCCATGCGCAGGTCGGCAATCTTTTTACGCAGGGTTTCCAGAATAATACTGGCCTGTGAAACCTCTGACTCGACCAGCAGGATCATAAACTCTTCACCGCCGTAGCGGAAAACGTAGTCGCTGCTGCGGATATGCTCATAAATCACCGCCGCCACGCTTTTCAGCGCCATGTCGCCGGTGTTATGCCCATAGCTGTCGTTGATTTGTTTGAAGTAATCAATATCTAACATGGCCAGGGTGAACGGCTTGCGCGCATGTAATGCCAGCGAAATTTCGCGCCGCATAATGGTTGGAATAAAGCGGCGGTTAAGCAGTTGGGTCAGCGAGTCTTTACCGTTTTCCTGTTTGACCAGCGCTTCAAACATCGAGGCCAGAAGGTAATGGATTTTTGCCGACAGCTGGCGGACATCCTGCAATAAACTCATCCGTACGGCTTCTGCAGGTTGCTGTAGATTCAACAGTGTCTGGGTCAGACGGTTATCAATTTCTGCAATCACAGATTCCATTTCGGCAAGCAGATTGCTGTTACCGAATATATGTTTTCCCTTATGGGAGAACCACATACCAAAATCGGAGTTCGCCAGAAAGACCAGTTCCCCAACGGGTAATCCGGTGGCAATGTTGTAGATAAACTGATTTTCCCAGTCGGTAAACGAGCGGATTTGCCGCTCGCGCTCGACGTTGACGTCGTCATAAATCGTTTGCAGGCGATACTGTTCTTGCGTGTTCAGGGAGTTTTGATAGCTTGGCGAATAGGAGACGGTCATCGCCTCCAGTGCGGTATCCATTGCCAGGCTGCTAAAGCAGATGGCGTCACTCAACAGGTGAGGTGGGTAGTCTGCTTTCTTTTTCAGCACCCGATACAACTCATCTTTCAGCTTGCGCGCGCTGCGATTGACCAGATCGATGGGCAGGCCGATACGCGCATGGACCACGCCGATTTCGCGTTGTTTGAGCAGCAACTGTGAGAGGTCTTCCTGCGCGCTACCCAGCACGCTGCGCAGCCAGTTAAACATGCTGCCGCTGAGCCGCGTGCTGACTTGTTCAGTATTCAGGAACAATGCGCTCTCGGCATGGGAGAGCATGTAGTCATAAAACACGGTCACTAAATGGCGGATCTCCTCATCGCTTAACGAAGTCAGGATCGTATGGACGTCAGGAGACGTCTGGCGCAGCAGCGCCTGCCATTCAGTCAGTAGTAATGTGTCGTTTGCGGGGGCAACCTGTTCCATCTCACAGCCACTCAAAAATACGTTTAAAAATCCAGGCGGTATTACGGACAATTACGTCACGATGGTCAAGCGAAACTGTGTTTCAGGTGCGTTAACGATGGGTGATGCCTTCGTAAATCAGCCTCAGGGCGAAGGCTCCGATAATGGCACCAATCACCCGACTGGCAATCCGGTGGATCCGCCCATATGCGCGGCGAACTGCAGGTAAAGAAAATGCCTGACTGAGAAAAATACGCCAGATAACGGAAGACAACACAATCCCCGCCCACGCCATCATCCTTGCCCATGTCGGCGTGTCTGCACTCAGCGTGACCGAGAAAATACTAATAAAAAACAGCACGGTTTGTGGATTGGATAAATCCGTTAACAGCCCGCGCCGGAAGAAGACGTACCAGGGCGCGGAAATCGGCTGCTGTAACGTTGGCATTTGTGGTGTCGCCTGATGCCGAATGCTGTTCCACGCGAACCACAGTAAATACGCGCCGCCGACAATTTTAATCAGTGAGAATACGCCTTCACACTGGGTGATAAGTGTCGCCATGCCAAACAACCCGAGGACAGAATAGAACGCATCGCCTAGCGCCACCCCCAGACCGGTCATCACGCCCGCCCGGCGTCCCGATGCCAGACTGGTTTGCACCACCACGAACAGATTTGCACCGGGATTAAAAAAGGTTAACACGAACAAACTGACGGTCAGTACGACGGCGTGTAGAGGTTCCATAAACAACGATTCCATCAGTGAGAATAGAGGGGTATGTGATGCGCAGCCTGGATTAAGACTATTCTGCGTCGTCAGCTACTCTACGTTTTCAGCGTACATTTTTCTGAGGATTTACTCACACTGTATTATGAAACAATAGCGCTGTTGCAAGCGGGTATGTCAGGCGATTATTCGCGGCCAGGTGCGGCGGGGAACGCAACGGCGTAGGATCGTCGGTTATCTCCGTTTCGCAAAATCTCTTTATATTTCCGTTAGCTCTGGATTTTTTGAACAAGCTGAACTACTTATTAATCATCCTTGACTCGCACTATCGATGTTCAGGGGTCGATGATGGCGTAAAAACATAAAAATTGGAGCTTTTATATGAAAACTGGATATAAGGTATTAATTGGTGCGTTAGCTTTTGTCGTTTCCAACGCCTATGCCGCGGAACTGATGATGAAGGTCGATTTTGATAAGGTTGAGTCTCAGTACACCAAGATTGGCACGATTTCTACCAGCAATGAAATGTCTGCCGCAGATGCTAAAGCAGACCTGATTAAGAAAGCCGATGAGAAAGGCGCAGACGTCCTGGTATTAACCTCCGGTCAAACGGACAATAAAATCCATGGCACGGCTAATATTTACAAGAAAAAATAACGCGCTGAACTGAAAGACAAACAACCCGCTGGTCATCGGACCGGCGGGTTATTGTTTTAATCGCCGCCAGAATGTGGTTCTACTGATACCTAAATACCGCGCGGCTGCGGTTTTATCGCCATTACATTGCGCCAGCACCTGCTGCGGTGTCAGTGATGACGCCACCTGAGGAGCTTCGGAGGTAACGGCTAACTCCGGTAACAACTGCTGCAAAAAATGGATGTTCAGTTCAGGTTGCGGTTCCACGCTCAAAAACAGCGCCAGACGCTCCATCATATTACGCAGCTCGCGAATATTTCCCGGCCAGCCATAATTGAGCAGCGTCTGCTGGCTCAGCCCGAGTCCCTTACGCACCGTATCAGAAAACGGCGCGTCGAGTTCCGCCAGTGACTGTTTTAAAAACCCTTCTGCCAGCGGCAGGATATCGGGCAGGCGCTCGCGCAGTGGCGGCAGTGTGAGGCGCAGAATGCTCAGGCGATAAAACAGATCGGTTCGAAACTGGCCCTGTTTCATCTCCTGCTCGAGATGACAGTGGGTGGCGCTGATCACCCGCACATCGACCGGGATCGGCTGATGCCCGCCCACCCGAGTGACCTCTTTTTCTTCCAGCACGCGCAGCAGTCGGGTTTGTAACGGCAGCGGCATTTCACCGATCTCGTCGAGAAACAGCGTCCCGCCGTGGGCAATTTCAAACAGGCCCGCGCGACCGCCCCGACGAGAGCCGGTAAACGCGCCATCTTCATAGCCAAACAGCTCCGCTTCCAACAATGATTCGGTAATAGCCCCGCAGTTAACGGCGACAAATGGCGCTGAGGGCTTGCCACGTCGAGAGTCCTGACGGGTGAAATATTCCCGATGAATCGCCTGCGCCGCCAGCTCTTTCCCCGTCCCGGTTTCACCCTGAATCAGCACCGGTGCGCGCGAGCGGGCGTACAGCATGATGGTGTGGCGAACCTGCTCCATCTGCGGCGAATGACCGCGCATATCACCCAGCGTATAGCGGGTGCGTAGCGTATCGCCGCTGGCGTATTGCCCGTTGCGTCGGAGCGTCAGGCGGGTCATATCCAGCGCATCGCTAAAGGCCTGACGTACGGTGGCCGCCGAATAGATAAAGATCCCGGTCATCCCCGCTTCTTCCGCCAGATCGGTAATCAAGCCCGCGCCAACCACCGCTTGCGTTCCGCCGGCTTTCAGCTCGTTGATCTGCCCGCGCGCATCCTCTTCGGTGATATAGCTGCGCTGCTCAAGGCGCAAATTGAACGTCTTTTGAAAGGCGGTTAATGCGGGCAGTGTTTCCTGATAGGTGACGACGCCAATCGACGAGGTTAGCTTACCGGCTTTCGCCAGTGCCTGTAGCACGTCGAATCCGCTGGGTTTTATCAGGATCACCGGAATCGACAGGCGGCTTTTCAGATACGCGCCGTTGGAACCCGCGGCGATGATGGCATCGCAACGTTCGCTGGCGAGCTTCTTGCGGATATAGGCCACTGCTTTTTCAAAACCCAACTGAATAGGGGTAATGGTTGCGAGGTGATCAAACTCCAGGCTGATGTCGCGAAACAGGTCGAACAGGCGCGTGACGGAGACCGTCCAGATAACCGGTTTGTCGTCATTCATGCGTGGTGGAAGATGTGTCTCAGCCATCGCTAACCCCAAAATTAAAGAACCGAATATTGGGTTTAGTTGTGTTTCATAAATGTTGCAATGAAACGTTCAGGCCGGTTTCATGAAACGTGTGCTGACACGCTTTTGTGCGACAAAAACGCAGAGTAAAATTGTAATTAATTGTTTTAAAAGAGGTAAGTAAAAATAACGCACTCAATAAAGGCGTTGGCATACCCCTTGCTTTAGGTTAATCAACGAACGATAACAAGTTGATAACAAGAGGATGGGATATGTCTCTGCACTCTCCGGGGCTGGCGTTTCGCGCCGCGCTCACTAAAGAAAATCCATTACAAATTGTTGGCACCATCAATGCAAACCACGCTCTGCTGGCCCAGCGCGCTGGGTATCAGGCGATTTATCTCTCTGGTGGCGGCGTGGCTGCCGGGTCGTTAGGGTTACCGGATCTCGGTATCTCTACCCTCGATGATGTACTGACCGATATCCGCCGTATCACCGATGTCTGCCCGCTGCCGCTGCTGGTGGATGCCGATATTGGGTTCGGATCATCCGCGTTTAACGTGGCACGCACTGTGAAATCGATGATCAAAGCCGGGGCCGCTGCGCTGCACATTGAAGATCAGATCGGCGCCAAGCGCTGTGGGCATCGTCCGAACAAGGCGATCGTATCGAAAGAAGAGATGGTCGACAGGATCCGTGCGGCGGTGGATGCGCGTACCGATCCGAACTTTGTTGTCATGGCGCGTACCGATGCGCTGGCGGTGGAAGGGTTAGACGCCGCTATCGATCGTGCGCAGGCGTATGTCGAAGCGGGCGCTGACATGCTGTTCCCGGAAGCCATTACGGAGCTGGCAATGTACCGCCAATTTGCCGATGCCGTGCAGGTACCGATCCTTGCCAACATTACTGAATTTGGCGCAACGCCGCTGTTCACTACCGATGAGTTGCGCAGTGCGAACGTGGCAATGGCGCTGTATCCGCTGTCGGCATTTCGCGCCATGAACCGCGCCGCCGAGCAGGTGTACAACGTGCTGCGCCAGGAAGGCACGCAGAAGAACGTTATCGACATCATGCAGACGCGCAACGAGCTGTACGAAAGCATCAACTACTACCAGTTCGAAGAGAAACTCGACGCGTTGTACGCCACGAAGCCGTAGGCCTGATAAGGCGCAGCCGCCATCAGGCAATGCCGGATGGCACTACGTTTATCCGGCCTACAACGTACGACGCGATGCATACCCTCAATACCCTATATATAAAAATAACGAGGACAACATGAGCGACACAACGATCCTGCAAAATAGTACGAATGTTATTAAGCCGAAAAAATCGGTCGCGCTGTCCGGCGTGACCGCCGGCAATACCGCCCTGTGCACCGTTGGTAAAAGCGGTAACGATTTACACTATCGTGGCTACGATATTCTCGACCTCGCGCAACAGTGCGAATTTGAAGAAGTGGCGCACCTGCTGATCCACGGAAAATTACCCACCCGCGATGAACTCAACGCCTACAAGGTTAAATTAAAAGCGCTGCGTGGCCTCCCGGCAAACGTGCGTACCGTTCTGGAAGCGTTGCCTGCCGCTTCGCATCCGATGGACGTGATGCGTACCGGCGTTTCTGCGTTGGGCTGCACGCTGCCGGAAAAAGAGGGGCATACCGTCTCCGGCGCGCGCGACATTGCCGATAAACTGTTGGCCTCGCTCAGCTCGATCCTGCTGTACTGGTATCACTACAGCCACAACGGTGAGCGTATCCAGCCGGAAACCGATGACGATTCCATTGGCGGTCATTTCCTGCACCTGCTGCACGGCGAAAAACCGTCGGCCAGTTGGGAAAAAGCGATGCACATCTCGCTGGTGCTGTATGCCGAACACGAATTCAATGCCTCGACCTTTACCGGACGGGTGATTGCGGGAACCGGCTCGGATATGTATTCCGCGATTATCGGCGCCATTGGCGCGCTGCGAGGTCCGAAACACGGCGGGGCGAACGAAGTGTCGCTGGAAATTCAGCAGCGCTACGAAACGCCGGATGAAGCCGAAGCTGATATCCGTAAACGTGTAGAAAACAAAGAGGTGGTGATTGGCTTTGGTCACCCGGTCTACACCCTTGCTGACCCGAGGCATCAGGTGATCAAGCGCGTGGCGAAGCAGCTTTCCCAGGAAGGCGGCTCGCTGAAAATGTACAACATCGCCGACCGTCTGGAAGAGGTAATGTGGGATACCAAAAAGATGTTCCCGAACCTCGACTGGTTCTCGGCGGTTTCCTACAACATGATGGGCGTCCCGACCGAAATGTTCACCCCGCTGTTTGTCATCGCCCGCGTCACCGGCTGGGCGGCGCACATCATTGAACAGCGCCAGGATAATAAAATCATCCGGCCTTCCGCCAACTACACCGGCCCGGAAGATCGCGTATTTGTCGCTATTGAAAAGCGTTGCTAATGCAAAACCTCTAAAGATAAAAAACAGGAAACGTACCCTATGTCCGCTCATATTTCGAATGTTCGCCCTGAATTTGACCGTGAAATCGTTGATATCGTTGATTACGTGATGAATTACGCCATCACCTCGACGGTGGCGTATGACACCGCGCATTATTGTCTGCTCGACACCCTCGGCTGCGGGCTGGAAGCGCTGGAATATCCGGCCTGTAAAAAACTGCTGGGGCCGATTGTCCCGGGGACGGTGGTGCCGAACGGTGTTCGCGTGCCGGGCACCCAGTTTCAGCTCGACCCGGTGCAGGCGGCGTTTAACATTGGCGCGATGATCCGCTGGCTGGACTTCAACGACACCTGGCTTGCCGCGGAATGGGGCCATCCTTCCGATAACCTTGGCGGGATTCTGGCCACCGCTGACTGGCTGTCGCGCAATGCGGTAGCAGCGGGTAAAGCGCCGCTGACTATGAAAACCGTGCTGACCGGTATGATCAAGGCCCATGAAATTCAGGGCTGTATCGCGCTGGAAAACTCCTTTAACCGCGTCGGCCTGGACCACGTTCTGCTGGTGAAAGTGGCCTCGACCGCCGTAGTCGCCGAGATGCTGGGACTGACCCGCGATGAGATCCTCAACGCGGTTTCGCTGGCGTGGGTCGACGGACAGTCGCTGCGAACCTATCGTCATGCGCCGAATACCGGTACGCGTAAATCCTGGGCGGCGGGGGATGCCACATCCCGGGCGGTACGTCTGGCGCTGATGGCCAAAACCGGCGAGATGGGGTATCCGTCTGCGCTGACGGCGAAAACCTGGGGCTTCTATGATGTCTCCTTCAAAGGAGAAGCGTTCCGCTTCCAGCGTCCGTACGGCTCTTACGTGATGGAAAACGTGCTGTTTAAAATCTCCTTCCCGGCTGAGTTCCACTCCCAGACCGCAGTAGAAGCCGCCATGACGCTGCATGAAAAACTGCTGGCTGCCGGTAAGACGGCTGCCGATATCGAAAAAGTGACGATTCGTACACACGAAGCCTGCATTCGCATCATCGACAAAAAAGGCCCGCTGGATAACCCGGCGGATCGCGACCACTGCATCCAGTACATGGTGGCGGTCCCGCTGCTGTTCGGACGCCTGACGGCGGCTGATTATGAAGACGGTGTGGCGCAGGATAAACGCATCGACGCGCTGCGAGAGAAGATTAACTGCTTCGAAGATCCGGCCTTTACCGCCGATTATCACAACCCGGAAAAACGCGCCATCGCCAACGCTATCACCCTGGAGTTTACCGACGGCTCCCGTTTTGACGAAGAGGTGGTGGAATACCCGATCGGCCACGCGCGTCGTCGGACTGACGGCATGCCGAAGCTGGTTGAGAAATTCAAAATCAACCTGGCGCGCCAGTTCCCGACCCGCCAACAACAGCGCATTCTGGATGTTTCCCTGGACAGAACTCGCCTGGAACAGATGCCGGTTAATGAGTACATGGATTTGTTCATTATCTAAAACCTGACTCATTAGGCGTAAGTTCAACAGGAGAGCATTATGTCTTTTAGCGAGTTTTATCAACGATCTATCACTCAACCTGAGTCATTCTGGGCCGAGCAGGCCCAGCGTATTGACTGGCAGCAGCCGTTCACTCAGGTGCTGGACCATAGCCATCCGCCGTTTGCGCGCTGGTTTTGCGGTGGGACGACCAATCTGTGCCATAACGCCATTGACCGTTGGCTGGAGAAGCAGCCCGATGCGCTGGCGCTGATTGCTGTTTCCTCGGAAACCGAAGAAGAGCGCACGTTTACCTTTCGTCAGCTGTATGACGAAGTCAACGTGACGGCCGCTATTCTGCTGTCGCTTGGCGTGCAGCGTGGCGATCGGGTGCTGGTATATATGCCGATGATCGCCGAGGCACACATTACACTGCTGGCCTGTGCACGCATTGGCGCGATCCACTCGGTGGTGTTCGGTGGCTTCGCCTCGCACAGCGTGGCGGCGCGAATCGACGATGCCCGACCGAAGGTCATCGTCTCGGCGGATGCCGGGGCGCGCGGGGGCAAGATCCTGCCGTATAAAAAGCTGCTCGATGAGGCCATTGACCAGGCGCAGCATCAGCCGCACCACGTGGTACTGGTCGATCGTGGGTTGGCGAAAATGGCGCGGGTCGAGGGGCGCGATCTCGATTTTGCCGCACTGCGCCAGCAGCATCTCGGGGCGCGTGTGCCGGTGGTGTGGCTGGAGTCGAACGAAACCTCCTGCATACTTTACACTTCCGGCACGACCGGCAAGCCGAAGGGCGTGCAACGTGACGTTGGCGGCTATGCGGTGGCGCTGGCGACGTCGATGGAGACCATCTTTGGCGGCAAAGCGGGCGGCGTGTTCTTCTGCGCCTCGGATATCGGCTGGGTGGTCGGACACTCCTACATCGTTTATGCCCCGCTGCTGGCGGGGATGGCGACGGTGGTGTACGAAGGGCTGCCGACGTACCCGGACTGCGGCGTGTGGTGGAAGATAGTCGAAAAATATCAGGTCAGCAGAATGTTCTCAGCGCCGACCGCCATTCGCGTGCTGAAGAAGTTCCCGACCGCGCAGATCCGCAATCACGATCTCTCCTCACTGGAGGTGCTGTATCTGGCGGGCGAGCCGCTGGATGAACCCACTGCGAGTTGGGTAACCCAAACACTGGGCGTGCCGGTGATCGACAACTACTGGCAGACTGAATCCGGTTGGCCGATTATGGCAATTGCCCGTGGCGTGGACGACAGGCCGTCTCGTCTGGGCAGCCCCGGTGTGCCGATGTATGGCTACAACGTGCAGTTGCTCAACGAAGTGACCGGTGAACCCTGCGAAGCGAACGAAAAGGGTATGCTGGTGATTGAAGGGCCGCTGCCACCGGGCTGTATTCAGACCATCTGGGGCGATGACGAACGGTTTGTGAACACCTACTGGTCGCTGTTCTCCCGCCAGGTTTACGCCACCTTCGACTGGGGGATCCGCGACGTAGACGGCTATTACTTCATCTTAGGCCGTACCGATGATGTGATAAACGTGGCCGGACACCGGCTGGGCACCCGTGAGATAGAGGAGAGTATTTCCAGCTATCCGAACGTCGCGGAAGTGGCGGTGGTCGGCGTGAAAGATGCGCTGAAAGGGCAGGTGGCGGTGGCGTTTGTTATCCCGAAACAGAGTGACAGTCTGGAAGACCGCGACATTGCGCATTCAGAAGAGAAGGCGATTATGGCGCTGGTGGACAGCCAGATTGGTAACTTTGGCCGTCCGGCACATGTCTGGTTTGTGTCACAATTGCCGAAGACGCGATCGGGCAAGATGCTAAGGCGTACGATCCAGGCGATCTGTGAAGGCCGCGATCCCGGCGATCTGACCACCATCGACGATCCCGCGTCGTTGCAGCAAATTCGCCAGGCAATCGAAGAATAATCCCCGTTAAACGGCCCGGTAGCGCGATGCTTACCGGGCTTGTTATTACACCCTCTGGCAAACCCCGCGTTATAGCGCCGGGCTTTCCCGGCGACGCAGCAGAGACAACGGCCCCGGCCCGCTCAGTGTGAACACCGAAATCAGCGTAAAAGTCAGCGCAATAATACCCAGCACCAGATACGCGCCATGGAAGCCAATGCTTTCGTACATATTGCCCGCCAGCACCGACATAAAAATCATCGCCAGCTGTTTGAAGAAACAGAAGCACACGAGGTAAATGGTGGCAGAAAACCGTACCTCAAACTGGCTGGTAATGTATTTGAAACAGCCGACGATCAGGAACGGGATTTCAAACATATGCAGCGTTTTGAGGATGATGACCTCCAGCGCCGAGGTGGCGAATGATGAGCCGATAATACGTACCGACATAATCGCCCCGGCCAGCAGTAGAGCGTTCTTCCCACCAATACGGTTTACGATCAACGGCGCAAAGAACATGATCGAGGCGTTGAGTAATTCCCCCATGGTGGTGACATAGCCAAATACCCGCGTGCCTTGTTCACCGGTTGCAAAGAACGAGGTAAAGAAATTGGCAAACTGCTGGTCAAACACATCGTAGGTGCAGGACACGCCAACCACGTACAGCGACAGGAACCACAGCTTTGGCTGCTTAAATAATTCCAGCGCCAGCTTCAGGCTAAAGGCAGAGTGGTTTGCGCCGACGGCATTGGCGACCTCTGCTGATGACGAGGTATCGGTGCGCGAGAAGAACAGCAGCAGGGCGAGGACTACCGCACAGCCAGAACCCAGCCAGAAGACAAATTCATTGTTGATGGTAAACATAATGCCGACAATGGATGCGCACAATGCCCAGCCAACGCAGCCAAACATTCGCGCCCGGCCAAATTCAAAATTGCTGCGGCGACTGACTTTCTCAATATAAGCTTCAATCGCAGGCGCCCCGGCATTATAAATAAAGCCCAGGTAGATGCCACCGACAATCGAGCCTACTAAAATATTGAACTGTAATAATGGCCCAAACACGTAAATAAAGAACGGGGCAAACATCACCAGCATACCAGTGATTATCCACAGCAGATGCTTACGCAGGCCGAGTTTATCAGATAGCAGACCAAATACCGGTTGGAACAGCAACGAAAACAGCGATATACAGGCGAAGATAATGCCGGTATCGCCTTTACTGATATGGTTGATATCATGTAACCAAATCGGGAAGAAAGGGAAATAAGCACCCATAATAAAAAAGTAAAAGAAGAAGAAAAAACCGAACATCCAGAAGTTAGTGTTTTTTAAATAATACATAATAGACTTCCTCAGGCAAAATAAGGGCAGGTCGTAACCTGCCCATTATTATTATGTTTAGCCCCAGATAACCTGGTAGTGATAACGCCCTGCGCTCAGCAGAAACTCCGGGGAAACGGAAGGGCTCCACGAATCATCCCCGCCGACGCCCATATGGAAGCCGTCAATATTGAGCCAGGTTCCCGCCTCCGGCGACAGCAGATGGCGATGGCTGGTTTCCATTAACTGTTTTTGGCTGTAGCGGCTGATGTTGAACTGGAAGTCACCACACCACTGATGTGCCCCGTAGCGCAGCTCGCGCGTACCGCAGCGCAGGCCGTTTTCGCTCGGGAAGACGTAAGGGGTGTACATCTCATCCAGCGACAGATCCCAACGGTCAAAACAGGCCGCGCTCAGGCGATCCGGGTAGTTCTCATGCGGGCCGAGACCTAACCAGTTTACGCGTTCGGCAACCTGCGCCAGTTGGCAGCTGAGGCCGATACGTGCCGGGTGCGGCGTTCCGTTGGCGACATCGACATCCACCGTGATGTGCATCTTGCCATGGCCGTCGATACGGTAGGACTTGCGGCTGATAAACAGCGTTTCGCCCTGATACTGCCAGGCGTGCGCGGTGGTAATCAGCACGCTTTCCGACAGGGATTCGGCTTCGCACAACACCTGCTGAGGCTCTGCGCGATAGTGGCCGGCGGCTTTCCAGCGTTCGACCCAGGCGTTAGGGTCGATGCGCGTCACTTCGCTGACGCCAATGTCGTTATCCAGCGGCGCGCGGGTGAACTGGTCAATGAGCGGGCTTAACAGTTGCGCGTCGCCGCCCAGCCAGTATTGCGTCAGCAATCCTGATTGACGGCAGAATTCCCAACGTTTATCGCTGACGGTCACCGCGAATGTATCGTCACTGACGGTGAGCTGTGGCATGGCGCTGGCGCGTGGGGGGAGCGTCAGGCTGAGTTTCTCTTCCAGCTTCCATTGCTGCCAGGCGCTGATATGCCCGGCGTCTGACCACGCGGTGGCCTGAGGTTGTTCCACGCGCACGGTCAGCCACAGCTGACCGGCGGTGTCCGGCATGGGGAGATCCGGCAGGGTAACCCGCTGACAACCCTGCGGGGCGATATCCAGCATGACCTCGCCGGTGGCCAGCAGATTGCCGTCTTGGGCGACAGACCAGTGCAGGATTTCGTTATCGCTGCGGCGGAACAGGTATTCGCTGCGCACTTCAATCTGGCGTTCGTCGCCCGGCAACAGCGTAAACTGGAAAAACTGCTGCGCGTGTTTGGCTTCATACAGCGACGGATGCGGCGTGCGATCGGCAAATACCAGCCCGTCCATGCAGAACTGACGGTCATTCGGCGTGTCGCCAAAATCGCCGCCGTAGGCTGACCACGGGTTGCCGTTGTCGTCATATTTTGTCAGCGACTGATCGACCCAATCCCAGACAAATCCACCCTGCAGACGCGGATACTGGCGGAATGCCTGCCAGTATTTGGCGTAACCCCCGAGACTGTTCCCCATCGCGTGGGCGTATTCGCAGAGGATCAGCGGGCGCTGCTCGCCGGGCATCGACAGCCATTTTTTGATAGACCATTTCGGTACCGCCGGGAAGGGTTGGTCCTGGTCAACGCGGGCATACATTGGGCAAATAATGTCGGTCGCAGCGGTATCCGCCCCGCCGCCTTCATACTGCACCGGGCGGGACGGGTCTTCGGATTTCAGCCAACGGTAGAGAGCGTCGTGATTTGCGCCGTGCCCGGATTCGTTGCCCAGTGACCAGATAATAATGCTCGGATGGTTGCGGTCGCGCTGCACCATGCGCGTCACGCGCTGGCTCATCGCCGGAAGCCAGGTGGGGTCATCGCTCAGGCGGTTCATCGGCACCATGCCGTGGGTTTCGATATTGGCTTCATCCACCACGTACAGGCCGTAGCGGTCGCACAGGGTGTACCACAACGGATGATTTGGATAATGCGAGCAGCGCACGGCGTTAAAGTTGTTTTGCTTCATCAGGACGATGTCCTGCACCATCGTTTCTTCATCCATCACCTGACCGTTTTGTGGGTGATGTTCATGACGGTTGGCGCCGCGGATCAGCAGCGGCTGCCCATTGAGCAACAGCAGACCGTTTTCAATGCTGACCTGGCGGAAGCCAACGTCGCAGGCTTCGGCTTCAATCAACGTGCCGTCGGCGGTATGTAGCAGCACTACCGCGCGGTACAGATTCGGGGTTTCAGCGCTCCACAGCGCCGGACGTTCAACGTTCAGGCGCAGAGTGGTGCGATCGGCATACGCGCCGCGCTCATCAATAATCTCACTACCAAAAGGCGAAGTGGCTTCACCGGTCAGCGTATCGCCTTGCCACAGTTGCAGCGTCACACGTAAATCATCGCGCGGCTCGCCCGCCATTCTGACGTCGGCTTCCAGCACCGCGCGGCTGAAATCATCGTTAAAACGGGTGTGGATACGCAGGTCGCGGATCTGCGTGTCCGGCTTATGCAGCAGCGAGACGTCGCGGAAGATACCGCTCATGCGCCACATGTCCTGATCTTCCAGATAGCTGCCGTCGCTCCAGCGCAGCACCATCACCGTCAGACGGTTTTCGCCGTCGCTCAGGAAATCACTGAGATCAAACTCGGACGGCAGGCGGCTGTCCTGCCCGTAGCCGACCCAGCGGCCATTGCACCACAGATGAAACGCTGAGTTCACGCCATCAAAAATAATGCGCGTCTGTCCCGTCTGTCGCCACGCGGCATCCACTTTGAATGTGAGCGAGTAACATCCTGTCGGATTCTCCGTTGGAACGTGCGGCGGATTGACCGGGAACGGGTAGGTAATGTTGGAGTAGATCGGCGCATCGTAACCGTCCATTTGCCAGTTAGACGGTACGGTTACGCTATCGGCCTGCGGCAAATCGCCCGCAAGCCAGCTTTCCGGCACCGCTTCAGGTGAGGCAAACCAGGCAAACTTCCACTCGCCGTTCAGTGACTGTAACTGTGCCGAACGCTGGTTGTTACGGGCGTCCTGCGCAGAGCGCCAGCTGCAAAACGGCGGGTGCGCTTCAAGACGATTAAGCTGAGTGACGCCGGGGTTTTCCCAGTCGCGACGTGCCAGTACGGCGGCGAGTGAATCCGTGTTCAGGGTCATGGCAGTATCCTGTGTAAATTTGTTATCCGCTCACAATTTAATTGAACATACGAGGATTGAGATTATCCTGTAAAGGATGGGGTGGGTAATCAGTGAGCTGACTCACAGTAATTCAGCTCAGTAACAGCAGATGTGAGCGCTCGCTGTGGAGACGTTACAGCCGAGAAACCTGACGTGCCAGCTGCATCAGCGACTCCGCCAGCGCCTGCGGCGTTGCCTGTTGTCTGTTCGGGGGCAGCACCGTTTTACGCTCGACCAGCGTCACCGGCAGGAGTTGATTGCCGAGGCTCTCACCCCCCTGTGAAAGCTGCAGCAGTTTATCGACGCTGGTTTGCCCGAGCGTCGGAAAATCCTGCTTGATGGTCGTGAGTGGCGGGATATAACAGGAGCTGTCTTCGGTATCGTCGTAGCCAATCACCGAGATATCGGTCGCCACCCGCAGGCCGGACTCGCTGATGGCCCGCATCGCGCCCAGCGCCATTTGATCGTTGGCAACCAGCATGGCGGTCGGGATGACGCCGTCGTTCAGCATCTGCATGGTTTGTGTAAAGCCGGACATTGCGCTCCAGTCGCCTTCCAGTTCCGCGACGGGTTGCTGCTGATAGTGCGCCAGATACTTATGCCAGCCCGCATGCCGTAACCGCGCCGAGACTGAGCTGTGCGGTCCGGCCAGCAGGGCGATACGCTGATGCCCGTGCTGGATCAGGTGCTCAACGCCGAGGCGTGCGCCGTCATCATGGGAGAAAATCACGCTGTTAACCGGCGACTGGTCAGAGACGTCCAGAAACAGCACCGGTACCGTACCGCAGGCGGCGGCGACGGCAATTGCGTCGTCTTCATCCAGCGGATAGTTGATGATAAGCCCGGTCACCCGCTGGGAGAGCAGGTTATGCACCGCTGCTTTGCAGGCGTCTACGCCGCTACGCTCGACCATGGCGATCACCACGCTGGCCCCGGACTGGTCGGCGCGGGATTTTATAGCCGCAACGATTTGCGAGGGCGCGTGCAGGGCAAGGTTCGCCGTCGCCACACCAATCAATGGCGTTTGTTTACCGGCCAACTGCTGGGCAACGCGGTTGGGGATGTAATTGAGCTCCGCCATCGCGGCCTCAACTTTCTGACGGGTTTTGGCGGAAACGTGGCTGGCCTGATTCACGACGCGCGAGACGGTCTGGTAAGAGACACCTGCATGGTCTGCCACATCGTATAGCGTTACCGGTTTCACATTCTTCACCCTTCATTACGTTATCTACGCGCTATCATGCCACAGCACGTAGGGTTTTGGCGTATTTGTGGTTGGGTTCTGCGAGGCGCATTCCAGGGCCAGTGACGCGTGATAGCGGGCATGGCGTCTTTATGCTTAACATGATGGCAGAACGAGTAAAACAGTGAGGAAATCGTGAGCGACTCTGCGGCCCAGAACATTCTGTCTATCTACCGACGCCATGCTGATGCCTTTGCCAGCCAGCGTTCACGCACGCTGTTTGAGAAACCGTGGCTGGATAAGTTCATCGCGGTACTGGGCGGGAAGGGCAGTATTGTGGATATCGGCTGTGGGAATGGTCAGCCGATTGCCGGGTATTTTATCCGGCAAGGCTTTCACCTAACTGGAGTGGATGGTTCCGCGGCGATGCTGGCGCGCGCCCGGCAATCTTTTCCCGACCAGTGCTGGCTGGAGCAGGATATGCGTGAGCTCGCGCTTGATGACACCTTTGATGGCCTGATTGCGTGGGACAGCTTTTTCCATTTACCCCAGCAGGACCAACACAGGATGTTTCCGATCTTTGACCAGCTCAGTCATCCCGGCAGCGCGCTGATGTTCACCAGCGGTACCGGAAACGGCATCGCAATGGGGCAATTTGAAGGTGAGCCGCTGTTTCATGCAAGCCTGGCGCCCGACGAATACCGTGCATTGTTGTCCGCGCACGGCTTTGAGGTCATTGACGTGATCATGGAAGACCCACAGTGCACCGGGCATACGGTGTGGCTGGCGCAAAAAAGAGGCTGAGCCTGTTTACGCTGCGCCGCGGAAGGTCTTGCGCCATTCAGCCGGGCTGACGCCGAAGTGGGCTTTAAAATGCTGGCGCCAGGTGACCGGAGAGAGAAAACCGACCTGTTCAGCAATACGTTCGACGGGTAACGAACTGGACTCCAGCAGCTCCTGGCTGCGTCGCAGGCGCTCGGTAATAAGCCATTCAGCCACGCTTGACCCGGTGGCCTTCATAAAATGGCGGGTTAGGGTGCGACGGCTCATCATCACCCGCTGCGCCAGCGTGTCGAGGTTATGCTGCTCGTGGAGGTGCTGGCGTAAATAATCGAGCAGGGTGTTAATGCGCTGATCCTGGGTATTTTTCGCCACCGGCTGCTCAATAAACTGCGCCTGTCCCCCTTCGCGGTGCGGTGGCACAATCATCCGTCGGGCAATCTGGTTCGCTACCGTGCTGCCAAAGTGCTGGCGGATGACGTACAAGCAGCAATCCAGTGCGGCGGCGGTACCTGCCGAGGTAATAATACCGTCGTCATCAACGTACAGGGCGTTGATATCCAGACGCGCCGCCGGGAAGCGCGTCTGAAAATCTTGCTCAAATTCCCAGTGCGTCGCGGCCCGCTTTCCGTCTAACAGGCCCGCGTAGCCGAGGACAAACGCGCCCAGACACAGCCCGACAATCTGTGCGCCGTTTTGCCGTGCGCAATTAAGGGCATTGAGCAGACCCTGCGGCGGGCGATGCCCGGTAGTGCCCCAGTAGGGGACCACCACAATATCGGCTGCCGTCACCGCCTCATAACCGTGAGAGGCGGTGACGGAGAAGCCATCCTGCGAAGAGACGATGCCGGGATTTTCGGCGCATATCTGCACCTCAAAGCGCTTTTTCGCCGCCATTTTGTCACTGAAAATTATGCACGGCACCGAAAAATGAAACGGGCTGAAATCTTCCACGGCGACAATGGCGACGGTAAGCGGGCGCATACGATTCCTCTGTTGGCATTAAAAGGTCAGGGTTTCCCCATCTTCCGGCACGTTGACGAATTGCGCAATCTGGTTGTCGAACGCATATTCTTTCAGCGCCGCGCGCGTCAGCAGGCAGTGGTTAATGGCTTCCATATGGGTCGCCACAATCTGCGCTTCAGGCAGCACAAAGTGGGTTTTTAGCACATCTTCCGCGCCCATAATGATCGGCCCAAAGCCGATGACGTGGGCAAAACCGGCGTTCAGTACCACGACATCAGGCTGGAAGGTCTGCATATTGGCCTCTACCTCATCGCGCCAGATAGTATCGCCAACCAGATACAGCGTTTTTTCTGCTGCATGCTGGAAGTTAACTCCGCAGGCGTCACCCAGGCGTTCTGCCATTTGCGGCACGGCGTAGGCGCGATCCGACCCGTGCTGGCCGCCGGTTTTACGCAGGGTGATGTCCCCCAGCGCGGTATTTTCTGTCAATACGCTCAGTTGGGTGAACCCCTGTCCTCGCAGCACCTGCGCATCCTGATCATTTTGTACGTAGATCGGCTTGTCTTTCGGCACAACGCGCGCGGCAACCTCGTCCCAGTGATCTTCATGCAGATGGGTGACGATCAGCGCATCGACGTTAAGCAGGGTGTCGATGTCAACGGGCAGCTCCACGGTCGGATTGCGGATCTCTGCGCGCGCCGTTCCGGCAAAACCCGGATACGCACCTTTCGGGGCCAGCATTGGATCAACGAGGAAGGTCTTGCCGCCAAAGGTGATGTGCAGTGTGGCATTACGGATTTGCGTGATGTTCATGGTGTTTGCTCCACGTGTTGGGTCAGTGGTGTCATCCTGGAGTGTTGTCCAGAAGATGAATGTGGGCAAATGGGCGACTAGCGATGGGATTGGGCCAATCGCTGACCCTTATTGCTGGTGATATCATAATTAATTATTTTTCGGCTACTGCCGATAATCTGTAGTCGGTATATTTCTGCAGGACTGACAGAGACGTACTCAAAAAAACAGGGAGTATGACGAATGATTAAAGGCTTAAGTATTTTATTAACGACCATGGTTCTGACGGGATGTAGCGTTGATTTTTCTGATACGCTACCCGATTATACCGGCAGTGATGCGGCTTACATACGTGTTGAAAATACGTTGCAACCTACGCCGTACAGAATAGAAAAACAGATCCCTGCCGGGAACTGTTGGAAGTCAGAAAAAGCGTATGGAATAACATCGAAAGTTGCCATTGTTGGTATTAAAGTCAGAACCTCTAAGGCTGTTAATGGTATTGCGCCGCCTTCCGCTGATTTTGCGGCCAAAAGCTATCAGGAATATACCATCCAACCTGGGTTCACCTATAAAGTATGGTGGAAGCGGGAAGAGCGCAGCATGCATGGTATCGACCTGGGACAAACCTATTCAGGTTCGTTCCTTGCTAATAAAGGTCATACGTACGAAATTAGTAATGACAATAACGACGTTCGAATTGTTGATCTGAGTAAAGACACCTCTCCGGAAATGAAATCTTTACCGGAGTGCAACTACAATCGAGATCTGTTAGGGAAAAAACAGTATCTCTGACATGCGTAGTTGTGTACGGGCCGGATACAGGGCTTGCTCGTCATCCGGCTACGAGCCACGGCCTGATGGCGCTTCGCTTATCAGGCCTATAGAGGAATCGTTATTTATATTAACCACGTTAACTCCTATAAGGTAACCCGATAATTCTCTCGTGTATTTTGATATAATAACAATGCAATCTTTCATTACTGGTGTTCTATTGATATTTCCGCAATAGCCTCATCGTTGGATGACCACTTATCACCTTCGTACAACTCGAATTATTGAGAGTGTTAGACTTAAAATAATCTGATTGTCCCTGCGTTACTACACTATTTTACCTGCGAATATATGAAACATATTGCAGTCAATAAAACAGATCGCTAACGGTGAAATAAGAATGCTATCATTCACCTCAGACGCGGCAGACAACTGCTGGCACACGCATTCACCCCGGAGCACCTGATGAACAACGACATTCCGCTAAAATATTATGATATCGCCGACGAGTACGCGACCGAGGCCGCAAAGCCGGTTAGCGACGCGGAACGCGACGCGCTGGCGCACTACTTCCAACAGCTGATAGTCCGTTTGATGAACAACGAAGAGATCGGCGAAGACGCGCAGCAGGAGATGGCAACCGTTGCCGGGATCGACGAACAGCGTATAGATGATATCGCCGAGTTCCTCAACCGCTGGGGCAACGAGTAGCCAAAGACGTGGCCGATGTTTTACACTGCGCGCAAATTTTACGAGTATGACGTTTTAATCAGGCGGAAACAGCAATGAACGGAACAATCACAACGTGGTTTAAAGATAAAGGCTTTGGATTTATCAAAGATGAAAACGGCGATAACCGCTATTTTCATGTGATTAAGGTTGCTAATCCTGAGCTGATCAAGAAAGACGCGGCGGTGACCTTCGAGCCGACCACTAACAACAAAGGCCTGTCAGCCTATGCGGTGAAAGTGGTGCCCGACAGCAAATACATCTATATTGCGGGTGAGCGCCTGAAACTCACGGCGATCAAGTCCTGGGTGGTGTATAGCGAAGAAGTGCCGGTTGAAACCCGCATTGATAAAGAAAATGCGGTGCTGTCCGTCGGCGCGCTGATGAACAGCATCAAGCCGAAGTCAGACGTCAAGCCTGGCGAAATGCGTTCGCTGAAAAAGCTGGCCATTACTACCTTCCAGGGTACGACGCTGATCTTCTCGGAAGATGAGATAGATATCGAAGAAACGGTAAAGCTGCTTAAAGTCTAAAGCGCTTCAGGCTGAACGTGTGCCGAAATTCTGCTCATTTTATGAGCGGGGTTTCGGTTTTTTTTTGCCTGCATGGTGGCAGGCGGACAATGCCTGGGCTCTTAAACAATATAAAAATGGAGTGATGGTTAACCTGTTGATTTTAATGATTTAAAATATGAGTAGGTTTATTGCACCAATAATATCCAGGCAGCATATGTAAATAGCATTATAACTAAATTATAATTCGTTTACATCCGGTCGGCAGGCGAGGTTAAAATGCGATTAATTGTTATGTTGTTAAGCTTTGTCGTCTCCACACAGCTCTGGGCAGGTGAACTTTCTAAACCTGCCGGTAAAGCCCTTTTAACGCTGTCCGGTAATATAGAAAATACAAATGAAGACGGGAAAGCCGTTTTTGATATTGCCAGCCTTGAGAAACTGGGCATGGTCAGTTTCCAGACCACCTCGCCCTGGTATAATGGACGCACTACTTTTACGGGTATTCCACTGCAAAAGCTCATGGATTATGTTGGCGCGAAAGGTTCTGTGGTTAAGGTCACCGCGCTCAATGACTACACCACGATTATCCCACTCAGTGATTTCAAAAAATATAATGTTATCCTTGCTGTAAAAATCAACGAAAAATACATTCGCGTCCGTGATAAAGGTCCCTTATTCATTGTGTACCCCTATGACAGCATGCCTGAACTGAATAATCAGGTTTTTTATGCACGCTCAGCATGGCAGGTCAGCAGAATGAATATTGAGTAGGAGTTCAGAAGAACATCATGAACAGAATACTGGCGGGCATCATATTTTCTCTTTTTATATCTACCGGGTATATCTCTTACCTCGTGCATGAACGGCAACAAGAGTTACAGAAACTGACTCACTACACCGATTCATGGTCCGCTGCACAACTGGTATCAGAATACTACCGTTTTGAGTCATGGCTTGGTCTTTACACTATCGATGATTCTATGAACCTCGATGATGTACGTCTGCGCCTCGACATCATGCTCAGCCAGAATGATTTAATGAAAGAAGGTGAGTTGGGACATTATATACAAAATAATGAAGCGCATGGTGAACTGGCTTTACAACTGGAAAACACACTTAATTATCTGGATGTTCATCTTGAGAAAATGAATCGTTCAGAGCTCCAGACATACTTGAAAAAAATGCATGCGCTGGATGCGCCGCTAGGCCGTCTTTCATCCGGTGCGCTAAATAAAGATGTTAACTCGATTAATAGTACAAACCTCAAAATTCAAGCGCTGTACTATATTTATTCAGCGATCTCAGTACTGCTGATCATACTGAGTGCGATACTGGGCGTGCTGATATTCTATCAGAACAGAAATATTTTGCAGGCGCATCTTCAGGTTAAGCGTCTTGCTGAAGAATTGCAGAAATCTAAAGAAAAACTGCAAATCCAGAATACAAAACTGGAATATGACGTCTACCATGATTCTCTTACCGAGATGAATAACCGCCAGCTTTTTTGGGAAGATTTAAATAAAACCATCGAGACGGCAGGAAAGAATAATAGTTCTGTGACAGTGATGTTGTTTGATTTAGACCGATTCAAAGAGGTCAATGATACGTATGGCCATGATGTCGGTGATTCATTGTTACGTCAGATATCCCATCGCCTGGTTTCGATGAGCCTGACTTCAGATACGCTTTATCGCTTAGGTGGGGATGAGTTTGCGTTTCTCTCGACGGGTCTGACTGAGAGTCATGCTGTTTCTCGCGCGCAAAAAATATGTGAATTTATCAACCAGCCCTACACGATTTATAACACGATTATCAACATTACCACCTGCGTTGGCATTGTTATTTCCGAAACTGAACGCCGCTCCGACTATCTATATAAATTTGCCGATCTGGCCCTATATGAAGCCAAAAAAGAAGGTTCTGGTAAGATAAAAGTCTTCCGGCAACGCATGTTAGATAAGTTGCAAGAAAGCAGAACCCTTGAGCATGATATGGCGATGGCAATAGCGAATAAAGAATTCGTGGTTTATTACCAGCCGATTGTAGATTCTTTCAGCAGGGAAATTTACAGCTATGAAGCCCTTATCCGCTGGATACATCCTCTTAAAGGCCTGCTGTCGCCGGATAGCTTTATTCCTGTTGCTGAAAAGACAGGAATGATTAATGAAATGGGGAAATCGGTGCTTGAAATGGCCTGCAGGGAAGCGGCTTCCTGGGCGGTTCCGGCTAAAATTTCAGTCAATGTCTCGCCTGTCCAGCTAAGCAGCAAAGCCTTTGCCGGAATAGTGTTGTCTATTCTGAAAGAAACAGGACTTCCGGCTGACCGTCTTGAACTGGAAGTGACGGAATCCTCTCTCTTTACTGACAGCAATACGCCGATGAATACGCTTAACAGGCTCAGAGCCCTGGGCGTGAAAATCTCCATTGATGATTTTGGTACGGGATACTCTTCGCTTTCGCGGCTGAGCAGGCTTGCCTTCGACAAAATCAAAATAGACAAGTCCTTTGTGCATTCGATATCTACACAGGAAGACGCCCTTAACATCATCAAACTTATCACCGGTATGGCGAAATCTCTCAATATGAAGGCGGTTGCAGAAGGGGTTGAAACGCAGGAACAACTGGAAAGTCTTCAGGCTCTGGGCTGCGATTTCGCACAAGGCTATCTGTTTGGTAAACCTCAACCTGGTATTGATGGAAAAATCAGAAACGGTAAATCGCGAACGTCTCTGCTGGCAGATAACGACGACACATTGCGCAGTGAACGTGGCTCTTAATCAGAGGGGGAGGGGAAATGTGATCCATCTCACCTCCCGGCAACCAAAATCTCCTGCGACGCCACGCCGTCTTCGATCTGCTTCGCCACTTTTTGTAAGGCCGGAAGGTGTTTTTCCGCGGCCTGTTCGATGGACATCGCACTGGCCATATACACCAGGTTCAGGCAGCCGATCACCCGCTGTTCGCTGCGGATTGGCACGGCGATAGAGGCGATTTTCTCCTCCTGATCCCAGCCGCGATAGTTCTGTCCAAAACCGTCTTTGCGCGCGCGGGTCAGGATGGCGTCCAGCTTCAGCGGTTCGCGCGCCAGCTGGAATTCTTCTCCCGGTCGCGATGCCAGTATTTCGATCAGCTCCTGACGTTCATTCTCCGGACAAAACGCCAGCCAGGTCAGGCCGGAGGCGGTTTTCAGCAACGGTAGACGACGCCCGACCATCGCCCGGTGAAATGACAGGCGGCTGAAGCGGTGGGTGGTTTCACGCACCACCATGGCATCGACGTCGAGCGTGGAAACGTCGGTCGGCCAGATGACCTCGCGCAGTAAATCCCCCAGCAGCGGCGCGGCCAGCGCGGAAATCCACTGCTCGTCACGAAATCCCTCGCTGAGCTGGCGAACTTTGATGGTTAAGCGAAAGCTGTCATCGGACAGGCTGCGCCGGACGTAACCCTCATCCTGCAACGTTTCCAGCAGTCGTCTGACCGTGGTGCGGTGCAGGCCGCTCAGCTCTGCCAGCAGACCAACGCTGGCCCCACCGTCGAGCCGGTTTAACATATTTAATAACATTAACCCGCGGGTTAATCCGCGCACGGTTTTGTATTCGGTACTCTCGTCACTTTTCATATTCGTTGACAAATCTACAGATAAAACAACGTAGTGCACTAAGTGCACATCCAGGTATGTTTTGATTGTAGCGCAAAAACACCCTCCTATACTGACCGCACAATAAAAAACTATTCACATATTTTTAACAAAGTAAGGGCATCTCTCCAGAGGCTGCCATGACGTTTTGTCCGCGTAGTGAGGTTCTGAAATGACAACGATAAACCCGGATATCCAACCCGCTGTGCAACACACCGTGCAGGTGGCGATTGCCGGAGCCGGTCCGGTGGGGCTGATGATGGCGAACTATCTCGGCCAGATGGGCATTGAGGTGCTGGTGGTGGAGAAGCTCGATGCGCTGATCGACTATCCGCGCGCCATCGGCATTGACGATGAAGCGCTGCGCACCCTGCAGTCCGTCGGTCTGGTCGATAACGTGCTGCCGCACACCACGCCATGGCATGCGATGCGCTTTCTTACCCCCAAGGGCCGCTGCTTTGCTGATATCCAGCCGATGACCGACGAGTTTGGCTGGTCGCGCCGTAATGCGTTTATTCAGCCGCAGGTAGACGCGGTGATGCTGGAAGGGCTGTCGCGGTTTCCCAACGTGCGTTGCCTGTTCTCTCGCGAGCTGGAGGCGTTCAGTCAGAAGGATGGCGAAGTGACGCTGAACCTGAAGGCACCGGACGGTCAGCGTGAAACGGTGCAGGCCCAGTGGCTGGTGGCCTGCGACGGCGGCGGCAGCGTCGTCAGGCGCTCGCTGAATGTGCCATTCGAAGGTAAAACCGCGCCAAATCAGTGGATTGTGGTGGATATCGCCAACGATCCGCTCAGCACCCCACACGTGTATCTGTGCTGCGATCCGGTGCGTCCGTATGTCTCCGCCGCACTGCCGCACGCGGTGCGCCGCTTTGAATTTATGGTGATGCCGGGGGAAACCGAAGCGCAGCTTAGCGAGTCGCAGAATATGCGCCAGTTGCTGAGCAAAGTGCTGCCGAACCCGGACAACGTTGAGCTGATCCGCCAGCGCGTGTATACCCATAACGCCCGTCTGGCCGAACGTTTTCGTATTGACCGCGTGCTGCTGGCGGGCGATGCCGCACACATTATGCCGGTCTGGCAGGGGCAGGGGTACAACAGCGGCATGCGCGATGCCTTCAACCTGGCGTGGAAACTGGCGCTGGTCATTGAGGGCAAAGCCGGTGATGCGCTGCTGGACACCTACCAGCAGGAACGCCGCGATCACGCCAAAGCCATGATTGATTTGTCTGTGACTGCGGGTAACGTGCTGGCACCGCCGAAACGCTGGCATGGCGCGGTGCGTGACGGCATTTCCTGGCTGCTGAACTACATTCCGCCGGTCAAACGCTACTTCCTCGAAATGCGCTTCAAGCCGATGCCGCAATATCACGTCGGGGCGCTGGTGCGTGAAGGCGACGCGAAAGCCTCCCCGGTCGGCAAGATGTTTATTCAGCCAAAGGTGACGCTGGAAACGGGTGACGTGACGCTGCTCGACAACGTCATCGGGCCGAATTTTGCGGTGGTTGGCTGGGGCTGTAATCCGCTGTGGGGTATGAGTGACGAGCAAATCCAGCTGTGGCGCGCGCTCGGCACGCGGTTTATCCAGGTGGTGCCGGACACGCAGATCAATACCTCACAGGATAACCACGACGGGGTTATCCGTATTGGTGATACGCAAAATCGCCTGCGCGCGTGGTTTTCCCAACATAACGCCGCGCTGGTGGTGATGCGTCCGGATCGCTTCGTTGCTGCGGTTGCCATTCCGCAAACCCTGGGCAGCACCCTGAATAAACTGGCGTCGGTGATGACGCTCACCCGCACTCATGTCGCGGTTCCTGTCGAAAAGGTCGCCTGATATGCACGCTTATCTTCACTGTCTTTCCCACTCGCCGCTGGTGGGCTATGTCGACCCGGCACAGGCCGTGCTCGACGAGGTCAACGGGGTGATCGCCAGCGCCCGTGCGCGCATTGCGGCGTTCGATCCCGAACTGGTGGTGCTGTTTGCCCCCGATCACTACAACGGTTTTTTCTACGATGTGATGCCGCCGTTTTGCTTAGGCATTGGCGCCACGGCGATCGGTGATTTTGGCAGCGCGGCGGGAGAACTGCCGGTACCGGCGGATCTCGCGGAAGCCTGCGCCCACGCGGTGATGAAAAGCGGCATCGATCTTGCCGTGTCGTACAACATGCAGGTCGATCACGGCTTTGCTCAGCCGCTGGAGTTTTTGCTCGGCGGGCTGGATAAGGTCCCGGTATTGCCGGTGTTTATTAACGGTGTCGCTACGCCGCTGCCGGGCTTCCAGCGCACTCGCCTGCTCGGCGAGGCGATTGGTCGGTTCACCAGCTCACTGAATAAACGCGTGCTGTTTATAGGCTCCGGTGGGCTGTCGCACCAGCCGCCGGTGCCCGAGCTGGCGAAGGCCGACGCCCACATGCGCGACCGTCTGCTTGGCAGCGGTAAGCAGTTGCCAGAAAACGAACGCCAGCTACGCCAGCAGCGGGTGATCAGCGCCGCCGAAAAGTTTGTTGAAGATCAGAACACGCTGCACCCGCTCAACCCCGTCTGGGATAACCGCTTTATGACTCTGCTTGAGCAGGGGCGTCTGGCGGAACTGGACGGCGTCAGCAACGAAGAGCTGTCCGCGATGGCGGGCAAATCGACGCACGAAGTGAAAACCTGGGTTGCCGCCTTCGCCGCTATTTCTGCTTTTGGTCACTGGCGCAGCGAAGGCCGTTACTACCGTCCGATCCCGGAGTGGATCGCCGGATTTGGCTCGTTGAGCGCCGCCACACAGAACTGAAACAGAACTGAACATGCAGGAGAACATCATGACTTACCAACCGCAAACCGAAGCCGCCAGCAGCCGTTTTCTTGAGGTGCAGGAAGCTGGCGAAACCCTACGCGTACATGTCAATGACTGTGGGCAGGGCGAAGAGACCGTTGTGCTGCTGCACGGATCCGGCCCGGGCGCCACGGGCTGGGCCAACTTCAGCCGCAATATCGATCCGCTGGTTGAGGCCGGTTACCGGGTGATCCTGTTGGATTGCCCGGGCTGGGGGAAAAGCGATGGGATCGTTAACCGCGGGTCGCGATCAGATCTGAACGCCCGCATCCTGAAAAGTGTGGTCGATCAGCTGGATCTTCAGCAAGTCCACTTACTGGGCAACTCGATGGGTGGCCACAGCGCCGTGGCGTTCACCCTGAGCTGGCCGGAGCGCGTGGGCAAGCTGGTGCTGATGGGCGGTGGGACGGGCGGTATGAGCCTGTTTACGCCGATGCCAACTGAAGGCATCAAGCGCCTGAACCAGCTGTATCGCGAGCCGACCATCGAGAATCTGAAGTTGATGATGGACATCTTTGTGTTCGACACCAGCGACCTGACCGACGCGCTGTTTGAGGCACGACTCAATAACATGCTGTCGCGTCGCGATCACCTGGAAAACTTTGTCCAGAGCCTGGAAGCCAATCCAAAACAGTTCCCGGACTTTAGTCCGCGTCTGGCGGAGATCAAAGCCCAGACTCTGATTGTCTGGGGACGCAACGATCGCTTCGTGCCGATGGACGCCGGGCTGCGCCTGCTCGCCGGAATTGCGGGTTCAGAGCTGCACATTTACCGCGACTGCGGGCACTGGGCGCAGTGGGAACATGCGGACGCCTTTAATCAGCTGGTGCTGAACTTCCTCGCACGACCTTAAGGAACGGAAATGACGAATCGTAATCTTGAACAGTTAGCCGCTGATTTACGCCAGGCACAGGAGCAGGGTGTCGCGATTGCCCCGCTGCGCGAATTGATTGGTGTGGACAACGCCGAGGCGGCCTACGCCATTCAGCACATCAACGTGCAGCACGACGTGGCGCAGGGGCGTCGCGTGGTTGGGCGCAAGGTGGGGCTGACGCACCCGAAAGTCCAGCAGCAACTGGGGGTCAGTCAGCCCGACTTCGGCACGCTGTTTGCCGACATGTGTTACGGCGATAACGATACCATCCCGTTTGAGCGCGTGCTGCAACCGCGGATTGAAGCGGAGATTGCGCTGGTGCTGAACCGCGACCTGCCTGCGACCGACACCACGTTTGATGAGCTGGTTAACGCCATCGAGTGGGTGCTGCCCGCAATGGAAGTGGTCGGCAGCCGTATTCGCGACTGGTCGATTCAATTTGTTGATACCGTGGCGGATAACGCCTCCTGCGGCGTGTACGTGGTTGGCGGCCCGGCGCAGCGCCCGGCGGGGTTAGATCTGAAAAACTGCACGATGAAAATGACGCGTAATAACGAGGAGGTTTCCAGCGGGCGCGGTAGCGAATGTCTGGGGCATCCGATCAACGCCGCCGTTTGGCTGGCGCGCAAAATGGCCAGCCTCGGCGAGCCGCTACGTGCCGGAGACATCATTCTCACCGGGGCGTTAGGCCCGATGGTCGCGGTAAATGCGGGCGATCGTTTTGAGGCCCATATCGAGGGTATTGGTTCAGTCGCCGCCACGTTCTCTGCAGCGGTTACAAAAGGAAGTCAGTCATGAGTAAGCGTAAAGTCGCCATTATCGGCTCCGGTAACATCGGCACCGATTTGATGATTAAAATTCTGCGTCACGGCAAGCAGCTTGAGATGGCGGTGATGGTCGGTATCGACCCGGGATCCGACGGTCTGGCGCGCGCCAGACGCATGGGCGTCGCCACCACCCATGAAGGGGTAACGGGGCTGATGGCAATGCCGGAATTTGCCGATATCGACATCGTGTTTGACGCCACCAGCGCGGGTGCGCACGTGAAAAATGACGCCGCCTTACGCGCGGTTAAGCCGGGGATCCGCCTGATCGACCTGACGCCGGCGGCGATTGGCCCGTACTGCGTGCCAGTAGTGAATCTCGAGGCCAATGTGGATCGGCTGAACGTCAATATGGTGACCTGCGGCGGCCAGGCGACCATCCCGATGGTGGCGGCGGTGTCCCGCGTGGCGCGGGTGTATTACGCCGAGATTATCGCCTCTATAGCCAGCAAGTCCGCGGGGCCGGGCACGCGCGCCAATATTGATGAATTTACCGAAACCACCTCGAAGGCGATTGAAGTGGTGGGCGGTGCCGAGAAAGGCAAAGCGATTATTGTGCTCAACCCAGCGGAGCCGCCGCTGATGATGCGCGACACGGTGTATGTGCTGAGCGAAGAGGCTTCTCAGGCAGAAATTGAGGCGTCGATTAACCAAATGGCAGCGGCGGTACACGCGTACGTGCCGGGCTACCGCCTGAAACAGCGCGTGCAGTTTGAGGTCATCCCACAGGATAAACCGGTGAATCTGCCGGGTATTGGCCAGTTCTCCGGCCTGAAAACTGCGGTGTATCTGGAAGTGGAAGGTGCGGCGCACTACCTGCCAGCCTACGCGGGCAATCTCGATATTATGACCTCCAGCGCGCTGGCGACCGCTGAAAAGATGGCACAGTCACTCGCGCGTCAGGCAGGAGAAGCAGCATGAACGGTAAAAAACTCTATATCTCTGACGTGACCTTGCGTGACGGCATGCACGCTATTCGTCATCAATATTCGCTGGAAAACGTCCGCCAAATCGCTAAAGCACTGGACGATGCGCGTGTCGATTCCATTGAGGTGGCGCACGGCGACGGGTTACAGGGCTCCAGCTTTAACTACGGCTTTGGCGCGCACAGCGATCTGGAATGGATTGAAGCGGCGGCGGACGTGGTGGAGCACGCCAAAATCGCCACGCTGTTGCTGCCGGGTATCGGCACGATTCATGACCTGAAAAACGCATACCAGGCCGGTGCGCGGGTGGTGCGCGTGGCGACCCACTGCACCGAAGCGGACGTGTCGGCCCAGCATATTCAGTATGCGCGCGAGCTGGGTATGGACACCGTCGGCTTTCTGATGATGAGCCACATGACCACGCCGGAGAAACTGGCGCAGCAGGCGAAGCTGATGGAAAACTACGGTGCGACCTGTATCTATGTGGTCGATTCCGGCGGGGCAATGAACATGACGGACATTCGCGATCGCTTCCGCGCCCTGAAAGCGGTGCTGAAGCCGGAAACGGAAACCGGGATGCATGCTCACCACAACCTGAGCCTCGGTGTGGCGAACTCCCTGGCGGCAGTAGAAGAGGGTTGTGACCGTATTGATGCCAGCCTGGCGGGCATGGGCGCAGGGGCGGGCAACGCGCCGCTGGAGGTGTTTATCGCCGCTGCGGATAAGCTCGGCTGGCAGCACGGCACCGACCTTTACCCGCTGATGGATGCCGCCGACGATTTAGTCCGTCCGCTGCAGGACCGCCCGGTGCGGGTGGATCGCGAAACGCTGGCGCTGGGTTATGCCGGGGTCTATTCCAGCTTCCTGCGTCATTGCGAAGTGGCGGCGGCGCGCTATGGTCTGAGCGCGGTGGATATTCTGGTTGAACTGGGCAAACGCCGAATGGTGGGCGGCCAGGAAGATATGATCGTCGACGTGGCGCTGGATCTGCGCAACAGCAAATAAAAATAATGACGCGGCTGGCAACGTATCAGCCGCGCTTCACCTGCATCGTGACCTCAGAGGTACACCTCATGACAACCCGTACCCCCGCATCCTCCTCCCGTCTGACGCTGACCGTCGGGCTGTGTTTTTTAGTCGCCCTGATGGAAGGGCTGGATTTACAGGCCGCCGGTATCGCTGCCGTCGGCATCGCCCAGGCTTTTGCGTTAGATAAAATGCAGATGGGCTGGATCTTCAGCGCCGGTATTCTGGGATTACTGCCCGGCGCGCTGGTGGGCGGTATGCTGGCTGACCGCTATGGGCGCAAGCGGATCCTTATTGGCTCCGTGGCGCTGTTTGGCCTGTTTTCGCTGGCGACGGCGATATCCTGGGATTTCTCGTCGCTGGTGTTTGCCCGCCTGATGACCGGTGTTGGGTTGGGGGCGGCGTTGCCGAACCTGATCGCGCTGACCTCCGAAGCCGCAGGCCCGCGCTTTCGCGGCACCGCGGTGAGCCTGATGTACTGCGGGGTGCCGATTGGCGCAGCGCTGGCGGCGGCGCTGGGTTTTAGCGGTGTGGCCTCCGCCTGGCAAACTGTGTTCTGGGTTGGTGGGGTGATCCCGCTGCTGCTGGTGCCGTTGCTGATGTGTTGGCTACCGGAATCACATGTGTATGCCCAGCAAACGCAGGCCGCCGCCGCACCGTTGCGTGCGCTGTTTGCCCCTGCCACCGCGACCGCCACGTTGCTGCTGTGGCTGTGTTATTTCTTCACCCTGTTGGTGGTGTATATGCTGATCAACTGGCTGCCGATGCTGCTGGTTGAACAGGGCTTTCGTCCCTCACAGGCGGCGGGCGTGATGTTTGCCCTGCAAATCGGCGCGGCCAGCGGGACGTTAATCCTCGGTGCATTGATGGATAAACTGCGCCCGGTGGTGATGTCGCTACTGATTTACACTGGGATGCTGGCTTCACTGCTGGCGCTCGGTACGGTGTCGTCATTGAGCGGTATGCTGGTGGCCGGATTTGTCGCAGGGATGTTTGCCACCGGCGGCCAAAGCGTGCTGTATGCGCTGGCTCCGCTGTTTTACAGCACCCCCATCCGCGCCACCGGCGTAGGCACCGCGGTGGCCGTTGGGCGCCTCGGGGCGATGAGTGGTCCACTGTTGGCGGGGAAAATGCTGGCGCTGGGCACCGGAACGGTAGGCGTGATGGCGGCCTCCGCACCGGGTATTTTGCTGGCCGGGCTGGCGGTGTTTGTGCTGATGAGCCGTAAATCACAGATACAGGTTCAAGCCAGCGACTCCTGACCGTGCGCTCATCCGGACGTATGAGGTGTGACGCGCGGTTCCTACTTTCGGGGGAACGTCATTGGACGTCTCCGTTGCCAGAGTTGAATAAACCCTGATAGCGGAGGCGTTATGGCCTGGCGACCTTTTTTGTATCTTATTGTTAATCCTCGTCCTGTGTTGAGCGCCCGGCGCGGGCATCTGCGTCTGGTGCAGGGCTAACTTTGCATTGTGTTTACAAACGCGGTATAACAAACCTTCTTTGGATGTTTAGATGTCCATACGTTTAGAAGGTCATATGCAAACAACACAACAAAATGCGCCACTGAAGCGCACAATGAAAACGCGTCACCTGATTATGCTCTCTTTAGGTGGCGTGATTGGCACAGGGTTATTCTTTAATACCGGGTACATCATCTCCACCACCGGGGCTGCGGGGACGCTGCTGGCCTATTTGATTGGCGCGCTGGTGGTCTGGCTAGTGATGCAATGTCTGGGTGAACTGTCGGTGGCGATGCCGGAAACCGGCGCGTTTCACGTTTATGCCGCGCGTTACCTCGGCCCGGCGACGGGTTACACCGTAGCCTGGCTCTACTGGCTGACCTGGACCGTGGCGCTTGGCTCCAGCTTTACCGCCGCTGGTTTCTGCATGCAGTACTGGTTCCCACAGGTGCCGGTGTGGATCTGGTGCGTGGTTTTCTGCGTCGTTATCTTTGGCCTGAACGTCATTTCTACGCGCTTTTTTGCCGAAGGGGAATTCTGGTTCTCGCTGGTAAAAGTCATCACCATCATCGCCTTTATTATCCTCGGCGGGGCGGCCATTTTTGGCTTTATCCCGATGCAGGATGGTTCACCCGCGCCGGGGCTGAGCAATCTCACCGCAGAAGGCTGGTTTCCACATGGCGGCCTTCCGATCCTGATGACCATGGTGGCGGTGAACTTTGCTTTCTCGGGAACCGAGCTTATCGGCATCGCGGCAGGCGAAACGGAAAACCCACGCAAGGTGATTCCGGTGGCGATTCGTACCACTATCGCACGACTGATTATTTTCTTTATTGGCACCGTGTTTGTGCTGGCGGCATTGATCCCGATGCAGCAGGCGGGAGTGGAGAAAAGCCCGTTTGTGCTGGTGTTTGAGAAGGTGGGGATTCCATATGCGGCGGATATTTTTAACGTCGTGATCCTGACGGCCATTCTTTCGGCTGCGAATTCAGGACTGTATGCTTCCGGGCGCATGCTGTGGTCGCTGTCGAATGAACGTACGCTGCCCGCCTGTTTTGCGCGGGTAACCAAAAACGGCGTGCCGCTGACAGCCATATCGGTCAGCATGCTCGGCGGCGTGTTGGCGCTGTTTTCCAGCGTGATCGCCCCGGATACGGTATTTGTGGCGCTGTCGGCGATCTCCGGGTTTGCGGTGGTGGCGGTGTGGCTGAGCATCTGCGCTTCGCATTTTGTTTTTCGCCGCCGTCACTTACAGCAAGGAAAGGCTGTGAGTGAATTGCATTATCGTGCGCCGTGGTATCCGCTGGTTCCCGTATTGGGGTTTGTGCTGTGCCTGGTGGCCTGTGTCGGCCTGGCCTTCGATCCCGCGCAGAGAATTGCGTTGTGGTGCGGGTTACCGTTTGTGGCGTTGTGCTATGGTGCTTATTTCCTTACTCAACCCCGTAAAGTAAAACAGGAGCCACACCATGTCGCAGAATAATCCGTTACGTACCCTTCTTGAGAAACAGGATTTCCTGTTGCTGGATGGTGCGATGGCGACGGAACTGGAGGCGCGCGGCTGTAACCTGGCCGATAGCCTGTGGTCAGCGAAAGTGCTGGTAGAAAACCCGCAGCTTATCCGCGAAGTCCATCTAGATTACTACCGGGCGGGTGCTCAATGTGCGATCACCGCCAGCTATCAGGCCACGCCGGCAGGTTTTGCCGCCCGAGGTCTGGATGAGGCGCAGTCGAAGGCACTGATTGGCAAAAGTGTGGAGCTGGCGCGTAAAGCGCGCGAGGCGTATCTGGCGGAAAACCCGCAGGCGGGTACATTGCTGGTGGCCGGGTCTGTGGGACCGTATGGCGCGTATCTGGCGGATGGCTCGGAATACCGTGGCGATTACGTGCGCAGCAAAGACGAGTTTCAGGGGTTTCACCGACCGCGCGTTGAAGCGCTGCTGGACGCCGGAGCTGACCTGTTAGCCTGCGAAACGCTGCCGAATTTTACTGAGATTAAGGCGCTGGCTGAACTGCTGGCGGAATACCCGCGTGCGCGTGCGTGGTTCTCGTTTACCCTACGTGACAGCGAACACCTGAGCGACGGCACGCCGCTGCGCGAAGTGGTGGCGTTACTGGCAAACTACCCGCAGGTGCTGGCTATTGGTATCAACTGCATTGCGCTGGAAAACACTACCGAGGCGTTGCAGCATTTACACGGCTTAACGGCGCTGCCGCTGGTGGTCTATCCCAACTCCGGCGAGCATTACGATGCGCAGAGCAAAACCTGGCACACTCACGGTGAAGCGTGTAAAACGCTGGCGGATTATTTACCCCAGTGGCGTGCGGCGGGCGCCCGGTTGATTGGCGGGTGCTGTCGCACCACGCCTGCGGATATTGCTGAATTGAACGTCCAGCGCTGAATTTGTGCCGGGTGGCGGCTGATGCCTTACCCGGCCTACAATGTGTGCCACCCGGCATCAATCACACGGTATCTGCTAACACAAACATGCCGTACGGGTGGATTTCGAGGTAATACTGCTCGCCAGCGTTTGGCTGTAAGCGCGTGGCGTTGACCTGCAATAGAATTTCCTGCCCGTGCCACTCTACCGTGACCTCATACTGCGGCCCCATATAGGCGACGTGCTGGATCACACAGCGCTGGCTCTCCTCGCCGCGATCGCTGAGCGTAATTGCCTCCGGACGCACGCCAACCGTACCTTCTCCCTGGGTGGCGAAATGCAGCGGCCTTGGCAGGCGATAACCGTAAATATCGACAAACGCCTCGCTGAACGCGGCCGGGAACAGGTTGGCATCGCCCATAAAGTTCGCCATAAAGCGCGAGGCGGGCTGGCGGTACAGATCCTGCGGTGAGCCGATCTGCATGATGTGTCCCTTGCTCATCACCAGTACGGTGTCGGACACCGTGAAAGCTTCGCTCTGATCGTGGGTCACTTACAGCGAGGTAAGATCAAACTGGATCATTTTCTTGCTCTCTTGTCTGACAATGGCGTCTATGATTCCTGCCCGCATTACGCTGGCAATCACCGGGATGCTGTTATGTAACGAATGTAACAAAATCGCAATAATTTGCAGGTGTTGTAGGCCGGGTAAGGCGCTTGCGCCGCCATCCGGCAACAGTGCCTGATGGCGCTGCGCTTATCAGGCCTACGAATTCCATCTGTCATGAGCGAAATAGCTAACTATTGCCGCTTTTTTTCTAAAAACGCTTTGTTCTTAGCCAGAATTTTTAATTCCTTTATCAAAGTGTGCCGTAACGAAATACTGCCCCACATAACAAGACAGGGGAGCAGACAATCATGGCTATATCATCGCGTAATACACTCCTTGCCGTACTGGCAGTGGTTGCATTTCAGGCGCAGGCGGTGAACGTCACCGTCGCGTATCAGACCTCCGCTGAACCGGCCAAAGTGGCGCAGGCGGACAACACGTTTGCTAAAGAGAGCGGGGCCACCGTTGACTGGCGTAAGTTCGACAGCGGGGCGAGCATCGTCCGGGCGCTGGCGTCTGGCGACGTACAAATTGGCAATCTTGGCTCCAGCCCGTTGGCGGTTGCGGCCAGCCAACAGGTACCGATTGAGGTGTTCCTGCTGGCGTCCAAACTCGGTAACTCCGAGGCGCTGGTGGTGAAGAAAAGCATCAACAAACCTGAGGATTTGATCGGTAAACGTATTGCCGTGCCGTTTATCTCCACCACCCATTACAGCCTGCTGGCCGCGTTAAAACACTGGGGCATCAAGCCCGGTCAGGTGGAGATTGTGAACCTGCAGCCGCCAGCGATTATTGCCGCCTGGCAGCGCGGGGATATTGACGGCGCCTACGTCTGGGCACCGGCGGTGAACGCGCTGGAAAAAGACGGCAAGGTGTTAACCGACTCGGAAAAAGTAGGTGAGTGGGGCGCGCCGACGCTGGACGTGTGGGTCGTGCGCAAAGATTTTGCCGAGCAGCATCCTGAGGTGGTGAAGGCCTTTGCCAAAAGCGCGATTGATGCCCAACAGCCCTATATTACTGATCCCGATGAATGGCTAAAGCAGCCGGACAACATCAGCAAGCTGTCGCGCTTAAGCGGCGTGCCGGAAGCGGATATTCCGGGACTGGTAAAAGGTAACACCTACCTGACACCGCAGCAGCAAACCGCCGAGCTGACCGGACCGGTGAATAAAGCGATTATCGACACTGCGCAGTTCCTCAAAGAGCAGGGCAAAGTGCCCGCTGTGGCGACGGATTACAGCCAGTACGTTACCGATCGCTTCGTGCAATAAGGGGGCGCTGATGCTGCAAATCTCTCATCTTGCCGCCCGCTATGACGGAAAGCCGGTGCTGGACGACATCAACCTGACGCTCGACGGCGGTGAACTGCTGGTGGTGCTCGGGCCTTCCGGCTGCGGCAAAACCACGCTGCTGAATCTGATTGCCGGGTTTGTGCCGTATCAGCACGGCAGCATCGTGCTGGCGGGTAAAAAAGTGACAGGCCCGGGGGCCGAGCGCGGCGTGGTGTTCCAGAACGAAGGCTTGCTGCCGTGGCGTAACGTGCAGGATAACGTCGGATTAGGCCTGCAACTGGCCGGTGTAGAGAAGTCACAGCGTCAACGCATCGCGCAGGATATGCTGAAGAAGGTTGGGCTGGAAGGCGCGGAAAAGCGCTTTATCTGGCAGCTTTCCGGTGGTCAGCGTCAGCGCGTCGGCATTGCCCGGGCGCTGGCGGCAAATCCGCAACTGTTGCTGTTGGATGAACCCTTTGGCGCGCTGGATGCTTTTACCCGCGAGCAGATGCAAACCCTGCTGTTGACGCTGTGGCAGGAGACCGGCAAACAGGTGCTGCTGATTACCCACGATATCGAAGAGGCGGTGTTTATGGCGACCGAACTGGTGCTGTTGTCTCCGGGACCGGGCCGGGTGCTGGAACGCTTACCGCTAAATTTCGCCCGCCGCTTTGTGGCCGGGGAGCCGAGTCGCAGCATTAAATCCGATCCCCAGTTTATTGCCATGCGTGAATACGTGCTAGGCCGCGTTTTCGCGCAACGGGAGGCGTTCTCATGAGCGTGGTGATTAACGACAAACCCCGTCCGCGTGCGTTGCGCTGGCGCTGGCCGCTTTCACGTCAGATGACGTTAAGTGTTGGCACATTGGGCGTGTTTCTGGTGGTGTGGTGGGCAGTGGCGGCACTGCAATTCATCAGCCCGCTGTTTTTACCGCCGCCGGGGCAGGTACTGCAAAAACTTATCGTCATTGCCGGACCGCAGGGCTTTATGGATGCCACGCTGTGGCAGCATCTGGCCGCCAGCCTGACGCGTATCGTCATTGCTCTGCTGGCCGCGGTGCTGCTCGGCGTGCCGGTGGGGATCGCGATGGGGCTGAGTCCGACGGTACGCGGGATCGTCGATCCGATCATCGAACTGTATCGTCCGGTACCGCCGCTGGCCTATTTGCCACTGATGGTTATTTGGTTTGGCATCGGCGAAACCTCGAAGATCCTGCTGATCTATCTGGCGATTTTTGCCCCTGTGGCGATGTCTGCGCTGGCGGGCGTCAAAAGTGTGCAGCAGGTGCGGGTGCGGGCCGCTCAGTCGCTGGGGGCCAGCCGCGCACAGGTATTGTGGTTTGTAATTTTACCGGGTGCTTTGCCGGAAATTCTTACCGGGCTGCGGATTGGACTGGGTGTGGGGTGGTCGACATTAGTGGCGGCGGAGCTGATTGCCGCGACGCGAGGTCTGGGGTTTATGGTGCAGTCAGCGGGTGAGTTTTTGGCAACGGATGTGGTGCTGGCGGGAATTATGGTGATTGCCGTGATCGCCTTTATTTTAGAATTGGGTTTGCGTGCGCTTCAGCGCCGTCTGACGCCCTGGCATGGAGAAGTACAATGAGTGAACGTCTGAGCATTATCCCGCTGGGGCCCTATATAGGTGCGCAGGTCACCGGGGCGGATTTGACGCGACCGCTGAGCGATAACCAGTTTGAACAGTTGTACCACGCGGTACTTCGTCATCAGGTGGTGTTCCTGCGCGAGCAGGCGATCACACCACAGCAGCAGCGGGCGCTGGCGTTGCGTTTTGGCGACTTGCATATCCATCCGGTTTACCCGCATGCGCAGGGCGTTGAGGAGATCATCGTCCTCGATACTCACAACGACAATCCGCCGGATAACGACAACTGGCACACCGATGTAACCTTTATTGAGACGCCACCTGCCGGGGCGATTCTGGCGGCAAAAGAGCTGCCATCAACAGGTGGCGATACGCTGTGGACCAGCGGCATTGCCGCTTTTGAAGCGCTTTCAGAACCTTTCCGCCAACTGCTGAGCGGCCTGCGGGCCGAACATGATTTCCGTAAATCGTTTCAGGAGTTCAAATACCGTAATACCGAAGAAGAGCATCAGCGTTGGCTGGAGGCGGTGACAAAGCACCCACCGTTGCTGCATCCGGTAGTGCGAACGCATCCGGTGAGCGGCAAACAGGCGCTGTTTGTGAATGAAGGGTTCACGACACGAATTGTCGATGTGACGGAAAAAGAGAGTGAGGCGCTGCTCGGATTTCTGTTTGCCCACATCACCAAACCGGAGTTTCAGGTACGCTGGCGCTGGCAGCCTGACGATGTGGCGATTTGGGATAACCGCGTGACGCAGCATTATGCCAATGCAGACTACCTGCCGCAGCGGCGCATTATGCACCGGGCGACGATTCTCGGAGACAAACCTTACTATCGTGCGAGCTAACGTGCCCGATGGCGCTTTGCCCACCGGGCCCCGGCGTGCAGGCCGGACAGGGCGAAGCCGCCATCCGGCAACACCGCGTCATTAACGCAGAATTTTTTTCTCAGCCAGATCCAGGGCAAAGTAACTGAAGATCAGATCCGCGCCTGCGCGTTTGATCGAGCCTAAACTTTCCAGCACGACTTTCTCTTCATCTATTGCCCCTGCCAGGGCAGCGAATTTGATCATCGCGTATTCGCCGCTGACCTGGTAGGCGCCAATCGGCAGTTCGGTGCGTTCGCGAATATCACGCAGAATATCCAGGTATGCACCGGCCGGTTTCACCATCAGGCAGTCTGCACCCTGGGCTTCGTCCAGCAGTGATTCGCGAATGGCTTCACGACGGTTCATCGGGTTCATTTGGTAGGTTTTACGATCGCCTTTCAGCGCGGTGCCCGCGGCTTCGCGGAATGGGCCGTAGAAGGAGGAGGCGAACTTGGTGGAGTAGGACATGATCGCGGTATCAGTGAAGCCCGCGGCGTCCAGCGCCTGGCGAATAGCCTGCACCTGACCGTCCATGGCGGCGGACGGTGCGATAAAGTCGGCGCCCGCCGCGGCGGCAACCACTGCCTGTTTACCGAGGTTCGCGAGGGTTAAATCGTTATCTACGCCGTGGTCACACAATACGCCGCAGTGACCGTGCGAGGTATATTCGCAGAAGCAGGTGTCGGACATGACGATCATCTCCGGCACGGTTTGCTTGCAAATGCGTGACATGCGCGCCACCAGTCCGTCTTCTTTCCAGGCATCGCTGCCGGTGTCATCGGTATGGTGGGAAATACCAAAGGTCATCACCGAGCGGATACCGGCGTTGGCAATGCGTTCGATTTCGCGTGCCAGATGTTTCTCTGGAATGCGCATCACGCCGGGCATGGCCTCGATGGCTTTGTAATCGTCGAGTTCTTCTTCAACAAAGATCGGCAACACCAGGTCATTTAAGCTGAGTGTTGTCTCTTCAAACATGGCGCGCAGCGCAGGGGATTTGCGCAGGCGGCGAGGGCGTTGGATTAGGTCTGTCATGGTATGCCTGATGTTTGTGGAATCGAAGGCCGTAGTATACCTCAACCTGTGTGTGGGTGTTTTACGAAAGTTGGCCTTATGCGAGTGAAACCCGCGTACCGTATTTTTAAAAATTTAATATGCGCTATTTATACTTTATTGAATTTATCATTTTTAATATCAATAGGTTTTGCTGTGGGTTTGATTTTGTTTAATCGTTGATTAAATACCTTTCATTGTGCGTGTGTTTATTTGCTGTCCTTGTGGTTTTGTTTTTAATTATCATTGTATTGTATGGTTTATTTTATTAATTTTCCCATAATTTACTGAAAGTAAAGGGTTTATGCTTTTTTTGTTTGTATTTCGTTTATTGTCCGCATTCGGACTTAAAGTAAAGAATAATTGAACCTTTTATCTATGACGCCGCATAATCTTTCGGCGAAACATAATATGTTTACTATGCATTAATAATTGATGGATCAACTATATTACGTCCCTGAGGAGGGATGACAAATGCACACTTGGAAAAAGAAACTCGTAGTCTCACAATTAGCATTAGCCTGCACATTGGCAATCACTTCTCAGGCGAATGCTTCAACTGATATCTCTGGAACTACCTATACCACGTTCAATCATTACAATGATGCTTCCTACAGCGATGGTGTTTACTATGATGGATATGTTGGCTGGAATAACTACGACACGGATAGTATTTATAACGGTGATATTTACCCAGTAATTAATAACTCCACCGTTAATGGTGTCATTTCGACTTACTATCTGGATGATGGTCTTTCGACTAACAGTAATACCAATAGTCTGACGATTAAAAACAGCACTATTCACGGTATGGTAACGTCCGAATGTATGACGACGGATTGTACTAACCGTAGTGGTACCGATTATTACTACGATCGTCTGGCGATGAGCGTTATCAACTCAACTATCGATGACAATTACGAACATTATACCTACAACGGTAGCTATAATGACGCAGTTGATTCACACGTTGTAGATGTTTACAACCTGGGTACGGCTATCACCCTGGATCAAGAAGTTGATCTGTCTATCTCCAATAACTCTCATGTCGCAGGTATTACCCTGACTCAGGGTTATGAGTGGGAAGATACTGACGATAACACCGTCAGCACTGGCGTAAACAGCAGCGAAGTGTTTAACAATACGATCACTGTGACTGATTCTACTGTGACCTCAGGTTCATGGTCTGATGAAGGAACCTCCGGCTGGTTTGGCAACACCAGCAATGCGAGCGACTACAATGGTAACGGTTGGAACGCTAATGATGTAGCATTAGCGGTTATTGCAAATCCAAATGCAGATAACGCGATGCAGACCACTGCCACGTTTAATAATTCTACGCTGATGGGTGACGTGCTGTTCTCTAGCAACTTTGATGAGAACTTCTTCCCGAACGGCGCAGATACTTACCGTGATACTGATGCCGACCTGGATACCAACGGTTGGGATGGTACTGACCGTCTGGATCTGACCCTGAACAACGGCAGCAAGTGGGTTGGTGCGGCAATGTCCGTACACCAGGTGGATTCCGATGGTGATGGTGTTTATGACAGCTACTCTGCGGGCACTGAAGCTACCGCTACGCTGATCGACATCACCGCCAACAGCCTGTGGCCTGATTCAACCTACGGTGTCGATAGTGACACGACCTCTTATGACGAAAATGGTCATGTGGTTGGCAACTCTGTCTACCAGAGCGGTCTGTTTAACGTCACGCTGAACGGCGCTTCACAGTGGGATACCACTAAAACTTCTCTGATTGATACTCTGAGCATCAACAGCGGTTCCGTTGTGAACGTGGGTGATTCTACGCTGATTTCTGACACCATCTCTCTGACCGGTGCTTCAGCACTGAACATCAACGAAGATGGGCATGTTGCGACGGATACGCTGTCTATTGACAACAGTACCGTAACGATTGCTGATGATGTTGCTGCTGGCTGGAGTGTAGGTAGTGCTGCGCTGTATGCCAATACCATTAACGTTACCAACAACGGTGTTCTGGATGTCGGCAACAGCACGGGCGATGCACTGCAAGTTGATACACTGAACCTGACCAGTTACACCGACGCTTACAACAATGTCAATGCCGGTGTTTTCGATATCAACAGCACCAACTATGTGCTGAATGCTGATCTGACCAACGATCGCACCAACGACACTACCCAGTCTAACTACGGTTACGGCGTGATCGCGATGAACTCTGATGGTCATCTGACTATCAACGGTAATGGCGATTCTGACACTTCAGGCGATCAGTCTGAAGTTGATAACTATGGTGACCACGTAGCGGCGGCAACCGGTAACTATAAAGTTCGCATCGATAACGCCACTGGTGCAGGCTCTGTTGCTGATTACAAAGGTAACGAGCTGATCTACGTTAACGACACGAACAGCAACGCGACCTTCTCTGCGGCTAACAAAGCTGACCTAGGTGCTTACACTTATCAGGCGCAGCAGCAGGGTAACACCGTTGTTCTGCAGCAGATGGAACTGACAGACTACGCGAACATGGCGCTGAGCATCCCGTCTGCAAATACCAACATCTGGAACCTGCAACAGGATACTGTCGGTACGCGTCTGACCAATGCACGTCACGGTCTGGCGGATAACGGTGGCGCGTGGGTGAGCTACTTCGGCGGCAGCTTCAACGGCGACAACGGCACCATTAACTACGATCAGGATGTCAGCGGCATCATGGTCGGTGTTGATTCCAAAATTGATGGTAACAACGCTAAGTGGATTGTCGGTGCTGCAGCAGGCTTCGCGAAGGGTGACCTGAGCGACCGTACCGGTCAGGTAGATCAGGATAGCCAGACTGCCTATATCTACTCTTCAGCTCACTTTGCCAACAACATCTTTGTTGACGGTAACTTAAGCTACTCTCACTTTAACAACGATCTGTCTGCCAGCATGAGCAATGGTCAGTATGTTGATGGCAGCACCTCTTCTGATGCCTGGGGCTTTGGCTTGAAACTGGGTTATGACCTGAAG
The DNA here is from genome assembly GCF_024809055.1 of Citrobacter sp. JUb117. Lineage (NCBI taxonomy): Bacteria > Pseudomonadati > Pseudomonadota > Gammaproteobacteria > Enterobacterales > Enterobacteriaceae > Citrobacter > Citrobacter sp. JUb117. The sequence goes on from NZ_JANUFB010000007.1 coordinate 116,284, forward strand.
CTGGGTGACGCAGGTTACGTGACGCCTTACGGTAGCGTATCCGGTCTGTTCCAGTCTGGTGATGACTATAAGCTGAGCAACGACATGAAAGTTGACGGTCAGTCTTATGACAGCATGCGTTATGAACTGGGTGTTGATGCCGGTTATACCTTCGCTTACAGCGATGACCAGGCGCTGACTCCGTACTTCAAACTGGCGTACGTTTATGACGATGCGGGTAACGATGCTAACGTCAACGGTGATTCCATCGACAATGGTACAGAAGGTTCTGCGGTACGTGTTGGACTGGGTACTCAGTTCAGCTTTACCAAAAACTTCAGCGCATATACCGATGCCAGCTACCTCGGCGGTGGTGATGTCGATCAAGACTGGTCTGCGAATGCAGGCGTTAAATATACCTGGTAAGAATTCCTATTAGAGGACTCGGTATTTTAATCCCAATAAGCCCGTCAAGGATTTGACGGGCTTTTATGCAAGGAATGCGTAAATGTTATCTGTAGATAAGCCTTTTCTGGAATTTGGTAAGCTGGATAAATGTTTGTCGAAATATGGCGAGCGTTTTGAATATGAAAATGAAAAACAAATAATATATTCCAGTGATGTAAATAAAAATGACACTTTTGTTGTTTTAAAGGGGGTTGTCTCGCTGAGGCGAGGAGAAACCATACTGGTTGGCATTACACAGGCACCGTTTATTATGGGACTTGCTGATGGTGTGATGAAAACAGATATTCAATATAGATTAATAACAGAAGGTTACTGTACGGGTTATTATCTGCCTGCGTCCCAAACGATTAATATTATTGAACAATGTCAGCTATGGCGCGAGGCCTTTAGCTGGTTAGCATGGCAGCACTGCATGCTTGAATTACGCGACCTGCAATTAATTGGCAATAACTCCTATGAGCAAATCCGCGCCACGCTGATATCCATGATGAAATGGGATGAGTTACTGCGCTCTCGCGTTGGTGTTATGAACTATATCCACCAACGAACACGTATTTCACGCTCTGTCGTCGCAGAGGTTCTCGCAGCACTGCGTAAAGGCGGCTACATTGAAATGAATAAAGGCAAACTGGTGAATATTAACCGTTTGCCTTTTGAGTACTAAATCAGGATGCGGGGATAACCTGGGGTTTGTTTCCGCTCAACTCACTCACCAGATCGTTGATACCATCGCTCATATTGGTAAATCGGGTCAGCGGAGAACGGGTGACCACAATAAAGGCCCCTACGTTTTTCTGCGGGATCATCGCCATATAGGTAATGAATCCACCACCCCCACCGGTTTTTTGAATAATCCCCGGGCGGCCATTTTTCGGTGCCATATAGACCCAGCCCAGGCCCAGCGCATCGGCTTTGCCTGGCACGTCCATGCCAATTACTTTGGTTAACTGTGTACGCTGATAAATCAGCGTCTGCATCCGGTCAGCCTGCTGGCTGCGCTGATAAAAGTCTGAAGAGAGATACTGCTGCATCCAGCGCATCATATCGCCAGGCGTCGAATAGACGCCGCCGCTGCCCATAGCCGCCAGCGTATTGTTACACGGGCTGGCCCCTTTTTCGGCGACCATCAGGCGCTTGCACTGATCGGGTGAAGGCGTAAACGTGGTGTCTTTCATCCCGAGCGGTCGGGTGATTTTCTCTTCAAACAGCTGTTGATAAGGCTTACCGGACGCGGCTGCCAGCGCATCGGCCAGTAGATCGAACGCCAGATTCGAGTAGGAGGCCTGCGATCCGGGAGCAGCTTTCAGCGTGGCGGTAGAGAGGTAACTCCAGCGCTGTTCGCGCGTTGGCCAGACAAATACCGGGCGTTTTGCCGCACCGCCTGGCTGCTCGCGGGGTAGGGCGCTGGTATGAGTCGCCAGATTCACCAGCGTGATCGGCGTTCCCTGCCAGGTCGGGACTCGTGCACCGGGCGGTGCATATTTACTCAATGGATCGTTCAGTTTTACCGTGCCCTGATCGAGTAATTTGACCAGCATTTCACTGGTCATCAATTTGGTAATTGAGGCGATGCGGATCACCGAATCCAGCTGCGGATGAACATTATTGCCAGGGCGTGTTTCGCCAAAACTGCGAAATACGCGCTGATTACCGTCAATGACCACGAGCGCCATTCCCGTCGCCCCGCTGCCGTAGAAGATATGATCGGCGTAACGATCGACGATATCAGAGGCGAAGACCGGATCGGTGATAGGCTGTGCCGCCTGGACAGATGTCAATGACGCCGCACACAGCGCGGCAGAAAAAAGCAGACTACGTTTCAACGGTGGTGTCCATGAGTTAGGGGTAGTAAAAAAGGATGACGTGCGTATGCGTATTTATACTACTCATCGGCATATTGCAAAGTGCTATTACGCCAATCATAGTGTGAAAAACGTAACGATGAGTAAACGTTACCTTTTCCCCCGGAGTGGATGTTCGCTTTTGTGATCTCACGCTGCGATAATCTGAATATGCCGGAACGCTTTCAGGTATGAAAACCATAGAAACAATTCTTCAGGGCCGGTAGCGAACTAAGCGCGTCGGTTCTGGTCACAATTGTCGGTTTCAGCATGTGTTTATTGGGCGTTAGCCGTCTTGCCATCGTTTGCACGCTGGCAAATGCACAGCAGTCGTCATAACGATAAGAAGTTAGCAGGAGAGCACTATGTTTACGTCTTTTTTCCCAAAGCCGGGACCGTTCTTTATTTCGGCATTTATTTGGGCGCTGGTCGCCGTTGTATTCTGGCAGGCAGGTGGGGGAGCCTGGGTTGCACATATCACCGGCGCATCGGGTGATGTGCCTATCAGCGCCGCCCGGTTCTGGTCGCTGGATTACCTGATTTTTTATGCATATTACCTTCTCTGCGTCGGCCTGTTCGCCGCGTTCTGGTTTATCTACTGTCCACACCGTTGGCAGTATTGGTCCATATTGGGCACGTCGCTGATTATCTTTGTGACCTGGTTTCTGGTTGAAGTCGGGGTTGCCGTCAACGCCTGGTATGCGCCGTTCTATGACCTGATTCAAACCGCACTGAGCGCTCCTCATAAGGTGAAGATTGAACAGTTCTATCATGAAGTGGGGATCTTCCTTGGCATCGCGCTGATTGCCGTGGTAATTGGGGTGATGAACAATTTCTTCGTCAGCCATTACGTGTTCCGCTGGCGTACCGCGATGAACGAACATTATATGGCGCACTGGCAGCATCTGCGTCATATCGAAGGCGCCGCGCAGCGTGTGCAGGAAGACACCATGCGCTTCGCCTCTACGCTGGAAGATATGGGCGTCAGTTTTATCAACGCGATTATGACGCTGATTGCCTTCTTACCGGTGCTGGTTACGCTGTCTGCACATGTCCCTGAGCTGCCGATTGTTGGCCATGTTCCCTATGGTCTGGTGATTGCTGCCATTGTCTGGTCGTTGATGGGCACCGGCTTGCTGGCGGTGGTGGGGATCAAACTCCCGGGTCTGGAGTTTAAAAACCAACGCGTGGAAGCCGCTTACCGTAAAGAACTGGTCTATGGCGAAGATGATGCTAATCGCGCAACGCCGCCGACCGTGCGTGAACTGTTTCACGCGGTGCGTCAGAACTATTTCCGCCTCTATTTTCACTATATGTACTTTAATATCGCCCGTATTCTTTACCTGCAGGTGGATAACGTTTTCGGTTTGTTCCTGCTGTTTCCGTCAATTGTTGCCGGTACGATTACGCTCGGTCTGATGACGCAAATCACCAACGTGTTTGGTCAGGTACGCGGATCGTTCCAGTATCTGATTAACTCCTGGACGACGTTAGTGGAATTAATGTCTATCTATAAGCGTCTGCGCAGCTTCGAACGTGAGCTGGATGGTCAGGATATTCAGGCCGTAACCCATACGCTTAGCTAACAAAAGGAGATGTTATGTCGACGGTTTCCCGTCTTTACCCCTGGTCTTGTCTGGCGGCGTTGGTGCTGGTGGGATGCAGTAGCCAGTCTTCGCAGCCGTTAAAAAAAGGGGAGAAAGCCGTCGATGTGGCGAGCGTGGTCCGTCAGAAGATGCCGGCCAGCGTGAAGGACAGAGACGCCTGGGCGCAGGATCTGGCCAGGACGTTTGAAAGCCAGAAGCTGGCACCGACGGTTGAGAATGTCTGTTCGGTGCTGGCGGTAGCGCAGCAGGAGTCTAACTATCAGGCGGACCCGGCGGTACCGGGCTTAAATAAAATAGCCTGGAAAGAGATCGACCGCCGCGCTGAGCGCATGCATATTCCGCTGTTTGTGGTGCACACCGCGCTGAAGATTAACTCGCCGACCGGCAAAACCTACAGCGAGCGTCTGGATTCGGTAAAAACGGAAAAGCAGCTTAGCGCTATTTTTGATGATTTTATCAATATGGTGCAGATGGGGCAGACGCTATTCGGTTCGCTTAATCCGGTGCATACAGGCGGTCCGATGCAGGTCAGCATCGCGTTTGCTGAACAACACGCTTCAGGCTATCCGTGGAAAATGGCGGGGACGGTACGTCAGGAAGTCTTCACCCGTCGTGGTGGGCTGTGGTTCGGGACCTATCATTTGCTGAATTACCCGGCGAACTATAGCGCGCCTATCTTCCGTTTCGCTGATTTTAATGCGGGCTGGTACGCCAGTCGTAATGCGGCTTTCCAGAACGCGGTGACTAAGGCCAGCGGCGTGAAACTGGCGTTGGACGGTGATTTGATTCGCTATGACAGCAACGATCCAGGCAAAACAGAGCTGGCGGTACGTAAGCTGGCCGGGAAGCTGGACATGAGCGAGAGTGATATCCATCGGCAGTTGCAAAAAGGTGACAGCCTCGCGTTTGAAGAGACCGCGTTGTACAAGAACGTGTATAAGCTAGCGGAAGCGAAAACGGGCAAAACCTTACCCCGCGAAATGCTGCCGGGTATTCAGCTCGAAAGTCCAAAGATTACCCGTAATCTGACCACCGCGTGGTTTGCGAAACGGGTGGATGAGCGACGGGTAAAATGTATGGGTCAGTCATCTTTGTGATGGCGTTGGCGCCAGTGCAACACGGCTGCGATGGTGCCAAGAATCAGACCGCCGACCAGGAAGGGAATCAAACCAAAAATTGTTCCTACGCCCAACCCGATCTCGATGTGCGGGCGTCCGCTCTCCTGCATTTGCAGTTGCATTAGCTGTTCATAAATACCGGGTGCGTGAGCCAGTAGGGTTAATACCTGCGCCCCGACCCAAAAGCAAAACAGCACAAAGACGGCATAGACAATGTTGCCGGTCAGCGAGGAGGGATCCCGATGCTTGCCCTTAAACGGGAATTTTGAGAGCGTAAAATCAGCCATAAAGACCTCCAGCAACAACCTGCTTTTCTTGACGTAATGCCAGTAACTGACAGTGAGTCTGACAGGTGATCGGGATTGTCAATATCAGAATGATGGTAATTTCAGCCAGGGATTATTCCTGGATTTCGTTTTTTTGCCTGTTGTCACAAATATGTAACCTTAAGTGAAATTAGATTACATCTAAGAAATTCTGCCTACGCCACAGACCGCCAGAGAGAAATGTGCGAGGATGCGTCTTTATAACGTTGTGATCCCCGGAGCTGTTATGAACCTGCCTGTAAAACTTCGCCGCGACTGGCACTACTACGCGTTTGCTATTGGGCTTATCTTTATTCTCAACGGGGTGGTGGGATTACTGGGATTTGAAGCGAAGGGGTGGCAAACCTATGCGGTGGGGCTGGTTACCTGGGTGATTAGCTTTTGGCTTGCCGGATTGATTATCCGCCGCCGCGCGGAAGATGACGAAACGCAGGATGCCCAATAGCTATCGGGCACCCTGGCGGGGGTTTACATACTGGTTTTCAGCGCGCTGTTTGCCGCATGACGCTCCAGCGCCAGTTCGATCAGACGGGTGATCAAATCGGTATAACCTAAGCCGCTCGCCTGCCACAGTTTTGGATACATACTGATATTGGTGAAGCCCGGTAGCGTGTTGATCTCGTTGATCACCACGTCATTTTCCGCGGTTAAGAACACATCTACGCGTGCCATGCCAGCGCAACCCAGCGTCTGGTAAGCCTGGATCGCTATCTCGCGGATCTTGTCGTTAATCTCCGGCGCAATGGCCGCCGGGACCACGACTTTGGCACCGTTATCGTCAATGTACTTGGTGTCATAGGCGTAAAAATCGCTGTTCAGAACGATTTCGCCACAGGTGCTGGCCTGCGGATGATCGTTCCCCAGCACCGCGCATTCGATCTCACGACCAACGACCCCTTGTTCCACCACCACTTTATGGTCGAACTCAAATGCCAGCGCCACGGCCTGGTTATATTGAGCTTCGTTGGTGACTTTGCTGACCCCAACGGACGAGCCCTGATTAGCCGGCTTGACGAACAGCGGCAGGCCCAGGCGCGATTCAACCTCTGCGAAGCTGATGCTATTACGATTAGCGCGGGTGAGCGTAATAAAGGGGGCAATGTTTAATCCGGCGTCGCGCAGCAGACGTTTAGTCACGTCTTTATCCATGCATGCCGCTGAGCCCAGCACGTCGGAACCGACGAACGGGAGATTTGCCACGCGCAGCATACCTTGCAGGGAACCATCTTCGCCCAACGTACCGTGCACAATCGGGAAAATAACATCGACGGTTTGCAGCGGCTGACCATTGTGCGCATCAATCAACTGGTGTTCTTGCTTTCCCGGTACCTGCGCCAGGCTGGTTGCCGAAGGACGCAGCGCAATACGCGCCGGGTCGTTGGCATTAAGTAGATAGTTGCTGGCATCGCTGACGTGCCATTGCCCTTCTTTATCAATACCTAACAGCACAACATCAAAGCGAGTCTTGTCGATGGCATCGACAATATTTTTTGCCGATTGCAATGACACTTCATGTTCTGCTGATTTACCACCAAATACGATTCCTACCCGCAACTTTGCCATCTTAAAAACCCATTCCATGAATGCAAAGCACATACATTACCACGACAAAACGCAGGATTCCTCGGCTTCTGGCAGAATGTTTTCGTGCGTCGCCAGGGAAAGGAAACTCACAAATCTGCGCTGGAGCCTCAAAGCATATTCCCCTGCAATAAATAGGGGTTATGTGTGATGAATATCACAAATATGATGAGCGGGGAGATAAAATACTAAACTGTGAGGTATCGCACCTCTGGGCCCTTGTCCGGACACGTAATTTGTTAAGCTGCTCGCAGTTTTCAGCTACTTATCGTTATGAGTCCCTATGGAATCCTGGAGAGTTAACCTTATTTCCGTTTGGTTCGGGTGCTTTTTTACCGGACTGGCGATCAGCCAAATCCTGCCTTTTTTACCGCTCTATGTTTCCCAGCTCGGGGTGACCTCGCATGAAGCGCTGTCGATGTGGTCCGGGTTAACGTTTAGCGTCACCTTTCTGATTTCCGCCATTGTTTCGCCGATGTGGGGCAGTTTAGCCGATCGTAAAGGGCGTAAGCTGATGCTGCTGCGCGCCTCGCTGGGGATGGCGATTGCGATTTTATTGCAGGCCTTTGCCACGAATGTCTGGCAGCTTTTCCTGCTGCGTGGTGTGATGGGATTAACGTCGGGATACATCCCCAATGCGATGGCGTTAGTGGCGTCGCAGGTTCCGCGTGAGCGCAGCGGTTGGGCGCTAAGTACGCTCTCTACGGCACAGATTAGCGGAGTGATTGGTGGGCCGCTGATGGGCGGTTTTATTGCCGACCACGTGGGCTTGCGCGCGGTATTTTGTATTACCGCCGGGCTGCTGGTGGTCAGTTTCTTGGTCACGCTATTCTTCATTAAAGAGGGTGTGCGCCCAACGATTAAAAAAAGTGAACGCTTAAGCGGCAAGGCTGTGTTCGCCTCGTTGCCTTATCCGGCGCTGGTGATCAGCCTGTTTTTTACTACCCTGGTTATCCAGTTGTGCAACGGATCAATTGGTCCCATTCTGGCACTGTTTATTAAATCGATGGTGCCGGACAGCGGCAATATTGCTTTTCTCAGCGGGCTGATTGCCTCGGTGCCTGGTATATCGGCGCTGATTTCAGCCCCCCGGCTGGGCAAATTAGGCGATCGGGTGGGAACTGAACGGATCCTCATGGCGACGCTTATCTTTGCCGTGGTGCTGTTTTTCGCCATGTCCTGGGTCACAACGCCGTTGCAGTTGGGGGTATTGCGTTTCCTGCTAGGCTTTGCCGATGGCGCAATGCTTCCTGCCGTGCAAACGCTACTGGTGAAATACTCCAGCGACCAGGTAACTGGGCGTATTTTTGGCTATAACCAGTCGTTTATGTATCTGGGCAACGTCGCCGGACCGTTAATGGGAGCCACCGTGTCGGCCATGGCGGGTTTTCGCTGGGTGTTTATCGCGACCGCGAGCATTGTGCTGATCAACATTTGGCAACTGGCTGTCGCGTTACGACGTCGGCGTCGCACGCGCTGAATGGCGAATAAACCCCGTTGGCTGTCAGCGGGGTTTATCCATAAGTTTGTATTATATTATTGGGTGATTATTAAGCTTCTCACCCTTTTATATTGAATAATTCTGTCGTAATTCCCAATTCATCTTATTTTGCGGTGTGATTGTTTTCGCAAAACGTTTTATTTCTGCTAAAAATACAACTTTCATCCCCTAGGCAGTTGGGAGCCATAATGCTACCGTGACCCATATTTTGTTAAGGGAATACACAAATGAAAAATCTCGTCACTGAGTTGTTACTTAAGCTCGCCCAAAAAGAAGAAGAGTCACAGGACCTCGCCGCGCAGGTAGAAACCTTAGAGCGCGTTATCATGGAAATGCTGCATACGATGGCGACGCATGAGCAGCAAACACTGATTCGTCATATTGAGGGCGCGCTGGCAGGCGTAAGCCGCATGCCAGCCTGTTTAACAACCTTGCATGACGTCGGCGAGAGGGTACCCAAAGCGTATTGAGGTTTGCGTAGCGCCTCACGACGTTGAATCATCATAAAAGTGTCACATCAAATACTTATAGTCGCTTTGTTTTAATTTTACCGTATTTATACATGGAGAAAATAAAGTGAAACAAAGCGCACTCGCTATTGCCCTGTTACCTTTGCTGTTTACCCCGGTTATTTATGCAGAATCATCTGCTGTGCCGGTTATGGATAATCGCGCCGCTCAGGGGGATATCACCACGCCGGGTGGCGCTCGCCGATTAGCAGGCGATCAAACGGCCGCTCTGCGTGATTCACTGATTAATAAACCGGCTAAAAATATTATTTTGCTGATCGGCGATGGTATGGGTGACTCAGAAATTACTGCAGCGCGAAATTATGCCGAAGGCGCGGGCGGCTTTTTTAAAGGGATTGATGCGCTACCCCTGACTGGACAATACACCCACTATTCGCTGGATAAGAAAACGGGTAAACCCGATTACGTGACAGATTCAGCGGCTTCGGCAACGGCGTGGACCACCGGGGTTAAATCCTATAATGGTGCGCTGGGCGTTGATATCCATGAAAAAGATCACGCCACGATTCTGGAAATGGCAAAAGCCGCAGGTCTGGCTACCGGCAACGTTTCTACTGCTGAATTACAGGATGCCACTCCGGCTGCGCTGGTTGCGCATGTGACGTCACGTAAATGCTACGGTCCGAGCGTGACCCGTGAAAAATGCCCGACTAATGCGCTGGAAAACGGCGGTAAAGGGTCAATCACTGAACAATTGTTGAATGCCCGTGCCGACGTCACGCTGGGGGGCGGGGCAAAAACGTTTGCTGAAACCGCTGCTGCGGGTGAATGGCAGGGCAAGACGCTGCGTGAGCAGGCGCAGATGCGTGGCTATCAGTTGGTGAGCGACGCCGCATCGCTTGCGGCAATCACTGACGCCAGTCAGGATAAACCGCTGCTGGGGTTGTTCTCTGAAGGTAATATGCCGGTGCGTTGGGAAGGACCAAAAGCCTCGTATCATGGCAACATTGATAAGCCGGCTGTGACCTGTACGCCAAATGCCAAACGCAACGACACGGTGCCGACGCTGGCACAGATGACGGATAAAGCGATTGAGCTGTTAAGCAAAAATGAAAAAGGCTTCTTCCTGCAGGTGGAAGGCGCGTCAATCGATAAACAGGATCATGCTGCTAACCCGTGCGGGCAGATTGGCGAAACGGTTGATCTGGACGAAGCCGTACAGCGCGCGCTGGCCTTTGCGAAGAAAGACGGTAATACGCTGGTGGTGGTAACCGCCGATCACGCGCATGCCAGCCAGATAGTGGCGCCAGATACCAAAGCGCCGGGCCTGACTCAGGCGCTGAACACCAAAGATGGCGCGGTGATGGTCATCAGCTACGGCAACTCTGAAGAAGAATCTCAGGAGCATACGGGCAGCCAACTGCGTATTGCTGCCTATGGGCCGCATGCGGCGAATGTGGTTGGCCTGACCGACCAGACCGATTTGTTCTACACCATGAAATCGGCCTTAGGGCTGAAATAAGTACACACCCGGCGGCATTACTTTTGCTGTCGGGTGGTTTTTTTATCGTTAGCAGCCAGACTTATCTGTGTCTCGTCGTTCAGAAAAGGAAGGTGCTATGAAAATATCATTAGTCATGACGTTGCTTTTTGGTCTGCTTTTTTTAGCGACTGTTGGCGCCGCCGAGAAAACGCTAACCCCGCAACAACAACGAATGACCACCTGTAACCAGCAGGCCACAGCGCAGACCTTAAAAGGGGATGCGCGTAAGAGCTATATGAGTGATTGCCTGAAAAACAGTAAATCGGCCCCCGAGGAAAAAAGCCTGACGCCACAGCAACAGAAGATGCGTGAATGTAATGTTCAGGCAACGGAACAGTCGCTGAAAGGTGATGATCGCAATAAATTTATGAGTGCCTGCCTGAAAAAAGCAGCGTAATTGCGTAGTACATAAGGGTGAGCAGCGAAATTCGCTCACCCGAAATATCATACTCCCGCGCACGTCCTCCTTTCTATAATTTGGGAAATTTGTTTCAGAATGTTCCTAAATACGATGAATGATGAAAGTTTCTATCAAAAAAAGGTCGTCCCAAATGAAGCGGTTTTATCGCTTCATCAAAATGACCATCAGCGCTCCGGACTGCGATTTGCCCGACGGATCAGGCTGCCGCGCGCGGTGGGACTGGGCGGGATGTTTTTCCCTATCGCGTCGGTCCTGGTGTCTCAGCCGATCACCGGAGGCTGGTGGCTTTTATTGGTAGGATGGGCTTTTGTCTGGCCGCATCTGGCATGGCAGTTGGCGGGCAAAGCAGATGACCCGATGCATAGCGAATTCACCAACTTAAAAGCCGATGCGATTCTGACCGGAATGTGGATAGGGCTGATGGGGGTAAACCTGCTACCGTCGACGGCCCTACTGATGATTATCTGTATCAACCTGATGGGCGCAGGGGGAATACGGTTATTCATCGCCGGTCTGGTGTTGACGATTGTCTCATGTCTGGTCACCCTGCAACTGACGGACATCCCCGTGGTGTTTAGCAGTACGCAACTGAGTGTGATGCTGTCGCTGCCGGTGTTGGTGTTGTATCCGCTGCTGTTTGCGTGGGTGAGCTATAAGACGGTCATCAAATTGGCTGAGCACAAACGTCGGTTGCAGGTGATGAGCACGCGAGATGGTATGACCGGTGTGTATAACCGACGTCATTGGGAGCTTTTGCTGCGCAATGAATTTGATAACTGCCGCCGTTATCAGCGCGACGCCACGTTACTGATTATCGATATCGACCACTTCAAAAGTATTAACGATACCTGGGGCCATGACGTTGGCGATGAGGCTATTGTCGCGCTAACGCGTCAGCTGCAGATGACGCTGCGCGGCAGCGATGTCATAGGGCGTTTTGGTGGCGATGAATTTGCTGTGATTATGTGCGGTACCCCGGCGAGCAGCGCCATCGCCGCCATGTCTCGTGTCCACGAACGACTCAGCCTATTGCGATTGTCCTGTGCTCCGCAGGTTGCTCTGCGTATCAGCGTCGGCGTCGCACCGCTGACTTCAGAAACGGAACACTATCGAGAATGGCTGAAATCGGCGGATATGGCGCTTTATAAAGCAAAGAATTCCGGACGTAACCGCACTGAAGCGGCGGCCTGACGTCCGGTTGCCCACTCAGGATTTGCTTAGTTTTTCCGACTGTTCCATGCACTTAACCATCGCTTCAATGACTGAAGAACGGAAACCACGGGCCTCCAGAACGCGCACGGCCTCAATGGTTGTTCCACCTGGTGAGCACACCATATCCTTCAGTTCTCCAGGATGTTTTCCTGTTTCGAGAACCATTTTTGCTGACCCCATCACCGCCTGTGCGGCGAATTTATACGCCTGCGCGCGGGGCATGCCGCCCTGGACGGCCGCATCAGCCATCGCTTCAATAAACATAAACACGTAGGCCGGCGCAGAACCGCTGACGCCGACGACCGGGTGAATCATCGATTCCGCAATCACTTCAGCTTCGCCAAAGCAGCGGAAAATATTTAATACGTCAGCCGTATCTTCCGGTGTCACCAGCGCGTTTGGCGTTACGGAGGTCATGCCCGCATTAACCAGCGACGGTGTGTTGGGCATCGCGCGGATAATTTTACGGTCATGACCCAGCGCGCGGGCAAGCTGATCGAGCGTGACGCCAGCGGCAATAGAGACGACCAGTGAATCTTTGTTCAGGCTGGAGGTGATTTCGCTCAGCACTTTAACCATGATGCCGGGTTTCACAGCACCAAAGACAATATCGGCAATTTGGGCGACTTCCTGCGCCGACTGCGCGGCGTTGATGCCGTACTGGTCGTGTAATGCGGCGACTTTATCAGGAGAGGGGGTATAGACCCAGATTTGTCCGGGGAGAACCTGACCACTGGCGATCATGCCTCCAAGAATGGCTTTGCCCATATTGCCGCAGCCGATAAAACCAATTTTCTTGTCCATCTTGTCACTCCCTATGCGTGATATTCATTGTTTTATACCCGTCATACTTTTGAATTACTTAGGGTATACCTGGGAAAGTTAAGCTTAGCGCGGAATGGATATGTTCAGAAGGAGAAACAGCACTTTGCCGGAAAGTAAAAGCACGAGACAATGTGCGATTGCACAGGAACCAGGAGGTGTTATGACAATATGGGTGGATGCGGATGCGTGTCCGAATGTGATTAAAGATATTTTGTACCGGGCTTCAGAGCGTATGCAGATGCCGCTGATTTTGGTCGCCAACCAGAGTTTGCGCGTGCCGCCTTCACGTTTTATCCGTACATTACGTGTTCCTGCCGGGTTTGATGTTGCCGATAACGAGATTGTGCGCCAGTGTAGCGCAGGCGATTTGGTGGTAACCGCGGATATACCGCTGGCTTCTGAAGTGATTGAAAAAGGGGCCGCGGCGCTGAATCCTCGTGGCGAACGCTATACCGAAGCCACCATCCGTGAACGTCTGATGATGCGTGATTTTATGGACACACTCCGTGCCAGTGGGATCCAGACCGGAGGCCCGGACACGCTTTCACCGCGCGACCGACAGCATTTTGCTGCTGAACTGGATAAGTGGTGGCTGGAAGTTCAGCGTAGAAAATAAAGACTGTAATTTATTTTTTACACTTTCATCATTGTGAAATCTTGTTATAGTGAGAATCAATGGGCTTTTTAGTCTGTGGTGGAACTTATTCTTTACGTTTTGGTGATGTACTAGTTTGATGGTATGATTATAACTTTAACAGCATCAGATCCCGCTTGTGGGCGGCTCTCTGGGGAATTTCTTCGATGACGCAACCTCTTTTTCTTGTTGGCCCGCGGGGGTGTGGTAAGACGACAACCGGTATGGCGCTGGCGAAAGCTATCGACTTCCAGTTTGTTGATACCGATCGCTGGTTGCAATCACATGTGCAAATGACCGTTGCCGAAATCGTTGAAAGAGAGGGGTGGGAAGGATTTCGCGCTCAGGAGACGACCGCTTTGCAGGCCGTGACCGGCCCCTCAACGGTTATTGCGACCGGTGGCGGCATTATTCTTACCGAATATAACCGTCACTACATGCGAAATAACGGCATGGTCATTTATTTAAGCGCGCCGGTCTCGGTACTGGTGAGTCGCCTGGAAGCCGCGCCTGAAGAAGGATTGCGCCCAACCTTAACCGGTAAACCGCTGACCGAAGAGGTGCAGGAAGTGCTTGAGCAACGCGACGAGCTGTATCGTCAAGCGGCGCACTTTATTGTTGATGCAACGCACGAACCCTCTCAGGTTGTGGCTGATATCCTGGCGATGATGTCCCAGGCTGCGCCGCGGTTGCAGGGTGGGGTCTATACTTAACGCTTATCCATTCAAAAGGAAGCGCTATGCCGACAAACCCCCCTTATCCACGTAAAGCGACGATTGTTACTGTTGAAAAAGGTACGCCAGGCCAGACGGTCACCTGGTATCAACTCCGCGCTGACCACCCGAAGCCGAATTCGTTGATTAGCGAACATCCGTCCGCGCAGGAAGCAATGGATGCCAAAAAACGCTATGAGGATCCGCAGAAAACCTGAGGTCGGACGCTGTCTGTGTCACATTTTTCGCACGTCTCTGGAGAGTGCGAAAAATGAAAAGTAAACGATAACAATAAATTATTAGAATGATTTGGAATCTTTACACAATGTATTGCTTATCTGCTGCTACGCTTTTGAACATTTATAGCGCAGGTCAGTGCCCGGCATTTATCCGGGAATTCACAGCAAAGTAAGAAGACGGTGGAGCAACACATGAGTACGTCGTTGGCTATCCTCACGATTGGCGTTGTGCCGATGTGTGAGGTATTACCGCTCCTGACGGAATATATTGATGAGCAACACATTACCCACCATAGTTTGCTAGGGCAGATGCGGCGGGAAGAGGTGATGGCCGAGTACGCCATCTCGCCGGGCGACGATGTGTTATTAACGCTGCTCAGTGACCAACAGTTGGCGCACGTTTCGCGCCAGAAAGTGGAACGCGCGCTGCAAGGTATCGTTGAGGTGCTGGATAATCAGGGTTTTGACGTCATTTTATTGATGAGCACTGCGGTCATTACTCGTCTGACGATCCGAAACGGCATCCTGCTGGAGCCCTTACGTATTATTCCCCCTCTGGTGGCGTCGATTGTCGACGGGCATCAGGTTGGTGTGATTGTACCCGTCACTGAATTACTCGTCGCCCAGACGCAGAAATGGCAGGTGCTACAAACGCCGCCAGTCTATGCCGTGGCCAATCCCATTGATGGCACCGAACAACAACTGATTGATGCTGGAAAGCAACTTCTTGAGCAAGGTGCCGACGTGATTATGCTCGACTGCCTGGGGTTTAATCAGCGTCATCGTGATGTACTGCAAAAATCACTCGACGTTCCGGTACTGTTGTCGAATGTGCTGATAGCCCGTCTGGCTTCGGAACTTCTGGCGTAATTTTGCGTGACAGAGGGAACGTCAGGCCCCTATATTGGTTGTTAACTTAATAACGAGATAGGGCCAGTGGTATGCTTCAAAGTAATGAATACTTTTCCGGCAAAGTAAAATCGATTGGTTTTACCAGCAGCAGTACTGGCCGCGCGAGCGTGGGTGTGATGGTGGAAGGCGAGTACACCTTTGGCACGGCGGCACCTGAAGAGATGACGGTGGTGAGTGGGGCATTGAATGTATTGCTGCCGGGCGAAACTGAGTGGAAAGTGTATGTTGCCGGGGAGATGTTTAACGTGCCTGGGCACAGTGAATTTCATCTGCAGGTCGCAGAGCCGACGTCCTATCTTTGCCGTTACCTGTAAGCGTAATATGCCGGATAAGCCGCTTGTGGCGTTATCCGGCAAGACTGATGCGCTTAGCGCTGTGCTTCGCCGCCTAATCCTTCCACCAGACTTTTGATCAATGCTGCCAGTTCACCGGTCATCAGGATGAAATCGGCATCAAAACGCTGACCGTAATCTTCTCTGTCGATATCTTCGTTCTGGTCGCGCAGCTCATCACAGAACTTCAGACGCTTAATCGAGCCATCGTCACACATCAAAAACTGAATGCGCTGCTGCCAGTCGAGAGCCAGCTTAGTGACGACTTTTCCGGCTTCAATGTGCACGGCGATCTCATCACTCACCAGGTCCTGTTTCTTCGCCCGGATCACACCACCGTCTTCCAGCATAGCTTTCAGTTCGGCTTCATCCAGCAACTGGAATCCCTGCGCAGTCGTCCCGGAACGGACCCATTCGGTGAGCGTGAGCTCTATCGGGTTTTCCAGGGTCAGCGGGACTACCGGCAATGAGCCCAGGCTTTTACGCAGCAGTGCCAGCGTATCTTCCGCTTTCTTAGCGCTCGCACAGTCGACGATGATCAAATCATTAACGGTGTCTATCCACATCATTGTCTGGCTAAAGCGGCTAAAGGCACGCGGCAGCAAGGAGTGCAACACTTCATCTTTCAGCGAGTCTTTCTCGGTCTTCTTGAGTTTGCGACCCTGCTCAGCTTCCAGCTTGAAGATTTTGGCTTCCAGTGCCTGCTTGATCACCGGCGACGGCAGAATTTTTTCTTCTTTGCGGGCGCAGATAATAATTTGGCCATTGTTGGAATGCGTCAATGCGTCGCTGTGCGATCCCATCGGCGGAACCCAGCCCATTTTTGCCATATCCTGGCTACCACAAGGGGTAAACGTCATTGAGGTAAGCTGTTTTTCCATCTCTTCGGCGCGCAAAGAAACATCGCGGCTAAGACGGTAAACCATTAAATTTTTGAACCACAGCATGATAATTTCCACGGCCTTGTCGTTAAATTCAGCGGGCATAATAACGAATTGTCGGCGGGCGTGCATTGCCTAACACCATGCTCGCCTCTACTCTGTTGATATTCCCAAAAAATGAGGACCAGTGTGTGCGTATAGGAATCGATTTAGGTGGTACCAAAACAGAAGTTATCGCGCTGAGTGATGCGGGGGAGCAACTTTTCCGCCATCGCCTGCCCACGCCGCGTGATGACTACCGGCAAACCATAGAAACTATTGCCGCACTGGTGGATATGGCGGAAAAAGCCACCGGACAGACCGGAACCGTTGGTATGGGGATCCCCGGATCGATTTCCCCTTACACGGGGGTGGTGAAGAATGCCAACTCAACCTGGCTCAATGGGCAGCCTTTTGACAAAGACTTAAGCGTGCGTCTGAACCGGGAGGTCCGTCTGGCTAACGATGCTAACTGCCTGGCGGTCTCTGAAGCGGTAGACGGCGCTGCGGCGGGCGCGCAAACGGTGTTCGCGGTGATTATCGGTACCGGCTGCGGCTCCGGGGTGGCGTTTAATGGTCGGGCGCATATCGGCGGCAACGGTACTGCGGGTGAGTGGGGGCATAATCCGCTGCCGTGGATGGACGAAGATGAATTGCGCTATCGGCAGGAAGTACCGTGTTACTGCGGGAAGCAAGGTTGTATTGAAACCTTCATCTCCGGGACCGGGTTCGCCACGGATTATCATCGCCTGAGCGGTAATAAACTGAAAGGTAGCGATATTATTCGGCTGGTGAGCGAAGGTGATGCGCTGGCGGAGCAGGCGTTACGCCGCTATGAATTGCGCCTGGCAAAATCGTTGGCTCATGTGGTGAACATCCTTGACCCGGACGTCATCGTGCTGGGGGGCGGGATGAGTAATGTCGACAGGTTGTATCAGACCGTTCCGTCATTGATTAAACAGTTCGTCTTTGGCAGTGAGTGTGAAACGCCTTTACGCAAGGCGTTGCACGGTGATTCCAGCGGGGTTCGCGGTGCGGCCTGGCTGTGGCCGCAGGGGTAATTTTGCTATGCCGGATGGCGCTTATCCGGCATACAATTTACGCCTGTAGGGCGGTTCAGACGCCCATACAGCAGCAGCGATGACATGGCGGAAAACGACAGCAGGGCCGCTGGGAGGGTTACGTAGTTGTAGGCAAAACCCAGCGTCAGCATCATGCCGCCGCAGTATGCGCCAACCGCGCTACCGAGGTTAAAGGCCATTTGCCCACCGGCGGCACCCAGCAGTTCGCCGCCTTTCGCATTTTGCAGCAGCAAAATTTGTAGCGGGGCCGACAGCGCAAACAGACCCGCGCAGCAAATAAAGGCGAAGGTCAGCGACGCGGCTTTCATATCGCCGACGAAAAACAGCATCACCAGGGCCAGCACAATCACGAAGTCGGTCACCACCGCAATGCGCAGCGGCGTATAGCGGCCCGAAATCCGCCCACTCAGCAGATTGCCCAGCACCATGCCTAATCCAGCCAGCATCATGATGAAGGTCATCAGCGCTTCAGAAAAACCGGAGATATACATCATGTATGGCTTCACATAGCTAAACCAGGCGAACACGCCGGCGTTGCCAAACATCGTAGCGGAGAAAATAAGCCACGGTGCCGGGCTTTTCAGAAAGTGAAATTGCTCTCGCAGTTTGCCTTTTGCTTCGTCACTGATGTTGGGCACCCAGAAGGCAATCGACGCAATGACTGCAATGTTAAACACGGCGATCAGCAAAAAGGTGTAGCGCCAGCTAAATGCCTGACTCAGCCAGGTACCGACGGGAATGCCAATCAGGTTGGCGACGGTCATCCCACTGACCATGCCAGCGACAGCGGCGGTGACTTTCCCCGGGCGTGCGAGTTTAGTCAGAATAATGGCCCCGACGCCAAAGAATGCGCCGTGCGGAAAACCGGAAACCAGCCTGCCGACCGCCAGCATAAAATAGGATGAGGAGAGGGTGAAGATGGCGTTACCTATTACACACAACGTGACCAGAAACAGCAGAATATGTTTCAGCGAAAAGCGGTTGGAAAAGATCGCAATAATCGGCGCACCCAGCACCACGCCGAAGGCGTAAAACGAAATCATGTGGCCCGCCGCAGGAATGGAAATTCCTACATCTCGCGCCAGCTCGGTTAACACACCCATGATGCCAAACTCGGCCATGCCCAGCCCAAACGTCCCGAGGGCTAAAGAGAAAATCACTTTTTTCATACGACCTGCCAGCAATATCAGCGCAGATGTGCGCCACAGCGGCGAACGTTCGCCGCCAATAAGAGCATAGCTTGCGGATAAGTGAAATGAAATGCCATTTCATATCCGTCTCTGAGTATGCAATATTATGCTACATATTGTGCCGGATGGCGCTAACGCTTATCCGGCCTGTGAAGCCGCACCCGTCTGTCGACTACTCCACCGCAAACATCTTGTCGAGTTTGCTATAACCCAGCCCGTTGATTTTCTTCACCTTGATTTGCACCGGAATGCGCTCTTTCATGGCCTCGACGTGGCTTATAACGCCAATGGTTTTGCCGGTGGCATTTAGCGCATCCAGCGCGTCCAACGCGGTATCCAGCGTTTCGCTGTCCAGCGTGCCAAAACCTTCATCAAGGAACAGGGAGTCAATGCGCGTTTTGTGGCTGACCAGATCGGACAGTGCCAGGGCCAGGGCCAGACTTACCAGGAAGCTTTCACCGCCGGACAGCGTGCGGGTATCGCGAACGGCGTCGGCTTGCCAGGTATCAACCACTTCCAGCTCCAGCGCTTCGCTGGCTTTTCGCTGTAGCAGATAGCGACCGTGCAGGCGGGTCAGTTGATTGTTAGCCAACCACACCAGGTTATCTAGCGTCAGGCCTTGGGCAAACTTGCGGAATTTATCCCCTTCTTTCGAGCCAATCAGCGCATTCAGATAGCCCCAGTCTTCGACCTGGCTGGCCGCCTCTTTAATCTGCTGCATTAATGCCTGCTGACGCTGGCGGTTATCGCTGTCCTGCTTAAGCTGCTGGCGTAACTCCCCCTGTTGGGTGGTGTTCTCTCGCAGTTGTTGCGCCAGTTGTTGCAGCCGGGCTTGCAGGGTTTGTGCGTCGGCGTCCAGCCCCTCCGGGCGCAGCGCCTGATGCGTCTGCAGTTGTTGGCTGGCTTGCCCGGACAGCGCCGTTGCCTGCTGCGATTGATTTTCCAGCGTCTGTTTTAACTGCTCAAGGCGGCGGACGGTGTCGTCGTCCAGCAGCGCGGCAAGGAACGCCTCTTGATCGGCAAAGCAACTGGCCGCCAGGGCGGCGGTAAATTGCGCCTGCGACTGTTGCAAGCGTTCGCTTTCCAGCGTTTCCTGCTGTTGCTGTGCGGCAAGCTGGCTTTGCAGCGACACGCAGTCGTCGTGAATTTCGCGCCAGTTTTCAGGGATAACCGTTTCGGCTTCTGCGGTGTCCGTTGCCGGAAGCGTGTCGAGCAGCGGCTTCAGGGCGTGAATGCGTTCCTGAATCACGCCATGCTGCGTCTGTTTCTCCTGCCACTGCGCGAATTCGGTTTCGCGGGCGCTTAACCAGGCTGCCTCTGTGCCGTCTTCCGGTGCAGTCAGTGACAGCGCGGACAAGGCGCTTTCCAGCCCCTGATGCGTCGTCGCCAGCTGTTGTTGATACTGGCGTTCCTGTTGTTGCTGATCGTGTAACTGGTTTTCCAGCGTCAGGCGCTGGCTGAGCAGATAAAGCTGGCGCTCGTAGTGCTCCTGTTCGCCCATCCAGCCGGTAATATCCTCCTGAATATTCTGCGTAATATTCAGAGCGGTGCAAACGTCCTGCCACTCTTTAGTGAGTGCTTGCTCTTCCTGAGAGAGCGTCTGTATCTCTTCTGTCTCACGCTGGATTTGCTGTGTCAGGGCATTGACCTGCCCCAGAACCAGCAGACCTTCCTCTTTCAGTGCTGCGACTTCTTTGGCTAACTGGTCGCGACGTTGCTGGTTTGCACTCAGTTCCAGCGCCTGATACTCCGAGACCGCAGGATGTGCAGTAGAGCCGCATAACGGGCAGGGCTGTCCGGCCTGCAAAAGCGCGCGCTCTGCCTCCAGACTTTTGATTTTTTCTTCCTGTTTGCAGAGCGTTTCAACGTCCAGGTAGTGCTGATTTTTTTCTTTATATTGCTGTCGGCGTAGCGTGAGCGTTTCATTGAGCGCGGCCTGCTGCGCCTGCGCTTTTTGCACGCTTTCACCGTTCTGACGCAGACGTTTTTGCAACGGCTGATAGCGAGCATGAAGTGAGGTCAGACGCTGACGGAAAGCCCGTGATTGCGCTTGCTGTTCCATCGCGACCGCAACCTCATCCGCGGTGAGCGTCAGGGCATTTTCCGGCAACGCCGCCAGTTTCTGGCGTAACTCAGCGATACGGGCAGCGAGCGCCGTAAGCTGATGCTTATCGCGACTACGCTGAGAAAAAAGTGCGCGCCAGCCCGCAATCTCCTGGCCCCATAAGCGGAATCGATCATGCTCCGCCAACCACTGCGCCAGTGCGGTAAGTTCGGTCTGAAGTTGCTCGTGGCTGCGCAGTGCACCGTTGCGGATGCGCGCGCGCAGCGAGGTTTTAGCGTGTAAGCGAGTATTTACTTCAATGATCCGCTGCTTTGTTTGCGCCAGGCGTGCAGTCTGCTCCTGCTGGCGATCCCACAGTGGACGAAGCTGGTTGGCAGGCTGAGCGAGCTGGAGTCTTGCCAGCTCAGGCGCGGCGTCCGCAAGCGCCTGTTGGGCCTGCTGCGCTAAGCTAGCCACGCGCTGCTGTTCACGAACCAGTTCTTCGCTGCGCGTAACCCATTGAAAATCTTTCTGCTGATGTTGCTGCTGCGCCAGCAAAATTTTTTCTTCGTCAGTAAGTACCTGCAAACTTTGCTGCAACTGCTGTTGCTGCTCTTCGCTTAACAGTACGACACCCGCCGCCTGCGCTTCGCATATTTCGAGCGTATTGCGCGCCGCTTTGTGTTTTTCAAACACCATTGCCGAAATTTGTCCGTAGATTTCGGTGCCGGTCAGCTCTTCCAGCAGCTCAGCGCGCTCCTTGGGTTTGGCGTTAAGGAAGGCGGCAAATTGCCCCTGCGACAGCAGCATCGAACGCGTAAACCGTCCGTAATCCAGCCCGGTGAGCGTGGCGGTCATGTCCAGTTTATCTTTGATTTTATCGGCGAGGATTTTTCCGTCGGCGCAGCGGGCAAGTTCCACGCGCGGGACCTGCAGATTGCCGTCAGGCTGATTACGCGCCCGATTCTGGCTCCAGAACGCGCGGTAGGCTTCGCCTTTAACTTCGAACTCGACCTCTGCCAGACACTCGGCGGTGTCGCGGGTCATCAGGTCGTTTTGCGACTGTGATACGGTATTCAGGCGCGGTGTCTCGTGGTACAGCGCGAGACAAATCGCATCAAGCAGGGTGGTTTTTCCGGCCCCTGTAGGCCCGGTGATGGCAAACAGACCGTTGCTGGCAAAAGGCTCTGCCGTGAAGTCGACTTTCCATTCCCCTTTCAGGGAGTTGAGGTTTTTCAGGCGCAGGCTAAGAATTTTCATGCGTCAGCCTCCCCGGCAAGCGTCTGTAACGTGTCATTAAACAGCTGATTAAGACGTTCCCGCCTCGGCGCTTCCAGTTCCTCCAGCGCCAGACGGCGGTCAAAGACTTCCGTCACGCTCAGTTCGCTCAGCGTTTCACGCCGCTCATTGGCCATAATACGCTCGCGCTGCTCCCGACTGCGGCGCACCAGCAGAACCTCTACCGGCAGGTCTTCCGTCAACGCCTGAATTTTGCGCTGCATGTCGTGCAGGTAATCGTCGGTGGTGATTTCAATATCTAACCAGACGGGCGTTTGTAGCTCTACATCGCGCCATTGCTCAAGCTGGGCGGTAATGGCGGCTAAATCGCCTTTCAATACTGCCAGCGGCTGCGTGACCGGTACGGTGAGATTGTCGACGGTATGTAGCTTGCCGTCTTCGAAGCTCACCAGATGCACGCCTTTGCTTTTGCCACATTCGTCAAAACTGAGGGCAATCGGCGAGCCACAGTAGCGAATATGTTCTGTTCCGCCGATGACCTGCGCCCGGTGAATATGTCCCAACGCGATGTAATCTGCTGGCGGGAAATTCTGCGCCGGAAAGGCATCCAGTGTGCCAATATAAATGTCACGTACCGCGTCACTTTTGCTGGCACCGACGGTCGTCAGGTGCCCGGTTGCAATGATCGGCAGGTTGCGTTCACCGCGCAGTTCACAGGCGTCCAGGTACTGCTGCTGGTAATAGTCGGTAATTGCCCCCAGCAAATGCTGTTGTTTTTCGCTGCCGGTGAGTCCAGCCTGGCTGGTGATGATGTCGCGTGGGCGTAAAAAGGGAATCGGGCACAGCACGGCGCCTGGCGTGCCGTCGCGGCGTTTCAGTATTTGCGGTCCATGGCCTGCGCTGGCGACCACCGTGGTGTTCAGAAACGCCAAAATATCGCGTGATTCATTAAGCGTGGCGACCGAGTCATGGTTGCCTGCCAGCACCACCAGGTGGCAGCCTGTTTGCTGCAAATTGACGACAAAGCGGTTGTAAATCTCGCGGGCATAGCTCGGCGGTGAGCCGGTATCAAAAATATCGCCTGCCACAATAATGGCATCCACCTGATGGGATTGTGCGGTCTCCAGCAGCCAGTCAAGAAAGGCCTGATGCTCGGCGGCGCGGCTCTTGCTGTAGAAGTTTTGGCCCAGATGCCAGTCTGAGGTATGAAGGATGCGCATACGAGTTCCATGACGAAAAAGCAATGAGGGGGATTATACCCTTGCAATGGCGTGAATATCTTGTTTCCGGGCTGTCATAATTCAACAACATTGGTTAAGCCTGGACTATCTTTTTCATAAATCTGTCATAAATCTGACGCATAATGGCGGCGTATAGAGGGTATGAACGATTAAATTAAAACAGGGCAAATCATGGCGAGACGTATTCTGGTCGTAGAAGATGAAGCTCCAATTCGTGAAATGGTCTGCTTCGTGCTCGAGCAAAACGGGTTCCAACCTGTAGAAGCCGAAGACTATGACAGTGCGGTGAATCAACTCAATGAACCCTGGCCGGATCTTATCCTGCTTGACTGGATGCTTCCCGGTGGCTCGGGGTTACAGTTCATTAAACACCTCAAACGTGAAGCGATGACGCGGGACATCCCGGTGATGATGCTGACGGCAAGAGGTGATGAAGAAGATCGCGTACGTGGGCTGGAAACCGGTGCGGATGACTATATCACCAAGCCGTTTTCGCCGAAGGAGCTGGTGGCGCGCATTAAAGCCGTACTGCGTCGTATTTCACCAATGGCGGTTGAAGAAGTTATTGAGATGCAGGGGCTGAGCCTTGATCCCACCTCGCATCGTGTAATGACCGGCGAAGAACCGCTGGATATGGGGCCAACTGAGTTCAAACTGCTGCATTTCTTTATGACTCATCCTGAGCGCGTCTACAGCCGCGAACAACTACTTAATCATGTCTGGGGCACCAACGTGTACGTAGAAGACCGGACGGTTGACGTGCATATCCGCCGCTTGCGTAAGGCGCTGGAGCACAGCGGCCACGATCGCATGGTGCAGACGGTACGCGGAACGGGATACCGTTTTTCAACCCGCTTCTGACCGGCACGGAAAATAGCCCATTAGATCAAGTTGTATAGGGAGTGCGACGTTTGCTGGAACGATTGTCATGGAAAAGGCTGGTACTGGAGCTGATACTTTGCTGCATTCCGGCTTTTATCCTTAGTGCTTTTTTCGGTTATCTGCCGTGGTTTTTACTGGCATCGGTAACGGGTCTGCTTATCTGGCATTTCTGGAATTTACTGCGTTTGTCCTGGTGGCTGTGGGTCGACAGGAGTATGACGCCTCCGCCGGGGCGGGGCAGTTGGGAACCGCTGCTTTACGGCCTGCATCAAATGCAACTGCGTAACAAAAAACGCCGCCGCGAACTGGGTAATCTGATTAAGCGTTTTCGCAGCGGGGCTGAATCGCTGCCTGATGCGGTGGTACTGACCACCGAAGAGGGTGGGATTTTCTGGTGTAACGGCCTGGCACAGCAGGTTCTGGGACTGCGTTGGCCGGACGATAGTGGGCAAAATATTCTTAACCTGCTTCGCTACCCGGAATTTACCTCATACCTGAAAACGCGCGACTTTAGTCGGCCAATTAATTTGGTACTTAATACCGGGCGGCATCTGGAAATTAGGGTGATGCCGTATACCGACAAGCAGTTGCTGATGGTGGCGCGCGATGTCACGCAGATGCACCAACTGGAAGGCGCGCGGCGTAATTTCTTTGCCAACGCCAGCCACGAGTTGCGTACGCCGCTGACGGTGCTGCAAGGTTATCTGGAGATGATGCAGGAGCATCCCCTGGAAGGGGCAACGCGAGAGAAAGCGCTGGATACCATGCGTGAGCAAACGCAGCGTATGGAAGGGCTGGTGAAACAGTTGCTGACGCTATCGAAAATAGAAGCCGCACCGACACTGCCGCAGAATGAAAAAGTAGATGTGCCGATGATACTGCGCGTGGCTGAGCACGAAGCACAAACGCTGAGCCAGAATAAACACACGTTTACCTTCGACGTGGATAATCGCCTGAGCGTGATGGGTAACGAGGAGCAACTGCGTAGCGCAATCTCGAATCTTATCTATAACGCGGTGAACCATACGCCGGCGGGAACGCACATCACCGTGCGCTGGCAGCGGGCGACGGCAGGAGCCGAGTTCAGCGTCGAAGATAATGGGCCAGGGATTGCGCCTGAGCACATTCCTCGTTTGACCGAGCGTTTCTATCGCGTGGATAAAGCGCGATCGCGGCAAACGGGCGGTAGCGGGCTGGGGCTGGCTATTGTGAAGCATGCTTTAAATCATCACGACAGCCGATTGAATATCGAGAGTACGCCGGGCAAAGGGACGCGGTTTAGCTTTGTGCTGGCGGAACGTTTACTTGCCAAAAGTAACGATTGAGGCGTATCCGTAAGATTATCTTTCCAAAAGCCAGCGAAAGCTGGCTTTTTTACGCGGGTCAATACAGTCATCCTGAATTTTACGACGTCTGATTGTTTTTTGTTCGCATTATTACCCATACCTTTTTCCAGGAAATGGTGTTTTGTTCTAACTGGATTTTTCATATCGCTATATTGTTCTGGTTTTTAGATCCCACCTTGCTTTAAAACGTTATAAGCGTTTAAATTGCGCACCATGTGCTGTCATACCGACTGCATTTACGCGGTAAATCGAAAAACTATTCTTCGCCGCGCCCAGCTGGGAGAATTTCCCGCTGGAATTGATTAAAAATGCCGCTGTATCGTCCCAAAAGGGAAGGGCAAAAATTTAACCTTTACAACACCACATTCACATCCACAGGCTGTAAGACTTTATGACCCATCAGTTAAAATCGCGCGATATCATCGCACTGGGATTTATGACATTTGCACTGTTTGTAGGTGCAGGTAACATTATTTTCCCCCCAATGGTTGGTTTGCAGGCCGGCGAACACGTCTGGACTGCGGCTTTTGGCTTTCTGATTACCGCTGTTGGCCTGCCGGTGCTCACCGTTGTGGCGCTGGCGAAAGTCGGCGGTGGTGTAGACAGCCTCAGCACTCCGATCGGCAAAGTGGCCGGTTTAGTACTGGCTACCGTCTGTTATCTGGCCGTTGGGCCGTTATTTGCAACGCCGCGTACCGCAACGGTCTCCTTTGAAGTGGGGATTGCCCCGCTGACCGGTGACTCCGCGCTGCCGCTGTTTATCTACAGCGTGGTCTATTTCGCGATTGTCATCCTGGTGTCGCTCTATCCGGGCAAACTGCTGGATACCGTGGGGAATTTCCTCGCGCCGCTGAAAATTCTGGCGCTGGTTGTGCTGTCTGTTGCTGCGATTATCTGGCCTGCCGGTCCGATCAGCAATGCCATGGAAGCCTATCAAACTGCGGCGTTTTCCAACGGCTTCGTGAACGGCTATCTGACGATGGATACGCTGGGGGCGATGGTCTTTGGTATTGTTATCGTGAACGCCGCGCGTTCGCGTGGCGTTACTGAAGCACGTCTACTGACACGTTATACCGTCTGGGCAGGTTTGATGGCTGGTGTCGGCTTAACGCTGCTGTACCTCGCCTTGTTCCGTCTGGGTTCAGACAGCGCGATTCTGGTCGATCAGTCTGCTAACGGCGCGGCAATTCTGCATGCGTATGTTCAGCACACCTTCGGCGGTGCAGGTAGCCTGCTGCTGGCCGCGTTGATTTTCATCGCTTGCCTGGTGACGGCGGTTGGCCTGACTTGTGCGTGTGCTGAGTTCTTTGCGCAGTACATTCCACTGTCTTACCGTACGCTGGTGTTTATCCTTGGCGGCTTCTCGATGGTGGTGTCAAACCTCGGCTTGAGCCACCTGATTCAGATCTCGATTCCGGTCCTGACGGCTATTTATCCGCCCTGTATCGCACTGGTTGTATTAAGCTTTACCCGCTCATGGTGGCATAATTCTTCCCGCGTCATTGCACCTGCGATGTTTATCAGCCTGATTTTTGGTATCCTTGATGGCATTAAAGCTTCTGCAATTGGCGACGTGTTACCGGTCTGGACCCAGCGTTTACCGCTGGCAGAGCAAGGTCTGGCGTGGTTGATGCCAACAGTCGTGATGGTGGTCCTGGCCGTAATTTGGGACCGCGCAGCAGGTCGACAAGTGACCTCCAGCGCACACTAATATCACTGACAATAAGTTTTAACCACGGGGCTATTAATATGGCCCCGTGGTTTTTTTATTGTGTTAACAGGTTAGGAATCGATGGAAAGTAATAACAAGCTAAAGCGTGGGCTGAGCACCCGGCACATCCGCTTTATGGCATTAGGTTCGGCAATTGGTACCGGGCTGTTCTATGGCTCAGCCGATGCCATCAAAATGGCAGGGCCGAGCGTGTTGTTGGCCTATATTATCGGCGGCGCGGCGGCGTACATTATCATGCGCGCGCTGGGCGAAATGTCCGTTCATAACCCGGCAGCCAGCTCGTTTTCGCGCTATGCGCAGGAAAACCTCGGACCGTTGGCAGGCTACATTACCGGCTGGACCTACTGTTTTGAAATCCTGATTGTCGCTATTGCCGACGTGACCGCCTTCGGTATTTATATGGGCGTCTGGTTCCCGGCGGTGCCGCACTGGATTTGGGTTCTGAGCGTAGTGCTGATTATCTGCGCCATCAACCTGATGAGTGTGAAGGTGTTTGGCGAACTGGAGTTCTGGTTCTCATTCTTTAAGGTCGCCACCATCATCATTATGATTGTCGCCGGTTTTGGCATCATCATTTGGGGGATTGGCAACGGTGGGCAACCAACCGGCATCCATAACCTGTGGAGCAACGGTGGGTTCTTCAGTAACGGCTGGTTGGGCATGATTATGTCGCTGCAAATGGTGATGTTTGCCTATGGTGGCATTGAAATCATCGGCATTACTGCCGGTGAAGCGAAGAACCCGCAGGAGTCGATCCCGCGTGCAATTAACTCCGTGCCGATGCGAATCCTCGTGTTTTACGTGGGCACGCTGTTCGTCATTATGTCTATTTACCCATGGAATCAGGTGGGCACCGACGGGAGTCCTTTTGTTCTGACGTTCCAGCATATGGGCATTACCTTTGCGGCAGGTATCCTTAACTTTGTGGTGCTGACCGCCTCGCTGTCGGCGATCAACTCTGATGTCTTTGGCGTGGGCCGTATGCTGCACGGTATGGCGGAGCAGGGAAGTGCACCGAAAATGTTCGCCAAAACCTCGCGTCGCGGCGTGCCGTGGGTGACGGTGATGGTGATGACCATTGCCCTGCTGTTTGCGGTGTATCTCAACTACATCATGCCGGAGAACATCTTCCTGGTGATCGCCTCGTTGGCGACGTTTGCCACGGTGTGGGTATGGATCATGATCCTGCTGTCGCAGATTGCCTTCCGCCGTCGTCTGCCGCCGGAAGAGGTCAAAGCACTGACGTTTAAAGTACCGGGCGGTGTGGTTACGACGGTGATTGGCCTGATTTTCCTGGTCTTTATTATCGGGCTTATTGGCTACCATCCGGATACCCGTATTTCACTGTACGTTGGTTTTGCGTGGATTGCCCTGCTGCTGGTGGGGTGGGTGTTCAAACGCCGCCGTGAGCGTCAACCGGCTGAAGCACAGTAATTTTTTTGCCGGGTAAGGCTTGCGCCTCCCGGCATTTTCTCCTCCCCCGAACTCCTCCCCCAATAAACGTTAAGATGATGAGTGATCCTTAACTTTCCTATGGCAAGGTGACTTCATTTTCATCAAAGGGGATACGTGATGTTGAACGCCTGGCACCTTCCGGTTGCCCCATTTGTTAAGCAAAACAACGATAAACTGACGATTACGCTCTGGCTGTCAGGGGACAATCCACCCCAGCGGGTCACGTTACGCGCAGAAAATGATAACGAAGAGATCTCGCTCGGCATGCATAAGCAACGCAGCCAGCCGCAGCCTGGCGTGACCGCGTGGCGCGCGGCAATCGATCTCTCCTGCGGCCAGCCACGTCGACGCTATAGCTTTAAGCTGCTGTGGCTCGATCGCCAGCTGTGGTTTACCCCGCAAGGGTTCAGCCGATTTCCGCCCGCGCGGCTGGAACAGTTTGCTGTGGATGTGCCAGACAATGGTCCGCAATGGGTGGCCGACCAGGTTTTCTATCAGATTTTCCCGGACCGCTTTGCCCGCAGTCAGTCGCGCGATACAGAACAGGATAACGTCTATTACCACCACGCGGCCGGGCACGATATTGTGCTGCGCGACTGGGATGAACCGCTGAACGCACAGGCCGGAGGCTCGACGTTCTATGGTGGTGATTTGGACGGGATCAGCGAGAAGCTGCCGTACCTGAAAAGCTTAGGGGTAACCGCACTGTATCTGAACCCGGTGTTTACCGCACCAAGCGTGCATAAATACGATACCGAAGATTATCGCCATGTTGACCCCCGGTTTGGTGGCGACAGGGCGCTATTACGCCTGCGGCATAACACGCAGCAACAGGGAATGCGCCTGGTGTTGGACGGCGTATTCAATCACAGTGGCGATTCGCACGCCTGGTTCGACAGGCATCATCAGGGAACAGACGGGGCGTGCCATAACCCGGACTCGCCCTGGCGCGACTGGTACCATTTCTCTGACGACGGCGTCGCATTGGACTGGCTGGGTTACGCCAGCCTGCCGAAGCTGGATTTTGCCTCGGAAAGCCTGGTGAACGAAATTTATCGCGGCGAGGACAGCATTGTCCGTCACTGGTTAAAAGCGCCGTGGAGCATGGACGGCTGGCGGCTTGATGTTGTGCACATGTTGGGAGAAGCCGGTGGAGCGCGCAATAACCTGCAGCATGTGGCCGGGATCACCCAGGCGGCGAAAGAAACGCAGCCAGAAGCCTATGTGGTCGGTGAACACTTTGGCGATGCGCGCCAGTGGCTGCAGGCCGATGCCGAAGATGCCGCCATGAACTACCGTGGTTTTACCTTCCCGCTCTGGGGATTTCTCGCCAACACCGACATCTCTTACGATCCGCAGTCTATTGATGCTCAAACGTGCATGGCGTGGATGGATAACTATCGTGCGGGATTATCGCATCAGCAGCAGTTGCGTATGTTCAACCAGCTCGACAGCCACGATACCGCTCGTTTTAAATCTTTACTGGGCAAAGATGTTGCGCGCCTGCCTCTGGCGGTGGTGTGGCTGTTTACGTGGCCTGGCGTGCCGTGTATTTACTACGGTGATGAAGTGGGGCTGGATGGAAATAACGATCCGTTCTGTCGTAAACCGTTCCCGTGGCAGAAGGATCAACAGGACGGCGAACTGTTGGCGCTGTACCAGCGGTTGGCGAAATTACGTCATCGTAGCAAGGCGCTACGCCACGGCGGCTGCCAGGTGATTTACGCCGAAGATAACGTGGTGGTTTTTGTCCGGGTACTTAACCAGCAGCGCGTACTGGTGGCGATTAACCGGGGACACGCCTGTGAAGTGGTCCTGCCGTCGTCGCCGTTGCTCAATGTCGCGCAGTGGCGACATGAAGAGGGCAAAGGCCAGGTCATGGGTGATGTACTGACGTTGCCTGCAATCTCAGCGTCGGTGTGGTCGGGTCATTGAGATAAAAAAAGGCCCGCATTTGCGGGCCTTGTTCAATTCATGCCAATTACAGGCTGGAGACGTTTTCGGTCAGGTATTTTGCCACGCCGTCCGGAGACGCGTTCATACCTTCTTTACCTTTTTCCCACTGTGCAGGGCAAACGTCACCGTGCTCTTCGTGGAACTGCAGCGCGTCAACCATACGCAGCATTTCGTCGATGTTACGACCCAGCGGCAGATCGTTAACCACCTGGTGGCGAACAACGCCGTTCGCGTCGATCAGGAAAGAACCGCGCAGAGCAACGCCCGCTTCCGGGTGCTCGATGCCGTAAGCTTTCTGGATTTCGCGCTTGATGTCAGCAACCATTGCGTATTTCACTGCACCGATGCCGCCTTTGTCGACAGGGGTGTTACGCCATGCGTTATGGACAAATTCAGAGTCAAAAGAAACGCCAACCACTTCAACGCCGCGCTTCTGGAATTCTTCGTAACGTTTGTCGAACGCGATCAGTTCAGACGGGCAAACGAAGGTGAAGTCCATCGGCCAGAAGAACAGAACGGTGGTTTTACCGTTGGTATGCTGTTTGAAGTTGAAGTTATCAACAATCTCACCGCTACCCAGTACCGCAGCTGCTGTGAAATCCGGAGCCTGACGAGTTACCAGTACCATATAATTCTCCTGCAAAGTTAAGGGTTTTTTGGAACGCAACGCGGGCCAGTATAGAGAGTGTTCGGGAATAAGACAAAGAGGCGCTGACAATCAATGAGACAGGTTTTGGCTATCAATGTTTTGCCGGATGGTGGCGTCACCTTATTCGGCCCAGTGCTGTCGGGCGATCAAAGTGCTTTACGGCGGGCCTGTTCCATCATCTGCGGATAAAAACGCCAGAAGCGTTCTTCCAGCGCGTCGTAATGTCTGTCCAGGTCATACCACGAGTCGCGCAGGGCATCGAGACGCGGGCGGCGGCTGGCCATGCCATTGAGCACATCCTGGATAAAATCCATATCCTGATAGCGCTCCAGCCATTTCTCTGACCACATGTAATTGTTCAGATTGACAAAGCGCGGCGGCGATTCAGGCAAGATTGTGGCAACCTGAGTATGGGCGTAGCGGACAAAGGCTGCTAATGGGAAGTCGGGCGAGATTTCTGCCCAGTGGCGCGATAAAAAGTGATCCCACATCACGTCGAGCGTAATCGGCGCGACGCGGCGCGTTTCGCTGCGAAACCACTCTTTAGCTTCACGGACTTCCGGCAGGTTGTCGGTCATGACGTCGATTCGACGATGCATGAAAATGCCGTCCACCACCTCAGGCGCAAAACTGGATGCCGGGTTTCCGCGAACAAAATCCGCCAGCAGGTTGCCGGAGAGTGAACTGTCGGCTAAATGCGCCAGATGTAAATGTGCAAGAAAATTCATTATCGATTATCTGTCCAAAAGCGGGGTAAAGGTTGCAGGGAAAGCGCCCCGGCACTAGACTACCCGCCTCTTATTTTAGTCTGAGTCAGTGTCATGCGCGTTACCGATTTCACCTTTGAACTTCCTGAATCCCTGATTGCCCACTATCCGCAAGCAGAGCGCAGTAGCTGCCGCTTGCTGTCACTGGATGGGCCAACGGGCGCGCTGACGCACGGTACTTTCACCGATTTGCTCGACAAGCTCAACCCCGGAGATCTTCTGGTCTTTAACAATACCCGCGTGATCCCGGCCCGCCTGTTTGGGCGTAAAGCCAGCGGCGGCAAGATTGAAGTGCTGGTTGAGCGCATGCTCGATGACAAACGTATTCTGGCTCATATTCGCGCATCCAAAGCGCCGAAGCCGGGTGCTGAGCTGTTGCTGGGCGATGATGAAAGCATTAAAGCGACGATGGTTGCGCGCCATGATGCGCTGTTTGAAGTGGCGTTTGACGACGAACGCAGCGTACTGGATATCCTCAACGCCATCGGCCATATGCCGCTGCCGCCGTATATCGACCGCCCGGATGAAGACGCCGACCGTGAACTGTACCAGACCGTATACAGCGAAAAACCTGGCGCCGTGGCGGCACCGACAGCGGGTCTGCACTTTGACGATCCGTTACTGGCAAAACTGCGTGAAAAGGGCATTGAGATGGCGTTTGTGACGCTGCACGTTGGGGCGGGGACGTTCCAGCCGGTGCGCGTAGACACCATTGAAGATCACATCATGCATTCCGAATATGCGGAAGTTCCGCAGGACGTGGTCGACGCGGTACTGGCAGCGAAAGCGCGCGGTAATCGCGTGATCGCGGTAGGGACGACCTCAGTTCGTTCGCTGGAAAGCGCGGCTCAGGCGGCGAAAAATGATCTGATTGAACCGTTCTTCGGGGATACGCAAATCTTTATCTACCCGGGCTATCAGTACAACGTCATCGATGCGCTGGTAACCAACTTCCATCTCCCTGAATCGACATTGATTATGTTGGTTTCGGCGTTTGCAGGTTATAAAAACACCATGAACGCCTATCATGAAGCGGTTAAAGCGGAATATCGCTTTTTTAGTTACGGTGATGCGATGTTTATCACGTACAATCCGCAGGCTATTTCTGAGCGTGTCGGGGAGTAAGTTCCCGGCATGAGTATTTTACGTCGGACTGTTTTTCTGACGCAGGAGTTAAGATGAAATTTGAACTGGATACCACAGACGGTCGCGCTCGCCGCGGACGCCTTGTTTTTGATCGTGGCGTAGTGGAAACGCCTGCTTTTATGCCTGTCGGTACCTACGGTACGGTGAAAGGTATGACGCCGGAAGAAGTTGAAGCGACCGGCGCACAAATTATTCTCGGCAACACGTTCCACCTGTGGCTGCGCCCTGGGCAGGAAATCATGAAGCTGCATGGCGATTTGCATGACTTCATGCAGTGGAAAGGACCGATCCTCACCGATTCCGGCGGTTTCCAGGTATTCAGCCTGGGCGATATCCGTAAGATTACCGAGCAGGGTGTACATTTCCGCAACCCGATCAACGGCGATCCGATTTTCCTCGATCCTGAGAAATCGATGGAGATTCAATACGATCTCGGTTCCGATATCGTGATGATTTTCGACGAATGTACACCGTACCCGGCTGACTGGGACTATGCTAAACGCTCGATGGAGATGTCATTGCGTTGGGCACAGCGTAGCCGTGACCGTTTTGATAGCCTCGGCAACAAAAATGCGCTTTTTGGCATCATTCAGGGCAGCGTTTACGAAGATTTACGTGATATCTCTGTTAAAGGTCTGGTAGATATAGGCTTTGATGGCTACGCTGTCGGCGGTTTGGCTGTGGGTGAACCGAAAGAAGACATGCACCGTATTCTGGAACATGTTTGCCCACAAATTCCGGCAGATAAACCTCGTTACCTGATGGGCGTCGGCAAACCAGAAGATCTGGTTGAAGGCGTGCGTCGTGGTATCGATATGTTTGACTGTGTGATGCCAACGCGAAATGCCCGTAATGGCCATTTGTTTGTGACTGACGGCGTGGTAAAAATCCGTAACGCGAAACATAAAAGCGACACCAGTCCACTCGACGCTGAGTGCGATTGTTACACCTGTCGCAATTATTCACGCGCTTACTTGCATCATCTTGACCGTTGCAACGAAATATTGGGCGCGCGACTCAATACCATTCATAACCTTCGCTACTACCAGCGCTTGATGGCGGGTTTACGCAAGGCTATTGAAGAGGGTAAATTAGAGAGCTTCGTAACCGATTTTTACCAACGTCAGGGTCGACCTGTTCCACCTGTGAACGTTGATTAATTTTAATAATGAGGGAATTTGAATGAGCTTTTTTATTTCTGATGCGGTAGCGGCAACAGGTGCTCCGGCGCAGGGCAGCCCGATGTCTCTGATTCTGATGCTGGTGGTGTTTGGTCTGATTTTCTACTTCATGATCCTGCGTCCACAGCAAAAGCGTACCAAAGAGCATAAAAATCTGATGAGCTCCATTGCCAAAGGTGATGAAGTCCTGACGAACGGTGGCCTGGTCGGTCGTGTGACCAAAGTAGCGGAAACTGGCTACATCTCTATCGCACTGAACGACACCACTGAAGTGGTTATCAAACGTGACTTCGTAGCTGCCGTTCTGCCGAAAGGCACCATGAAGGCGCTGTAATATTCCGTTTTCCCAAAGGGAACTGCCGTGTTAAACCGTTATCCTTTGTGGAAGTACATCATGCTGGTCGTCGTGATTATCGTCGGCCTGCTTTACGCACTTCCCAACCTGTATGGTGAGGATCCGGCTGTTCAAATCACTGGCGTGCGCGGTGCCGCCGCCAGTGAGCAAACGCTGATCCAGGTCCAGAAAACGTTACAAGAAGAAAAAATCACACCTAAGTCTGTGGCTCTGGAAGAGGGCGCTATTCTTGCGCGCTTCGACTCCACCGATACCCAATTGCGCGCACGTGAAGTGCTGCTGGGCGTGCTGGGTGATCAATACGTCGTGGCGCTTAACCTTGCTCCGGCAACCCCTCGCTGGCTGGCTGCTATTCACGCGGAACCGATGAAACTCGGTCTTGATCTGCGTGGTGGCGTTCACTTCCTGATGGAAGTGGATATGGACACCGCGCTGGGTAAACTGCAGGAACAAAATATCGATAGCCTGCGCAGCGATCTGCGTGAAAAAGGCATTCCTTATACTACCGTTCGTAAAGAAGATAACTACGGTCTGAGCATCACCTTCCGTGATGGCAAGGCGCGTGACGACGCGATCTCTTATCTGAGCAAGCGTCATCAGGATCTGGTTATTTCCAGCCAGGGCAGCAATGCGCTGCGTGCAGTGATGACCGATGCACGTCTGAGTGAAGCCCGTGAGTACGCGGTACAGCAGAACATCAATATTCTGCGTAATCGTGTTAACCAACTGGGTGTCGCTGAGCCGGTTGTTCAACGCCAGGGCGCCGACCGCATCGTGGTCGAACTGCCGGGTATTCAGGACACCGCGCGTGCGAAAGAGATTCTGGGCGCAACGGCGACGCTGGAGTTCCGTCTGGTAAACACCAACGTGGACCAGTCTGCGGCGGCATCCGGGCGCGTACCGGGTGACTCGGAAGTGAAACAGTCTCGTGAAGGACAGCCGGTTGTGCTGTATAAACGCGTGATCCTGACCGGTGACCATATCACCGACTCCACTTCCAGCCAGGACGAATACAATCAGCCGCAGGTTAACATCTCGCTGGATAGCGCGGGTGGTAACATCATGTCTAACTTCACCAAGGATAACATCGGTAAGCCGATGGCGACCCTGTTCGTGGAGTATAAAGACAGCGGTAAAAAAGATGCGAATGGCCGTTCAGTGCTGGTGAAACAGGAAGAGGTGATTAACATCGCCAACATCCAGTCTCGCTTGGGCAACAGCTTCCGTATCACCGGTATCAACAACCCGAATGAAGCGCGTCAGCTTTCACTGCTGCTACGTGCCGGTGCGTTGATTGCGCCGATTCAGATTGTTGAAGAACGCACCATCGGCCCGACTCTGGGTATGCAGAACATCAAGCAGGGTCTGGAAGCGTGTCTGGCTGGTCTGGCTGTTTCTATTCTGTTTATGATCTTCTTCTACAAGAAGTTTGGTCTGATTGCGACCAGCGCGCTGATTGCGAACCTGGTACTGATTGTCGGTATCATGTCGCTGCTGCCGGGCGCTACGCTAAGTATGCCGGGTATCGCGGGGATCGTCTTAACCCTTGCCGTAGCGGTCGATGCGAACGTACTGATCAACGAACGTATCAAAGAAGAGTTGAGTAACGGACGTTCGATTCAGCAGGCGATCAACGAAGGTTATGCGGGCGCATTCAGTTCCATCTTCGATGCGAACATCACGACGCTGATTAAAGTTCTGATCCTGTATGCAGTCGGTACCGGGGCAATTAAAGGGTTCGCGATTACTACCGGTATTGGTGTGGCGACGTCGATGTTTACCGCGATCGTCGGGACACGTGCCATCGTAAACCTGTTGTATGGCGGCAAGCGCGTCAAAAAGCTGTCAATCTGAGGAGTGCGAAGTGGCACAGGAATATACTGTTGAACAATTGAACCACGGCCGTAAAGTCATCGACTTTATGCGCTGGGACTACTGGGCTTTCGGCATCTCTGGTTTCCTGCTGATTGCGGCCATCGTGGTGATGGGCGTACGTGGCTTTAACTGGGGGCTCGATTTCACCGGTGGTACGGTAATTGAAATCACGCTGGAAAAACCGGCGGAAATGGACGTGATGCGCGATGCGCTGGAGAAAGCGGGCTTCGTCGAGCCGCTGCTGCAGAACTTCGGTAGCAGCCACGACATTATGGTACGTATGCCGCCAACCGAAGGTGAAAACGGTGGGCAAGTGCTGGGTAGCAAGGTGCTGAGCGTCATTAACGAAGCCACCAACCAGCATGCAGCGGTGAAGCGTATCGAATTCGTCGGGCCTAGCGTCGGTGCCGATCTGGCACAAAACGGTGCGATGGCGCTGATCGTGGCGCTGATCTCCATCCTCGTGTACGTCGGTTTCCGCTTTGAGTGGCGACTGGCGGCGGGCGTGGTTATCTCGCTGGCGCACGACGTGATCATCACGCTTGGGATCCTGTCGTTGTTCCATATCGAGATTGACCTGACTATCGTCGCATCGTTGATGTCGGTTATCGGTTACTCGCTAAACGACAGCATCGTGGTTTCTGACCGTATTCGTGAGAACTTCCGCAAAATCCGTCGCGGGACGCCTTATGAAATCTTTAACGTGTCGTTGACCCAAACGCTGCACCGTACGTTGATTACCTCCGGTACAACGTTAGTGGTTATTCTGATGCTGTACCTCTTTGGTGGTCCGGTACTGGAAGGCTTCTCGCTGACTATGCTTATCGGTGTGTCCATCGGTACCGCGTCGTCTATCTACGTGGCATCGGCACTGGCGCTGAAGCTGGGTATGAAGCGTGAGCACATGCTGCAGCAGAAAGTTGAGAAAGAAGGGGCGGATCAGCCGTCTATTCTGCCTTAACCGACGCAGGGCGTTACACTGGAATCCCGATCGCAAGGTCGGGATTTTTTTGCCTGAAGAAAGCCTACAAATTGTCTATGGGTTTTCTTTAGACAAAAAAACCAGCAATTAAGCTGGCTTTTGTATACCTGGGCCGGATAAGCATAGCGCCATCCGGCGACAACCAACCTCAATTTAGAAGTTGTAACCTACAACAAAGTAACCACCCCAACCGGTAGAACGAACGTTTTCGTTCATAAAGACCACGTCCGCGTTATCTTTCCACTGGCCGCCGTTGTGCCAGTAACGGGCAACAACAGAATAGTGCCAATGATCGTAGTTCAGCGCCAGAATGTGGCTGGAGGCGATCGAATCGTTGGTACGTGCTTTCTTGCCATTTACATCGGTGAAGTCTTTGTCACCGAGATCGGAGCCCCAGTCAAAGTTGGTGAAGCCGATATAGCTCAGGTTACCGCCCCACAGTTCGGTAATCGGGACAAAGTATTTCACTTTGAAACGGTAGCCATCCCATTCGTTTTCGTTCGCGGCACCGTAGTTCTGCCACTGGTACTTGGCGTACACGTTCATGGACAGGCTCATCGGCAGGCCGGTGTCGATATCAGTACCCAGACCCATATACCAGGTGCTCTGGCGACCATCTTTGTTACGACCCATATCGTAGATATAGTTGTTCGCGAAATACCACTCTTTGAACGGACCAAAGCTCAGATCGGCACCGGTCAATTTGTCGATGGAGAAACGTGGTTCGATTTCCATAAACAGCGGGGAGCCGTGGTTCCAGATACCCTTCGCATCGGTGTTACCACCGAAGAATACCGGCGCATCCATGTAACCATAGAAGTCAAACCAGTCTTTTTTAGCGAAAGCTTCATATTCCAGGTAGGTATCGTTACGGATCTGCGGTCCGAAACGGGTGTGGTAGCTGCCGACAACATTAACGCTCTGGTGCCACCAGTCGGACAGGTATTCCGGTTTGTTGTTTTCTGCTGCATTAGCAGTGAAAGACGAGGAGAGCGCCAGCACTGCACCGGCTGCAAGTAATGTTTTTTTCATATGTATGCCACTGTTTGAAATCCCTTTCGGGAGTGAAAAAGGCGCAATTTGCGTTTCTAAATATTTCGTAATTCTTCGGAGCCTATTATAAAAATCATTGTTCACAAAAATATGTCTTGTTTCACAGTTCTATCATTTACGTAATCGATTGCGTTCACGTTTGCGTACTTTAGGCGGCGAATTGTACTGACTCCCATGAATGTTGCCAAGTTTTACTAAAAATATCGGTGATGTCAGCGGAGTAACAAAATGACGGGGATGGGTGTTGCGGAACGCACAAAACGCTCCGCAAAAAAGTTTATTGGGTCACAGGCTGGATGTCATGGATGCGTACAAAGCCAAGTTGGTCAAGCGACAGGCCATTGAGCTGTAGCGGAATGTCTACGTCACTGGGGGCAAGAAGGCTTGCCGGAGCGTTGATCAATTCATTCTTAACGTTCACTTCCTGATAGTTGTCCGTGGTGCCCTGGATTTGCCCGTACTCTACGGTGGCGCTAAATGCCGGTAACGGTGTGTTGGATTCTCCCTGAATGCGCAGCGTCAGGCGCGTACCGTCCGCATTCGGTGCAATATTGACCAGTGACATGCGGAGCGTACCAATCTGGCTGTTCAGGCGGGCGGGGGTTTTCGAACCCGGTAATAAATAGACGCCGCGGGTGGATTTCGCATTCAACATATTTTGTTGCGTTATTTTTACCGTTTCCTGATTGAGCTGGATCATCTCTTTGCTCAAGGTACTTACGCTTTGATGCATCTGTCGTACTTCGGCTTGCTGTGCGCAGGCATTAAGACTAAAGAGGCTTCCCACCAGGAGAATTCTTAGGTAACGTCTTGTCATTATGATTACTTCCTACATTGTCGCGATAGCATAATGGTAGTGTGCTCAGAGCACGAAGGCATCGATCCTTTGTCTCAAAAGCGCTCTGCCTTTGTTGTCGCGCCAGTTCAGGGTAAAATAGATCTCTATGAACCACTGAGGTACAGGACGCCGTATGCATTGCCCATTCTGTTTCGCCGTAGACACAAAGGTAATTGACTCTCGTCTTGTCGGCGAGGGCTCTTCAGTACGCCGCCGTCGGCAGTGTCTGGTCTGTAACGAACGTTTTACCACTTTTGAAGTGGCAGAACTGGTTATGCCACGCGTTGTAAAAAGCAACGACGTGCGCGAGCCTTTTAATGAAGAGAAGCTGCGCAGCGGCATGCTGAGAGCGCTTGAGAAACGGCCGGTCAGCGCAGATGACGTCGAAATGGCGTTAAACCATATAAAATCACAGCTGCGTGGGACGGGCGAGCGCGAGGTGCCGAGTAAAATGATCGGTAATCTGGTGATGGAGCAACTGAAAAAGCTCGATAAAGTGGCCTACATCCGTTTTGCTTCGGTTTACCGGAGCTTTGAAGATATCAAAGAATTTGGCGAAGAGATTGCTCGCCTACAGGATTAAGCCATGCAGGATGAGTTGTACATGGCGCGAGCGCTGAAGCTGGCCGCGCGTGGACGTTTCACGACCCACCCTAATCCCAACGTGGGCTGTGTCATTGTTAAAGACGGGGAAATCGTCGGTGAAGGATACCATCACCGCGCGGGCGAACCCCATGCCGAGGTCCATGCGCTGCGTATGGCCGGTGTTAAAGCGCAGGGGGCAACCGCCTACGTCACGCTCGAACCGTGCAGTCATCACGGGCGTACGCCGCCGTGCTGCGATGCGCTGATTGCTGCGGGCGTGACGCGTGTTGTTGCTGCGATGCAAGATCCTAACCCGCAGGTGGCGGGGCGTGGACTTTACCGCTTGCAGCAGGCCGGTATTGATGTCAGCCACGGCATGATGATGAACGACGTCGAACAGCTGAATAAAGGTTTTCTCAAGCGGATGCGCACCGGATTTCCGTATGTTCAGCTTAAGCTCGGCGCATCGCTTGACGGCCGTACGGCGATGGCCAGCGGCGAAAGCCAGTGGATAACCTCACCACAGGCACGTCGCGACGTGCAGCGCCTGCGTGCGCAAAGCCATGCTATTTTAACCAGCAGCGCCACGGTGCTGGCTGACGACCCCCAGCTTACCGTCCGTTGGTCGGAGCTTGATGAATCGACCCAGGCGCTGTATCCGCAGGAAAACCTGCGTCAGCCAATCCGCATTGTTCTCGATCGTCAAAACCAGGTCACACCTGAACATCGTATTGTGCAGCAGCCGGGAGAAACCTGGATTGCGCGCAGCAGCGACGATTCGCGTATCTGGCCGGAGAGTGTTCGCACGCTGAATGTGCCGGAGCATAACGGCAATCTGGATCTGGTGGTGTTGATGATGCAACTGGGCAAGCAGCAAATTAACAGCATTTGGGTTGAGGCTGGCCCAACGCTTGCAGGCGCATTATTGCAGGCCGGGGTGGTGGATGAGCTAATCGTCTATGTTGCGCCTAAACTGTTAGGCAGTGACGCGCGAGGATTATGTGTGCTGCCAGGCCTTGAGAAACTGGCCGATGCCCCCCATTTCAAATTCAACGAGATACGCCATGTAGGTCCGGACGTTTGCCTGCATTTAGTGAGCGCATGATCTCCCGGTTCGAAAGGGAAGCAGCGCACAGATTATTATGATAAAATCCGCCCCCCTGCGGGGTCTAGTGAATCCGAAGGAAGAATATGAACATTATTGAAGCTAACGTTGCTACTCCGGACGCTCGCGTCGCCATCACCATTGCGCGTTTCAACAACTTTATCAATGACAGCCTGCTGGAAGGTGCTATCGACGCCCTGAAGCGTATTGGCCAGGTTAAAGATGAAAACATTACCGTCGTTTGGGTTCCAGGCGCGTATGAGCTGCCGCTGGCAGCTGATGCACTGGCGAAAACCGGTAAATATGACGCGGTGATTGCGCTGGGTACAGTTATCCGTGGCGGTACCGCACACTTCGAATATGTGGCTGGCGGTGCAAGCAATGGCCTGGCGCACGTCGCTCAGGACAGCGGTATTCCGGTAGCCTTCGGTGTTCTGACCACCGAAAGTATTGAACAAGCCATCGAACGTGCTGGCACGAAAGCCGGTAATAAAGGCGCAGAAGCTGCACTGACCGCGCTTGAAATGATTAATGTATTGAAAGCCATTAAGGCCTGATTTTTGTAAGGGGAAATCCGTGAAACCTGCTGCTCGTCGCCGCGCCCGTGAGTGTGCCGTCCAGGCGCTCTACTCCTGGCAGTTGTCCCAGAACGACATCTCTGATGTTGAATACCAGTTCCTGGCGGAACAGGACGTGAAAGATGTCGACGTCCTGTATTTTCGTGAACTGCTGTCCGGGGTGGCGACTAACAGCGCGTACCTGGATGGCCTGATGAAGCCTTACCTGTCTCGTCTGCTGGAAGAGCTGGGTCAGGTAGAGAAAGCCGTACTGCGTATTGCACTGTTTGAACTGTCTAAACGTAGTGATGTGCCGTATAAAGTGGCCATCAACGAAGCGATTGAACTGGCGAAAACCTTCGGTGCCGAAGATAGCCACAAGTTCGTCAACGGCGTACTGGATAAAGCAGCACCTGCGATTCGCCCCAACAAAAAGTGATCGCCAGGCCGGCAGGATGGTGGAATCTATTTCCGCTGTCGCCGGCCTTTTCTTTTTTCCTGCTGAGGCATAACGTATGGCATGTGGCGAATTCTCCCTGATTGCCCGTTATTTTGACCGTGTTAGAAGCTCTCGTCTTGACGTCGAAACCGGCATTGGTGACGATTGTGCACTCCTGAACATCCCTGAAAAACAAACGCTGGCGATCAGCACCGACACGCTGGTGGCAGGCAATCACTTCCTTCCCGATATTGATCCAACGGACCTGGCCTGGAAAGCGCTGGCGGTTAATTTAAGCGATCTGGCGGCGATGGGAGCTGACCCGGCATGGCTGACGCTGGCGCTCACGTTACCTGACGTTGATGAATCCTGGCTCGAAGCCTTCAGTGACAGCCTGTTTGAACTCCTTAATTACTATGATATGCAGCTGATTGGCGGTGATACCACGCGTGGGCCACTGTCGATGACGTTGGGTATCCATGGCTACGTCCCGGTCGGGCGAGCCTTAAAACGCTCGGGTGCGAAGCCAGGTGACTGGATTTACGTTACCGGTACGCCGGGCGACAGCGCTGCCGGTTTGGCTATTCTGCAAAACCGATTGCAGGTAACAGATGCCAAGGACGCGGAGTACCTGCTTAAACGTCACCTGCGCCCCACGCCGAGAATTTTACAGGGGCAGGCCCTGCGCGACCTGGCCAGTGCGGCTATCGATCTTTCCGACGGTCTGATTTCCGATCTCGGACATATCGTTAATGCCAGCGGTTGCGGCGTGCGCGTTAATGTCGATGCGTTACCGTATTCCACGGCATTATCTCAGCACGTTGAGCCGGAGCAGGCGCTGCGCTGGGCGCTCTCAGGTGGTGAAGATTATGAGTTATGCTTTACCGTACCGGAAATAAACCGTGGTGCACTGGACGTCGCGCTGGGCCATCTTGGCGTATCATTTACCTGCATTGGGCAGATGAGTGCGGACGTGGAAGGGATGCACTTTACGCGTGACGGTAAGCCTGTCACGTTTGACTGGAAAGGATATGACCATTTTGCTGCGCCTTAAAAAAGATGTCGCAAAAAGCCGTTTGAGTATGCGTAATCCGTGGCACCTGTTGGCCACCGGATTCGGCAGCGGATTAAGTCCAATTATACCCGGTACCATGGGATCGCTGGCGGCGATCCCATTTTGGTATTTGATGACGTTTCTGCCGTGGCAGCTGTATTCACTGGTCGTCATGCTGGCTATTTGTATCGGTGTCTATCTGTGCCATCAAACGGCGAAAGATATGGGTGTACACGATCACGGTAGTATCGTCTGGGATGAGTTTGTCGGGATGTGGATAACCCTGATGGCTCTGCCGACACTCGACTGGCAGTGGGTCGCCGCCGGATTTGTGATTTTCCGCATTCTGGATATGTGGAAGCCCTGGCCGATCCGCTGGTTCGATCGTAACGTGCATGGCGGTACGGGGATTATGATCGACGATATTGTGGCGGGGATACTTTCCGCAGGGATCCTCTATTTTATCGGGCATCACTGGCCGCTTGGCATTATTTAACCCTTACCAGGGTTATGTTGTAGGCCCGATAAGCACAGCGCCATCGGGCAATACCAGATTATTTAAATCCCACCACCGGATGCTGTTTGTACGGCATTTCCAGTTCGGCAATCTGTTCCGGTTTTAGCGTTAAATCGACCGCGTTGAGCAACTCATCCAGCTGTTCTTCGCGCGAGGCGCCAATTATGGGCGCAGCGACGCCCGGTTTGCTCAGCAGCCACGCCAGCGCTACCTGCGCGCGCGAAGCGCCGATTTCCTCACTCACCCCGGTTAACCGTTCCGCTATTCTCGCGTCGTTTTCATCACTCTCGCGGTACAGATTTTTTCCGACTTCATCCGACACGACACGCGCGGTCGTTTCTCCCCAGGGGCGCGTCAGACGTCCCCGTGCCAGTGGGCTCCACGGGATCACCGCCACGCCTTCCTGGTAGCACAGCGGCAGCATGTCGCGTTCTTCTTCACGGTAGATAAGGTTGTAGTGATCCTGCATGCTGACAAATTGCGCCCAGCCGTGTTGTTTCTGCAAGGCCAGCGCCTGCGCAAACTGGGAGGCGTGCATCGAAGAGGCGCCGATATAGCGTGCTTTGCCGGACTTCACCACGTCGTTGAGCGCTTCCAGGGTTTCTTCGATAGGCGTGTTGTAATCCCAGCGGTGAATTTGCAGGATATCGACATA
Organism: Citrobacter sp. JUb117; assembly: GCF_024809055.1. NCBI lineage: Bacteria > Pseudomonadati > Pseudomonadota > Gammaproteobacteria > Enterobacterales > Enterobacteriaceae > Citrobacter > Citrobacter sp. JUb117. Next base: position 160,851 of record NZ_JANUFB010000007.1, read on the forward strand.
GTCCATGCCAAGGCGAGTCAGGCTGTCGTCGATAGAACGCAGGATTTGCGCCCGGGATAACCCTTCCGCTAAATCATCCACCAGGTGAAATACTTTTGTGGCGACCACCACCTCGTCGCGGTGGGCGAAGTCACGCAGGGCGCGACCGACAATTTCTTCGCTGCTGCCAGCGGAGTAACTATTGGCAGTATCAAAAAAGTTAATACCGCCTTCAAGAGCATATTTGATAATTGGGCGACTGCTTTCTTCCGGCAGCGTCCAGGCGTGGTTGCCGCGATTGGGTTCGCCAAACGTCATGCAGCCCAGACAAAGGCGAGAAACCCGAAGGTCAGTTTTTCCTAAGAGGTTGTATTGCATATTCCGCTCCTGCTTAGCGTGTTAATCATTAAGCATAGCAGGAGCGGGGAGGGGATTATGCCAGCCAGGCCTTGATTTTGGCCTCAATGCCGGCGGCATCAAGACCGAGATCGGCGCGCGCTTCGTCCTGTGTCCCCTGTGGGATGAAGAAGTCAGGCAGACCAATGTTAAGCACCGGAACCGGCTTACGATGCGCCATCAGCACTTCGTTTACACCGCTGCCCGCGCCGCCCATAATGGCGTTTTCTTCCAGCGTAACCAGCACCTCGTGACGGGCCGCCATCTCCAGAATCAACGTTTCGTCCAGTGGTTTGACAAAGCGCATATCGACCAACGTGGCGTTCAGCGATTCCGCAACCTGAGCGGCTTCTGGCATCAGGGTGCCGAAGTTAAGGATTGCCACTTTTGTCCCGTGACGCTTCACGATGCCTTTACCAATAGGTAATTTTTCCAGCGGGGTCAGCTCAACACCAACCGCATTACCGCGCGGGTAGCGCACCACGGCCGGGCCGTTAGTGTAGTGATAACCGGTAAACAGCATCTGGCGGCATTCGTTTTCATCGCTCGGGGTCATAATGACCATCTCCGGGATGCAGCGCAGGAAAGAAAGATCGAACGCGCCCTGGTGGGTTTGTCCATCTGCGCCCACGATCCCCGCGCGATCCACGGCGAACAGGACCGGCAGTTTCTGAATGGCGACATCATGCAGCACCTGATCGTAGGCGCGTTGCAGGAAGGTGGAATAAATCGCGACCACCGGCTTATAGCCGCCAATTGCCAGTCCGGCAGCAAAGGTGACCGCGTGCTGCTCGGCAATCGCCACGTCGAAGTAGCGGTCCGGGAATTTACGTGAAAACTCCACCATACCGGAGCCTTCGCGCATGGCCGGGGTAATCGCCATCAGCTTGTTGTCTTTGGCCGCCGTTTCGCACAGCCAGTCGCCGAAGATTTTGGAGTAGCTCGGCAGGCCGCCGCTGCTTTTCGGCAGACATCCGCTGGACGGATCGAATTTGGGTACCGCATGGAACGTGATTGGGTCTTTTTCTGCAGGTTCATAACCACGACCTTTTTTGGTCATGATGTGCAGGAACTGCGGGCCTTTAAGGTCGCGCATGTTCTTCAGCGTGGTGATCAGTCCCAGCACGTCGTGACCGTCTACCGGGCCGATGTAGTTAAAGCCCAATTCTTCAAACAGCGTACCCGGCACCACCATGCCTTTAATGTGTTCTTCGGTACGTTTAAGCAGCTCTTTTATCGGCGGCACGCCGGAGAAGACTTTCTTCCCGCCTTCACGCAATGAGGAATACAGTTTGCCGGAGAGCAGTTGTGCCAGGTGGTTGTTTAGCGCGCCGACGTTTTCTGAAATCGACATTTCGTTGTCGTTCAGGATAACCAGCATGTCGGGCTTAATATCGCCCGCGTGGTTCATGGCTTCAAACGCCATGCCGGCAGTGATGGCACCGTCGCCAATCACGCAAACGGTACGGCGTTCTTTGCCTTCTTTCTCGGCGGCAACCGCAATGCCAATACCGGCGCTGATGGAGGTGGAGGAGTGTCCGACGCTTAAAACGTCATACTCGCTCTCGCCACGCCAGGGGAACGGATGCAGGCCACCTTTTTGGCGGATGGTGCCGATTTTATCGCGGCGCCCCGTCAGAATTTTGTGCGGGTACGCCTGATGTCCCACATCCCAGATTAACTGGTCAAACGGGGTGTTGTAGACGTAGTGCAGCGCGACGGTCAGCTCCACCGTGCCCAGACCGGAGGCAAAATGCCCGCTGGAACGGCTCACGCTGTCGAGCAAATAGCGGCGCAGTTCGTCGCAAAGCTTGGGCAGGCTCTCTTTTGGCAGCAGGCGTAACTCCTGGGTGGAGTCGACCAGCGCCAGGGTCGGGTATTTGGCTATATCAAAACTCATCGCAAGCTCATCGGATATGTTGGTTTATTTATCACGCTGGATTATGTAGTCCGCTAGCGCTTCCAGTGCCGAGGTATCGAGTGACTGTGCGGCCAGCAGACTGAGCGACTGGCGGGCATCCTCGATTAAATCCCGGGCTTTATTCCGGGCTTGCTCAAGACCCAGAAGTGCAGGATAGGTACTTTTGCCAAGCTGCTGGTCGGCACCCTGACGTTTACCCAATGTTGCAGTATCGCCTACCACATCCAGTATGTCATCCTGAACCTGGAACGCCAGACCGATGCTTTCGGCGTACTTGTCGAGTATCGGCAGGACGTTTCGGCCTTGGTCTCCGGCACTTAATGCCCCCAGACGCACGGCGGCGCGAATCAAGGCCCCGGTTTTATGGCGATGGATTTTCTCCAGCGCCTCCAGCTCAACTTGGAGGCCTTCAGCCGCCAGATCCAGCGCCTGACCGCCGCACATGCCGGCAATACCGCTGGCCTGAGCCAGTTCAGAGATCATGGCGATGCGGTCACGGTCGGCGACCTCCGGCATGGGGGCGTCACTGATAATGGAAAACGCCAGCGTTTGCAGCGCATCACCCGCTAAAATCGCATTCGCCTCGCCAAACTTAACGTGGCAGGTCGGCAGGCCGCGTCGCAGATCGTCGTCGTCCATCGCGGGTAAATCATCGTGCATCAGCGAATAAGCATGGATGCACTCAACCGCCGCGGCGGGAGCGTCGAGCGTACTCAGGCTGACGCCAAACATCTGACCGGTTGCGTATACCAGGAACGGGCGCAGACGTTTACCGCCTAATAATGCGCCATACTGCATGGTCTCGACCACGGGAGTGTTCTGAAAGGGCAATGGCGCGATAAAACGGCTCAGTGCCTGGTTGGCCTGCTCAACGCAAGCCTGTAGCTGCTGCGTAAAATCCATTTACTCATTATCCGGTGTAAAAGGCGTGAGGGCGGCATCTTCCGTCTCAGACAGCAGGATTTGCACGCGCTGTTCAGCCTGTTGCAACTTAACCTGTCCCTGACGCGCCAGCTGTACGCCACGTTCGAATTCGTTCAGCGCCTCTTCCAGCGGCAGGTCGCCGCTTTCCAGACGGGTAACAATCTGTTCCAGCTCGCTCAGCGCTGTTTCAAAGCTGGCGGGCGCTTCATTTTTCTTCGGCATAATGAATGTCTGACTCTCAATATTTTCAGCCCAAGCCATGGTAACGGACTTCGGGCAATTATCAAATAATGCGCAATGTGCACAGGAAGCTCGCGTAGTGGTATACTTCCGCGCCTGGATGCAGCCGCAGGTATGGGCTGCTGTATTATTCCCCAATACAAGCCTTTGATGCTTGCCAAAGAACCATTGCCGCCATGAAGTTTATCATTAAATTGTTCCCAGAAATCACCATCAAAAGCCAATCTGTGCGTTTGCGCTTTATAAAAATTCTGACAGGGAACATCCGTAACGTTTTAAAACACTATGATGAAGACCTTGCTGTCGTCCGCCACTGGGACCATGTTGAGGTTCGCGCCAAAGATGAAACCCAGCGTCTGGATATTCGTGACGCGCTGACCCGCATTCCGGGTATCCACCATATTCTCGAAGTGGAAGACGTGCCGTTTACCGATATGCACGATATCTTCGAGAAAGCGCTGGTGCAGTACCGCGATCAACTGGAAGGCAAAACCTTCTGCGTGCGCGTGAAGCGCCGTGGTAAGCATGAGTTTAGCTCCATTGAAGTGGAACGTTATGTTGGCGGTGGGCTGAATCAACATATTGAATCCGCGCGCGTGAAGCTGACCAAACCTGATGTGACCGTCAATCTTGAAATTGAAAACGACCGACTGCTGCTGGTGAAAGGTCGCTACGAAGGTATTGGCGGCTATCCGATTGGCACCCAGGAAGACGTGCTGTCGCTGATTTCCGGCGGTTTTGACTCTGGCGTTTCCAGCTATATGTTGATGCGTCGCGGCTGTCGCGTGCACTACTGCTTCTTTAACCTCGGTGGTGCGGCGCACGAAATCGGCGTTCGTCAGGTGGCGCATTACCTGTGGAACCGCTTCGGGAGTTCGCATCGCGTACGTTTTGTCGCCATCAACTTTGAACCGGTGGTGGGTGAGATCCTCGAGAAAGTTGACGATGGCCAGATGGGCGTGGTCCTCAAGCGCATGATGGTTCGCGCGGCGTCTAAAGTGGCCGAGCGCTACGGCGTCCAGGCGCTGGTGACCGGTGAAGCGCTTGGGCAGGTATCCAGCCAGACGCTGACTAACCTGCGTTTGATCGACAACGTCTCCGACACGCTGATCCTGCGTCCGCTGATCTCGCACGATAAAGAACACATCATTAATCTGGCGCGTGAAATTGGTACCGAAGACTTTGCTCGAACCATGCCGGAGTACTGCGGTGTGATCTCAAAAAGCCCGACGGTAAAAGCCATTAAAGCGAAGATTGAAGCCGAAGAACAAAACTTCGATTTTGCCATCCTCGATAAAGTGGTGGAAGAAGCCAATAATATCGATATCCGCGATATCGCTCAGCAGACCGAGCAGGCCGTGGTGGAAGTTGAAACCGTGAGCGGTTTTGGCCCCAACGACGTGATTCTGGACATCCGCTCTGTGGATGAACAGGATGATAAGCCGCTGAAAGTGGAAGGCGTGGACGTGGTTTCGCTGCCGTTCTACAAGCTGAGCACCCACTTTGGCGATTTGGACCAGAATAAAACCTGGCTGCTGTGGTGTGAACGCGGTGTGATGAGCCGCCTGCAGGCGCTGTATCTGCGCGAGCAGGGTTTTGCAAACGTGAAGGTGTATCGCCCGTAGTGACTTCTGCCTGATGGCGCTGCGCTTATCAGGCCTACAAACTGTACGTCTTTGTAGGCCTGATAAGGTGTTTACACCGCCATCCGGCAATATCACGATATTATTCAAAACGCACGGGAAGCGTCTTCCCGTTCGACTCCCAGACGCCTTGATAGACACCGTCTTTCAATTCCAGCGTCATCTTCTCTTGCGCCTGTTCTGCGTCAGAGGTCTTCAGTTCATAATGTTGATTGTTGGCAGTGTCGCACTTACCGGTTAATTCAATCGGTGCGCCAAATTTCTGGTAGAAGTAAGCCCCTTCAAAATAATCACCGTATTTACAGTCCACCTTCAACACGATACGCATGCTTTTTCCCAGCGTGCCGTACATCACCTTGCCATCGATGCCGGGCGCGGGCTCAACCGGTGTTGTACCCTTTGCGCCAGTCAGATACTGGCCGTATGGCGTGAACTGATTATGCAGTTCTGCGGTCGGGATTTTTGTTGTGAAATCGCCCAGTTCATCACCCGCGCGGTTGGCGTGGTTGCTACAGCGTCCGTTCAGGAAAGCCAGATGATCTTTTTGCAGGGAGAATTTGTCGATGTAGTACAACCCGTCGGTGTAGGTGGCGCATGATGCGTAGAAGTCGTCATAGCCCAAATCTTCACCGTCTTCCTCTTTTATTGGCTCCGACTTTTGTGATTTCTGTGCGGCAACAAAGGTATCAATTTGGCTGCGGATATCTTTTCTGATGCGGGTGTTTAATTCGGCCATCGTGGCGCGAGAAAAGAGATCGTTAAGGGTAATTGCCGCGCCATTGGCTAAATCGAAGCTCATCGGCACGTTATACGACTCGCAATAGGCCCCGCAGCCTTCGGCAAACATATTCAGGGTCAGCACGTTGGCGTCGCGATACTCGACCGTGTAGTCAAGGTTGGCGGTGGCATTCATCTCTGATTTCGCAAACTGATTCACTGTCGCCTGCGGGTTATTCCCTGGTAACCGATTGATGAAGCTTGCGAAAATATAATTGTTAATGCGTTTTGCAACCTGCGGGTTATCCGTTGAGGAAAACCATGGCACGCGATACTGCATTTCAGTGCTATTGGGATAACGGTACTCAAGGCTCTTAATTTCAAGCTGGGTTGCGGCGGTGGTGCTGGAAAGGAGCAGTAAAACCACTCCGCTCAGATATCCTTTCATAACGGTTCCTTTTAGAGGGAGTGGCCTAAGTGTTACTCGTAGTAGTTATAAATGCCTGCGGGCATCACCAGTTGTGACGCCACTTCATGAGCCTTTTCGCGACTGACCAGCAGATCAATGATTTTTAAGCCAAAATCAATTGATGTTCCTGGCCCCTGGCTGGTCAGCAGGTTGACGCGCGGATCCCAGACGACGCGTTTGTCCTGCCATTGTTCAGCGGGGATTTTGTCTTTCAGCGCCGGGAAGCCGGTCATATTGCCGATGGGGAAAATGTCATGCGGAACCAGCACGGTGGCGGCTGCGGCACATATGGCTGCCACAATACGCCCGGAGCGATGAAACTGTTTAACGGTTTCAATCAGCAGCGGGCTGTCGCGAAAACATTCTGCGCCATTAATACCGCCGGGCAGCACGATAATGTCGTAATCGCCGTCGGCGACTTCAACCAGCGGTGCATCCGCCAGCAACTTGACGCCGCGCGAGCAGACAATCGTCAGGTCGCCATCGCTGGCTACGCTGGCGGTTGTCACCTGGATCCCGCCTCGAACCAGCAGATCGATAGTGGTGACCGCTTCGGTCTCTTCACTACCAGGGGCGAGACATACCAGTGCTTGAGCGCTCATATTCACTTTCCTTTCGCTTTACCATTTCAAACAGGTGGGCATTTTCCGGGACGGCGATGCCGTGCGCACGCGCGCGTTTCAACAAATAACCGGTAATGTAGTCAATCTCCGTATGGCGCAGAGCACGAATGTCCTGCAGCATGGATGAGATATTTTCTGCCGTACTGTCAATTACTTGCTCAACATAATAGCGTAAATCATCCACGGATGTATGGTGGCCTTCGCGTTCGATAACCGCCGCCACTTCCTCGCATATCTGCGCTATTTTTTCAGGATGCTGGCGTAACTCACCGTTTTGGCAGTTCCACAGCGCGGTGAGTGGGTTAATGACGCAATTGACTGCCAGCTTGCGCCACAGTTCCGCGCGGATGTTGTCGTGCCAGGCAACGTCAGGCAGCACCTCTTGCAGGATCTCAGCCAGATAACTGAAATCGCCATCCTGTTCACGCGCCGGGCCGATGCGCGTTGTTCCTTTCGCCACATGGATTATGACGTTGCCATCACGGCGAGCGGCCTGCGTGGTGGTGCCTATCAACAGTGGTTGCGTAATGCTTTGCAGCTCATCAATGGTGCCCATTCCGTTGTGAATCAACAGAATTGGGGTGGTCTTTGGCAGAATAGTTGCCAGGCTTTTTACCGCATCAGAAACCTGCCAGGCTTTCAGCGTCACCAGTAACAGATCGCTTTTTGCCAAAAAGTCGGGATCGTTTGCCGTCAGGGATTCATTAAAAACTGACCCATCCGTGTCAATCAAATTCACGCTGCAATAAGGTTGTGGCACGCGTAGCCACCCTTGAACCTCATGTCCATGTTTGCATAGCGCGGTAAGCCAAAGCTGCCCTAAGGCTCCGCATCCCAGTACGGTAATTCTCATTCATCCTCCTCACCTGCAACAGCACCAGGTGCTAATCCATATCGTCTGCATCCCATTATTGTTCGCTGCTACCATTGGCACGTACAATTAGGGGATACAGCCTAGTATAGCGCTGTCTGTTGAGTAACTTTGCAGGTATTATGCTTCGCATCAAAAACGAAGGGAGAGGAAAAGATGCCATCTTTCGATATTGTCTCTGAAGTTGATCTTCAGGAAGCGCGTAACGCGGTCGATAACGCGAGCCGCGAAGTGGAGTCACGCTTCGATTTTCGTGGCGTTGAAGCCACTTTTGAGCTGAACGAAGCCAATAAGACCATTAAGGTGCTGAGCGAGTCTGATTTCCAGGTTAATCAGTTGCTGGATATTTTGCGCGCCAAGCTGCTGAAGCGCGGGATTGAAGGGACGTCACTGGACGTACCGGAAACCTTTACCCACAGCGGAAAAACCTGGTTTGTGGAAGCGAAGCTGAAGCAGGGCATTGAAAGCGCGGTACAGAAGAAAATCGTCAAGCTGATTAAAGACAGCAAACTGAAGGTGCAGGCGCAGATTCAGGGCGAAGAAATTCGTGTGACCGGCAAAGCGCGTGACGATCTGCAATCCGTCATGGCGTTGGTGCGTGGCGGCGATCTCGGCCAGCCGTTCCAGTTCAAGAACTTCCGCGACTAAGCCGTTCTGCCTGATGGCGCTACGCTTATCAGGCCTACCGATCGCAGACGCTATTTGTAGGCCGGATAAGGCGATAGTTGCCATCCGGCAATCCTCACGCCTGGCTTATCGCCTGCTCAATTTCAAATCGATTGGTCACTTTGCTGTCGATTTTCACATAGGCAGAATGCTCTTTTGCCACAATTAACACCTCACTCACGCCTTCTTTTGCCTGCAGTCGCTGTTTTAGTGTGTCATCTGCGGCGATCTCAGGGGGGATTTCCACGCGCAGGCTGCTGACATACGGCGGCTCTTTCATCGTGCTGGCCACCAGTAACCAGATTGCAGCCAGTAATGCGCCTGCCAAAAATACCGCCTGACCATCAAACATTTCGACCACCCAACCGCCCAGTGAACCCCCGATGGCGACACCGAGGAACTGGCTGGTGGAGTAAACGCCCATCGCCGTTCCTTTATAACCCGCCGGTGATTCTTTGCTGATGAGCGAGGGGAGAAGTGCTTCCATCAGGTTAAAGGCGAGGAAGAAGAGCTGAACACCTGCAATCAGCCCCCAGAAACGAATGTTAGCGCTCCACAGGACAATCTCAGCAGCCAGGATCAGCACCACACACGACAGAAATACCCGCTTCATCCGGCGTTTTACTTCGGCATAGATGATGAACGGCACCACGGAAACAAAGGACAGCAGCATCGTCACCAGATAAATCTTCCAGTGTTCGGCGGCGGGAAAGCCCGCTTTTGCCAGCTGGCCTGGCAGGGCGACGAAAGTGGACATCAGTAAAATATGCAGGCACATGATGCCAAAATTGAGCTTCAGCAGTTTAGGCTCCGCCAGGACTTTACTGAAGCTGCCTTTGACCATGCCCGATTCGCGGTTCAGCACGTGGGTGGTGCTATTGGGAACCACCCAAATGGTCAGTAAGATACCGGTGGTTGCCAGTGCGGCGATCATCCAGAACAGCGCGTGTAATCCCAGCGCGTGGGTAACGATCGGCCCAAGCACCATGGCAATGGCGAAGGTGATACCAAAGCTGACGCCAATAAACGCCATCGCTTTTGTGCGGTTCTGTTCGCGGGTTAAGTCAGACAGCAGCGCCATCACTGCGGCGGCAATCGCCCCGGAACCCTGCAGTGCACGTCCGAGTATAATTCCCCAGATAGAGTCTGAGAGCGCGGCAATCACGCTACCGAAAACGAATATCGCCAGCCCACCGACGATAAGCGGTTTACGACCGATGCGGTCGGAAAGCAAGCCGAAGGGGATCTGGAAGACCGCTTGTGCCAGACCATAAATGCCGATGGCAAGCCCGATCAGCGCTTCGCTGGCGCCCTGCAGCGCCATACCATAGGTGGTCAGAACCGGCAGGACCATAAACATGCCAAGCATGCGCAACGAGAATACGGTCCCTAAACCCCAGGTGGCGCGCAACTCACCGGGCGTCATTTTATAATCGTTCATTCCCACCTCTGTTTTAATTTCGCGCCTAGTGTAAAGCGGGGAGAGGATGGGGTAAACCACTACAATATGTGGAGCCGTGAACAGGTGTAAAAACTGTTGTTACGATGGCAACTAATTTACATGCAATAATTTCAAGTGTACATTTTTTGTGGTCTTTTTTTACGGAATAAGGAACAGGGAAAATGGCGATTCCGGGCAATATGTGGATGTATGACGATGGCGGCGCGCTGATCAAAGGCGGGTGCGACGTGAAGGGACGAGAAAACAGTATTGAATTTAAGGGGTTTCATCATAATCTCTCTATCCCTACCGATAATGCAACGGGTAAGCCAACAGGCACACGCCAGCATTCGCCAATGATGATTGTCAAAGAGTTCGACTACTCTAGTCCGTATTTATACAAAGCGGTTGCAACAGGCCAAAATCTTAAGTCTGCTGAGATTCGTTGGTACAAGATTAATGATGCGGGTCAGGAGGTGGAGTATTTCAATATGCTGCTCGAAGGCGTGCGGATTGTCTCCGTTTCTCCCACAATGGCTGGTCCAGAGGACATGAACAATAACCATCTTGAAACCATCGAATTACGCTACGAAAAAATCACCTGGAAGCATTGCGACGGGAACATTATCTATACCGATGCATGGAATGACCGGCAGACGGCATAATAGGTGATTGAATGGACACTACGGAAGAAGCTAAGGGTACCTATTGGTATCACGGTCACAGCAATCTATCAGCTGGGGAATTGTTCGATCTCATCTTTCTGGAACAGTTTTGTGATGAGTTAGGAATTGGTATTGAATCGGGAGCCGCTATTCTGGCTGGTCAACCTTGGTTGAAGACAAGACAGAAACCTTCTGGGGCTATTGAAGGAACAAGTGTTGTTTCCAAATACGGGAGAATGCTTCTGAGAGATGCGCGGGTTCCATTTGGTATTAAAGTCCCCACCCCAGTGGGTTTCAGGATACAAAGCACTAACAAACTTGCTGCTGTGATTGCTCGGTATATACCTTGGCTTGGGTGGATTGGTCTAGTAAATGCACTTGTGCAAGTATCAAGAAAGACGCAGCTAAAATACAATTTAATTGCTCGACCTAAAGATCGCATTCAGTGGACATCATTCTAATGAGTATTCAAGACGATGTGTTAAAGCTTTTCAGGGAAGAAATACCTGGGTTTTTGGATGAAAACTGGAAGGAGGTTCCTTTAGAACTCGACTCAGAATTGTTTGACGCCCCCGGTGATGATCTCCACAGTGCTCTGGATAGATATGAGAAAGAGTTCAAAGTCGATTTATCATGTGTGAACTGGAAACCTTATTATCCATGGCACAATCTGCCACTATTCACGAGATGGTTCAAAGCTAAACGGGAAGAAGTGGAAGCAACACGTTTACCGTTAACCGTAAGGATGTTTGCTGAGTCGGCTGAAGCGGGGAAATGGCTGTTTGAAATCTGGACGAATAATAAACTGGAAGATGCCTGATGGGGTTACGTTTATCCGGCCTACAAGCAATGTGCTTTTTGTAGGCCGGATAAGGCGTTAGCCGCCATCCGGCATAGAAGATGTGACGATTAACTTACCAGACGTAAGTCAGCAGGTTCTGCGAGTTTGGCACCATAAAGTCGACGGACATCATCACGGAAAGCGCGGTGATGGCAATGATGGAGAAACCGAACAGCTTGCGCGCCCAGACTCTGTCATCTTCCACTTTATATCCGCGCAGCGCCATGCCTAACCACCAGACGCTCACCGCCGCAGCAACAATCAGGTATTTATAACCTGCATAGCCGCCGAGGGTTAGCATCAGCGTGGCGATAGCAAACGCCACGATGTACAGCGTGATATGGTTCTTCGCCACCGAAATGCCTTTCACCACCGGCAGTACCGGAATGTTGGCAGCCTGATAATCCTTAAAGCGGAAAATCGCGATGGCGTAAGAGTGCGGCATCTGCCACAGGCTGAAAATCGCCAGCAGAATCAGCGCACCGCTGTCAAAGCTCCCCGTCACGGCGCAGTAGCCAATCACCGGCGGCGCAGCGCCGGAGAGTGAGCCAATCAGCGTACCGTAGACCGAGTGGCGTTTCATGTACAGGCTGTACACGCCAACATAGACCACGAAGCCCATCACCCCCAGCCAGCAGGCCAGAGGGTTCGCGCCAAACCACAACAGCATAAAGCCAGCAATACCCAGCAAGGTGGCGTATACCAGCGAGACCGCAGGAGAAATCAGACCTTTAACCAGCACACGGTTTTTGGTCCTCTCCATCTTCCTGTCGATATCCCTGTCGATGTAGTTGTTAAATACACAACCCGACGCCACAACCAGTGACACCCCAACCAACGTGTAGATAAACAGGGGATAATCAATGCTACCTTTAGAGGCCAGCAGGAATCCACCAATCACCGAGATCAGGTTGCCAAAGATGATGCCTGGTTTCGTTACTTGCAGGTATTGCTTAAACATCATAATCGCCGCTCTTAGTGCATCATCATGTTGTAGTTCAGGTTCCACATAATCCAGATGGAGCCCACAACCAGAATGGCGATGATTAGCACAGTAAAGACAAAGGCCGTCATGTTCCAACCTTCATCAGATTTGCTATTCATGTGCAGGAAGCACACCAGGTGAACCAGTATCTGTACCACTGCCATAATGAGGATAGTCCCCAGAATAACGGCAGGAGAGGCAGAACCTGTCATCACCATCCAGAACGGAATGACCGTCAGGATGATAGACAGGATAAAACCTGTCATGTAGGTTTTTACGCTGCCATGGGATGCGCCGCCGCTCACGTTTGAATGACTCATTACATCGCCCCCATCAGATAAACAACAGTGAACACGCAGATCCACACCACATCCAGGAAGTGCCAGAACAGGCTCAGGCACATGATGCGGGTACGGTTAGTGCTGGTCAGGCCGCGACGGGCAACTTGCACCATCAGCACCGCCATCCAGATAAGACCGGAAGTGACGTGCAGACCGTGCGTACCAACCAGCGCGAAGAACGCCGACAGGAAACCGCTACGATCTGGGCCCATATCGTTAACAATCAGGTGATGGAATTCATAGATTTCCATCCCGATGAATCCGGCACCGAACAAGAAGGTCAACGCCAGCCAGGAAATCACCTGGCTCTTGTTGTTCTTGTACATGGCAATCGCCGCCATGCCGTAAGTAATGGAGCTGAATAACAGCAGGAAGGTCTCTACCAGGACGAACGGCAGCTCAAAAATGTCCTTACCTGTTGGGCCACCTGCGGTGCCGTTCACCAGAACGGCATAGGTTGCAAACAGAATAGAGAACAGAATGCAGTCGCTCATCAGGTAGACCCAAAATCCGAAGATTTTGTTCTGACCTGCATCGTGGTGCCCGTGTTCGTGCGCGTGGGCATTCGCGTGCGCTAAAGTATCAGTTGCCATTTTTCAGCCCTGCCTTAGTAATCTCATCGAAATGCTGATTTTCCAGTTTTTCGACTTCCGGGACCGGCACGTAGTAATCCACGTCTTCATCAAAGCTTTTCACGATCCAGCTGATAATCATGCCTGCGAAGCTTGCAATTGCCAGCCACCAGATATGCCAGATCATGGCGAAACCAAACAGTGTTGCGAAGGCGGTAATGACGATACCGGCGCCGCTGTTCTTCGGCATATGAATCTCTTCATAGTGCGTAGGTTGCTTATACGCTTCGCCTTTTTCTTTCATTTCCCAGAAGGCATCACGCTCGTGAACGTGTGGCACAACGGCAAAGTTGTAGAACGGAGGCGGGGAAGAGGTTGCCCACTCCAGCGTACGACCACCCCACGGGTCACCGGTCAGGTCACGGTTCTGCTCGCGGTCGCGAATAGACACGTAGATCTGAATCAGCTGGCACAGGATACCCAGTGCAATCAGCGCGGCACCGCAGGCGGCAACGACCAGCATCGGATGGAACTGCGGGTCAATCTGCTGGCTGAGACGACGGGTCATACCCATAAAGCCCAGCACATACAGCGGCATAAATGCCACGAAGAAGCCGATGATCCACAACCAGAATGCGCGTTTGCCCCAGGTTTCGTTCAGCGTGTAGCCAAACGCTTTTGGCCACCAGTAGGTCATACCGGCGAAGCAACCAAATACCACGCCGCCGATGATAACGTTGTGGAAGTGCGCAATCAGGAACAGGCTGTTGTGCAGTACGAAGTCCGCACCCGGAACCGCCAGCAGTACGCCGGTCATACCGCCGACTGAGAAGGTCACGATGAAGCCAATCGTCCACAGCATCGCTGAGTGGAATACGATACGGCCCTGATACATGGTGAACAGCCAGTTGAAGATCTTCACCCCGGTAGGGATGGCGATAATCATGGTGGTAATACCGAAGAAGGCGTTAACGTTAGCGCCTGCACCCATGGTGAAGAAGTGGTGCAGCCAAACAACGAACGACAGAACGGTGATACACACGGTTGCCCACACCAGCGAGGTGTAGCCAAACAGGCGTTTACGCGAGAAGGTCGCTGCGATTTCGGAGAATACCCCGAAGACCGGCAGAATCAGAATGTACACTTCCGGATGGCCCCAGGCCCAAATCAGGTTGATGTACATCATCATGTTGCCGCCCATATCGTTGGTAAAGAAATGGGTGCCCAGATAGCGATCCAGGGTTAGCAACGCGACGGTGACCGTCAAGATTGGGAAGGAGGCGATAATCAGGATGTTGGCGCACAGAGATGCCCAGGTAAATACCGGCATCTTGAACATCGTCATACCCGGTGCACGCATCTTGATGATGGTCACAAAGAAGTTGATACCGGTTAAGGTTGTACCTATACCGGACAACTGCACCGCCCATATCCAATAATCAACCCCGACGCTTGGACTGTACTCTATTCCCGAGAGCGGCGGATAGGCCAGCCAGCCGGTCTGTGCGAATTCACCTACGCCCAGAGACAGGTTAACCAGGATAACGCCGACAACGGTGAACCAGAAGCTCAGGTTGTTCAGGAAGGGGAAGGCAACGTCACGTGCGCCGATCTGCAGCGGAACCACCAGGTTCATCAGACCGATAACAAATGGCATGGCGACGAAGAAGATCATGATCACGCCGTGAGCCGTGAAGATCTGGTCGTAGTGGTGAGGTGGCAGGAAGCCCGCTTCACCTGCAGACGCCAGCGCCTGCTGACTACGCATCATGATGGCGTCAGCAAAGCCACGAATCAACATGACGATGGCGACGATGACATACATGATGCCAAGACGTTTGTGGTCAACCGAAGTCAGCCACTCTTTCCACAGGTAGGTCCACTTACCGAAGTAAGTAATGAGGCCCAGTAAGGCCGCCCCACCGATGATAATGGCAGCGATCGTAACCATGACGATTGGTTCATGGAACGGGACTGCATCCAGTGTCAATTTTCCGAACATCGTATTCTTCCTCGGCCCCTTAGTGAGCGGATTCCGCGTGGCTCATGTCCATGCCTTCCATTCCTTCGTGTGCGCTGTGCTCACCTTCTGGTTTGGCCATGTCCATGCTCTTACCGTGAGCCATAAATTTGTTAATAACGTCTTTAAACAAATCCGGTTTCACGTTGGAGAAATATTCCACCTGGTTGTATTCGCTTGGTACAGCCACTTTCTCGAACGCTGCCATGTCACTCATGGTGTTCGTGGACTGTTTAACTTTAGCAACCCATTGGTCGAATTCGGCGCGGTCCTTTGTTGCGATAGCCTTGAACTTCATACCGGAGAAGCCTGGTCCGCTGTAGCTTGCGGAGATACCATCATAAGTACCGGCTTCGTTGGCGATCAGATGCAGTCGAGTCTGCATACCGGCCATGGCATAAATCTGGCTACCCAGACGCGGGATAAAGAAGGAGTTCATCACGGAGTTGGATGTCACTTTGAATTCAACCGGAGTGTTCGCCGGGAAGGCGATTTCATTCACGGTAGCGATACCCTGTTCCGGATAGATGAAGAACCATTTCCAGTCCATGGAAACCACTTCGATGGTAATGGGCTTCTCGTCATGCGCCAGCGGTTTGCTTGGCTCAAGCGCGTGCGTGGTTTTCCAGGTCAGTACGGCAAGGAAAATGATGATTAAGATAGGCACCGTCCAGACCACAGCTTCCACTTTATTGGAGTGTGACCAGTTCGGGCTGTACTTCGCATCTTTATTGCTTGCACGGTACTTCCAGGCAAAACCAACAGCCATCAAGATGGCAGGAATAACGACGATCAACATCAGGCCAAATGCCGTCAGTATCAATGAACGTTGTTCCAGACCAATCTGTCCTTTAGGGTCAAGCAGCGCAGAATTACAGCCACTGAGTAATGCAGTGCCTGCAATTAATGACAACCATCCCAAACTTTTATTGTATTTCCTGAGTCTCATTTAACGACCTCAATTCCACGGGACCGGGTGGCGTTTAAAGTGTGAGGGCATTTTACGGGAAGGTTACATTACTGTAAACATCATTGGATCTGTGTTACCGGGTTCTGCCGTGCATGTCACATATGTTGCAATATATACCGCGTTGACTTTAAGAACCTGTTGCAACATCACGTTATAACGAAAGCGGGCATGCGGGGGCAGTGCGAAGGGCAATTGGTATAACCAATGCTAAAATAAAACAATTAATTAACAATTGATTATCATTAAAAGGACAATTAGAGAACAAAAAATAGAATGGCGTTGGCTGAATCGAGTAAGGAAAATAGAATTTATAAAAGGCGTCAATAATTTCCAAAATCTATGGCGCACAAAACAACAAATAATATTTTTATTAAGTGTTGTTTATTTAGCCGTTATAATTACGCAGAGTTATTACAACGGCCAAATATGCTCGTCATACTTCAAGCTACGGGTGTGTTGGCAATAACTCGGCCCATCCTGGGCCTCACCCTTACGGGCGCTGTGAACAGCGTTCAAATTCGTTCCCGACGAATTTGTCCTCGCTCACCCCAGTCACTTACTTATGTAAGCTCCTGGGGATTTGCTGCGTCGCCGCGTGATTCGGCCTTTCGGCCTCTCCCCTACGGGGCCAGCGCAAGCGCTGTTCAGAACGCTCACGCCTTTTGTCCCGTAACTCGAATTATTTAGAGCATAAATGTGCAACATCACGCCAGACGCGTTTTGCGCAGCGCCAGATAATCCAGCAATCCACCGAATACCACACCGCAGACTGCGACCACGACCGCAACTTCAAGCAGTTCCGGCAGGAAGGAGAAGTTAGTGTAATCCAGGGCGTTCATTGTCAGCAGTAACAGCCAGACCACCAGCAAACAACAGCCCGCCACCAGCGTCATCAATGCCAGGTTGTACGCGCTACGAAACTCCGTGCGCGGGATAAAACTTTCGTTTTTCCAGCTATGTTCCAGCGTCTGGCGACAGACCAGCAACAGAATAAGGCCTGGGATCGCGGCAAAGACGGAGAACAGATAAAACGTGGGCCAACCGTGTGCTTCGACAAACCAGCCCGCGACCGGGCCGACATAAACGCGCCCCACAGCGGAAAGCGCGGAGAGCAGGGCAAACTGCGTTGCGGAGAAGGATTTATTGCACAGCGTCATCAGCAGAGCAACAAATGCTGCTGTCCCCATCCCACCGCACAGGTTTTCGAAGAATACTGCCGCACCCATGCTAAACATATGTTTGTCGGTAATGGAGAGCAACCAGTAACCCGCGTTCGATGCGCCCTGCAAAATGCCAAAAATCAGCAATGCGCGAAACAGCGACAGGCGTTGCATCAGGATCCCGCCGTACAGTGCGCCAACAATTGTCGCCAGCAGCCCCAGCGTTTTATTGACCACCCCAACTTCACCGGCGTCAAATCCGACGCCGCGGATTAAAAAGGTGGTGGTCAGGCTCATGGCGAAGGCATCGCCAAGCTTATACAGCACAATCAGCAGCAGGATTAACCAGGCGTTGTTACGGCCAAAGAAATCGCGCAGCGGCGCGGCAACTGCTTGTTCCAGCGTTTTAGGGACCGGAATCGCATCTGTGGGTTCGGGGGCTAACAGGGTGGCGATAATACACGGTATCAGCAGGGCCGCCATCAGCCAGTACATGCCCTGCCAGCCAAGCCAGCGATCGGCCATCCACAGCGCCAGGCCACCGGAAACCAGCATCCCTAAGCGGTAGCCGAGCACGCTGATGGCAGCGCCGGTGCCGCGTTCTTCGGCGGGTAAAACATCCGTTTTCCAGGCATCAAAGACGATATCCTGCGACGCTGAGCAAAAGGCGATTACTACCGCCAATGCTGCCATCCATCGCAACTGCGTGCCGGGCTCCAGAAAACCCATTGCAGCAATAGAAATCAGCAGCAAAATCTGTGTGGTCAGCAGCCAGCCTCGACGTCGACCCAAAAACGGCGGTGTGTAGCGGTCCATCACAGGGGACCAGAGGAACTTAAAGACGTAGGCCTGACCGACCAGAGAAAAGAAGCCGATAGTTTTAAGATCGATGTTCTCGACCGTCATCCACGCCTGAAGCGTACCGGAGGTCAGCGCGAGCGGTAAACCGGAAGCAAAACCCAGCATCAGCAGAATTGCTGACTTAGGTTGCTGAAAAATACGTAAGTAGTGACTGGACATGGCGTCTTTAGGCCCGACGTGCGCCGGGCCATAAGGGCAGAAATTAACGTGCGTTCTGCTTGATGAAATCGTGAACGCTGGTGTCCTGAGACATATCAGCGATGGTATCGGTCAGGACGCTGTTAACGGCGTCAGCAATATTTTTGTTAGAGGCCTGCAGCGCGCCTTCAACAGAATAGCTTGCGCGGTAGTTTTTGGTCATCTTGTTGCCGTTGGCTGCGGTAGCAATAATGGCGATGTCTGCCTTGGTGGCGATGTTGTAACGCACGCTACCCTGAGACACGTCGGCGTACAGCTGGCTCACGATGATTTGCAGGTTAACAGCACCGTTTGGACCAATCATATAACCGCGTGCGGTCATCTGTTTTTCCAGCACTTCTTGCAGCAGGAAACGCAGATCGCGGGATGCAGTCAGCGTTACCAGTTGATTGTCGCGGGTGACTTTGGCCAGAGCCTGATCCTGACGCTGATCGGCCCCATTAATGCTGAGGGTCACACCCATCAGGCTAGGGTCCTGCTGCGGCAGGGTAATTTTTGGCGAAACGTCAATGGTGGTCGGTGGCGTTGCGCATCCAGCTAACATAAACAGCGCGACTAACGGAAAGAGGATTTTTTTAAACATGCCAGGGGTTCTCAGTGGATCTACATTTTATGGTTAGAGAAAATTCCCGCCATCATAACATTGCCAGAGACGAGGGGAAGTGGGTAACGCATGTAAATTCATTGCGTTGTCCGTTTATCTACTTTGATGAGACCATAAATGGACTTTTTGCAATAAACCGGACAGTTGAATCAGTGAACTTCATTCGTTTGGCTGAGAAAATCAGATAAACGCTAATTTTTTGTTGCTAAGGTGTAATGGAAACGGTAAAAGCGGCTAGTATTTAAAGGGATGGGTGACATCTCAGCGTTGTCGGAGGAAAAATTTCATGATGATTCGTGAGCAAATAGAAGAAAAATTAAGGGCAGCGTTCCAACCCGTGTTCCTCGAAGTTGTGGATGAAAGCTATCGTCACAATGTTCCGGCAGGTTCTGAAAGCCACTTTAAGGTTGTGCTGGTCAGCGATCGCTTTACAGGTGAACGTTTTCTTAATCGTCATCGGATGATTTACAGTACGTTAACGGCGGAACTCTCCACAACCGTACATGCGTTAGCCCTGCATACCTACACCACCAAGGAGTGGGAAGCGTTGCAGGACACGATTTTTGCATCGCCTCCCTGTCGTGGAGCGGGAAGCATCGCGTAGAAAAACGGATTTGCAACAACCGGCGCTTTTCCAGTATGTTGCTACAGATTATGTGAAAACGGCCTACGGGCCGTTTTGTTTTGTCTGAATTCTGAGTCAGTCGTACAGTATTCAGACAAAAATTAGCCGGGAATTGTGAAAAAAGCCGCAGCAACGCGCGATAACCGTTCTCGACTCATAAAAGTGATGCCGCTATAATGCGCGTCTTATTTTTCGGAATGTCTTCGGGATGATTCTGACGACAGGGAATGTGATTGATTTTGAGAACATCCCGGTTCCGCGAAGCCAACAACCTGTGCTTGCGGAGAAGAGTTGACCGAGCACTGTGATTTTTTGAGGTAACAAGATGCAAGTTTCAGTTGAAACCACTCAAGGCCTTGGCCGCCGTGTAACGATTACTATCGCTGCTGACAGCATCGAAAACGCTGTGAAAAGCGAGCTGGTCAACGTAGCGAAGAAAGTGCGTATTGACGGCTTTCGCAAGGGAAAAGTACCGATGAATGTTGTTGCTCAGCGTTATGGCGCTTCTGTTCGCCAGGACGTTCTGGGCGACCTGATGAGCCGTCACTTCGTTGATGCAATCATCAAAGAAAAAATTAATCCGGCTGGCTCTCCGAACTACGTTCCGGGCGAATACAAACTGGGTGAAGATTTTACTTACGCGGTAGAGTTTGAAGTTTACCCGGAAGTTGAGCTGAAGGGTCTGGACGCAATCGAAGTTGAAAAACCGGTTGTTGAAGTCACCGACGCTGACGTTGACGTCATGCTGGACACCCTGCGTAAGCAGCAGGCGACCTGGAAAGACAAAGACGGCGCTGCTGATGCAGAAGACCGTGTCACCATCGACTTCACCGGTTCTGTAGACGGCGAAGAGTTCGAAGGCGGCAAAGCGTCTGACTTCGTACTGGCAATGGGTCAGGGTCGTATGATCCCAGGCTTCGAAGAAGGCGTTAAAGGTCACAAAGCTGGCGAAGAGTTCACTATCGAAGTGACCTTCCCGGAAGACTACCACGCTGAAAACCTGAAAGGTAAAGCGGCTAAATTCGTTATCAACCTGAAGAAAGTTGAAGAACGTGAACTGCCGGAACTGACTGAAGAATTCATCAAGCGTTTCGGCGTGGAAGATGGTTCTGTTGCCGGTCTGCGTGCTGAAGTACGTAAAAACATGGAACGCGAGCTGAAAGGCGCCGTGCGTAACCGCGTTAAGTCTCAGGCGATCGAAGGTCTGGTAAAAGCGAATGACATCGACGTTCCTGTTGCCATGATTGACAACGAAATCGACGTTCTGCGTCGTCAGGCTGCACAGCGTTTCGGTGGCAACGAGAAACAAGCTCTGGAACTGCCGCGTGAACTGTTCGAAGAACAGGCTAAGCGTCGCGTTGTTGTTGGCCTGCTGCTGGGCGAAGTTATTCGTACCAACGAGCTGAAAGCTGACGAAGAACGCGTAAAAGGCCTGATCGAAGAGATGGCTTCTGCTTACGAAGATCCGAAAGAAGTGGTTGAATTCTACAGCAAGAACAAAGAGCTGATGGAAAACATGCGTAACGTCGCTCTGGAAGAGCAGGCTGTTGAAGCGGTTCTGGCGAAGGCAAAAGTGACTGAAAAAGCCACTACCTTCAACGAACTGATGAACCAGCAGGCGTAATTCGTCGCGTTTTTAGCACGAAATTCGCACATAAGCCCGTCACCTTCCGGTGGCGGGTTTTTTTTTGTCACGCATTTTGCATGGGAAGGGTGCGAAAACAGCGTTTCAGTGTTAGCGTTACAACAAAAGATTGTTATGCTTGAATTATGGCGATGTCGTACCCATTACTGAGGGACTAGCTGATAATCCGTCCATAAGGTTACAATCAGCACAGCAGGTTTTTTCAAATTTTATCCAGGAGACGGAAATGTCATACAGCGGCGAACGAGATAACTTTGCACCCCATATGGCGCTGGTGCCGATGGTCATTGAACAGACCTCACGTGGCGAGCGCTCTTTTGATATCTATTCTCGTCTACTTAAGGAACGCGTCATTTTTCTGACCGGCCAGGTCGAAGACCATATGGCTAACCTGATCGTGGCGCAGATGCTGTTCCTGGAAGCGGAAAACCCAGAAAAAGATATCTACCTGTACATCAACTCCCCGGGTGGGGTAATTACCGCAGGGATGTCTATCTATGACACCATGCAGTTTATTAAGCCGGACGTTAGCACCATTTGTATGGGCCAGGCGTGCTCAATGGGCGCGTTCCTGTTGACTGCAGGGGCAAAAGATAAACGCTTCTGCCTGCCTAACTCTCGCGTCATGATCCACCAGCCTCTGGGCGGTTACCAGGGCCAGGCAACGGATATTGAAATTCATGCCCGTGAAATCCTTAAAGTGAAAGGGCGCATGAATGAACTTATGGCGCATCATACGGGTCAATCGCTTGAGCAGATTGAACGTGACACCGAGCGCGATCGCTTCCTCTCTGCTTCTGAAGCAGTAGAGTACGGTCTGGTCGACTCGATTTTGACCCATCGTAATTGATGCCCAGGACGCAAGTGTGTCGCTATACACTTCATCCTTCACGCTACCTCTTTGTTGGCTGCCAGCGCTCCCCCCAGTTACTTACTTATGTAAGCGCCTGGGGAGTCGCTTAGTTGCCGCCTCGATGTAGCTCGAATGATTTTGTGTATATACTAATGAAGGGCGGCACAACGCTGACAAGCGGCTTGCGCCTGAGAATGGCATTTGCGTCGTCGTGTGCGGCACAAAGAACAAAGAAGAGGTTTTGACTCATGACAGATAAACGCAAAGATGGCTCGGGCAAATTGTTGTACTGCTCTTTTTGCGGCAAAAGCCAGCATGAAGTGCGCAAGCTGATTGCCGGACCATCCGTGTATATCTGCGACGAATGTGTTGATTTATGTAATGACATCATTCGCGAAGAGATTAAGGAAGTCGCACCGCATCGTGAACGCAGTGCGCTGCCGACGCCGCATGAAATTCGCAACCACCTGGACGATTACGTTATCGGTCAGGAGCAGGCGAAGAAAGTGCTGGCGGTCGCGGTATACAACCATTACAAACGTCTGCGCAACGGCGACACCAGCAATGGCGTCGAGTTGGGCAAAAGTAACATCCTGCTGATCGGCCCGACGGGTTCCGGTAAAACGCTGTTGGCTGAAACGCTGGCGCGCCTGCTGGACGTTCCGTTCACTATGGCCGACGCCACCACCCTGACCGAAGCAGGTTATGTGGGTGAGGACGTTGAAAATATCATTCAGAAATTGTTGCAGAAGTGCGATTACGACGTACAGAAAGCGCAGCGCGGCATTGTCTATATTGATGAGATCGACAAGATCTCGCGTAAATCAGACAACCCATCCATCACGCGTGATGTTTCCGGCGAAGGCGTACAGCAAGCGCTGTTGAAACTGATCGAAGGTACGGTTGCTGCTGTGCCTCCGCAGGGCGGACGTAAACATCCGCAGCAGGAGTTCTTGCAGGTTGATACTTCTAAGATCCTGTTTATCTGTGGCGGTGCATTTGCCGGTCTGGATAAGGTGATTGCTAACCGTGTTGAAACCGGCTCCGGCATTGGTTTTGGCGCGACGGTAAAAGCCCAGTCTGATAAAGCCAGCGAAGGTGAACTGCTGTCGCAGGTTGAGCCGGAAGATCTGATCAAATTTGGTCTGATCCCTGAGTTCATCGGACGTCTGCCGGTGGTGGCAACGTTGACCGAGCTGAGCGAGGATGCGCTGATCCAAATCCTGAAAGAGCCGAAAAACGCCCTGACCAAGCAGTATCAGGCGTTGTTCAATCTTGAAGGTGTGGATCTGGAATTCCGTGACGAAGCGCTGGATGCTATCGCCAAGAAAGCGATGGCGCGTAAAACCGGTGCTCGTGGTCTGCGTTCTATCGTTGAAGCTGCACTGCTCGACACCATGTACGATCTGCCTTCTATGGAAGACGTCGAAAAAGTGGTTATCGACGAGTCCGTTATCGGTGGTCAGAGCAAGCCATTACTGATTTACGGTAAGCCGGAAGCGCAGCAGGCATCTGGCGAATAATTAACCATTTTATACAATCGGTTAATCAAAAAGGGGGGATTTTATCTCCCCTTTTATTTTTCCGTAAACATGGCGTTGAATGTGTGGGAAACATCCCCATATACTGACATACATGTTAAAGGTGGTAATAAGAAGCACAGCAATGCCACCTGATTACCTGGCGGACACTAAACTAAGAGAGAGCTCTATGAATCCTGAGCGTTCTGAACGCATTGAAATCCCCGTATTGCCGTTGCGCGATGTGGTGGTTTATCCGCACATGGTCATACCCTTATTTGTAGGGCGGGAAAAATCTATCCGTTGTCTGGAAGCGGCCATGGACCATGATAAAAAAATCATGCTGGTCGCACAGAAAGAAGCATCAACGGATGAGCCGGGTGTAAACGATCTTTTCACCGTCGGGACCGTGGCCTCTATTTTGCAGATGCTGAAACTGCCTGACGGCACCGTAAAGGTGCTGGTCGAGGGGTTACAGCGCGCGCGTATTTCTGCGCTGTCTGATAACGGCGAGCATTTCTCTGCGAAAGCGGAGTACCTTGATTCGCCGGCCATTGATGAGCGCGAACAGGAAGTGCTGGTGCGTACCGCAATCAGCCAGTTCGAAGGCTATATCAAGCTGAACAAGAAAATCCCACCAGAAGTGCTGACGTCGCTTAATAGCATTGACGATCCTGCACGCCTGGCGGACACCATCGCTGCGCACATGCCACTAAAACTGGCGGATAAGCAGTCCGTGCTGGAGATGTCAGACGTTAACGAACGTCTGGAATATCTGATGGCAATGATGGAATCTGAAATCGATCTGCTGCAGGTTGAGAAGCGTATTCGCAATCGCGTGAAAAAGCAGATGGAGAAGTCCCAGCGTGAGTACTATCTGAACGAGCAAATGAAAGCCATTCAGAAAGAACTCGGCGAGATGGACGACGCGCCGGATGAAAACGAAGCGCTGAAACGTAAAATCGACGCGGCGAAAATGCCGAAAGAGGCAAAAGAGAAAGCGGAAGCAGAACTGCAGAAGCTGAAAATGATGTCTCCGATGTCGGCAGAAGCGACCGTGGTTCGCGGCTACATCGACTGGATGGTGCAGGTACCGTGGAACGCGCGTAGCAAGGTCAAAAAAGACCTGCGTCAGGCGCAGGAGATCCTCGATACCGATCATTATGGTCTGGAGCGCGTGAAAGACCGCATCCTTGAGTATCTTGCGGTTCAAAGCCGAGTCAACAAAATCAAGGGGCCGATCCTGTGCCTGGTAGGGCCGCCGGGGGTGGGTAAAACCTCTCTGGGGCAGTCCATTGCTAAAGCGACCGGGCGTAAATACATCCGTATGGCGCTGGGTGGCGTGCGTGACGAAGCGGAAATCCGCGGTCACCGCCGGACCTATATCGGTTCAATGCCGGGCAAACTGATCCAGAAAATGGCCAAGGTGGGCGTTAAAAACCCGCTGTTCCTGCTCGATGAGATCGACAAAATGTCTTCCGACATGCGTGGCGATCCGGCGTCCGCACTGCTTGAAGTGCTGGATCCCGAACAGAACGTGGCGTTCAGCGATCACTACCTGGAAGTGGACTACGATCTCAGCGACGTGATGTTTGTTGCGACCTCTAACTCCATGAACATTCCGGCACCGCTGCTGGATCGTATGGAAGTGATCCGTCTGTCCGGTTATACCGAAGACGAGAAGCTGAATATTGCTAAACGCCACCTGCTGCCGAAGCAGATTGAGCGTAACGCGCTGAAAAAAGATGAACTGACGGTCGACGATAGCGCCATTGTGGGCATTATTCGTTACTACACCCGTGAAGCGGGCGTGCGTAGTCTGGAGCGTGAAATCTCCAAACTGTGCCGCAAAGCGGTGAAACAACTATTGCTTGATAAGTCACTGAAACATATCGAGATCAATGGCGATAACCTGCACGACTATCTGGGTGTGCAGCGCTTTGACTACGGCCGTGCGGACAACGAAAACCGCGTAGGTCAGGTCACTGGTCTGGCGTGGACTGAAGTGGGTGGCGATCTGCTGACCATCGAAACCGCCTGTGTGCCGGGTAAAGGCAAGCTGACCTACACCGGTTCTCTGGGCGAAGTGATGCAGGAATCCATTCAGGCAGCGCTGACCGTGGTACGCGCACGTGCGGAGAAACTGGGTATTAACCCGGACTTCTACGAAAAACGTGATATTCACGTTCACGTCCCTGAAGGGGCAACGCCGAAAGATGGTCCAAGTGCAGGTATTGCTATGTGTACCGCACTGGTATCGTGCCTGACCGGTAACCCGGTTCGTGCGGATGTTGCCATGACCGGCGAGATCACCCTGCGTGGTCAGGTTTTGCCGATCGGTGGTTTGAAAGAAAAACTGCTGGCAGCACACCGTGGTGGTATCAAAACGGTCTTAATTCCTGATGAAAACAAACGTGACCTGGAAGAGATTCCGGACAACGTTCTCGCCGATCTGGACATCCATCCGGTGAAGCGCATTGAGGAAGTTCTGACTCTGGCACTGCAAAACGAACCTTCAGGTATGCAGGTTGTGACGGCAAAATAGTGACCTCGCGCAAAGAGCGTCAATAAAAACAGGGCTGGCAGGCCATTTCGGGCTTGCCAGCCTTTTTTTGTATAGCTAATTTAGATGACGGATTAGGCTTGCCATCATTAACGGGTGTTGTAAGGGCATGGCAGGCCTGATATAACTGCTGCGCGTTCGCACTTTGAAGGATTCAGGTGCGATATAAATTATAAAGAGGAAGAGAAGAGTGAATAAATCTCAACTGATCGACAAAATTGCTGCAGGGGCTGATATCTCTAAAGCTGCGGCTGGACGTGCGTTAGATGCAATTATTGCTTCTGTTACCGAATCCCTGAAAGAAGGTGATGACGTAGCGCTGGTAGGTTTTGGTACTTTTGCCGTTAAAGAGCGTGCTGCCCGTACTGGTCGCAACCCGCAAACTGGTAAAGAGATCACTATCGCCGCGGCTAAAGTACCGGGTTTCCGTGCAGGTAAAGCACTGAAAGACGCGGTAAACTAAGTGATTCCCCCTTTGGGGATGTGACTAAGTACAAGGGCGCATCAACAGATGTGCCTTTTTTATTTGTGATTCCGGGACTTTCTATGTGTTGTGGGCTGACAATCGCCCCAGTTTCTTGTCACAATAGACCTTTCCACGCAGCGTTCAGAAAACGCTATGCTGCGTGAGGTATACAGTCACCTACAGCGGAGTGTGGTTACACCATGATGGACAGCTTACGCACGGCTGCTAACAGTCTCGTGCTCAAGATTATTTTCGGTATCATTATCGTGTCGTTCATTTTGACCGGCGTGAGTGGTTACCTGATTGGCGGAAGCAACAACTACGCCGCAAAAGTGAATGGCCAGGAAATTAGCCGCGGGCAGTTTGAGAATGCGTTTAACAGTGAACGTAATCGCATGCAGCAGCAGCTGGGCGATCAGTTCTCTGAGCTGGCGGCGAATGAAGGCTACATGAAAACGCTGCGTCAGCAGGTGCTGAATCGTCTGGTAGACGAAGCGCTGCTGGACCAATACTCTCGCGAACTGAAGCTCAGCATCAGCGATGAGCAGGTTAAACAGGCTATCCTCTCAACGCCTGCTTTCCAGGTTGACGGTAAATTTGATAACAACCGCTATAACGCAATTGTAAATCAGATGGGGATGACCGCAGACCAGTATGCTCAGGCGCTGCGTAACCAGCTCACCACCCAGCAGTTGATCAACGGCGTAGCCGGGACAGAGTTCATGCTGAAGGGTGAAACGGACGAACTGGCGGCGCTGGTTGCACAGCAGCGTATCGTGCGTGAAGCGACTATTGACGTCAACGCACTTGCAGCGAAACAGTCGGTTTCCGAGCAGGAAGTTGCCAGCTACTACGAGCAGAATAAAAACCACTTTATGATGCCGGAGCAGTTCCGTGTGAGCTACATCAAGCTGGATGCTGCAGCTATGCAGGAAACAGCCAGCGATGCGGATATTCAGTCTTATTATGACCAGCATCAGGATCAGTTCACTCAACCGCAGCGTAATCGCTACAGCATCATCCAGACCAAAACGGAAGATGAAGCCAAAGCGGTACTGGATGCGCTGAACAAAGGTGGTGATTTTGCCGCCCTGGCGAAGGAAAAATCCGCCGACATTATCTCTGCCCGTAACGGCGGTGATATGGGATGGCTGGAAGAATCCACCACGCCAGAAGAGCTGAAGAATGCGGGTCTGAAAGAAAAAGGCCAACTGTCAGGCGTGATCAAGTCTTCTGTGGGTTTCCTGGTTGCTCGTCTTGATGATGTCCAGCCAGCGCAGGTTAAACCGCTGAGCGAAGCACGTGACGAGATTGCGGCGAAAGTGAAGCAGGAAAAAGCGCTGGATGCCTACTATGCGCTGCAGCAGAAAGTCAGCGATGCGGCAAGCAACGATAACGAATCCCTCGCGGGGGCTGAGCAGGCAGCGGGTATGAAAGCCGTTGAAACAGGCTGGTTTAGCCGTGACAGCCTGCCTGAAGAGCTGAATTTCAAACCGGTTTCAGACATCATTTTCAATGGTGGCCTGGTTGGTGAGAATGGCACTCCGGGCAGCAACTCTGACATCATCACCGTGGATGGCGATCGCGCGTTTGTGCTGCGTATTGCTGAGCACAAAGCGGAAGCTGTTAAGCCGCTGGCTGAAGTGAAAGATCAGGTAACCGCGCTTGTTAAGCATAACAAAGCAGAGCAGCAAGCGAAGCTGGATGCCGACAAACTGCTGGCTGCGCTGAAAGCCGGTAAAGGCGATGAAGCAATGAAAGCGGCAGGTCTGAGTTTTGGTGAAGCGAAAACCCTGAGCCGTACAGGTCAGGATCCGCTGAGCCAGGCGGCGTTTGGTCTGGCGCTGCCGGCGAATGACAAGCCGAGCTACGGCGTAGCGAACGATATGCAGGGCAACGTTGTTCTGCTGGCGCTCGACGCGGTGAAAGCGGGTTCAATGCCAGAAGAGCAGAAGAAAGCAATGGTTCAGGGGATTACTCAGAACAACGCGCAGATTGTCTTCGAAGCGCTGATGAGTAACCTGCGTAAAGCGGCAAAAATTAAAGTCGGTGACGCGCTGGAGCAGCAGCAATAATCGAGACGCTTCGCAAAAAATTGCAAAAAGTTGTATACACCAAAGGCCGCTTTCGCGGCCTTTTCCATTTCTGAATTTTGCCATTTGTCTGCCGTTCTCCACCTCGCTATCGTGATTCCACTGTTAACAAACAAGGAGAAAACAGTATGAAACATGGAATCAAAGCACTGCTTATCACCCTTTCATTAACCTGTGCTGGCGTGAGCCAAAGTACCCTGGCCGCGGAACCGGTCGCTAAAAGCCAGGCGGTCCAGACCAAAGCAGAGGGGGCGGGTGCGGCGCATAGCAAAGCGACGGTACCGACGAAAGCCAGCGATGATGAAGGCACCAGGGTAAGCATCAATACCGCGTCGGCGGAGGATTTAGCGCGGGTCATGAATGGTGTCGGGCTAAAGAAAGCGCAGGCGATTGTCAGCTATCGGGAGGAGTACGGGCCGTTTAAAACGGTTGATGACTTAAAACAGGTGCCGGGAATGGGCAGTTCACTGGTGGAGCGTAACCTGGCTGTTTTAACACTTTAATAACTTGCAGAGCGCTGAAAATTTGCCAGACTGTAGAGGTCATACCAGTTATGGCCTCCTTATCCTCAAGTCTATTCCTATAAAAACAAATTAGGGTTCCTGCGCTATGCAAACACAAATCAAAGTTCGTGGTTTTCATCTCGATGTCTATCAACATGTTAACAATGCCCGCTACCTTGAGTTTCTGGAAGAA
This sequence comes from Citrobacter sp. JUb117, assembly GCF_024809055.1. Classification (NCBI taxonomy): domain Bacteria; kingdom Pseudomonadati; phylum Pseudomonadota; class Gammaproteobacteria; order Enterobacterales; family Enterobacteriaceae; genus Citrobacter; species Citrobacter sp. JUb117. Next base: position 190,419 of record NZ_JANUFB010000007.1, read on the forward strand.
GCCCGCTGGGACGGTCTGGAAAACAGTGATAGCTTCCAGTGGATGACCGCGCACAACATCGCTTTTGTGGTGGTTAACATTAATATCAACTACCGGCGCCCCGCCGTGCTGAGTGATCTGCTGACGGTCACCAGTCAGGTACAACAGTTAAATGGCAAAAGCGGTGTGTTAAACCAGACCATCACGTTAGAGCCGGAAGGGCAGGTAGTGGCCGATGCGTTGATTACCTTCGTCTGTATCGATTTAAAAACGCAGAAAGCGCTGCCGCTGGAAGGGGAGTTGCGCGAAAAGCTGGAGCAGATGGTGAAGTAAGGGAAGATTGCCGGGCCTGTAAACATCAGGCCTGCAAATGATACCGATTTGTAGGCCGGATAAGACGCATTAGCTTCGCCATCCGGCATTATCATCGCGATAAATTACTTTAACCCGGTTTTCTGCTTCATGGCCGCCATCACTGCCGGTTTATCCGCCAGATAATGGTTCAGGCCGTTGGCACGCAGGTTACAGGCGGCACACTGGCCGCAACCGTCGCCCTTAACGCCGTTATAGCAAGTCAGCGTCTCTTCACGCACCAGATCCAGCTTGCCCCAGTAGTCGGCCAGTGCCCAGGTTTCGGCTTTATCAAGCCACATCAACGGGGTTTCAAAGCGGATATCTTTTGCCATGCCCAGACTTACGGCATGATTCAGCGCTTTGACAAACTCATCGCGACAATCAGGATAGCCGGAGAAATCGGTCTCGCAAACGCCAGTAATGACCGCTTCCGCTTGCACCTGATATGCATAAATCGCTGTCAGCGTTAAGAACAAAATATTACGTCCGGGCACAAAGGTGTTGGGAATGCCGTTGGCTTCCGGTTCGTAATCCGGTACCGGAATGTTATCGCGGGTCAAGCTACTGACCGCCAGTTCGCTAAGCAGCGTGACGTCGAGAACTTTGTGTGCGCGTGCGCCGAGTTTTAAGGCCAGGTCACGTGCGACATCAATCTCAGCGCGATGGCGCTGACCATAATCAAAGGTCACACAGTGCACTTCATCATATTGATGCAGCGCCTGCGCCAGACAGGTGGTGGAGTCCTGACCTCCACTAAATACGACAACGGCACGTTTCATGGTTTTTCCTGACAAATAACGAAAACCCTATGGTAGCGCCTGGGCGCGGCGTCGACCAGCTTCTTCACGATGAAGGCGGCGGCAGCCAGGCCTCGGTGAATTCAAACCAGCCTCTGGGGTTGAGCCGCACGCCGTTGACGCCCGGTGGGGCGCTAATGCGGTAATGGTAATTAAACAGCGGCGTTAGCGTGGCGTCATTCATCAGGTTAGTGAAAACCTGCTGTAACGCCGCGTGACGATGATCCTCATTAGCCTGGGTTTGCAGCGCATCCAGCGTGGCCTGTAGATGAGAGAATGCCGGGGCATCCAGAACATGCGGCCAGAGCTGATCGCAGCGTAGCCACTGTTCAAGTGTATATTCTGGTGCTTCGCCAATCAGACGGTCGCCCATCATCAGGTCGGCCTGGGCCAGAGGATGGTCACCGTCCCAGTTCTTGGCATTGTGAAAAATCAGCGTTAACTCGCAGCCCAGCGTTGCCAGTACCTGGCGAAGCTGTTCGGCCATGGCGTGCAACTCTACTGGCAGGTGATATACCAGCGTCAGTTTTTCCGGCAGGGCCACTTCATCCAACTGATCCCATTGCGGAATGGTCCACCCTGGCAGCAGCGCATTGCTTGGGGTAATCAGATTCTCTTCCACCTCAAGCGTCTGCAACAGGGAAGAGCGGTGGATGATATTGACCAGCCGACGCGCCTGAAGCACGTTCAGTCGTGCGCTTTTCCTGAGGGTTAAATAACAAAATCCGAGGCTGATCCCGCTACTGACCTGGCTAAGCATCGGCAGTTCCTCAGGCTTGCCAATGGCAATTTGCACCGGATGGCGGCAGCTGGTACCCAGATCCTGGTCGAAAAGCTGCGGTGTTATCCAAAATTCAATGGCTTTCAGCAACGGGTGGCTGAGGTGATAGTGGTCATGGCTCTCGATACGGACCAGTTCCGGTGTAAACAGCGTCAGCCTAAACGGACCGGTGCCGACGAGCGGCTGTTCCGGGTGCGCCAGATGACTGCTGTAGCTGGCCAGACGGTGTGCCAGCCAGAAGTCGGGGCGATGTAAAATAAACGTCAGGCATTGAGGGTGAGTCACCTCAATACGCTTCACGCTGATTAATAATTTATTGAGCGCGGGCAGCTCCAGCAGCTGTTGCAGGCGTTGATGTAGCTGCGAGGTGCTAAGCGCGTCACCGTTATGCCAGTGCAGCGTGGAGCGAATATAGAAATCCCAGCGCAGGCCGTCGGCGGAGATATCCCAGTGGTGGGCCAAATCACCGCAGGGGCGCTGGGTCGTACTGTCAAAACGGGTCAGTCCGGAGAAGACTTGCCCGGCAAGATGTTGTTCGGCACGACCGGGGAGAAAGCCGGGGCGGAGGGGATCAAGTGGGCGATAGTAGGGAATACGCAGGGTTGGCGTATCGTTATGCCACTGGCCGCCCATAAACGGCTGCAGCAGCGTTCTTAATTCTCCGGGAGCCAGCTGCGCCAGCTCCAGCACGCTACGCTGTTCTCCCTTTTGCAACGCCTGCTCCATCATCGTATTACGCAGCGAGTCGGGCGTGACCAAAAAGCGCAATTGTCCCCGTTTTCCGCGTCCTGAGCGTGCTTCCCATGCCAGCCAGCCCGCCTCCTGTGCCTGGCGTAGCAGCGTACGGACATGGCGCTCGCTGCAAAAACAGCGTTCAGCCAGTTCGCCGACGGTGACCGACTGCGGCTCTCCGTTTGAGGGCTGCCAGAGGCGTTGGTACTGATTCAATCGATTCAAAAGTCGCATTTGCACTTCATCCTTCGGGCAACATAAACCCGGAACAATTCGTTTTATCTATTCACTATTACTTCCGTATATCTCAGGTGATACTGAACCACAAGTTAACCGCGTCACAGTGTGGAGAAAGAAATGGCTCGTCTGGCTGCATTTGATATGGATGGCACCCTGCTGATGCCGAATCACCATTTAGGTGACGAAACACTCTCGACGCTGGCGCGCCTGCGTGAACGCGACATCACCCTGACGTTTGCCACTGGCCGCCATGTGCTGGAGATGCGTCATATCTTAGGGACCCTCTCGCTGGACGCATTTTTGATAACGGGTAACGGGACGCGTATTCATTCGCTGGAAGGGGATGTACTGCATCGTCAGGATCTGGCACCCGAGGCAGCAGATATCGTCCTGCATCAGAAGTGGGATACCCAGGCCAGCATGCATGTCTTCAATGACAATGGATGGTTCACCGGGCAGGAGATCCCGTCGATCCTCAAGGCGCATGTGTACAGCGGATTCCGTTATCAGATCGTGGATGTGAAACGTATCCCCGCGCATCAGGTGACGAAGATCTGCTTCTGCGGCGATCATGACGACCTGATACGCCTGCGCATTCAATTGAATGAGGCGCTGGGTGAGCAGGCAAATCTCTGTTTTTCCGCCGTAGACTGTCTTGAAGTGCTGCCGCTGGGCTGTAACAAAGGCTCCGCGCTGGCGGTACTGAGCGACCATTTAGGTTTTTCTATGGCCGAGTGCATGGCATTTGGTGACGCGATGAACGATCGCGAGATGCTGGGCAGCGTGGGGCGAGGTTTGATTATGGGCAACGCCATGCCGCAATTAATTGCTGAGCTTCCTGATTTACCGGTGATTGGACATTGTCGCAATCAGGCGGTATCGCACTTTTTAACACATTGGCTGGATAATCCGCATCTACCTTATTCCCCCGAATGAGAGATCCCTTCCAGCAAGCCAGACCATTAGGTCTGGCTTTTTTTTGCCGGCTTACTGGGTATTCAGCAGTTGGGCGATTTCCGCTTTCCATGGTGTCAAATCGCCAATATGCGTATTAACCCACTCTGGGTTGTAGTAGGTCTCAAGATAACGTTCGCCGCTGTCGCACAGCAACGTTACCAGTGAACCTGTTTCTCCAGCCTCACGCATGCGGGCGGCAAGTTGCAGCGTACCCCACATATTGGTCCCGGTTGAAGCTCCGACTTTGCGGCCCAACTGCGTTTCCAGCCAGTGCGCGGTAGCGACGCTGGCGGCATCCGGCACGCGCAGCATTTCATCAACCACGTCCGGAATGAAAGAGGGCTCGACGCGCGGGCGACCGATACCTTCGATTTTACTGCCCACCGGGCTGCGTAATGTGGCGTCACGCGCCTGCCAGTATGGCAGAAAAACAGAGTTTTCCGGATCGACCACCATCAGCCTGGTGTCGTAACCCTGGCAGCGAATGTAGCGCCCAATGGTTGCTGACGTGCCGCCGGTTCCGGCGCTCATCACAATGTGGCGGGGAACGGGATGTGGCTCGCATGACATCTGGCGGAAGATACTGTCGGCAATATTGTTATTGCCGCGCCAGTCGGTAGCGCGCTCAGCGTAGGTGAACTGATCCATATAATGGCCGTTGAGTTCACGGGCCAGCTGTTCAGACGCGGCATAAATTTCGCAGGCGCTTTCCACGAAATGGCAGCGACCGCCGTAAAACTCAATCTGCTCAACTTTGCGTTTTGCCGTGCAGGACGGCATGACGGCGATAAACGGTAGCCCCAGCAGGCGGGCGAAATAGGCTTCAGAAACCGCCGTGGAGCCGGAAGACGACTCAATAATGGTGGTGCCTTCTTTGATCCAACCATTGCACAGTCCGTACAGGAACAGTGAACGCGCCAGTCGATGTTTCAGGCTACCGGTCGGATGTGTACTTTCATCTTTCAGGTACAGCTGAATCCCCGGGAACGCCGGAAGTGACAGGCGGATAAGATGAGTATCTGCGGAGCGTTGATAATCCGCATTGATTTCATTGATGGCGTTTTTAACCCAGGAGCTATTCATCATTAATATCCATTTGTCATTTTGTGCCTAGAGTAACGAAAAGCACGGAAAAAATTGTTGCCATTTAGCCTTTAAAATAGAATGTAGGGAGAAAATTCTTCTCTGTGGAGTGGATATGTTAGACAAAATTGACCGCAAGCTGCTCAGCTTGCTGCAACAGGATTGTACCCTTTCTTTGCAGGCACTCGCAGATGCCGTTAATCTGACAACCACCCCCTGCTGGAAACGACTCAAGCGACTTGAGGATGACGGCGTTCTGCTTGGCAAAGTTGCGCTGCTGGATCCCGAAAAGCTGGGACTTGGGTTAACGGCCTTTGTGCTGATCAAAACGCAGCATCACAGCAGTGAATGGTACTGTCGCTTTGTGACTGAAGTGACCGGGATGCCAGAGGTACTGGGATTCTGGCGCATGGCCGGGGAGTATGACTACCTGATGCGAGTTCAGGTCGCCGACATGAAACGCTATGATGACTTCTACAAACGGCTGGTGAACAGCGTGCCGGGGTTGTCGGACGTTACCTCAAGCTTTGCGATGGAACAGATTAAATACACAACTGCTCTACCTATTGAATAATTCTCCCGGCGCTCATTGTCGGAAATCATGTCAGGACATAACGCGTGCGATTATTTGCTCAATTAAGCTGGTACTTTCGCCGGGAGTGGCGTCGCTACCTCGGGGCAGTGGCCCTGCTTATCATCATCGCTATCCTTCAACTTATTCCGCCTAAAGTGGTCGGAATTATTGTTGATGGCGTGACGGCTCAACGCTTCACGACCGAACGCCTGCTAATGTGGGTTGGCACAATTGCGCTGATTGCGGTGGTGGTCTATTTGCTGCGCTACGTCTGGCGCGTGCTGCTGTTTGGGGCATCCTACCAGCTGGCAGTTGAGCTGCGCGAAGATTATTACCGTCAGTTGAGCCGTCAACATCCTGAATTTTATCTGCGCCATCGCACGGGCGATCTGATGGCGCGCGCCACCAACGATGTTGACCGGGTGGTGTTCGCCGCCGGAGAAGGTGTGCTGACGTTGGTCGACTCGCTGGTGATGGGCTGTGCGGTGCTTATCGTCATGTCTACGCAAATAAGCTGGGAGTTGACGCTATTTGCCTTGCTACCGATGCCGGTGATGGCGCTGATGATTAAGCGTTACGGCGATCGGCTTCATAACCGCTTTAAGCAAGCGCAGGCGGCATTCTCCAGCCTCAACGATCGTACTCAGGAGAGCCTGACCAGCATTCGCATGATTAAAGCCTTTGGTCTGGAGGACCGGCAGTCAGCCTTATTTGCCGCAGATGCGCAGGATACCGGTAAGAAAAATATGCGCGTCGCGCGCATCGACGCCCGCTTCGATCCCACCATTTATATCGCTATTGGTATGGCGAACCTGCTGGCGATTGGTGGTGGAAGCTGGATGGTGGTTCACGGTTCGCTGACGCTCGGTCAGCTGACCAGCTTTATGATGTATCTCGGTCTGATGATTTGGCCGATGCTGGCGTTGGCGTGGATGTTTAATATCGTCGAGCGCGGTAGCGCCGCCTACAGCCGTATTCGCGCCATGTTGGCGGAAGCTCCCGTGGTTAATGATGGCACGGAACCCGTGCCGGAAGGGCGCGGGGAACTGGCGGTTGCGATTCGTGAGTTCAGCTACCCGCTGATGGCGCGCCCGACGTTGGAAAACGTTAATTTCCAGCTTAAGCCTGGGCAGATGCTGGGTATTTGTGGGCCGACCGGTGCGGGAAAAAGTACCATTCTGTCGCTGATCCAGCGCCACTTTGATATTACCCAGGGCGACGTGCGCTTTCATGATATTCCGCTGACGCGCTTACAGCTTGATAGCTGGCGCAGTCGGCTGGCAGTTGTTAGCCAGACGCCGTTCCTGTTTTCGGACACCGTCGGCAATAACATTGCACTTGGACGCCCGCAGGCGACGCAGGCCGAAATCGAACATGTGGCGCGCCTCGCCAGCGTGCATGAGGATATTTTACGTTTGCCGCAGGGATATGACACCGAAGTGGGCGAGCGGGGCGTGATGCTCTCGGGCGGGCAAAAACAGCGAATTTCTATTGCGCGCGCGCTGCTGCTTAATGCGGAAATTCTGATTCTTGACGATGCGCTGTCGGCGGTAGACGGCCGTACCGAACATCAGATCCTGCATAACCTGCGCCAGTGGGGCGAGGGAAGAACGGTTATTATCAGCGCCCACCGCTTGTCGGCGCTGACAGAAGCCAGCGAGATTATCGTGATGCAGCACGGACATATTGCCCAGCGTGGCGACCATGACACGCTGGTCCAGCAACCCGGTTGGTACCGCGATATGTATCGCTATCAGCAGCTGGAAGCGGCGCTGTCTGATGCCCCGGCGTTAAATGAGGGGGCGGCGAATGCGTAGTTTTGGGCAATTATGGCCGACGCTGAAACGGCTGCTGCGCTATGGTTCACCGTGGCGAAAACCACTGGGCATTGCGGTGGTGATGCTGTGGGTGGCGGCGGCGGCAGAAGTCAGCGGTCCGCTGCTGATAAGCTACTTTATTGATAACATGGTGGCGAAAAACAATTTGCCGTTGGCGATGGTGGCTGGTCTGGTTGCGGCTTATGTCGGTCTGCAACTGCTGGCGGCGGGACTGCACTATGCGCAGTCACTGTTGTTTAACCAGGCTGCCGTCGGTGTGGTGCAACAGCTACGCACGGATGTAATGGATGCTGCGCTGCGCCAACCGTTGAGTGAATTTGACATCCAGCCCGTCGGACAGCTTATCTCTCGTGTAACCAACGATACCGAAGTGATCCGCGACCTGTACGTGACGGTCGTGGCGACGGTACTGCGCAGTGCGGCTCTGATTGGTGCCATGCTGGTGGCGATGTTTAGCCTCGAATGGCGTATGGCGCTGGTGGCGATGGCTATATTCCCGGCGGTGATGGTGGTGATGGTGATTTATCAGCGCTACAGCACGCCGATTGTGCGCCGCGTTCGTGCCTATCTGGCCGATATCAACGATGGCTTCAATGAAGTCATTAACGGTATGAGCGTGATTCAACAGTTTCGTCAGCAGGCGCGCTTTGGGGAGCGCATGGGCGAGGCCAGCCGTTCGCACTACATGGCACGCATGCAGACCTTGCGGCTGGACGGTTTTTTACTGCGTCCGTTGCTGAGCCTGTTTTCCGCCCTGATCCTCTGTGGTTTACTGATGTTGTTCAGCGTGACCTCTGGCACGTCCATCGAGGTTGGCGTGCTGTATGCGTTTATCAGCTATCTCGGGCGTCTGAACGAGCCGCTGATTGAGCTGACGACCCAACAATCTATGCTGCAGCAAGCGGTTGTCGCCGGTGAGCGCGTCTTCGAACTGATGGACAGACCGCGTCAGCATTATGGCGATGATGATCAGCCGCTGAAGAGTGGCAACATTGAGGTTGATAACGTGTCATTTGCTTATCGCGATGACAATCTGGTGCTGAAAAATATTAGCCTGTCCGTGCCTTCACGTAGTTTTGTGGCGTTGGTTGGGCATACCGGTAGTGGCAAGAGTACGCTCGCCAGCCTGATGATGGGCTACTATCCGCTGACGCAAGGGGAGATCCGTCTGGACGGGCGCCCCCTCTCCTCGTTGAGTCACGGCGTCTTACGTCAGGGCGTCGCGATGGTGCAGCAGGATCCGGTTGTGATGGCGGACACCTTCCTGGCAAACGTCACGCTGGGCCGCGATATTTCTGAAGATCGAGTGTGGCAGGCGCTGGAGACCGTACAGCTGGCTGAGCTGGCACGCGGTCTGAGTGACGGTATTCACACCCGATTGGGCGAACAGGGCAATAATTTGTCCGTGGGGCAGAAACAGTTGCTGGCATTGGCGCGGGTCCTGGTCGAAACGCCGCAGGTATTGATTCTGGATGAAGCCACCGCCAGTATTGACTCCGGCACGGAGCAGGCCATTCAGCAGGCGCTGGCTGCTGTGCGCGAACACACTACGCTGGTGGTGATTGCCCATCGACTCTCCACGATCGTGGAAGCAGACACCATTCTGGTGCTGCACCGGGGGCAGGCCGTTGAGCGCGGCACACATCAGCAATTGCTGACGGCGCAAGGCCGCTACTGGCAAATGTATCAGCTGCAACTGGCCGGTGAAGAGCTGGCGGCCAGTGCGCATGAGGATTCCATTATTGCCTGATGGCGCAGTGCGTTTCAGGCCTACGGATAAATTGGTTCAAGAAGCATCAACAATCTGGTGCAAAAATGTAACGCACTATGCACCGTTATAGTGCGTTTTTTCTTTTTCTACCCCGGCCGCGCCCTGCGAGCCTGAATCATCCCGCGTTTTTCATTCCTGGCACACCCCTTGCAATATTCATCCTGTGTATCTGCAGCCACTACTGAATTCTGACTGGAGGGGATCTATGAAGCTGGTTACCGTGGTAATCAAACCGTTCAAACTGGAAGACGTCCGTGAAGCACTGTCTTCTATTGGTATTCAGGGGCTGACCGTCACCGAAGTAAAGGGCTTTGGTCGACAGAAAGGCCATGCCGAGTTGTATCGGGGAGCCGAATACAGCGTCAATTTTTTACCGAAGGTGAAGATTGATGTGGCGATTGCCGACGATCAGCTTGATGAGGTGATCGACGTCATCAGCAAGTCGGCCTACACCGGAAAAATTGGCGACGGCAAAATTTTTGTCGCCGAGCTGCAACGTGTGATTCGTATTCGTACCGGCGAAGCCGACGAAGCCGCACTGTAACTTCTGGCACACAGTGATAGGAAACCAAAAAATGAAGATAGCAACGATGAAAACGGGTATCGCTTCACTGGCACTGCTGCCGGGACTGGCGATGGCAGCGCCAGCCGTCGCGGACAAAGCTGATAACGCCTTTATGATGATATGTACCGCGCTGGTGTTGTTTATGACCATTCCGGGCATCGCGCTGTTTTACGGCGGTTTGATTCGTGGCAAGAACGTTCTGTCGATGCTGACGCAGGTGACGGTGACGTTTGCACTGGTCTGCATTTTATGGGTGGTGTATGGCTACTCGCTGGCCTTTGGCGAGGGGAATAGTTTCTTCGGCAACTTCAACTGGGTGATGCTGAAAAACATTGCTCTGACGGCGGTAACGGGAAGTTTCTACCAGTACATTCACGTTGCGTTCCAGGGCTCATTTGCTTGCATCACCGTTGGACTTATCGTTGGGGCGCTGGCTGAACGCATTCGCTTCTCTGCGGTACTGATTTTTGTGGTGGTATGGCTGACGCTGTCCTACATTCCGATTGCGCATATGGTCTGGGGCGGTGGTCTGTTGGCCTCCCATGGCGCGCTGGATTTTGCGGGCGGGACGGTGGTGCATATCAACGCCGCGATCGCCGGGCTGGTGGGTGCTTATCTGATTGGCAAGCGTGTGGGTTTTGGCAAAGAGGCTTTCAAACCGCATAACCTGCCGATGGTCTTTACCGGGACCGCAATTCTCTACATCGGCTGGTTTGGTTTTAACGCAGGTTCTGCTGGGACGGCAAATGAAATCGCTGCGCTGGCCTTTGTGAATACTGTGGTGGCGACCGCTGCTGCCATTCTCGGCTGGATCTTCGGTGAGTGGGCGCTGCGCGGTAAACCGTCGCTGCTGGGGGCGTGTTCTGGTGCCATTGCGGGCCTGGTTGGCGTGACCCCTGCTTGTGGTTACATTGGCGTCGGCGGTGCGTTGATCATCGGGGCAATTGCCGGTCTGGCGGGGCTGTGGGGCGTGACGATGCTGAAGCGTTTTCTGCGCGTTGATGACCCGTGCGATGTGTTCGGTGTGCACGGCGTTTGCGGCATTGTCGGCTGTCTTCTGACCGGGGTGTTCGCCGCCAGTTCGCTGGGTGGCGTAGGTTTTGCTGAGGGCGTGACCATGGGGCATCAGGTGCTGGTGCAGCTCGAAAGCGTGGCGATTACCATTGTCTGGTCCGGCGTGGTGGCCTTCATCGGTTATAAGCTGGCGGACATGACGGTCGGGCTGCGCGTACCGGAAGAGCAGGAGCGCGAAGGGCTGGATGTGAACAGCCACGGTGAAAACGCCTACAACGCTTGATATTTCACTCTGCCGGATGGCGCTAAACGCTTATCCGGCCTACGACAGACGTAGTCTGTAGGCCGGATAAGACATCAGTTGCGATTGCGCATCACCCCTTCCTGTACGGTAGAGGCAACCAGCACGCCGTCCTGTGTATAAAATTCCCCGCGCACAAAGCCCCGTGCACCGGAGGCAGAGGTGCTCTCGACGTTATACAGCAACCACTCATTGATATTGAAAGGACGATGGAACCACATCGAATGGTCGATAGTGGCTATCTGAATCCCTTTCTCCAAAAAACCAATTCCGTACGGTTGTAGCGCCACAGGCAGGAAGTTCAGGTCGGAGGCGTAACCCAGCAGATACTGATGCACGCGTAGGTCGTCCTGCACCGTACCGTTGGCGCGGATCCACACCTGGCGTGCCGGTTCGGCGACATGGCCTTTGAGCGGGTTATGAAACTCCACCGGACGCACTTCCAGTGGGCGGTCATTGATAAATTTCTCTTTCAACAGCGGCGGCAGCAGATGTGCCACTGAACGGGCAATTTCGGTTTCGGATTTCAGCGCGTCGGGCCCGGGTGCGTGCGGCATGGTTTTTTGATGTTCAAAGCCCTCTTCCGGCGCCTGAAAAGAGGCGGTCATGTAGAAAATGGGCTTCCCGTTCTGGATGGCGGCAATGCGGCGAGCGCTGAAACTGTTACCATCGCGCAGCACTTCGACATCGTAAATTATCGGTTTTTGGCTATCGCCAGGACGTAAAAAGTAGCTGTGAAAGGAGTGCACCAGCCGCTCTTCCGGCACGGTTTCTTTAGCGGCATACAGCGCCTGTCCGACGACCTGCCCGCCAAAAACCTGGCGTAATCCTAAGTCTTCACTTTGGCCGCGAAAGAGTCCTTCTTCAATTTTTTCCAAATTCAACAATGTCAGCAAACTTTTTAGTGCCAGACTCATAGGTGCTCTCCAGGTCATGTCGATGTCGCAGCGAAGTAGGCAGAGTATAACGCAATTTTGAAAGTGGTCCGATGGGTGCAATTGTCTGAATTACCGGTCGATTGCAGGCAAAAATAGCTACTTTGTGCCACACTTAGTCACGTTATGTTTTTGTTAACCACTCTTCTGGCGAGGAAAGTTCTCGCTGGTGCATTGACGATAAGGAGAATTTAATGAAACTCGTGCACATGGTAAGTGGTTTAGCCGTTGCGGTCGCGCTGGCGGCCTGTGCTGATAAAAGTGCAGATATTCAGACGCCTGCGCCAAGCCCTACTACGTCAATTGCTGACACACAGTCAAAAATTCAACAGCCGAATGTTTCTGGTACGGTGTGGATCCGCCAGAAAGTTGCGCTGCCACCGGATGCCGTACTGACCGTCACACTGTCGGACGCTTCGCTGGCGGATGCCCCGTCAAAAGTTCTGTCGCAAAAAGCGGTGCGTACTGAAGGGAAGCAGGCGCCATTTAGCTTTGTGCTGCCGTTTAACCCGGCAGATATTCAGCCGAACGCCCGTATTTTGTTGAGTGCAGCCATTATGGTGAACGACAAACTGGTGTTTATTACGGACACCGTGCAGCCGGTTATCAACCAGGGCGGTACCAAGGCCGATCTGACGCTGGTTCCTGTTCAGCATACGGAAGTTCCGGTTCAGGCCAGCGGTGGTGCGGCAACTACGGTGCCGTCAACGTCTCCCACGCAGGTGAATCCGTCTTCAGCCGTCCCTGCACCTACGCAGTACTAAGACTGGCATAACCCTCTCCGCCAGGGGAGGGTTAATACACCCAGCGATAACGTTGTAAATCGATGTGCCCACTTCCCGAAACCACCACCCCTTCAGACAGCAATGCCTGACGCTGGCGCTGTAGATCCGGCCCGGTCAGCGATATAGCACCATGGCGATTAACGACTCGATACCACGGCAGGGTGCTGCCTTCGGGAAGCCGTTTGAGGACGCCGCCGACCTGACGCGCTGCACGCGGAGATCCGGCAAGTCTGGCGACATCACCATAGGTAGTGACGAATCCTTCGGGGATTGAGGCGACAATTTGCCAGACGCGTTGGGGGAAAGAGTCTTGTATATCCATCATTTATTCCTGCGCTAATTCCCCAGCATAATCTGGAATGGCGGGTGAGTGAAGCCGCATTGCACAAGAAAACAGCATCTGGTGCTGGATGGGTTGCAATTACACGGTGCAGCAGTGATAATGCGCCTGCGCGTTGGTTAACAACGCTCTCAATGGGGGCTCTGTTGGTTCTCCCGCAACACTACTCTGTTTACCAGGTCAGGTCCGGAAGGAAGCAGCCAAGGCAGATGACGTGTGTGCCGGGATGTAGCTGGCAGGGCCCCCACCCAATTCTGCCGTTCGGCAATCTCTTTCACCTTTCCTCGTCACTTAGATTATTTTACGTATTTTCCCATGACTTGCCTGTGAACGCAGAGTGTCCCAGATCGGCTGCAATGTGTTGAAGGCGGCGCGCATCGTGTCATCCGGCAGCGCGAAGGGCATGCGTAAGAAACGATCGAATGCACCCGCTAACCCAAAGCGCGTTCCGGTACCTAACTGAATACCGGCGCTGTCGGCGCGAGTGGCAAACAGCGTCGCCAGCGTATCGGGCAATTCTACCCAGAAAGATAACCCGCCCTGCGGTTGGGTAAATTGCCATTCCGGGAAATGCGATCGCATCAGAGTATGGCACTGGTCGCGTCTGGCGGTGAGCAGTTGTCTTCTGTCCGGGAGAAACTGCGCGGCGTTATCCAGCAGCCAGCCGGTAGCGAGCTGTTCCAGCACCGGTGAGCCTAAATCGAACGTGTCGCGGGTTTGCACCAGTGCGGCAATAGTCCGTGATGACGCCCGCACCCAGCCAAGACGTAATCCTCCCCAGAAACTTTTACCGGCAGACCCCAACATAATGATGGGTGCATCGCGATTGAAGGCGGCGAGCGGCGGTGGTGGTGGGGCGTCATACCACAGATTGACCATGGTTTCGTCCACCACCAGCGTGGTGTGCGTTTTGGCGGCGATATCGGCCACCACCTGGCGTGTGGCGGCGTCCATACAACGTCCGGTAGGATTGTGAAAATCCGGCATCAGGTAGGCCATGCGTGGGGCGGTTTGTGCGATGGTGGCGACAAGACCCGCAGTATCCCACCCCTGTTCGGGCAGTGACACCCCCACCGGTCGGCAGGAGGCCCCCTGAATCGCCGCAATAGCGAGCGGGTAAGTGGGATGATCAACCACTACGCGATCGCCTGGACCGGTAAGCAACCGCAGGATCAGCGCCAGCCCGCTGACTGCACCATTGACCACCATAACCTCATCCGGCTGCGTGGGTAATCCGCGTTCGCAGTAATGCCGGGCAATGGATTCGCGCAAAGACGGTAGCCCCTGGGGCAGATACCCGGAACTTAATAGATGCTGCGGTATGGCAAACAGCGCCTGCTGGTAAGCCTGATGAATTTCGGGACCTGCGCTGAGCGCGGCGGTGGACAGATCGAGTGCGGTACCGGTGACGGTGCGAGTCGGTACATGGCGAATATGTTCCGGCAGGATCACCCGTGAGCCGCTACCCTGGCGGCTTTCCAGATATCCTTCTTCCCGCAGCTGTGCCATTGCGCTGGCGATAGTTGTTCGGCTGACTTCCAGCACCGTAGCAAGTTCGCGCTCGCCGGGAAGCCGGCTATCCAGCGCCAGCCGGCCATCCAGTATCAGCAGACGCAAGGCTTCGGCCAGCTGTCGCCAGATTGGGGTACGTGAGGGACTCTCCTGCCAGTGCCCGAGCAGGCGCTGGAGAGACTGACTTCCATAACGACGAGATGACATTGCAGTCCACTTTTTGGAAACTGGTCATTAATCATAGTGCCAATTGCGTTGAAGATGAAGACTGTCTGCGCAGGGAGAGGAGAAAAGCATGCTGCGTCGTTTACTGCAATTGTTTATCGGGCTGACGCTTTACGGCGTGTCGACGGCGATGTTTGTGCGTGCGGATTTAGGCGCTGATCCCTGGAACGTTTTTCATCTGGGTGTGGCAAATCTGTTGTCGATGAACATCGGCTTGGTGATTATTGCCGTGGGCGTATTGGTCCTGTTGGCATGGATCCCACTACGCCAGCGTCCGGGGTTTGGCACATTGAGTAATGTCATTATGATTGGGCTGGCGGCTGATGTGGCGCTGATGGTAATCCCGGGATTTGAATCCCTGTTTGCCCGCAGCGGTTTGTTGGTATCTGCGGTGATACTGAACGCCTTAGCGACCAGTCTGTATATCGGTGCGGGGTTCGGTGCTGGCCCACGAGATGGTCTGATGACCGGCATTCACGCGCGTACCGGTTGGCCGGTGAGGCGAATTCGAACGGCCATCGAAGTGTCGGTGTTGTTTATCGGTTGGCTACTCGGGGGAACCCTGGGCGTTGGTACGGTGCTGTATGCACTGGCGATTGGTCCGCTCATTCAGCTTTGCCTGCCGTGGTTTCGGCATCAGCCGCAGTCACGCATTCGGGTTCGGAATGAACCTACGGCATGATCGCGGGCTGACGACTAAACTTAATCTCGACTGACGCGGCCAGAATTGGCTTGCCGCGCAGTAAACTTCGGAGGCTTTTCTCATGAAGTATGTTGATGGTTTTGTGGTTGCCGTACCCGCTGAAAACAAGGAGGCGTATATCGCGATGGCGGCAAAAGCGGCTCCGCTTTTCAAGGAGTTCGGTGCATTGCGCGTGGTGGAATGCTGGGCAGACGATGTCCCTGACGGCAAATTGACCGATTTTCGCATGGCGGTAAAAGCGCAGGATCATGAAGAAGTGGTATTCAGCTGGATTGAGTATCCTTCAAAAGAAGTCCGTGACGCGGCGAATCAGAAGATGATGTCCGATCCCCGAATGAAGGAATTTGGCGAATCGATGCCCTTTGATGGCAAGCGCATGATCTACGGTGGATTCTCGCCCATTATGGATGACTGACGTGACTGGCTGTGCGGCGTGCCGCCAGCCATCTCAATCTTTTCGCATGTCGGCTACAGTCGTGTCTCCGCCCACAGGATAAACTCTGCCTTTGGCAATGCCTTACTGTATAGCCAGCCCTGGCCGTACTGCACGCCATGCTGTCGTAGCCACTCTTCCTGATTTTTCGTCTCGATACCTTCTGCCACCATTTCCAGCTTCAGCGTTTTTGCGATCTCGATAATATGCGGCGTCACGTTGTTGTATCCCAACGCATCCACGAACGATTTATCGATCTTCAAAATATCGACATCCAGATCCTGCAAGTAACTGAGACTGGAATAACCGGTGCCAAAATCATCAATGTAAATCGAATGGCCTGCCTGGCGGTACTTGGCGATGAACGGAGCGCTGGTTTTCGGATCGGCAAAGGCGCGTTCTGTGAGTTCGAGTGCAATTTGCGACGGGTTTATCTGATAGTGATTCACCTTCCGGCTGAGCAGACCTGGCAGCGTTTCTGATGTCAGATTATCGGCTTCAAGATTGATGGAGATATGCTGCTCCGGATGGTGATGAAGCCATTTGCCCAGATCGTCAAACACGCTTTCGATAATCAGGCGAGTGAGAGGGGTTGTCAGGCCGGTCTGCTGTGCCAGCGCGACGAAAATCTCTGGTGAGAGAAAACTGCCATCGGGCTGCGGCCAACGGGCCAGCGCTTCGGCACCTACCACTTTCCCGGTACGAAGAGAAATGATCGGCTGATAGTACACCTTAATTTCACGGCGCTGGATAGCCTCCTGCAACTGATGATGGGGAGACTGCAAACGACGTAAAATACGCAGAACAAAGGCGGCGGTCAGCAGACCGATAAGAATTCCCGCCGGGAGCCAGATAAGCGCCTGTCGGTGCCATATTTTTTTCAGCGGCAGCGTAGATGCCCAGCTGACGACGGTAATACCTAATGCAGGGAAGGGGCGGGCGTTGTAAATAACGCCCTCTTTTTGCAAATGCGTAGTGGCATTATCTTGTTGAAAATTTTGCAAAATATCTTCTGGTAGCGTTCCGCTACTGGTGACAATCCTGCTTTTATCGGCGCCAATAATGGCGACATCAATCGGCCACGAACCAAACGGAACAACGTCAATGAATGTGGCGGGATCGACCATCACCACATAGTTTTCGCTGCCTAATGCAGCCATAAAACGCTGGATACCTAAGTCGTTATCCGTGGTTAACCAGGCACGGTAGCCATCCTCGGTGACTTTCATCGCCGCAGGGAAGGCGACAGCACGGCTTTTATTCTCGAGGGAAGAGCATTGCGGGACGTTGTCCTTGAGGTACACCACTTCCTGAATGTAACGATAGCTGTATGACAAACGACGCATTTCCAGTAAATGTTCCGTTCCGCAAGGTTCTCCCTTGAAGGTCTCAATCTGGCGTAATGCTTTTTTCGCCTGCTCGCCGACCCTTTCTGTGCGCAAAGCAACCCGGCTGGTGTAAGAATCAAGCTCGTCCATAAATTTAGTTTCAACCTGACGATACGCCAGCCACAGACTCAAACCCACTGGCGCAAGGATGGACAGAATCAGTATTCCGGTCACCAGGCCGATCAAATGTCGTGTTGTCACAGTGATATCCTTATTTACACAGCGTAGGGAAAGTATATCCGAAAGTGAAAAATCTATTCGAATGACCTAATAGATTTAAGAGGGGTATTTCCAGATTAATTACCCACTGTGTAAATGAGGTTGAGCCAGGGACGAGAGTAGTGTACTTTATTGTTATGTTATAATGTAACAATTAGAGGTTGCTATGAAACCGGATATCCATCCTTTTTATCGTACTGTGGTATTCCACGACACCAGTGCCAATGAGTACTTTAAGGTCGGTTCGACCATCAAAACGGAACGTGAGATTGAATTTGAGGGGCAAACGTATCCCTACGTGACCCTTGATATTTCGTCTAAATCACACCCGTACTACACCGGGAAGCAGAAGACGTTCGACAACGAAGGCAGTGCGGCGCGCTTCCAGAAACGTTTTGGCCATTTTATTGGCACTAAGCGAGGTTAATATGCAGGTTCTTAATTCACTTCGCAGTGCCAAACAGCGCCACCCTGACTGTCAGATAGTCAAACGCAAAGGGCGTTTGTATGTTATCTGCAAAACGAATCCGCGATTTAAAGCGGTGCAGGGCAGGAAGAAAAGACGTTAGACATTTTGCCAACATTTCAGGGAAACCAGTGCGTGCCAGCGGGTACGCACTTTTTTATTGGCTGGTAGGCAAGCTACTGACCGGCAGCTTCTGCGCGAGTTAGCGTGAAGACGTCGTAGAAAGAGAGTTCGCCTTTCCGCGCCATCATTTTTTGCAATTGGGCTTTACGTTCGCCATCCACCCGCGGTGAATGCAGAATGGTCTCGATAAGCGCTGGCGGAACAAAACGGGTGTTATACCATTCGCCGTTATAGCAGACTCTGAAGTCCAGCACGTCGATGTCTTCGAAACGGTAACGCGGCGCGACGTCAAAAAAGAAAAAACCATTGAGGATGACAAACAATACCACCAGCAGCCACACTGAATCGACCAGCGTTTCTGATTGCAGCATAACCGCCAGCGTGGCGAACCAGGCGACATACATGCCAATAAACAGTCCCGGATACTTGCGAATGAAGCTGATGCTAAAGCGCGGTCTGTTATCGCGCTTTTCGCGCACATTTAAGTCGTCAATTGTTTCGGTGAGCAGGCGCTGTATTTCTGTCATCTCTTGCCTTCGTGATGTCTTCAATATTCAGGTGGGATCGACCCATTTTAAGAGGGGATAGTGCCTGAAAAAAGTAACAGATTAACCACAATTTAGCATAACAGTTACATTTGAACGTATAGCGTTTTGATGAGGCGCGCAGGATTGCCGCCTACAACGGTGTTTTTGACCCAACAGGTTATGCAGGACAGTCTGCATCTTCTGTTTGCCGAACGTTCATTATGGCAAAACAATAAAACGCAATGCGCACAGGGGAGCGTTCCCATTACCTTATTGTGATCGAAGTCACCTGATTTGAATTAAATAACTATTGTAAATATGAGGAGGTGGTCAGCCAGACAAACAAATCTAACGCGATACCTGACTTAACCTCGTGAACAATTAGCGAATAAATTTCCAAACGGAAGTTGGAATCTTGTCGTACAGCTTATTCATCGTCAATTCAGCAAGGCGATGATCTGCTGCTGAGTAAAATACAGCCAGTTCATTGTCGGACAATTCATATTTATTTTTCTCAATAACGCGCTCGAGCGTGTCAATTGTCTGGCAGCGTCGAAGACGCATCAAATAATCTGTTTTAGTTAATGGTTTATCAGACATAACTCTTACCTATGATTGTAATATTTTTTAACAAGACAAACTAACAGGATTAGCCCTGGTGGCATTGACAAAACAGCGAAACAGTCGATTTCCGGACTTTCGCCATTTCTGCAAATCCTGCGTATTAATACCATAATTGCTGAACAACATAAAAGTGTCATCCAGGTATTCATCAATCTGCGCAATCAGCTTATTGTCCTCATTGTACTTAATTTTATAATTAAGTGCGAAGGTTGCAATATGCTCTATCAGTTCGTTGAGCTGCAGGCTGGTTGCTGAAGTCGGGTCATTAACCCAGCCATGGTTGCTTTGTTCAAGGTTTGCAAGACAGTCATGATACAAGGTTTCGCAGAGAAATTTAAGCTGAGCGATATCATGCCGTTTGGGTGAGTACTCGTCCATAGCGCATCCCCTTCTTAGTGGTTTAAACTAACCGAACACCTTCGGGGTGGATACAACAAACTACCTGAAACTTGCCCGTGACGCCTGATGATTTAACTATAATCTACTCTAAAAAAGATTTCATCGTCATATCATGAAAAATTACAATTGCGTAAAATTATGATGTGGCACCCTTTTTACATTTTACCTTAAAAATGAAGGTATTCGAAATGGAACAACTTCTTTATTGTTCGGGCAATCATCAGGTTAACGGAGTTAGCTTTAGCAATCAAAGGCAACCTCTAACAATGCAGATTAGCTGCTAGGATTAATCTTAATAATTATTCAGGTAAAATAAGAAACCTCAAGAATTCTTAAGAATAGCCTTTAAGCCTACAGGGATTATATCGCTTATTCACTCGGCAGAAAATAAACGTAATCACAATAAGTGATTTTTATGATTTTTCCAGAAAAAAGGCCGCTTGCGCGGCCTTTTCATTAGCGATGAATCAATGGTGATCAACCGGGTGGCTGTGTTCAACATCTTCATTCTTGCGGCTAAAGCGGCGGCGAACCACCACAAAGAACACTGGAACGAAGAAGATAGCCAGTACGGTTGCTGTAACCATCCCGCCCATTACGCCAGTACCAACGGCGTTCTGCGCGCCACTCCCTGCGCCGGAGCTGATAACCAACGGCATAACGCCAAGAATAAAGGCCAGCGAGGTCATCAGGATCGGACGTAAACGCATACGAACTGCATCCAGCGTCGCCTCGATCAACCCTTTACCCTCTTTATCCATCAAGTCTTTGGCGAATTCGACGATCAATATCGCGTTCTTCGCCGACAACCCAATGGTTGTGAGCAGGCCTACCTGGAAGTAAACGTCGTTAGTTAATCCGCGGAACGTCGCGGCCAGCAACGCACCGATAACCCCCAGCGGAACCACCAGCATAACGGAGAACGGAATTGACCAGCTCTCGTACAGTGCTGCCAGACACAGGAAGACGACGATCAGTGAAATGGCATACAGGGCCGGAGCCTGGTTGCCAGACAGTCGTTCCTGATAGGACATCCCGGTCCAGTCATAGCCGATACCGGACGGCAGTTTGCTTGCCAGTTGCTCCATCATTGCCATGGCTTCACCGGTACTTTTACCCGGTGCAGCCTGGCCTAAGATTTCCATGGAAGGCAGACCGTTATAGCGTTCCAGTCGCGGTGAACCATATTCCCAACGTGAGGTAGAGAAGGCGGAGAACGGTACCATTTGTCCATCGCTACCGCGAACGTACCAGTTTCCAATATCTTCCGGCAACATACGGTATTCCGCTTCAGACATGACGTAAACTTTCTTCACACGACCGCGGTCGATGAAGTCGTTCACGTAGCTTCCGCCCCATGCTGCACCCAGAGTTGTATTAATATCACTAATGGAAACGCCCAGCGCCTGCGCTTTTTCCTGATCGATATCGATCTTGAACTGCGGCGTATCTTCCAGGCCATTAGGACGAACACCGACCAACAGATCCGGATGCTTGGCCACTTCACCAAACAGCTGGTTACGCGCCTGTGTTAGTTTGTCATGGCCCAAACCACCCTGGTCAATCAACTGGAAGTCAAAACCCGTTGCGGTACCCAGTTCGACAATCGCGGGCAGGTTAAAGGCGAAGACCATCGCATCTTTAATCTTCGAGAACGCCCCCATCGCGCGAGCGGTGATTGCCTCGACCTTGTTCTCATCACCCGGACGTTCGCTCCAGTCTTTTAACGACACGAAGGCAATACCGGTGTTCTGACCGCGTCCCGCAAAACCGAAGCCGTTAACGGCAAATACCGATTCAACGTTATTTTTTTCTTTGGTCAGATAGTAATCCGTCATTTCGTCCAGCACCTTCTGGGTACGCTCTTGCGTAGCACCTGCAGGTAGCTGAGCCATGGACAGGAATACCCCCTGGTCTTCATCCGGCAAGAAGGAGCTTGGCAGGCGAACGAACAGATAAGCCATGCCGACGACAATGATCAGATACAGCGCCAAATAACGACCCGTACTGCGCAGAATGCCGCCAACGCTGTCGGTATAGTGGTTGGTGCTCTTATCGAACATGCGGTTAAACCAGCCGAAGAAGCCTTTTTTGCCTTCTCCGTGATCGCCCTTAGCGATCGGTTTGAGCATGGTGGCACAAAGAGCCGGCGTCAGAATCAACGCCACCAGTACTGACAACGCCATTGCAGAAACAATGGTGATGGAGAACTGACGGTAGATTGCCCCGGTAGATCCGCCAAAGAATGCCATCGGGATAAATACCGCTGACAGCACCATCGCGATGCCCACCAGTGCGCCCTGAATCTGGCCCATTGATTTACGCGTCGCTTCTTTCGGCGGCAGTCCTTCCTCCGCCATAACGCGCTCAACGTTCTCGACCACCACGATGGCGTCATCCACCAACAGGCCGATGGCGAGCACCATCCCGAACATCGTCAGGGTGTTTATCGAGAAGCCGAAAATGGCCAGCACTGCAAAGGTACCCAGCAAGACCACCGGTACGGCAATGGTCGGAATCAACGTCGCGCGGAAGTTCTGCAGGAACAGATACATAACCAGGAACACGAGGATGATTGCTTCCACCAGCGTTTTCACCACTTCGTGAATTGAGATTTTCACGAACGGCGTGGTGTCATACGGGTAAACAATTTTCAGGCCTGATGGGAAGAACGGCTCCATCTTCGCCAGTTCAGCGCGGATGGCGCTAGCGGTATCCAGGGCGTTAGCACCTGTCGCCAGTTTGATACCCAGACCGGAAGCCGGTTTGCCGTTAAACTTCGCAATGATGTCGTAGTTTTCGCCACCCAACTCCACTTTCGCCACGTCACGCAGACGAACCTGAGAACCGTCCTGATTCACTTTCAGCAGAATTTTGCTGAATTCATCGGCAGAGGTCAGACGGGTTTGCGCGATGATTGACGCGTTAAGCTGCTGGCCTTTCACCGGTGGCGTACCACCTAACTGACCGGCTGCAACCTGGGCGTTCTGCGCTTTAATGGCGTTGATCACATCAACCGGCGTCAGCTGGAAGTTGTTCAGTTTGTTCGGATCCATCCAGATACGCATTGCGTACTGGGAACCGAACAGCTGAACGTCACCCACACCTGAAGTACGGCTGATGGCGTCCTTCATGTTAGCGCCCACGTAGTCTGAAATATCTTCCTGGGTCATGGTGCCGTTGGTGTTGATAACACCGACAACCATCAGGAAGCTACTTGAAGACTTCTCTACGCTAACCCCTTGTTGTTGAACTTCCTGAGGCAGTAACGGCATCGCCAGCTGCAGTTTGTTCTGTACCTGCACCTGTGCGATATCCGCATCCGTACCTGACTGGAAGGTAAGGGTGATCTGCACGGTACCCGTGGAGTCACTGTTGGAGGACATGTACATCAGGTTATCGATACCGTTCATATTCTGTTCGATAACCTGCGTAACAGTATCCTGTACTGTTTTCGCATCAGCGCCAGGGTAGGTCGCGGAGATCGTCACTGCAGGCGGTGCTATAGTTGGATATTGCGCTACCGGCAATTTGAGGATCGCGAGCCCCCCTGCCAACATGATGATAATGGCGATCACCCACGCAAATATGGGGCGATCGATAAAGAAATTAGGCATGTCTTAACGGCTCCTGTTTAAGTTAAGACTTGGACTGTTCAGGCTGGCTACCGCTTGCGGCTTGCTGGTTGTTATCCGCGGTGACTTCCTGCGCTTTTACCTGCGCGCCTGGACGTACTTTTTGCAGCCCCGTGACAATCACGCGGTCGCCTGGCTTAAGTCCTTCTGTGACCAACCATTTATCGCCAATTGCTTGTGCTGCCACAATCTGGCGGGTTTCCACTTTGTCATCAGCACCGATAACTAACGCGCTGGCTTCACCGCGCGGTGTACGGGTTACGCCTTGCTGCGGAACCAGTATTGCCGTTGGGTTGATCCCTTCTTCCAGACGAGCACGGACGAACATACCCGGCAGTAAGGTGTGATCCGGGTTAGGGAAGATGGCGCGCAGCGTGATAGAACCGGTGGTCTGATCAACTGTCACGTCAGAAAACTCCAGCGTACCGGACTGCGGGAATTTAATGCCGTCGCTGGTCACCAGTTCCACTTTCGCTTTACCGTTCTCTTGCTTCAGCTTGCCGTTCGCCAGCTCTTGTTTCAGTCGCAGGAAATCGTTGCTTGATTGTGTGACGTCGACATAGATCGGATCCAACTGCTGTACGGTTGCCAGCGCGGTCGCCTGACCGTTTTGCACCAGGGCACCTTCCGTAACGGCAGACTTACCAATACGGCCGCTAATTGGCGACGTGACTTTGGTATACGCCAGGTTAATACGCGCCGTTTCTACTGCGGCTTTCGCGGCAATAACGGCAGCATTTGCCTGTTGCGCATCGGCCTTGGCGGTATCGTATTCCTGTTGACTGATGTACTTGGTACCCAACAGTTTCTGATAACGATTCACCGTCAACTGAGCGATATTAGCTGCCGCCTGCGCTTTAGCCAGATCGCCTTTTGCACTTTCATATGCGGCCTGGTAAGTAGCAGGATCAATCTGATAGAGAGACACACCCGCTTCAATGTCACCGCCTTCTGTGAAATTACGCTTCAGGATGATGCCGCTAACCTGAGGGCGAACTTCTGCAATGCGGAAAGCACTGGTGCGACCCGGGAGTTCAGTTGTTATCTGTAGAGGTTCAGCTTTGAGCGTCACAACTCCAACCTCTGGCATCTGCTGGCCCCCTTGTTGGGCCTGTTTGTCGTCACATCCTGTTAGCGCTAAGCTGCCTGAGAGCATCAGAACGACTGCCAGAGGCGTTAACCCTCTGTTTTTGTTCATATGTAAACCTCGAGTGTCCGATTTCAAATTGATCAATGGCTTAAAGCCTATAAACCCATTGCTGCGTTTATATTATCGTCGTGCTATGGTACATACATTCACAAATGTATGTAAATCTAACGCCTGTAAATTCACTAACATATGGCACGAAAAACCAAACAACAAGCGCAGGAAACGCGTCAACACATTCTCGATGTTGCTCTGCGTTTGTTCTCGCAACAAGGGGTCTCTTCCACCTCGCTTGCAGAGATCGCAAAAGCCGCTGGCGTCACGCGTGGTGCAATCTATTGGCATTTCAAAAACAAGTCGGATTTATTTAGTGAAATCTGGGAGCTGGCAAAACCCAATATTGATGAACTAGAGTCTGAGTATCAGGCAAAATTCCCTGACGATCCACTATCAGTATTAAGAGAAATTTTAGTTTACGTTCTTGAAGCTACCGTGACAGAAGAACGCCGGCGTTTGCTGATGGAGATTATATTCCACAAATGCGAGTTTGTCGGGGAAATAGCCTCTGTTCAGTTGGCACAACGTAGCCTGTGTCTTGAAAACTATGATCGCATCGAGCAAACCCTTCGCAACTGTATGAACGCAAAAATGTTGCCGGAGAACCTGAACACGCGTCGTGTGGCGGTGTTACTGCGCAGCTATCTTTCCGGCATTTTAGAAAACTGGTTATTTGCACCAGAGTCTTTTGATCTGAAAAAAGACGCGCGTGAATATGTCGCTGTGCTGCTGGAAATGTGTCTGCTGTGCCCTACGCTTCGCGTGCCTGAGACCTGCTGACCAGAGGGTTTCACTCCAGGAATTTTCCTGGACATTTTCACCCCCGCTATTTTGTCCATCACAGCCGTGATATTCTAGCTGCTTGACTATTTTCGGTCACTTTTCTGGTTAGAAACATTCATCCTCATGACTATGTTGCAGCTTTATAAACGTTCACAGCATCTCATTGCTATTACCATTATTTTCTTCATTCTATTGCTGTCTTGCCAGTCATCAGCATTTGCGCGAGCGCAACAGAATGGCGAACTGCCGACGAAAGCGGATATTCAGAGCCAGCTAGACACGCTGAATAAACAAAAAGATCTTTCTGCGCAGGATAAATTGGTTCAGCAGGATCTCATCGATACCCTCGCTACGCTGGATAAAATTGAACGCGTGAAGGACGAGACCGTTCAACTACGCCAGAAAGTGGCCCAGGCGCCGGAAAAAATGCGCGAGGCGACGGCGGCGTTAAATTCGCTCAGCGATGTCGATAATGACGATGAAACGCGAAAAACCCTGAGTGCGCTCTCTCTGCGACAGCTCGAATCGCGCGTCGCCCAGGTGCTGGATGACCTGCAAAGCGCGCAAAACGATCTGGCCGCTTATAACAGCCAACTGGTCTCGTTGCAGACGCAGCCTGAGCGCGTGCAAAACGCGATGTACACCGCCTCGCAGCAAATGCAGCAAATCCGCAATCGCCTGGATGGAACCAGCGTTGGCGAGGCGGCATTACGCCCCAGCCAGCAGGTGCTGCTTCAGGCGCAGCAGGCGTTGCTGAATGCGCAAATCGACCAGCAGCGTAAAAGCCTGGAGGGCAACACGGTTTTGCAGGATACCCTGCAAAAACAACGGGATTACGTGACGTCCAACACCAACAGGCTCGAACATCAGCTCCAGTTGCTGCAGGAAGCGGTGAACAGCAAACGTCTGACGTTAACCGAAAAAACCGCGCAGGAAGCAGTGACGCCAGATGAAGCGGATCGTATCCAGACCAATCCGTTGGTAAAACAGGAACTGGATATTAACCATCAGCTTAGCCAGCGCCTGATTTCCGCCACGGAAAACGGCAACTCACTGATGCAGCAAAACATTAAAGTCAAAAACTGGCTTGATCGTGCGCTGCAATCGGAACGCAATATTAAAGAACAAATCGCTGTGCTGAAGGGCAGTCTGCTGCTGTCGCGCATTCTGTATCAGCAGCAGCAAACGCTGCCGTCGGCAGACGAGCTTGCTGATATGACTAACCGCATTGCCGATCTGCGTCTGGAGCAATTTGAAGTCAACCAGCAGCGTGATGCGCTGTTCCAGAATGATGCCTTCGTTGCCAAACTGGAAGAAGGGCACAGCAATGAAGTGAACGGCGAAGTTCATGATGCGCTGCTGCAGGTTGTGGATATGCGCCGTGAACTGCTGGACCAGCTGAATAAGCAGTTGGGAAATCAGCTGATGATGGCGATTAACCTGCAGATCAACCAGCAGCAGTTAATGAGCGTGTCGAAGAACCTCAAGAGCATCCTCACTCAGCAAATTTTCTGGGTTAACAGCAACCGCCCAATGGACTGGGATTGGGTGAAATCCTTCCCGCAAACGCTCAAAGACCAGTTTAAATCGATGAAAATCACCGTGAACTGGGAAAAAGCCTGGCCGGCGGTGTTTATCGCATTCCTGGCCGGTTTGCCGCTGCTGTTGGTAGCCGGGCTTATCCGCTGGCGCCTGAAGTGGCTGAAAGCGTACCAGGCGAAACTCGCCGCCGCGGTGGGTAACTTGCGCAATGACAGCCAGCTCAACACACCTAAAGCGATACTGATCGATCTGATTCGCGCCTTGCCGGCATGCCTGATTATCCTTGCCGTGGGCTTGATTCTGCTGACTATGCAACTGAACGTCAGCGATCTGCTATGGGCATTTAGCAAGAAAATGGCCGTCTTCTGGCTGGTGTTTGGCCTGTGCTGGAAGGTGCTGGAAAAAGACGGCGTGGCGATCCGCCACTTCGGCATGCCCGCGAAACAGACCAGCCACTGGCGCCGCCAGATCGTGCGTATTAGCCTGGCACTGCTGCCGCTGAATTTCTGGTCGGTGGTCGCTGAGCTTTCGCCCCTCAATCTGATGGATGATGTGCTTGGGCAGATTGTTATTTTCTTTAACTTGCTACTTATTGCCTTCCTGGTATGGCCAATGTGTCGTGAGAGCTGGCGTGATAAGGAATCGCACGGTCTGCGCCTGGTGACGATAACCGTATTGTCGATTATTCCGATCGCGCTAATGGTGCTGACGGCGACCGGTTATTTCTATACCACGTTGCGTTTATCCGGTCGCTGGATTGAGACCGTGTATCTGGTGATCATCTGGAACCTGCTGTACCAGACGGTGCTGCGCGGATTGAGCGTTGCGGCGCGCCGAATTGCCTGGCGTCGTGCACTTGCCCGTCGTGAGAATCTGGTGAAAGAAGGGGCCGAAGGCGCTGAGCCGCAGGAAGAACCTACCATTGCGCTGGAGCAGGTCAACCAGCAAACGCTGCGTATTACCATGCTGCTGATGGTGGCCCTGTTTGGCGTGCTGTTCTGGGCTATATGGTCCGATCTGATCACCGTGTTCAGCTATCTCGACAGTATCACGCTCTGGCATTACAACGGCACAGAAGCCGGTGCCGCGGTGGTAAAAGATGTCACTATGGGCAGCCTGCTGTTTGCGATTATTGCCTCAATGGTGGCCTGGGCGCTGATCCGCAACTTACCGGGTCTGCTGGAAGTGTTGGTGCTGTCGCGCCTGAAAATGCGCCAGGGCGCATCGTATGCGATCACCACAATCCTCAACTACGCGATCATTGCTATCGGTGCGATGACGGTCTTCGGGTCGCTCGGCGTATCGTGGGATAAATTGCAGTGGCTGGCCGCGGCTCTGTCGGTCGGTCTCGGTTTTGGCTTACAGGAAATCTTCGGTAACTTTGTCTCGGGTCTGATCATTCTGTTCGAACGCCCGGTGCGTATCGGCGATACCGTCACGATTGGCACTTATTCCGGGACAGTCAGTAAGATTCGTATTCGTGCGACCACCATTACCGACTTTGATCGCAAAGAAGTGATCATCCCGAACAAAGCGTTTGTGACCGAGCGACTGATCAACTGGTCGCTTTCAGATACCACCACGCGTCTGGTTATCCGCATTGGGGTCGCTTACGGTTCAGATCTCGATAAAGTGAAGAAAGTGCTGCTGCAGGCGGCAATGGAACACCCGAAAGTGATGCACGATCCTGAGCCAGCCGTGTTCTTCACCGCCTTCGGTGCCAGCACGCTGGATCACGAACTGCGTCTGTATGTCCGTGAACTGCGCGACCGCAGCCACACGGTTGATGAACTTAACCGCGCGGTTGACCGCTTGTGCCGTGAAAACAACATTGATATCGCCTTTAACCAACTCGAAGTGCACTTGCACAACGCCAAAGGGGATACTGTGACTGAAGTTAAGCGCGACATCATCAACGGTGATGATCCGACGCCTTCAGTAGGCTAATAGGAAATGTGATTGCCTGATGGCGCAGCGCCATCAGGCAATCCTGCTACCGTTCTTTTTTGGATGATGTGAGCTGTTTCGTTTCATAATCCCGCTTAACGATCTCTAGTGCTTTCAGCACGGTTTCAGGCGCAACCTGATTCTCTTCAAGTAAGACAATCAAATCGACGGCCAGTTTGACTTCGTCCGGGGCGCTTTCAAGTGACATACATTCTCCGACGATTAACGGGTGATACGTGCGAGCACGTTTTCTATTCTTTCCAGCGCATGGCGACAGCGTGCCAGACGCGCCTCGAAGGCTTCCACTTCTCGTAGCAGGCGCTGCTGCTCCTCAAAATTAGTTGCCCGAGCCAGTTGAGCCTTACGTTCGCGCGTCATCTCGACCAGTCGGCGCTCATATTCCTGATGTTGAACGCGTTTGCGCTGCCAGCGGGCAAGCCCTGGCGACGCGCTGTCCCATTCTCTGAGCGACCAGGTGGCGGTCTCACGGGAAATGGCTTCCAGTTGAGACGCTAAATGTTCAGCCAGCCAGGCTACCTGGGGACGCTGCTGGTGTTCAACGGCATGGCGTAACGCGCTCAGGTTAGCATCGGCTTCATCCAGGCAGGCCTGTAACCGTGTGCTGCGGGTGCGAAAAAGCTGGCGATCGAAGCGGGCGCTAAGCGTTGCGTGATGCGCAAGAGGGGCGCAACGCTGCCGCAGGCTGTTGAGCTGGCTTTCGAGCGTCTGAAGCAGCAGGGCGGTTTTCACGATAACACTCCGATGAAAATGAGAACCGTTATGCTAAAGTAGCGATTCTCTGTGTTAAGTATTGATATTATGCGACGCATTATTCTAATCATCATTGGCTGGATAGCGGTAGTGTTAGGCACGCTGGGTGTGGTTTTGCCCCTGTTGCCCACAACACCGTTTATGCTGCTGGCCGCCTGGTGCTTTGCCCGCTCATCGCCGCGTTTTCACGATTGGCTACTGTACCGTTCATGGTTCGGCGGTTATCTGCGCCACTGGCAGAAACACCGTGCGATGCCGTCAGGGGCAAAGCCGCGCGCCATTGTGTTTATTTTGCTGACGTTTGGCGTTTCGCTGTGGCTGGTTGAGATGATGTGGGTACGCGGACTGCTGTTGGTTATTCTCGCCTGCTTGTTGATTTTTATGTGGCGGATCCCGGTGATTGATGAAGAGCAACAAAAGCACTGAAGCATAATAATCGCTGTTGCAATTGTCTCCCGCAGCCAGTAAATTTGACCGTTTTCGAGCACAGGCGCAGGCGGTCAAAGGTTAAACAGATGTAACCTTTGCTCTTTATATATACAAAAAATCATTCAAGACGCGTCGAGGATGGAGTATATAGTGCGCCGTGAAGTAATACCGTATCAATCAGGCACAAACTTATGACCGCAACTGCACAGCAGCTTGAGTTTCTCAAAGATAGCATCAAAAGCATCAACGACTACCCAAAACCGGGCATTCTTTTCCGCGATGTCACCAGCTTGCTGGAAGACCCGAAAGCTTACGCACTCAGCATTGAACTGCTGGTTGAGCGTTACAAAAATACGGGTATCACGAAAGTTGTCGGCACCGAAGCGCGCGGCTTCCTGTTTGGCGCACCAGTCGCCCTGGGGTTGGGCGTCGGGTTTGTTCCGGTGCGTAAACCCCATAAACTGCCACGCGAAGTAATTGCTGAAAGCTATGAGCTGGAATACGGCACCGATCAGCTGGAAATCCATGTTGATGCTATCAAACCGGGCGACAAAGTTCTGGTTGTAGACGATCTGCTGGCGACCGGCGGAACCATCGAAGCGACCGTGAAGCTGATCCGCCGTCTGGGTGGTGAAGTGACCGATGCGGCGTTCATCATCAATTTGTTCGATCTGGGTGGCGAACAGCGCCTGGAAAAACAAGGGCTGACCTGCTACAGCCTGGTCCCTTTCCCGGGCCACTAAGTCGGACTATCTTTTTTGCCATTTTGGCCCCGGTCAGTGCTCAAAATCCTCACGTACTACGTGTACGCTCCGGTTTCTGTGCGCTGCCCGAAACCAAACTGACTGCAACGATAACGCCCGAATATAACGTGTCAACCTCGCCGTCGCTGCGAGGTTGTGTTAGCATTACTCCCCTGTGAATCCACCCTCCAGCCTTTCAGAGCCTGCCAATGAGTTATCAGGTCTTAGCCCGAAAATGGCGCCCACAAACCTTTGCTGACGTCGTCGGCCAGGAACATGTGCTGACGGCACTGGCTAACGGCTTGTCGTTAGGGCGTATTCATCATGCTTATCTTTTTTCCGGCACCCGTGGTGTCGGTAAAACCTCTATCGCCCGTCTGCTGGCGAAGGGACTCAACTGTGAAACCGGCATTACCGCCACGCCCTGCGGGGTGTGTGACAACTGCCGTGAAATCGAGCAGGGACGTTTTGTCGATCTGATTGAAATTGACGCCGCGTCGCGTACCAAGGTCGAAGATACCCGCGACCTGCTGGATAACGTCCAGTACGCGCCCGCACGTGGACGCTTCAAAGTCTATCTGATCGACGAAGTGCACATGCTGTCGCGCCACAGTTTTAACGCCTTACTGAAAACGCTCGAAGAGCCGCCAGCGCACGTTAAGTTCCTGCTGGCGACTACCGATCCGCAGAAGCTGCCGGTCACTATCCTGTCGCGCTGCCTGCAATTTCATCTTAAAGCGCTGGACGTTGAGCAGATCCGCCATCAGCTTGAGCATATCCTCAATGAGGAACACATCGCCCACGAACCGCGTGCACTGCAGCTGTTGTCGCGCGCGGCGGACGGGAGCCTGCGCGATGCGCTAAGCCTGACCGATCAGGCGATTGCCAGCGGCGACGGTCAGGTCTCAACTCAGGCGGTGAGTACCATGCTCGGTACGCTTGACGACGATCAAGCGCTGTCTCTGGTTGAGGCGGTGGTTGCCGGGAATGGCGAACGCGCCATGACGTTGGTTAATGACGCTGCCGCGCGTGGTATTGAATGGGAAGCGCTGCTGGTTGAGATGCTGGCGTTGCTGCACCGGATTGCGATGGTTCAGCTCACGCCTTCCGCGCTCGGTAGCGATATGGCCGCCATTGAACAACGTATGCGCGAACTGGCGCGGACCGTGCCGCCGACCGATATTCAGCTGTATTACCAGACTCTGTTAATTGGACGTAAAGAGCTGCCGTATGCGCCGGACAGGCGTATGGGCGTAGAAATGACGCTGCTGCGGGCGCTGGCTTTTCACCCGCGCGTCCCGCTACCGGAACCCGAAGTCCCTCGCCAGTCGTTTGCACCCGCGGCTCCTACCGCGATCATGGCACCGACACAGGCCCCGGAGCAACAACCTGCGCCTGCGCATCAGGACGTGCCGTTGTCTGAGGCAACCAGCCAGGTGCTGGCTGCGCGTAGTCAGCTGCAGCGTGCTCAGGGAGCGACCAAAGCAAAAAAGAGTGAACCGGCAGCCGCATCCCGCGCGCGGCCGGTGAATAATGCTGCGCTGGAAAGACTGGCGTCGGTGACGGAACGCGTTCAGGCGCGCCCGGCGGCCTCTACGCTGGAGAAGGCACCGGCGAAAAAAGAAGCCTATCGCTGGAAGACGACCAATCCGGTTGCAGAAGTCAAAGAAGTTGTTGCCACGCCAAAGGCGCTGAAAAAAGCGCTGGAACATGAAAAAACACCGGAACTGGCGGCAAAACTGGCGGCGGAAGCCATTGAACGCGACCCGTGGGCCGCGCAGGTCAGTCAGCTTTCATTGCCCAAGCTGGTGGAGCAGGTGGCGCTCAATGCCTGGAAAGAAGAGAATGGCAACGAGGTTCGCCTGCACCTGCGTTCCACGCAGCGGCACCTCAATTCCAGCGGTGCGCAGCAACGACTTGCTGAAGCATTGAGCAGCTTAACGGGCTCAGCGGTTGAATTGACCATCGTTGAAGATGATAATCCTGCGGTGCGCACGCCGCTGGAGTGGCGTCAGGCCATTTATGAAGAAAAACTTGCGCAGGCGCGTGAGTCAATTATTGCGGATAATAACATTCAGACGCTGCGTCGTTTCTTCGATGCGGAGCTGGACGAAGAGAGTATTCGCCCCATTTGATCGTAAGCCATTTTCCATGGTTTTATGGTTGTCATCCCTTAACGTGATTGAGAGAGAAGCCTATGTTTGGTAAAGGCGGTCTGGGTAACCTGATGAAACAGGCCCAGCAGATGCAAGAAAAAATGCAGCAGATGCAGGAAGAAGTGGCCAAGCTGGAAGTGACCGGCGAATCGGGTGCGGGTCTGGTGAAAGTGACCATCAACGGCGCGCATAACTGCCGTCGTGTGGAAATCGACCCAAGCCTGTTGGAAGACGACAAAGACATGCTGGAAGATCTTGTTGCTGCGGCATTCAACGATGCGGCTCGTCGCATTGAAGAGACCCAGAAAGAGAAAATGGCCTCCGTTTCCTCTGGTATGCAGCTGCCGCCTGGCTTTAAGATGCCGTTCTGATGCAAACCAGCCCGCTGTTAACTCAGCTTATGGAAGCACTGCGCTGCCTACCGGGCGTTGGCCCGAAGTCAGCGCAGCGCATGGCGTTCGCGCTACTTCAGCGCGATCGCAGCGGCGGGATGCGTCTGGCGCAGTCGTTAACGAAGGCGATGTCGGAAATCGGCCACTGTGCTGATTGCCGCACCTTCACAGAACAAGAAGTATGCAACATCTGTGCGAATCCGCGTCGCCGGGAAAACGGCCAAATTTGCGTGGTAGAGAGTCCTGCGGACATCTACGCCATTGAGCAAACGGGGCAGTTTTCCGGCCGTTATTTCGTGCTGATGGGACACCTGTCGCCGCTGGATGGCATCGGGCCTGATGATATCGGGCTTGATCGTCTGGAGCAGCGACTGGCGTCTGAGCACATCAATGAAGTGATCCTGGCGACCAACCCGACGGTCGAAGGCGAGGCTACCGCCAACTACATTGCCGAGCTGTGCATGCAATATGACGTTGAAGCCAGCCGTATCGCCCACGGCGTACCGGTTGGCGGTGAGCTGGAAATGGTCGATGGCACCACGCTGTCGCACTCTCTTGCCGGGCGTCATAAGATTAAATTCTGAACAAACGGAAGCCGCGACGGCGGTTTCCGCTTGAAATTATCATTCCCTGTCCCCATTTCACTCTCAACGTGTTTTTACCATTAAAAATGGCATTGTTGAGGTAGATCTACATGAAAGGACAAGAAACTCGTGGTTTTCAGTC
The DNA here is from genome assembly GCF_024809055.1 of Citrobacter sp. JUb117. NCBI lineage: Bacteria > Pseudomonadati > Pseudomonadota > Gammaproteobacteria > Enterobacterales > Enterobacteriaceae > Citrobacter > Citrobacter sp. JUb117. Next base: position 224,412 of record NZ_JANUFB010000007.1, read on the forward strand.
AGAAGTAAAACAGCTTCTGCACCTGATGATCCATTCTCTGTATTCCAATAAAGAAATCTTCCTGCGTGAGCTTATCTCTAACGCCTCCGATGCGGCAGACAAGCTGCGTTTCCGTGCGCTGTCTAACCCGGACCTGTATGAAGGTGACGGTGAACTGCGCGTGCGTGTCTCCTTCGATAAAGATAAGCGTACGTTGACCATCGCCGACAACGGCGTGGGGATGAACCGCGATGATGTTATCGATCATCTGGGGACCATTGCTAAATCCGGTACCAAATCTTTCCTCGAATCTATGGGTTCCGATCAGGCGAAAGACAGCCAGTTGATCGGCCAGTTCGGGGTGGGTTTCTATTCTGCATTTATCGTGGCTGACAAAGTCACCGTGCGCACCCGTGCAGCGGGCGACAAGCCGGAGAACGGCGTGTTCTGGGAGTCTGCGGGCGAAGGTGAATACACCGTGGCCGACATTACCAAAGACGATCGCGGCACCGAAATCACCCTGCACCTGCGTGAAGGGGAAGATGAGTTCCTCGATGACTGGCGTGTACGCTCCATCATCAGCAAATATTCTGACCATATCGCCCTGCCGGTAGAGATTGAAAAACAGGAAGAGAAAGACGGTGAAACCGTGGTTTCCTGGGAGAAAATCAACAAGGCGCAGGCGCTGTGGACGCGTAACAAGTCGGAAATCAAAGACGACGAGTACAACGAATTCTACAAGCACATCGCTCATGACTTCACCGACCCGCTGACCTGGAGCCACAACCGTGTGGAAGGTAAGCAGGAGTACACCAGCCTGCTGTACATCCCTTCGCAGGCCCCGTGGGATATGTGGAACCGCGATCACAAGCACGGTCTGAAGCTGTACGTCCAGCGCGTGTTCATCATGGACGACGCCGAGCAGTTCATGCCGAACTACCTGCGTTTTGTGCGCGGTCTGATAGATTCCAACGATCTGCCGCTGAACGTGTCCCGTGAGATCCTGCAGGACAGCACCGTCACCCGTAACCTGCGCAGCGCGCTGACCAAACGCGTACTGCAGATGCTGGAAAAACTGGCGAAAGACGATGCAGAAAAATACCAGACCTTCTGGAAACAGTTTGGCCTGGTCCTGAAAGAAGGTCCGGCGGAAGACCACGCCAACCAGGAAACCATCGCCAAGCTGATGCGTTTTGCTTCTACGCACACCGACTCTTCTGCACAGACCGTGTCGCTGGAAGACTACGTGTCGCGGATGAAAGAAGGACAGGAGAAGATTTACTACATCACCGCTGACAGCTATGCGGCGGCGAAGAGCAGCCCGCACCTGGAACTGCTGCGTAAGAAAGGCATCGAAGTTCTGTTGCTGTCCGATCGCATCGACGAGTGGATGATGAACTACCTGACCGAGTTCGACGGCAAGCCGTTCCAGTCCGTTGCTAAAGCTGACGAGTCTATCGACAAACTGGCGGATGAAGTCGACGAATCGGCAAAAGAAGCTGAAAAAGCGCTGACCCCGTTCGTTGAGCGCGTGAAAAACCTGCTGGGCGATCGCGTGAAAGAAGTGCGCCTGACGCACCGTCTGACCGACACACCGGCTATCGTAACCACCGATGCGGACGAAATGAGCACGCAAATGGCGAAGCTGTTTGCCGCTGCGGGCCAGGCCGTGCCGGAAGTGAAATACATCTTTGAACTCAACCCGGACCACGTGCTGGTTAAACGCACGGCGGATACCCAGGATGATGAGCAATTTAAAGAGTGGGTTGAACTGCTGCTGGATCAGGCGCTGTTCGCAGAACGCGGCACGCTGGAAGATCCTAACCAGTTTATCCGTCGCATGAACCAGCTGCTGGTGTCGTAATTTCACCACAGATTGAGCATTACCGTAAAAGGGCAACGCAGGTTGCCCTTTTTTATGCTTAACGCATCGACACCGTGGTTACGCTATTGGTTGCCAGCGTTTCCTGGGTGTACTGTGCCAGCTCGCCGCTTTGCAAATAGACTTTGTGCTTAATACACAGGCTGATTTGTCCTTCCGGTAAACGTAACAGCCACGCTTCATCTGCATTGAGTATTTTCCCCGACCAGATTTTTACATCGTGACTGATGGCGTAGCCGCAGGTTTGCTCAATATAGTGCAGCACCGACTGGCGACAGTTTTCCTCAGTGAACGCCGGGAACAACGCCCGCGGCATCCAGGTTTCTTCAATGATAGTCGGCTGCTGGTTAATGATGCGCATGCGACGATAGTGGATCAGCGGTGTATCTGATGGTAAGTCGAAAAGCGCGGCGATCTCGGGATCGCTCGAAAGTGCGTCGTAACTGAGTACCACGTTGTCCAGCGTCTGATCGCGGTGTATACGCTCAGACAAGGTAATGACATTGTTGTCCTGATAAAACTCCGGCGGGTTCACGAAGATCCCTGAACCCTGCCGGGTATGGACAAATGACTCTCTTTTCAGCCGCGCAACGGCTTTCTGAATAGTCGGTCGACTGACGCCATAGCGTTCTGCCAGCGCATGTTCACCTTCGACCGGTTCACCGGCAGCGTATTCCCCTTTGAGGATTTTCTCTCTTAACAACAGGTAGATATCAAGATACTTCATGGCGTCCGTTCTGGCGCGTCTGACTACGCGCCCTTGGTTAGGCTTGCGATTGAACGAGTAATTGCTGCTTTTTCGCCATTCTAAGTCGTTTGAGCACAATAGCAATTGCGGCTGTGGTGATAATGCCGCCGCTCATTGCGATCAACGCCATCAGTGGCTGATCGAAACCGCCGAGCAGCACGATAATTGGCCCACCATGTGCGACATTGCAATGTAATCCGAAAACAAAACCGAGGATGCATGCCACCGCAGAGCCAATCATGTTGGCTGGAATAACAGACAGCGGATCGCGGGCGGCAAAGGGAATCGCGCCCTCAGAAATTCCGACCAGTCCCATCGCCGCTGCCGCCTTACCGTTTTCGAACTCCTCGTCATCAAATAACGTAAAGCGTCTGCCAATAAAGGCCGCCAGCGCCATTCCCAGTGGCGCAACCGGAATGGCCGCTGCCTGCGCGCCCATAAACTGAGTTTGCCCCTGGGCGATAAGACCCACGCTGAACATGAAGACCACTTTGCCAAACGGTCCCCCCATATCAAAGCCCTGCATTAGCCCCATCACCAGACCGATTAAAATAATATTACCCGTGGAAAGGTTGGTCAGCAGATGATTCAGGAAGGCCATCAGATCAGCAACTGGTGCACCAATAACAAAGATAAATAATGCGGCGATGAAGGCGGTGCCCGCAATCGGCGCGATCATGATAGGCACCAGCGGCAGCAGCATTTTGTGCCATGAAAGGTGGGTCAGCCAGCGGATGAAATAGCCCACCAGCAGTCCGGCAATAATTGCACCGATAAACCCGCAGCCGGCGCTGGCTCCGTAAAACGAACCGGTATTGGCAATCCAGCCGCCGATAAGCCCTGGAGCCAGGGCGGGCCGCTCGCCAATGGCGAATGCAATATACCCGGCGAGGACCGGAATCATCAGCGTGAAGCCAACGACGCCGACATTCAGTACTTGATTCCACAGGCTTCCTTCCGGGATAGCCAGTCCGGACGGTGTCGGCACGCCACCCAGTGCCAGCGCGAGGGCAATCATTAACCCGCCGGTGACCACAAACGGGATCATATAGGAGACCCCATTCATCAGAGACTTGTACAACTGGCTGCGTACCGTGGTGCTCGACGTCTGGGTCTTCGCTGTGGCTCTCGCCTGGTAAGGCTGTGCCGCCAGGGCTTGGTGAATCAATCCCTGTGCATCTTTGATGGCCGCTTTGACCCCAGTAATCACCACCTTTTTGCCATTAAAACGGTCCAAATCGACCTGCTTATCGCAGGCGACGACAATGGCGTCAGCCCGGGCGATATCAGCGTCGCTGGGTGCATTTTTGACGCCAATAGAGCCGTTGGTTTCAACAATGGCTTCATAACCCATTTCCGCAGCGGCTTTTTCCAGCATCTCAGCGGCCAGGTAAGTGTGCGCGATACCCACCGGGCAGCCGGTTACGCCGATAATCAGCCCACGAGAGGCCTCAGCACTAACCTTTTCGTGACACGCCTCTTGTTGGCAGAAATAGTCCACGACCGCCTGAACGTCCTGACAGGCCAGGATCTGCCTGACGCTGTCCTCTTCGACCAGACGTGAAGAGATCTGTGCCAACACATCGATATGCGCAGTGCTGGCCTGTTTTGCTGAGGCGATCATCAGGATCAGATGTGTCGGCTGGCCATCTTCCGCGCCATAATCAATGCCCTGACGGCTGATACCTATCGCCACCGCCGGTGATAAAACGCTGTCGCAACGTGCGTGCGGCAGCGCAACGCCGCCTTCAAATCCAGTATTCCCGGTCTCTTCTCGTGCCCATACCTCCTGGAGAAACGCGTCGGTGTCGCGAATTTTATTCGCGCGCAATAACAGGTCGGCGAGTTCAGCAAGTGCCGCGTCTTTTTGGTTTGATTTGAGATCCAGACAAATCAACGCCGGTTGAACAAGGTCGTTTATCTTCACAGTAGACTCTCTATGATTATTTGTATTTACAACTTTCGCAGAGGCTAAAAGTTTACCTGCGAAATGATCTTGATATTGATCATCTCTTTAGATGCGTATTTGACTGTTATTTCGGTTATGCAGGCTGTTTCACACAATGTGATTGATGATGATTTGTTCGTTTATTGATTTTTGATTTAGGTCAAGGATCGTAATTTGTAATTACAAGTTAATAGGGGACGTTTCTTTTGGAGGCAGGGCCGTGAGCAAACAAGCGATTATCGCCGAACAAGTTGATGTGAATAAAAAGATCCCGTGCGAAAAAAGCCCGGAAGAACAACTCGCGATTATGGAGGCCTACACCGAGGCGTTTCAGTCAACCCCGGAGCGTTTTCAGCGCGAGGTCCGCTGTCTGCAGGCGCTTTACCCCACGCTGTTCCGCCGTCCCTGTGCTGACGATCTGATCCTGGGACGCGTCGATGCGCTGCCGATTGGTTTTGGCTGCGTCACCTCAGTTGGCGGTGTGGGTCATTACTGCAATTTTGCCCGGCTGGACGAACTGCGGAAAATGCTGGAGTTCCCCGACCAACAATACCGAATCGATGTGCTTGAGCGCTTCTGGCGCGAGCATGACACCCGTTCTGTCTATTTTCGCCAGGCGCTGACCGATGACACGCTCGGCAAATTCGTTGACGTTAACTTTCCGGCGATTGCGACGGCGCGTTTAAGCGGCATGTATCTGGATTATCCGCAGTTGATGACGCTTGGGATCGGTGGGTTGCTGCAACGCATCGAACAGCAGCAACTGCAGGCTGAACGCGCCGGGGATGAGGCCGCGGTGCAGTTACAGCAATCTTTCAAGGACGTACTGGGCATTTTGCAGCAGGTGATTGACCGTCACATTGAAATAGCTGCCGATGAGATGGTGGAATGCACGGATGTGGAGCGCTGTAAGCATCTGCTGCTGTTAATGCGCGAGTTGGGCGCTATTCGTCATGACAAACCTGCAACTTTCATCCAGGGGATTGAACTGAGCTGGCTCTACAGCCTGTGTGCTGGCGTGGTGAATTATGGCCGTATGGATGACTACCTGGGTGATTTATTGGTGGCCGATCTTGACGCCGGACGTCTAAGCGAACGTCAGGCCATTGCGTGTATCCGTTCCCACTACCGCCTGATTGAAGCGCGGAAAACCACGGTGAATGGTCGCGTGGTGGTTGGCGGGAAAGGGCGGCGTAACCCGAAAAATGCGGATGTCTATTGTCGACTGGCGATCCAGGCCGTTGAGGAAAATGGTGATACGGAACCGCAATTTACTTTACGTATTTATCAGGGAATGGACAACGCAATCTGGCAACAGGCATTGACGGTGATTGGCACCGGCCTGACCTATCCCATTCTGTATAACGATGACGTCAATATTCCGGCGGTGATGGACGCGATGCAGGTGGAGGAAACGGAGGCCGAGCAGTATGTTCCTTTTGGCTGCGGCGAGTTTGTGCTGGCCGGGCGAAGCGTAGGCACGCCGAATACCTGTATTAACCTGCTTAAAATTCTCAATATCTCGCTCAGCGGCGGCATCGATTTTTGGGATGGTAAACAAAAAAGCGGCGGTGTGGCGTTAACCCCGCCAGAACAGATATCGTGCTTTGATGACGTGCTGAATAACTACCAGCGGTTGCTGGATTACTACATTGATATCACGGCGCACGCTCAGGCGTTGTCGTATCGGGTGATGAATGAACAGGTCGGCTTCTTGTTTACCTCGATCCTGACGGCAGACTGCGTGGCGCGCGATAAGGCGCTGCTTGACGGCGGCGTGCGCTACCTCGGCGGTACTAACGAAACCTACGGCAATACCAATGCGGCAGATTCACTGGCGGCAATCAAACAGGTTATTTTTACCGAGCAGCGTTATGACTACACAACGTTGATTGCGGCACTGAAAGCGGATTTCGTGGGCTATGACGACCTCAAGCGGGCACTGATCGCGGCGACCAAGTTTGGTAATGATGACAATGCGGCGGATGACCTGGCGGTGATGATGCATCGCTATGTTTGTACCGGCGTACGCGATGCGGCGAAGCGGGTAGGGCTGGACAGCTATCTGGTGGTGATCATCAACAATCAGGTGAATACCGAATGGGGGCGTGCAACCAGCGCTTCAGCCGATGGGCGGCATAAAGGTATTTATATGAGCAACGCCAACAACCCGCAGAGTGGGGCGGATAAAAATGGTCCGACGGCGATGCTGAACTCACTGCTGAAACTGGAGGCAAAATATCACGCCGGTTCGGTACAAAACATCAAATTCAGCAAAGGGTTATTCAACACCCGTCGCCCGCTGGTGGAGGCGTTGATGCACTCTTATTTTGAGCGCGGCGGGCCGCAGTTGATGGTCAGCGTGGTGGGTAAGGGGGAGTTGGAGGCGGCGTACCAACACCCGGAAAACTACCCTAATTTGATTGTTCGCGTCGGTGGTTTTAGCGCGCGTTTTGTCAATCTGGACCGAGATGTACAGCAGGAAATCCTGAACCGTACGCTGAACGACTGAGGTGGATGATGAGCGAAGCGGGCACGGTTTTTGATATTCAGAAATTTTCACTGCACGATGGGCCGGGGATCCGCACCACCGTCTTTCTGAAAGGATGCCAGATGCGCTGCGTCTGGTGCCACAATCCGGAGTCGCTGAGAGCCGAAAAGCAGCTGGCGTTTCTGGAACATAAGTGCCTGCAATGTCAGCGTTGCGCAGAGGTCTGTCCGCACGGATGCCACCAGTTTGCCCAAGGGCGGCATGAGATAGATTATGCCGCCTGTCAGGCGTGCGGACGCTGCGTTGAGGCATGCCCGGCGCAGGCGCTTAAAATCTATGGGCAGACCCGGAAGGTGACTGAGATCCTTGAAGAGGTCATCAAGGATAAACCCTACTTTGACAAAACCGGGGGCGGCATAACCTTGTCCGGCGGGGAGGCGATGTTCCAGTTTCCCTTTGCGCTGGCGCTGGCAAAAGCGGCGAAAACCGCCGGTTTGCACGTCTGTCTTGAAACGAACGGCGCCTCTCGTCCCGAGCGGTATCGCGAAATCGCCCCGTGGGTGGATCTGTTTCTTCTCGATTACAAAGTGACCGACGCGCGTGCACATAAAGCCCATACCGGTATTGCGAAACACGTGGTGGAGAGCACGCTGGACACGCTTAATGAGATTGGCGCACAGGTGATCCTGCGCTGCCCGCTGATTCCGGGATATAACCTCAATGATGCGCATCTGGCGGCGATCCGCACGATAACCGAACGCTATGCGGCTATCCTGCACAGTGAAATATTGCCCTACCATAATCTCGGCATGGCGAAACATCGTGAGCTTGGACAGATCCCGGTATGCACGATTAGCGTACCGGATGAGGCAACGGTGGCACAGGCACTGGAAAAATTGAATCAGAACGCAGGAAAGACCGTGCGTCGGGGGTAAGCGCGGGGTGTTTGGGTAGAATATAGCGTACGCAATTAATGATATTTCACGATATCCTGCTGTTAAACGTTTCAGCGTCAAGCGCCTTTCTTGAGCCAATTGCGTGATGGTGGTATCGTTTAGCGCTTTTTTAAAATATCGACAACCTTTAAGGGGATTTTCGTAATGCGTATCATTCTGCTTGGCGCTCCGGGCGCGGGTAAAGGGACTCAGGCTCAGTTCATCATGGAGAAATATGGTATTCCGCAAATCTCCACCGGTGATATGCTGCGTGCTGCCGTGAAATCTGGCTCCGAGCTGGGCAAACAAGCGAAAGACATCATGGACGCCGGTAAACTGGTGACCGATGAGCTGGTGATCGCGCTGGTCAAAGAGCGTATTACACAGGAAGACTGCCGTAATGGTTTCCTGCTGGACGGCTTCCCACGTACTATTCCGCAGGCTGACGCCATGAAAGAAGCGGGTATCGTGGTGGATTACGTTCTGGAATTCGCGGTACCGGACGAACTGATCGTTGACCGTATTGTTGGTCGTCGCGTTCACGCGGCATCTGGCCGTGTTTATCACATCAAATTCAACCCACCTAAAGTTGAAGGCAAAGACGATGTGACCGGCGATGAACTGACCACCCGTAAAGATGACCAGGAAGAGACCGTGCGTAAGCGTCTGGTTGAATACCATCAGATGACTGCCCCGCTGATTGGTTACTACCAGAAAGAAGCTGAAGCGGGTCAAACCAAATACGCGAAAGTTGACGGTACGCAGGCTGTTGCCGCTGTTCGCGCTGACCTGGAAAAAATCCTCGGTTAAGTTTTAGCGTTGTGAACCCCTTATCAGGCCTGCCATTATCTCGTAGGCCTGATAAGCGCAGCGCCATCAGGCAATCGGTGCCGGATAGCGGCGTAAACGCCTTATCCGGCCTACCGGTATCGTTAGCGCCATCAGGCATATTCTTACCTCTCGCAGCAATTAGTTCTTCTTCCTCGCTTTTCCGCTACAATTATCAACAATTTGAATCAATACGAGGCGGTAATGCGTCAGACGAAAACCGGTATCCTGCTGGCAAATCTCGGCACCCCCGATGCCCCCACACCCGAAGCAGTTAAACGTTATCTGCGCCAGTTTTTAAGCGACACACGCGTGGTCGATACTCCCCGTCTGCTGTGGTGGCCGCTGCTGCGCGGAGTGATCCTGCCGCTGCGCGCGCCGCGCGTCGCGAAGCTATACCAGTCAGTCTGGATGGATGAAGGCTCGCCGCTGATGGTCTACAGCCGCCGTCAGCAACAGGCGCTGGCAAAATGCCTGCCGGATACGCCGGTTGCGCTGGGGATGAGCTACGGTTCCCCCTCGCTGGAAAGCGCGGTCGACGAACTGCTAGCGAGCGGCGTTGAACACATTGTGGTGTTAACGCTGTATCCGCAATACTCTTGTTCAACGGTGGCCGCGGTGTGGGATGAACTGGCGCGCATTTTAGCGCGCAAGCGTGCGATCCCCGGCGTCTCCTTTATTCGCGATTACGCAGACGACAGCGCGTATATTGATGCGCTGGCCAAAAGCGCCCGTGATGCGTTTGCCCGGCACGGCGAACCCGATTTACTGCTGCTTTCTTACCACGGTATTCCACAGCGCTACGCTGATGAAGGCGATGATTACCCGCAACGCTGTCGCGACACCACGCGGGAGCTGGTGTCGGCGTTAGGGCTGCCGCCGGAAAAGGTGATGATGACCTTCCAGTCACGCTTCGGTCGGGAACCATGGCTGACGCCATATACCGACGAAACGCTCAAAATGCTGGCGGAAAAAGGAACCCGGCATATCCAGGTCATGTGTCCGGGATTTGCTGCTGATTGCCTTGAAACTCTGGAGGAAATCGCCGAGCAAAACCGAGAAATTTTCCTCGAAGCGGGCGGGCAGAAATACGAATATATTCCGGCGCTGAATGACGCACCGGAACACATCGAAATGATGCTGAAACTGACCGCTGCCTATCGCTAAAGCTGCGCTCTGAAGAAACGCGCGCCATCCCGCAAGGCATCGTCGGCGGTTTTCATCATCCGCGAGTAATGCAGGAAGGCGTGCAGCGTGCCGAGGTACATTTTGTACTGACAGGGCTGCCGATGCGCCTGGAGCGTCTGGAACAGTAAGCGGCTGTCGTCAATCAGCGGGTCAAACTCTGCACTGGCGATAAAACACGGCGGCACATCGCGGGTGAGATCGTTGTTAAATAAACAATAGTACGGCGACTCGCGGTCATCGACGCTGCGCAGATAGGCGTCTTCGTACATCTGCAGATCGTCTCGCGTTAAGCCATCCCATTCTCCGCCCATCAGTCGTCGGCTGATCGAATCCCGTAAACCGTACAGCCCGTACCACAACAGCACGCCCGCGACCTTACCGCAGGCTATTTGCTTATCGCGTAGCCACAGTGCGCTGGCAAGCGCCAGCATGGCGCCTGCGGAATCACCGGCAAAACCGATATTCTCTACGTTCAGCGCATAGTCAGCGGCATGGTGATGAAAGTACTGGCAGGTCGCGACAATTTCTTCGATGGCCTGTGGAAAGCGCGCTTCCGGCGAAAGTGAATAGTCGATGCCAATTACCGTGCAGCGCGTGTAACTCGCCAGCAAGCGCATAATGCGATCGTGCGTATCCAGATTACCGAGAATAAAACCGCCGCCGTGCAAATAGTACAGCGTGGCCTGGCTATGGGGTTGGGGGGAGTAAATCCGCGTCGCCACCGGGCCGCACGCGGTAGAAATGACGCACTCCCGGGTACTCATCTGCGGAGCATCGGCATTCCAGAACTGACGCTCATGCACGTAGTGTTGGCGTTGGGCAACGAAATCATCCGCGGCGGGCCACGGCGGCAGGTCATCGCGATGAAAGTTCACCACGCTTTTCATTTCGTCTGAAATAAGGTCGAGGACGGGGATCTTGTTTTCCGGCTGCATAAAACGCTCCTTGTAAAAGGTGATGTATTGTAGAAATTAACGGCAGATAAACTGCGATCTCACCGCCCGATATTGAAAATTAGCACCGCATCGCGCGCGCAGGAGGGAATGTGCTACCATGCATCGCTCAGTTAACCACCCGTAAAATCGACCATGAAATTTCCCGGCAAACGCAAATCCAAACACTATTTTCCCGTCAGCGCGCGCGATCCGTTGCTGCAACAAATTCAGCCTGAAAACGAGACCAGCGCCGCCTGGGTCGTCGGTATCGACCAGACTCTGGTGGATATAGAAGCCAAAGTCGATGACGACTTTGTGAAGCGTTATGGATTAAGCGCCGGGCATTCTCTGGTGATTGCTGATGATGTTGCTGAGGCGCTCTATCAGGAACTGGTGCGTGACAATTTAATCACCCATCAGTTTGCGGGCGGAACCATCGGTAACACCATGCACAACTATTCGGTACTGGCGGATGACCGCTCTGTATTGCTGGGCGTCATGTGTAGCAACATTGAGATTGGTAGCTACGCGTATCGCTATTTATGCAATACCTCCAGCCGTACCGATCTGAACTACCTGCAGGGCGTTGACGGGCCGATTGGTCGCTGCTTCACGCTGATTGGCGAATCCGGCGAGCGTACCTTCGCCATCAGCCCCGGTCACATGAACAAACTGCGGGCGGACAGCATTCCCGAGTCGGTGATTGCCGGTGCCTCTGCGCTGGTGCTGACCTCATATCTGGTGCGCTGCGAACCGGGCGAGCCGATGCCGGAAGCGACCATGAAGGCCATTGAGTTCGCCAAAAAGCACAATGTCCCGGTGGTGCTGACCTTAGGAACCAAATTCGTTATTGCGGATAACCCGCAGTGGTGGCAGGAATTCTTGAAAGAGAATGTCTCCATTCTGGCGATGAACGAAGAAGAAGCCGAAGCGCTGACCGGCCTGAATGACCCGCTGCTGGCATCTGACAAAGCGCTGGATTGGGTGGATTTGGTGCTGTGTACCGCCGGTCCGGTGGGCCTGTATATGGCTGGGTTTACGGAAGATGAGGTCAAACGCAAAACGCAGCATCCGCTGCTGCCGGGCGCCATTGCCGAATTCAACCAGTACGAGTTCAGCCGCGCGATGCGCCATAAAGACTGTATCAACCCGTTGCGCATTTATTCGCACATTGCCCCGTACATGGGCGGCCCGGAGAAAATCATGAACACCAACGGCGCGGGTGACGGTGCGTTGGCGGCCCTGCTGCATGATATTACGGCAAACAGCTACCATCGCGGCAATGTGCCGAACTCCAGCAAGCACAAGTACACCTGGCTGACCTATTCCTCGTTAGCGCAGGTGTGTAAATATGCCAATCGCGTGAGTTATCAGGTGCTGAACCAGCATTCACCGCGCCTGACGCGCGGATTGCCGGAGAAGGAAGACAGCCTCGAAGAGGCTTACTGGGAGCGTTAAGCGGTATTGCGCGACATTGCCCGGTGGCGTTATTGCTTACCGGGCCTGCATAATGCGGTGTACCCGCAGGCCGGATAAGCGCTAGCACCATCCGGCACACAACATTAACTGGCGGTAGCAACGTTACCCGCTGGTGGCGTTTCAATAAGTTCCAGCATGGTGCGCGCGATTTCACGTTCACCCATCACCACCTGATTAGCACCACGCTCGGTAATGTATTCCACTTCATCGTCATAATGCGCGCGGGCGATAATCTCAATCGTCGGGCACTTCTCACGCGCGGAAGCCACAATCTCACCGGCTTCATAACCATTCGGGATGGTCAGCAGCAGCCAGCGCGCACAGTCCAGATGTGCCAGGTTCATGATCTCTTCGTTTGCTGCATTGCCCAGTACCGCGCGGATCCCACGTTCACGTAGCTCGTCCACGCGAGTCCGCGACGTTTCGATAACCACCAGCGGGATACCCGCAGCCATCAGTTTTTCACCTAACAAGCTACCGACGCGGCCAAAACCGACCAGCAGGGCATGATTACAGATATCGACCGGGATTTGCTTCTCTTCTTCGATAGCTTCTTCCAGCGTCTGCTCTTCCAGCGTTTCGGTTTTTGCGAGGTATTTTTCCAGCACGGCGAACAGCACTGGATTTAGCATGATGGACAGGATGGCCCCGGCCAGCACCAGGTTTTGTCCCGCCTGTGGTAACAGGTTAAGCGCCATGCCAAGGCCGGCGAGGATAAATGCAAATTCGCCAATCTGCGCCAGGCTGGTGGCAATGGTGAGCGCTGTGCGCTGAGAGTGACCGAACAGGCGCACCAGGAAATAGGCGGCGAGGGATTTACCAAAGATGATAATTGCCAGCGTGCCCAGCACAGCCAGCGGTTGCTGGATCAGGACCAATGGGTCGAACAGCATGCCGACGGAAACAAAGAACAGCACCGCAAATGCATCACGCAGCGGCAGGGTGTCATGCGCCGCACGGTGGCTCAGTTCAGATTCGTTCAGCACCATACCGGCGAAGAACGCGCCCAGTGCGAAGGAAACATCGAATACTTCTACGGCACCAAACGCGATACCTAATGCGAGTGCCAGTACCGACAGGGTAAACAGTTCACGCGAGCCAGTGGCGGCGCTACGGGCCATGATCCACGGCACCAGGCGACGACCGACCAGCATCATAATGGCGATAAACGCGATTACTTTACCGATGGTGATGCCCATATCAACGGCCAGTGACGCAAAGCCAACGTTGTCTTTTTCCAGCATACCGGCGATGGCTGGCAGGAGAACCAGCGTTAGCACCATCATCAGGTCTTCAACTATCAGCCAGCCAATGGCGATCTGCCCGCGCTGGCTGTCAATCAACTGTCGTTCTTCAAGCGCGCGCAGTAGCACCACGGTACTGGCGGTAGACAGACATAATCCAAAGACGATACCGACCATCAGCGACCAGCCCAGCACAGCTGAAAGCGCCATACCCAGCAGCGTCGCCACGGCTATCTGGGCTATCGCACCGGGAATGGCGATGGACTTTACCGCCATTAAATCCTTCAACGAAAAGTGTAGCCCCACGCCGAACATCAGCAGGATCACGCCAAGTTCTGCCAGTTCCGGCGCAAGCTTGGTATCCGCAACAAAACCAGGTGTAAATGGACCGGCCAGAACGCCCGCTAACAGATATCCCACCAGAGGAGAAATACGCAGTTTATTGGCAAGCATGCCAAATATAAAAGCGAGCACAAGGCCGCCAACAATGGTGGTGATAAGCGGGGTGGCGTGATGCATTCCGTCTCCTTTGATTGCTGTGGTGATCCTGAAAACCCTAATTACGAGTAATAGTTTATGACAATTTTAATGTTTATGTTTATGAATAATTATTGAAATTTGATGAAAACAGGAATTTAGTCGTAAAAAAGCACGGATCGGATAACTGCGGGGGGGAGCATAGAGCAAACGCTGATGGTCACTGTAAGTGATGGCGGCCAAAGTTTACTTTTGGCCGCCATAAAATCAGGCTTTATGTCGGTTATCAGGTAAGAATATGGTCAGTATCCCCAGAAGAGGCAGGAAAGCACATATTTTATAGACCAAATCAATACTGGTATGGTCGGCAACCAGCCCTAACACCGCGGCCCCTAAGCCGCCCATGCCAAAGGCAAAACCAAAAAACAGCCCAGAAACCATGCCGATACGCCCCGGAAGCAGCTCCTGAGCGTATACCAGAATGGCAGAAAAGGCCGATGCCAGGATAAAACCAATGATCACGGTTAAAATCCCGGTCCATTCCAGCGTTGCATAGGGTAAAACGAGGGTAAACGGCGCTACGCCGAGGATAGAGCCCCAAATGACATATTTTCTACCGATTTTATCACCTAGCGGTCCGCCAATAACCGTCCCTGCCGCAACGGCAAACAGGAACGCAAACAGGTGGAACTGCGCATTTTGTACCGATAATCCGAATTTTTGCATCAGATAAAAGGTGTAATAGCTGCTGATGCTCGCCATATAGAAGTATTTGGAGAAAATCAGCACCAGCAGGATGCTAATCGCCAGCACCACCTTGTTGCGCGGTAGTGGGTTAACGATGGCGACTTTCGGCTTACCTTTACTCATCCGATGTTGGGCCGAATACCAACGGCTGATTTGCGCCAGTACCACAATCGCTAACAACGCGGCCAGCACGAACCACGCTACATTACTCTTACCGTATGGCGCGATGATGACAGCCGCCAGCAATGGCCCCAGAGAACTGCCGAAGTTACCGCCCACCTGGAAAATAGACTGGGCCAGACCATGGCGACCGCCGGAAGCCATCCGGGCCACGCGGGACGATTCCGGGTGAAACACCGATGAACCTGTGCCGACCAGCGCGGCGGCGAGCAGCACCATATGGAAATTACCGGCCATTGCCAGCAATACCAGTCCACTCAGCGTGAAGCACATGCCAATAGGCAGTGACCATGGCATCGGATATTTGTCTGTCCAGTAACCTACCACCGGTTGAAGCAACGAGGAGGTAAGCTGGAAAGTCAGGGTAATCATCCCGATCTGCATAAAGCTCAGCGAGAACTCTGACTGCAACAGCGGATAAATCGCCAGGATCAGCGACTGGATCATATCGTTGAGCAGGTGAGAAAGGCTGATCGCCCCTAAAATGCCAAACGAGGTGCGTGCTTTTTGCGACGGCGCAGCAGAGCCGGGGAGCGGTTGAGCGGTTTGATTGGTAGCCATAGGTCCACTTCAGTAATGATGAGACAGGAACAGGTGTAATTATTATCCGACTAACATACCTGCGGAAGGTGTTTGAAGGAAGTCTCATTTCTGAAAACATTTTCGGCTATTATTTCATATCATTGTAATTTCAGCGGTTGATATTGGGTCAGGGAGAGAAGCATGAAATTTTTGAAACGGGGCGTGGCGCTGGCATTATTTGCCGCCTTTGCGCTGGCAGGTCAGCCTGCTCAGGCTTACGAAAAAGATAAAACCTATAAAATAACCATTCTGCATACCAACGATCATCACGGCCACTTCTGGCGCAGCGAATACGGCGAATACGGACTGGCGGCGCAAAAAACGCTGGTAGACGGTATTCGTCATGAGGTGGCAGCCGAGGGCGGAAGCGTCCTGTTGCTTTCCGGCGGTGACATTAATACCGGTGTACCGGAGTCCGATCTTCAGGATGCTGAACCGGATTTTCGCGGCATGAACCTGATTGGCTATGACGCGATGGCGGTGGGAAACCACGAATTTGATAATCCACTGACCGTGTTGCGACAGCAGGAAAAATGGGCCAAATTCCCGCTCCTCTCCGCCAACATCTACCAGAAAAGCACCGGTGAGCGTTTATTCAAACCCTGGGCCATCTTTAAGCGCCAGGATTTAAAAATTGCCGTTATCGGTTTAACCACCGACGACACGGCGAAAATTGGCAACCCGGAGTTCTTCACCGACATCGAGTTCCGTAAACCTGCGGATGAAGCCAAGCTGGTGATTCAGGAACTCAATATGGGTGAAAAGCCCGATGTCATTATTGCCACCACGCACATGGGGCATTACGACAACGGCAACCACGGCTCCAACGCTCCAGGCGATGTGGAAATGGCGCGTAGCCTGCCCGCAGGCGCGCTGGCGATGATTGTGGGTGGTCACTCACAGGATCCGGTGTGCATGGCATCGGAAAACAAAAAGCAGGTGGATTACGTACCAGGTACCCCGTGTGCGCCAGATAAACAAAATGGTATCTGGATCGTCCAAGCGCACGAGTGGGGAAAATATGTAGGCCGCGCGGACTTTGAATTCCGCAATGGCGAAATGAAAATGGTCAACTACCAGCTCATTCCGGTAAACCTGAAGAAGAAAGTGACCTGGGATAACGGCAAAAGTGAGCGCGTACTTTTCACCCCGGAAATCGCTGAAAACCCGCAAATGCTTTCCCTGCTAACGCCGTTCCAGAATAAAGGCAAAGCGCAGCTGGAGGTCAAAATTGGTAGCGTTAATGGGCGTCTGGAAGGAGACCGCAGCAAAGTCCGTTTTGTTCAGACCAATATGGGGCGTCTGCTACTGGCGGCGCAAATGGCGCGCACCGGTGCTGATTTTGGCGTGATGAGCGGTGGTGGCGTCCGTGACTCCATTGAAGGCGGCGATATTACCTATAAAAGCGTGCTCAAGGTTCAGCCGTTTGGCAACATAGTGGTCTATGCCGATATGAGTGGTAAAGAGGTGGTTGACTATCTGACCGCCGTCGCGCAAATGAAGCCGGACTCGGGGGCCTATCCGCAATTTGCCAACGTTAGCTTTGTGGCGAAAGACGGCAAGCTTAATGATTTGAAAATCAACGGTGAGCCCGTCGACCCGGCCAAAACCTATCGCATGGCGACGCTGAGTTTCAACGCCACCGGCGGTGATGGCTATCCGCGAATTGATAACAAACCGGGTTATGTGAATACCGGGTTTATCGATGCGGAAGTATTGAAAGAGTATGTGCAGAAGAATTCACCGTTGGATGTCAGTACGTTTGAGCCGAAGGGTGAAGTTAGCTGGCAATAACAGGGCTATTTTGTTCGCCATTTTGAACGCGGGCAGTGCTCGGACAAAACTCACAGAGTTTTGAACGCCCATCAGGGCGGCCCGGAGGGGGAGCGTAGCGAATAATCCTCACGTACTACATGTACGCTCCGGTTCCTGCGCGCTGGCCGAGTCCAAACTGCCTTCACCAATAGCGCCCTGTAGAGTATTCAGTTGTAGGCCTGATTAGCGTAGCGCCATCAGGCAATCATTCCAAAACAGGTTAATCGCGGCGTGCGATATCGGCGAATTTCGCATCCAGAATTTTGGCCAAATCGTCCGCCGCCAGTTCAATATCCAGCCCGCGTTTGCCGCCGGAAACATAAATAGTGTCAAACGTCCGGGCGGGGGCGTCGATAAGCGTCGGCAATCTTTTTTTCTGCCCTAATGGGCTGATGCCGCCCACCAGATAGCCGGTGGTACGCTGCGCCACCATCGGGTCGGCCATGTCGACCTTTTTCGCGCCCAGCGCCTTGGCGACCTTTTTCAGATCCAACTGTCCGGCTACCGGCGTGACGGCGACGGCCAGATGTTTCATATCGCCATTCACGGCAACCAGCAGCGTTTTATAGACCTGATCTGCATTCAGACCCAGTTTACGTACCACTTCATCACCAAAATTAGTCTCGGACGGATCGTGGTCATAGGTGTGGATCTGGAACGAAATGTTGTTTTTTTCGAGTAATTTAACGGCGGGTGTCATAGCAATTTTTCCTGGCTCAGACAAAATACGACCAAAGCATACGCCTGATGGCGGTCGAAAAAATAGTACCATCTTGCGCAATAGTATTGGCAGGATGCTGACTTTGAGCGACAATCGACCTACACCGATGCTTTAAGCGTCGGCATAATAATAATGATGAAATTCCTCTTTGACGGGCCAATAGAAATATTGGCCATTTTTTTATCGCAACATCTCCGGCAAATTCCCTTCTCCATAAAGATGCAGTGCGCCTACTGCCACCACATAATGGCCTGCGGGCAACGCGTTAAGCTTGTCCCGCCATGCCTCATTTCGCTGGTGCATCAGGACGTCATATAACGACTGACTGAACGTATTGGGTAACGTGAGATCGTTATTCTGCGGCGGTGTTTTTAACCACCAACCCATCATCTGTTGCAGCAGACGGGCATTGGTATGCCAGTGTGTCAGGGTATCGTCCAGCAACGCCAGACCGTTATCCGGTAGCTGACATAAAAGATCGATTTGGCTGGCAGCACCTTCCAGCTCGATAACCGGCTTTTGCACCTGCTTCGCCTGTTTCAGCAGTTGGTAATCAATTCCGTATTCCGCACGTAACCCCAACTGCTGCGCCTGGGTTGCCTGCAATATCATGGCGATTTGCCACAAAGGTTGGGTGGAAAACAGGGAAGGGGAAATGCCCAACTCAGCGCTGACTTTTTGCACGTGGCGGAGCTGTTCGTCGCTGATGCGGTCTTCCAGAGCAGCAAACGTGGGCAGGTTAGCAAACGGCGCATCGTCACCGGAGACATCGGCTTCGACGATCAGCGCGTCGGCGCGGTAGAGCTTTTTCAGGAGTTTGGCGGGCAGAGGGGCCATTTCACGGCTGCCCATATGAATACTGCCAATCAGATGAAAATGGCGATCGCCGGGCAACGAGATGTCGATAGCAGGCCAGGTATAATGGTGACCGCGTAGTGCAGACCATAATGCTTTTACCCGGTATAACAGATCCATACGACCTCCCGTTGAAAAATCCCATGCTAGCGCGTGGTCCGGGAAGGTGCAATGCGTGAATCGCCGGATGGCGACGCGAAAGCGTCTTATCCGGCCTACGATATCACCTGCATTTTGTAGACCGGATAAGCGTTAGCGTCATCCGGCACACGGTTACTCTTTGGGTTTAAAGCGCAGCAGTCGGTTCGCGTTGCTTACCACGGTGATGGAAGAGAGCGCCATCGCCGCCCCGGCCACCACTGGGTTAAGCAGGGTACCGGTAAACGGCCACAGGATCCCGGCGGCAACGGGAATACCAATGCTGTTATAGATAAATGCGCCGAGCAGATTTTGCTTCATGTTCCGCAGGGTGGCCCGCGAGATAGACAGCGCATCCGCTACGCCCATCAGGCTATGGCGCATCAGCGTAATCGCCGCGGTTTCAATGGCGACATCGCTGCCACCGCCCATGGCAATCCCTACATCAGCCTGGGCAAGTGCTGGCGCATCGTTGATCCCATCACCGACCATCGCCACCTGATGTCCCTGGCTTTGCAGGCGTTTAATCGCCTCTGCTTTTCCGTCCGGCAGAACGCCTGCGATCACCTCGTCGATGCCTGCTTCTTTGGCAATAGCGTTAGCGGTGGTTGGGTTGTCACCGGTGAGCATCACCAGACGATACCCGGCGCGGTGCAAACGCTGCAGTGCCGCCACGCTGTCGCTGCGCAGCGGGTCACGTACCGCGAGCAGTGCGGCCGCTTTACCGTCAATCGCCAGCAGCACCGGAGTCGACCCCTGAGTGGCTTGCGCGGTGATTTCAGCTTCCATCTCTGTGGTGACCACCTGCTGTTCATGGAGCAGCGTCTGGTTGCCCAGCAGCAGCCTATGACCTTCCGCTTCACCGCTAACGCCTAAGCCGCGCAGCGTACGGAACCCATTGACCTGCGGCAGGGCCGCATCGCCGGCTTTATCAAGAATTGCGCGGGCCAGCGGGTGGCTGGAACCCTGTTCAAGGGCTGCGGCCAGACGGATGGCCTGCGCTTCATCGATATCACCGAAAGTTTTGATGGCGACAACCTGCGGTTTCCCTTCGGTCAGCGTCCCGGTTTTATCAAACACCACGGTATCAAGCGTACTGGCACGCTGCAGCGCATCGGCATCGCGGACCAGAACACCAAACTCTGCGGCACGACCGACCCCGGAAATAATCGACATCGGTGTTGCCAGACCCAGCGCACACGGGCAGGCGATAATCAGTACGGTGGTGGCAATCACCAGCGTATAGACAATCTGCGGTGCCGGGCCAAAGAAATACCAGATTGCGGCGCTGACCAGCGCAATCACTACCACCACCGGAACGAACACCGAGGAGATGCGGTCAGCCAGCTTGCCAATCTCTGGCTTGCTGCTTTGCGCCTGACGGACCATGCGAATAATGCGCGACAGGGTGGTATGGCTGCCGACAGCGCTGGCGCGGAACAGCACGCTGCCATCCTGAACCACCGTACCGGCGTGGACGCTGTCGCCTTCGCCTTTTTGTTGTGGGATTGGCTCGCCGGTGAGCATGGCTTCATCCAGCCAGGCTTCGCCTTGGGTGATTTCACCGTCCACCGGGACGCGGTCACCGGTGGTCAGGCGCAGTAACATGCCAGCCTGAACATCGGCCAGCGGGACGTTTTTTTCGCCTTCTTCTGTCACCACGCGCGCGGTCGGTGGCGTGAGGTCGAGCAGTTTTTCCAGTGCTTTGGAGGAGCGTTGACGGGCGCGCGCCTCCAGCATATGTCCGAGGTTAATCAGACCGATAATCATCGCACTGGCTTCATAATAGAGGTGGCGTGCTTCCATCGGGAACCACTGCGGCCAGAGGTTAACGCTCATTGAATAGAGCCAGGCCACCCCGGTTCCGAGCGCCACCAGGGTATCCATGGTGGCGGTGCCGTTCATCAGGCTTTTCCATGCGCTGCGGTAAAAGTGACCGCCTGCGAAGACCATCACGGCGAGCGTCGCCAGACCGATGACCAGCCACAGGCTACGGTTATCGGCGGTGACCATCATGTTATCGCCCATCATGCCCCACACCATCACCGGTACGCCCAGCAGCAGCGCAACGGCTGCCTGCCAGCGAAAGCGTTTCATGGTGGCAACGGCCGTTTCCTGCTGGCGTTCACGACGTTTAACATCGTCTTCGATGGCTTCAGCGCCGTAGCCGGCCTTCTCTACGGCCTGGACTAATTCTTCGGCGGAAGCGCGGCCCATTACCAGCGCAGTACGCTCCGCCAGATTTACCCGTGCCTGCGTGACGCCCGGTACGTTTTGCAACGCATTTTGTACCCGGGAAACACAGCTGGCGCAGCTCATGCCGCTCAACAACAACTGTTGGCTGTCATCTTCAGCCGTCGCTACCGGAAGCTCAGAAGAGACCGCTGTCAGCGCTTCCGACGGGATTGATGACTCCGCCAGCGGTTTAGCCTTTGGGTGGCTTAACTCTGCGCCATAGCCAGCTTGTTTGATGGTTTCAATTAACGCTTCGGCGCTGGCGCTACCGGTAACGTGTGCTTCGGTAACAGTGACATCCGCTTGCTCAACGTCCGGACGTTGTTCGAGACTTTCTTTGACGCGTTTAACGCAGTGACCACAGGACAATCCGTCCAGGGTCAGGTCGATGGTTTGAGACATAACAATAATCCTCTATGATTGGTCGGTGGTTTATTGACCTTGGCAATCGTTTTGACTAACTGTTATAAAGGTTAAACCTTCCATCAAGGGGAAGGTCAAGGGGGAAGATGTGAATATATCCGATGTTGCTAAAAAAACCGGTTTAACCAGTAAAGCTATCCGCTTTTATGAAGAGAAAGGGCTGGTGACGCCGCCGCTGCGCAGCGAAAACGGATACCGCACCTATACGCAACAACATCTGAACGAACTGACGTTGCTGCGTCAGGCGCGGCAGGTTGGCTTTAACCTTGAAGAGTGCGGTGAGCTGGTAAACCTGTTTAACGATCCGGCACGCCACAGCGCGGATGTGAAAAAGCGTACCCTGGAAAAAGTGGCGGACATTGAGCGGCACATTAACGAACTCCAGGCGATGCGCACGCATTTGCTGGCGCTGGCGGACAGCTGTCCCGGCGATGACAGCGCCGAATGCCCGATCATTGATAATCTCTCCGGCTGCTGCCACCACAAAGCGAAGGCCTAAAGGCGAGGCGGTTGCAGCATAAAGACCACCGTGCCGCGATACCACGGTGATGTCTCCAACTGCGCTTCCGCCTGCACATCCCGACTACCGTGTTGTACCAGCCCGAGCTTAAACGGAATGCGTAACCGGGTGAGTGCGGGCAGATACACCTGATAATTGGCTACCGTGTGACGTCCCTGATAGCTTTGCACCACCAGTTCATCAACCGGTAGCGCATTCAGCGTGGCGACATCGCCGGTCTTGGCCCAGTCCAGCAGTCCGGTTACCCCAAGAGCGAACTCCGGCGGCAGCTGTTGGCGCAGCTGTTGCAGAAATCGGGCGTAATCGGCGAGCTGATGGGTTGCCGCGTCAAAATCAACCTGTAGACCGACCACGTGGTTGCCTGCGGCCTGCCAGCGCTGCAACAGCCGCACGATACGTGCCGGGATCGCATCCGGTACGTCGAGGGTAGTAAAACGCACGGTCAGCCAAATTGACGGAAAGGTCAGGCGGCTGACCGGCAGACCCAGACGCTGAAAGACCACCTGGCCCGAGCGGGTCAGCACTTCCCCCTGGTGCAGATACACCGTTTGCGCGTCCCGCAGCTCGTCGCTGGCTTTTACCCCGGACCATAACCAAAAGGCCTGATGTTCACGGGCAGCTACCGTTTCTGCGGCCTGAGCCTGTCCGCTCAGCAGCGCAATTACCAGTAGTATTTGAGTTTTTGCGCCCACGGGCTTCCTGGATACTGCGTCTTCAACTGTGTGTACCAGTCTTTACGCTGCGACTTGTCCACCTCTTCACCGCCGCATTCGTTATAACCCGATGGCGCATAGCACATGATGGCCCGGTACAGCGCAAAACTCTTGTCTTCGACTTCTGCGTTGGGGGAGGCGATCACCTGCTGATAATAACGCTGGCGGTCAAACTGCCCGAACGGCTCTTTGCGTGAGATGGCCGTGCCCAGCACGTCGTTACCGGCACTGTCTGCCTGCAGATCCACATGGGTTTGCGAAGTACGGAAGAATTCCCCCAGGCAGTTCAGCGCGTGGGCATCATCCGCTTTTTTGCTTAGCACAGTGACCGTTTCATCGAGGCTACGGCAGGTATAACCGGCCTGGGCGGCGTCGCCGTTCCAGTCAAAGGTACTCAGATTTACATCAGCAAACGACTCGCCAATCACCGGTGGCGTAATCGCGCCAGCCAGCTTTTTGTCGTTCAACCAGTCGCTAAAACGATTCTCGGTGAGATCGCGTACCAACAATGTATGCAGGGCGATGGTGCGTTCTTCGTTGTTGGGGCCGCGAGTGGCCTGCTGGCGCAGCAGCTCTGGTGTTGCCTGTGCTTTTAGCACCTGCGAACGAAAACGCAGGTTCGTCACCACGCTGTCCGGGGCGAAAATAGACGCAATGTCGCCGCTGTAAACCAGCGTTGCCGCCAGCTTGGCCTGTACATACTGCTGCTGTTCGGGGTCCTGACTGATTTTCAGTAGCTGCTGCCAGAACGCGCGGGCGGCGGGCCACTGCTGTTGCCCCATCAGCGCTTCTCCGTACATCACCTGCTCACTGAAGGCGAGAATGTCGTGTGCGGGGAGTTTTTGCGCCGGGGTCACCGCCTGCACAATGGCCGCGTAATTGCCCGTTGCCATCCACAGATTCAGCTGTAGATCCTGCCACAGGGCGAGTTTGCCCCCCTTTTCAAACACCGGTTTGCTGGCATCAAGCTGGGCCTGCGTCAGCGTCGGTTTGTTGTCGTTGTTCAGACGCAGCGCGCGCAGCAACTCGATATAGCTGACCAGCGGCGCGTCGGGGAAGGCCTCCACCACGGGGCCTTCAAAGAATTGCATACCGAAAACATTATCGTATTCGATGACCGTATCGCGCAGCTGCTGTGCGTCGGTTGTCTGCTGGAAGGCTTGTTCATACAGCCCAGCCAGCGGCGGCCATGCCTGCAAATACCAGTTAATCCGGCGCAGCATGCCGCGTGCGGAGTCGGCGTACAGCCCCTGCGGGAAGCGTTGCAGATAAGCCTGGGCCTGAGTTTGCGCCTGGCTGGCATCCTGGCGGTTGATTTTTGCACTATCAAAATCGCCGTATTCACCGACGCTGTTCTGGCTGCTTCTGTTCAGCGCGGTGCGCATCAGCATATATTGCGCGGTTTCTGCCAGCCACGGACTACTGCTGGTGGCTAGCTGCGTGAAATCCTGTTCGGCAGTGACGTAGTCGCCTTCGTAGAAACGGGCGGCGGCGATCAGATAGGTTTTGTATTGTTGCGCAGAGGCGTCGGCAGGGATGGTGGCAAGCGAGGATGTAATTTGCTCAGCGCTCGCGCCGGACAGTAGTCCCAGGCGTGCCCGGGCTAACGCCTGGCGTTGTTCAGCTGTTAACGTAGTATCCGCCAGCAGTGCGGCAAAGAACTGGCTGACGCTGGCTGTCGTATTCGACACATGGCGGTTCTCATGCTCTGCGTCGTCGGCGTTTGTCTCTTCGACGGTAATCTGCAGTTCGGCCATCTGGCGGGCAAGCGTATCATCTTTGCTTTGCACTGGGGCGTCGGCTGGCGGCGGAGATATTTCATCCCACTGTGGATGATATGCAAAATAGTAATCGCGGGAGCGGGTAACATCCGCAGGCAGTGACTGCACTGGCAGGGTGAATGATTTTTCCTGGCTCAACAGACGCAGCAGGTTATCACGGGAGTCGTTTTCCGGGCTGAGTACCGGGATGCCTTTCAGCAGACAGCTCGCATCGCTCCATTTGCAATCTTCCATATCAAAAGAGGCGAATGCCTGTGGGGCACCCGCCAGCACGGTACACACGGCAAAGGCGAGGGATGTCTTCCTGACCATAATCTTTATTCCTGTCATTATGTGGGTTATAAGGCTCTGATAATCAGGGTAATGCCTTCAACGGCAATCACCTCTACCTGTGTTCCTGCACTCAAATCGTCACGCGCGCTGACCGGCCAGGAGCTGTCGCCCACGCGCATATGTCCGCGCCCGTTCACCAGCGCCGTTTCCAGCACAAACCGGCGGCCGACCAGTTGCTGTCCGCGCTGGTTGAGATGGCTGTCTGCCGGTTTTTGTTCCTGCACACGCTTTGCCAACCACTTCCACCACAGCCAGGCTGCCAGCAGCGTTAAGACGGCGAACATCGCGCCCTGCCATGCCCAGTCGAGCGGCAATAGCCAGACGACCAGACCGGTGATGACTGCCGCCACACCGCTCCACAGCAGATAGCCGTTGCCGCCCAACATCTCAGCGGCCAGTAACAGACCGCCGAGGCTGAGCCAGAAGAGGTTTGGATGAACCAGAATCATCGCAATCATGATTTGTTCCGCTCGCTGGCGCTGTCCTTAATCAGTTCGCTAATACCGGCAATGGAGCCCATCAGGCTGCTGGCATCCAGCGGCATCATCACCACTTTGCTGTTATTGGACGAACCGATTTGTTGCAGCGCTTCGGTGTATTTCTGTGCCACGAAGTAGTTCACGGCTTGAATATCCCCGGCGGCAATGGCCTCAGACACCATCTGCGTTGCACGGGCTTCAGCTTCGGCGGAACGTTCGCGCGCTTCGGCCTGCAAGAACGCGGACTGGCGTTCACCTTCCGCTTTCAGGATTTTCGACTGCTTCTCACCTTCGGCCTTGACGATTTCGGCCTGGCGGATCCCTTCGGCCTCAAGAATATAGGCGCGCTTGGTTCGTTCGGCTTTCATCTGGGCGTTCATGGCGTCGATAAGCTCGGCCGGTGGGCGCACATCGCGGATTTCAATACGGGTAATTTTGATGCCCCACGGGTTGGTGGCTTCATCAACGATATGCAGCAAACGCGTATTGATGTTGTCGCGCTGGGAAAGCATCTCGTCCAACTCCATCGAGCCGAGAACGGTACGGATGTTGGTCATCGTCAGGTTGATGATCGCCAGTTCCAGATTGCTGACTTCATACGCCGCTTTTGGCGCATCGATCACTTGAATAAAGCACACCGCATCGATGGATACGTTGGCGTTATCTTTGGAGATAACTTCCTGCGACGGAATATCGAGAACCTGCTCCATCATATTGATCTTACGACCAATCCGGTCCATGAATGGTACCACGAGGCTTAAGCCTGGCTGCAGGGTTTTGGTGTAACGACCAAAGCGTTCCACCGTCCACTGGTATCCCTGAGGGACGATTTTGACGCCTGCGCCAACAATCACCAGCGCGACAAAAATGAGAATGGGGATGAAAATGAGCATCGATAAAACCTCCTGTTACGCTGTCCTTTACTGCCTGATAAGTCAAATTATACCCGATTTATCAAGGTGGCTCCCCAATAATAAATTACAGGGATAGACTGTCTGCACGAAAGCGGTGAAAAGGGAATGATAATGGAAGAAAGCAGTATTTTGCTCCAGCTCAACGATGTCGGCTGGCAGGCGGGTAACACGAAGATTCTCAATAATATCTGTTTTAATCTCCACGCCGGGGAATTTAAGCTCATAACAGGCCCATCCGGCTGCGGTAAAAGCACATTGCTGAAGATTGTGGCCTCGTTAATTAGCCCAAGCAACGGTGAGATCCTCTTTGAGGGAAAGGAGATATCCACGCTCAAACCCGAAGCGTATCGACAGCAGGTCTCGTATTGTGCGCAAACCCCCGCATTGTTTGGCGACACCGTTTACGACAATCTCATTTTTCCGTGGCAAATTCGGCATAAACACCCACAAGAAGAGGCGTTTCTCGCCGATCTGGCGCGCTTTGAGCTGCCCGAGACGATCCTCAAAAAAGGCATCAATGAACTGTCCGGCGGTGAAAAGCAACGCGTCTCGCTCATTCGTAATTTGCAGTTTTTGCCCAAAATTCTGCTGCTCGATGAAATCACCAGCGCGCTGGATGAAACCAATAAGCGGAATGTAAATGAGCTTATACATCGCTACGTTCGCGAGAAAAATATGGCGGTGTTGTGGGTGACGCACGACAAAGATGAAATTAATCATGCGGATAATGTCATAACCCTCCAACCGCATGCCGGAGAAATGCAGGAAACACGCAATGAACGAGCATAATATTACCAATGAGTCGCTGGCATTAGCGATGATGCTGGTGGTGGTGGCTATTCTGATTAGCCATAAAGAAAAACTGGCGCTGGAAAAAGATATTCTCTGGAGCGTATGTCGGGCGGTTATCCAGCTTATTATCGTCGGCTACGTGCTGAAATATATCTTTGGCGTGAATCACAGTATTCTGACCTTATTGATGGTGCTGTTTATCTGTCTTAACGCCGCCTATAACGCGCAAAAACGCAGTAAATATATCGGCAACGCCTTTATCTCGTCGTTTATTGCAATAACGGCAGGGGCCGGACTGACGCTGGCGGTACTGGTGCTGTCAGGCTCCATTGCGTTCACGCCGATGCAGGTGATCCCGATTTCCGGCATGATTGCGGGCAACGCGATGGTGGCGGTCGGGCTGTGTTATAACAATCTGGGCCAGCGATTTAACAGCGAACAGCAGCAAATTCAGGAAAAGTTGAGTCTCGGCGCCACGCCGAAGATTGCCTCCGCGCCGTTAATTCGCGACAGTATTCGTGCGTCGTTGATCCCAACCATTGATTCCGCGAAAACCGTCGGTCTGGTGAGCTTGCCGGGGATGATGTCGGGGTTAATCTTTGCCGGTATCGATCCGGTAAAAGCGATCAAATATCAGATTATGGTGACCTTCATGCTGCTTTCTACCGCCAGCCTGTCGACCATTATCGCCTGCTATTTAACCTATCGGAAGTTCTATAATTCGCGTCACCAATTAGTCGTAACGCATCTGAAGAAGACGTAATGTGAAGCCGGATGGCGGCTACCGCCTTATCCGGCCTACGGGATCGGTATTTGTAGAATTTGTAGGCCCGATAGGCGCAAGCGCCATCGGGCAACATCACGCGGATTAGTACAACAACGCGTACAGCTGACGACGATACTTCGACGCCAGCGCATCGCCGGTGCCCAATGCGGCGAGGATCTCCTGGAAGGTCTTACGCGCCTGGCCGTCAGCGGCAGCAAGATCTTTTCTCAGGTGGCTGAACAGCAGCTCCAGCGCTTCTTCGTTACGTCCGACCTGATGCAGTTGGATCGCCAGTTGGGTGGCCAGTGCGGCATCCTGCGGGTTGTCTGCGACCTGCTGCTGCAACAGTTGGATTTCCGGCGTGTCCGCCGCCTGCTTCAGCAGTTCAATTTGGGCGACCAGACCCTGATAGCGGGTGTCCTGATCCTGTAACGGAATGGTTTTCAGCACCGCTTCGGCATCGTCGGAGCGGTTCAGGGCGATTTGCGTTTCTGCCAGCAGCAGGCCAATTTCGCTGCTCTGGTTGGACATCTGCCAGGCTTCTTTCAGCAGCGGCAGTGCGTCAGCGTGGTTGCCAGCTTCAATGAATTCGATGGCCTGGCGTGCTTTCAGCTCTTCTTCACTTGGCAGGACTTTCTCGAGCAGCGCACGGATCACCTCTTCCGGCTGCGGACCCTGGAAACCGTCCACCGGCTGACCGTTCTGGAACAGATACACCGTTGGGATGGCGCGCAGGCCAAACTGCGAGGCGATCATCTGCTCGGCGTCGCAGTCCAGCTTGGCGAGAATAAACTGACCGTTGTACTGCGCGACCAGGCTTTCCAGCACCGGCGTCAATTGCTGACAGTGCTGGCTGCGTTCAGACCAGAAATAGAACAGGACCGGCGTGGTCATCGACAGTTCAAGGGTCTGCTGCAGGTTAGATTCGTTAATATTGACAATATTTTGTACGGACATGGAGTCACTCTCTATTCGTCGATTTGTTTTTACATGGGGGCAGACGCGCTGGCTTCAACTCAGCCCTGTAAAATTTTGTCCATTACGCGACCTGGCAACAGGCGCTTCAACAGCATGACTGCCCAGGTCACCAGGGTGACGGGGTAGCGCAGTTTCGGTTTATCGCTCTCAAAAGCATGACGCACTTTGGCGACCACGGCCTCAGGTCCTAACGTAAAACGTGCGGCAATACCGGGGTTTTCTACCGGGGAATCGCTCTGTGTCTGGTTAACGTTCTCGGTGAAACGGGTGCGGATAGGGCCGGGTTCAATCAAACTGACTTTAATGCCGCTGTGACGTAATTCCATACGCAGTGCATCGGACCAGGCTTCCAGCGCGTATTTACTGGCGGCATAGGCCCCACGTCCCGGCGTGGAGATCAGGCCCATCACCGATGACGTCATCACAATACGCCCTTCGCCGTGGGGCAACATGGCGGGCAGCAGGCGCATGGTCAACTGATGCGCACCAAAGAAGTTGGCGGAAAACTGCTGTTCCATCTGCTCACGGCTGATGGTCGGCAGCGGGCCATACACGCCGAATCCGGCGTTATTAAAGATCCCATACAAACGATTATCGGTCAGGGCGATCACCTCATCGGCTGCGCGATCCACGCTTTCTGTAGAGTCCAGATCCAGCAAGATGCCGGTGAATCCCATACCGTTCATGCGTGCGACATCGTCGGGTTTGCGGCAGCCTGCCAGAATTTGAAAACCCTGGCGCTTTAGCTCAAGCGCGCTTTCCAGGCCGATTCCACTGGAACATCCTGTTATTAAGACCGATTTTTGCATAACTTTACCTGTCAGGATCTCCGTTGTTTTACGAGTCGTGATTTACTATATCCGTCATACTTCAAGTTGTCTGTGCGTTGGCTACGCTCGCTCACCCCAGTCACATAGTTATCTATGCTCCTGGGAACTCTCTCACTTGCCGCCTTCATACAACTCGAATTATTTAGGATAGAAAAGGTGTGAGTTGTTTCACCATCCAGTCGGCAATAAACGGCTGGGCGTCACGATTAGGGTGGATACCATCATCCTGCATCCATTGGGGTTTCAGATAGACCTCTTCCATAAAAAAGGGCAGCAGAGGAATATCAAACTCGCTGGCGAGCTTTGGATAAACTGCGCTAAAGGTTTCATTATAACGGCGACCATAGTTGGCTGGCAGACGAATTTGCATCAGCAGCGGTTCGGCCTTTGCCGCTTTGACGTCGTGTAAAATTTTACGCAAGGTTTGTTCAGTTTGCGCAGGTGAAAACCCGCGCAGGCCGTCATTGCCGCCCAGTTCGACCAGCACCCAGCGTGGCTGGTGTTGTTGCAGTAATGCGGGCAGACGCGCCAGGCCCTGTTGTGAGGTGTCGCCACTAATGCTGGCATTCACCACCGATGTTTTGTTTTGCCATTTGTCATGCAGCAGCGCTGGCCACGCTGCGCTGGCCGACATTCGGTATCCGGCACTCAGGCTGTCACCCAGAATTAATAACGTGTCCGCCGCGGCGGCGCGGAAAGTTAACAGAACCAGGAACAGGAAGGGCAAATGCCAGCGGAAAACATTGTTGAAGTTCATCATCTTAAGAAATCCGTCGGTCAGGGTGATCAGGAGCTATCCATCCTTACCGGAGTTGAACTGGTTGTCAAACGCGCCGAGACCATTGCGCTGATTGGTGAGTCGGGTTCGGGGAAATCCACGCTGCTGGCGATCCTCGCCGGGCTGGACGATGGCACAAGCGGCGAAGTCAGCCTGGTCGGGCAACCGTTGCACAGTATGGACGAAGAAGCCCGGGCGCAGCTGCGCGCGCAGCATGTCGGCTTTGTCTTTCAGTCCTTCATGCTCATTCCGACCCTCAACGCACTCGAGAACGTCGAACTACCCGCGTTATTGCGCGGGGAAAACAGTGGCAGCAGTCAGGCTGGAGCCAAAGCTTTGCTGGAGCAATTGGGGTTAGGCAAACGCCTTGACCACCTTTCGGCCCAGCTGTCCGGCGGGGAGCAGCAGCGTGTGGCGCTGGCGCGGGCGTTTAACGGACGCCCGGACGTGCTGTTTGCCGATGAGCCGACGGGCAACCTCGACCGGCAAACTGGAGACAAAATTGCCGATCTGCTGTTCTCTCTCAACCGTGAACACGGCACCACCCTGATTCTGGTCACGCATGACCCGCAGCTGGCGGCGCGCTGCGACCGGCGTTTACGTCTGGTTAACGGGCTGCTACAGGAGGAGGCATGATTGCACGCTGGTTCTGGCGCGAATGGCGCTCGCCCTCATTATTAATTGTCTGGCTGGCGCTCAGCCTGGCGGTGGCCTGCGTGCTGGCGCTGGGGAATATCAGTGACCGCATGGAAAAAGGGCTGAGCCAGCAAAGCCGCGAATTTATGGCGGGTGACCGGGCGCTGCAAAGCTCGCGGGACGTGCCGAAAGCCTGGATTGACGAGGCGCGACAGCGCGGCCTGAAGGTGGGCGAACAGCTGACCTTCGCCACCATGACCTTTGCCGCCGATACTCCGCAACTGGCGAACGTCAAAGCGGTGGATGACGTGTACCCCCTGTATGGCGCGCTGCAAACCAACCCGCCAGGGCTGAAACCGCAGCCCGGTTCGGTGCTGCTGGCCCCGCGTCTGATGGCGCTGCTCAATTTGAAAATCGGTGATGCCATTGATGTCGGGGACGCCACGCTGCGTATTGCTGGCGAGGTGGTACAGGAGCCGGATTCCGGGTTTAACCCGTTTCAGATAGCACCGCGTCTGATGATGAATCTTGCCGATGTCGAAAAAACGGGGGCCGTCCAGCCTGGAAGCCGTGTGACCTGGCGTTATAAATTTGGCGGCACGCCGCAGCAGTTGGAAGATTATGAAAAGTGGCTGTTGCCGCAGTTAAAACCGGAGCAGCGTTGGTACGGGCTGGAACAAGATGAAGGCGCGTTGGGGAAATCTCTCGAACGCTCGCAACAGTTCCTGCTGCTGTCGGCACTGTTAACGTTGCTGCTGGCGGTTGCCGCCGTTGCCGTGGCGATGAATCATTACTGCCGCAGCCGCTACGATCTGGTGGCGATACTAAAAACGCTCGGCGCGGGCAGGGCGCAGCTACGCAAGCTGATTGTCGGCCAGTGGCTGATGGTGTTGGCGTTGTCCGGTATCACCGGCGGGGCGTGTGGTCTGCTGTTTGAACGCATACTGGTGCTGCTGCTCAGGCCCGTTTTACCGGGTGAATTGCCGCCTGCCAGCCTGTGGCCGTGGCTGTGGGCGTTCGGCACCATGACCGTCATTTCACTGCTGGTCGGGCTGCGTCCCTATCGTCTGCTGCTGGCCACGCAGCCGCTGCGGGTGCTGTGCCGCGACGTGGTGGCCAACGTCTGGCCGCTGAAGATCTATTTGCCTGTGGCGACGATCGTGGTGGTTGCGCTGCTGGCCGGGCTGATGGGCGGAAGCATGCTGCTGTGGGCGGTGCTGGCCGGTGCGGTGGTGCTGGCGCTGTTGTGCGGCGTGCTGGGCTGGATGCTGCTCAACCTGCTGCGCGGCCTGACGCTCACCTCGCTGCCGCTGCGTCTGGCGGTCAGTCGTTTACTGCGCCAGCCGTGGTCAACGCTGAGTCAGCTGTCGGCCTTTTCGCTCTCTTTTATGCTACTGGCGCTGTTGCTGGTGTTACGGGGCGATCTGCTCGACCGCTGGCAGCAGCAAATGCCGCCGGAAAGCCCGAACTACTTCCTCATCAATATTGCCACTGAACAAGTGGGGCCGCTGAAGGCGTTCCTGTCCGAGCATCAGGTGATCCCTGAGTCGTTCTACCCGATTGTGCGGGCGCGTCTGACCGCCATCAATGACAAGGCAACCGAAGGTAATCAGGATGAGTCGCTTAACCGCGAACTGAACCTGACCTGGCAGGATACCCGTCCGGATCATAACCCGTTAACCGCCGGAAGCTGGCCGCCAAAAGCAGGTGAAGTGTCGATGGAAGAAGGGCTGGCGAAGCGACTGAACGTCAAACTTGGCGATCGCGTGACCTTTATGGGGGACACCCAGGATTTCAGCGCTACGGTCAGTAGCCTGCGTAAGGTGGACTGGGAAAGCCTGCGGCCTAACTTCTTCTTTATCTTCCCGCAGGGCGCGTTGGACGGGCAGCCGCAAAGTTGGCTGACCAGCTTCCGTTGGGAAAATGGCAACGGCATGCTGACGCAGCTTAACCGCGAGTTTCCGACCATCAGCCTGCTGGATATCGGCGCGATCCTCAAACAGGTTGGCCAGGTGCTTGAACAGGTCAGCCGGGCGCTGGAGGTGATGGTGGTGCTGGTTACCGCTTGTGGCGTGCTGCTGCTGCTGGCTCAGGTGCAGGTCGGCATGCGTCAGCGGCATCAGGAACTGGTGGTCTGGCGGACGCTGGGGGCGGGCAAGAAATTGCTGCGCACCACGCTTTGGTGCGAGTTCGCCATGCTGGGGATGGTCTCCGGGCTGGTTGCGGCCATTGGCGCAGAAACCGCGCTGGCGGTTCTGCAAACCCGCGTGTTTGATTTCCCGTGGGAGCCTGACTGGCGGCTGTGGGTCATCTTACCGGTTTGCGGGGCGTTGCTGCTCTCATTATGCGGTGGGTGGCTCGGCGCACGTCTGCTAAAAGGCAAGGCCCTGTTTCGTCAGTTTAACAATTAATTCATTTTAGTGATGATTACGCACCGGTTTTTACACCGGTGCATATTTTTCGTTTATCCCGCACAAATTGATAACTCCTTGATATTTAACCGCACGGAACAATAAAAACCCGCCAACACGCGAGTGTTAATAAACGTTAATATTTGCGTGCTGAATAATTGGCAGGCTATCTATCAAGGTAAAACAATCCATGACTATAAAAAAAACAGCGCTGGCGGTATCGATCGGCGCAGTAGTGGCATTAACGACGTTCGCCGCCCAGGCGGAAATCACCGTCCTGAAACAAGATCCGCAGGCGGGTAATCCGCTGAGCCGTCTTAACTTCACCGTCGGTGGCAGTATCCGTCCCCAGTTCCAGAACATGGCGGGCGACGATGGCAAGAATGGCTACAAGCGTAACGGTTTCGATGGCGGTACCCGTTTCCGCTTCGCCGCAGACTACTATCTGTTTGATGACATCAGTTGGGTAAGCTACTACGAGCTGGGTGTTAACTTCCCGGCGATGTTCGACTGGGATAATCACCATGCCGACGGCGCCAACGACACCACGCGTCGTATGCTGTACACCGGGCTGAAGAGTGCGACCTGGGGTACGCTGACCTTTGGTCAACAGAACAGCATTTACTATGATGTGGTCGGTGCGAAAACAGATATCTGGGACTACGACATGATCGGTCAGGCACCAGGTAACGGGATTAATGGCGACTACGATGGTTCATATCGTACGCGTAAATCACTGAAGTATAAGAAAACCGTGGGCGATGTAGATCTCTATGCCTCTTATCTTTTCAGCGATGACTACAACCCGAACAACGGTCTGCGCTACAAACGTAAAGGCGGCGGCTCGCTGGGTGCCGATTACCACATTACCGACGACTTAACCTGGGGTACGGCGTGGAACTACACCCGTGCGGAAATGCGCGGCAATGGCAGCAAAACGTACGATCAGAACATCGTGGGTACTGCGCTGAGCTGGAAACCGGACAACTGGACCTTCTCCCTGGGTGGCGGCTGGTATCAAAACTTCATGACCACCAAGAAAGTGTCGGTTAACGACTATTTTGCCGGTGACGCGTGGGGTCTGGAATACTTTGCCGGTTACACTTTCCCGGTTGGCCAGTATGCACTGAAATCCGTTCAGCCTTACTTTATGGGCGATCGTATTGAATACGTGAATGGCCGTAACTACCTGCGCACCGACAACGGCGTGGGGATCAGCTTCCAGCTGGACTACGGCTTCCGTGTAGATTACGAACACGTCTTTACCTCCAGCACCGACAACCTGGGCGACATGAACCTGGTGCGTCTGCGTTACGATTTCTAATCGAACACCTGCCAAACGGAATGCCCGATGCACGTGTGCTATCGGGCCTACGAGAGCAGCGTAATCGAGTTATTTGTAGGCCGGATAAGGTGCTTGTGCCGCCATCCGGCTTTTTTCATGCCTTCCCCTTCAATTACACACTCTGCAATATCATGAAATAATTTCAAGGACAGCAGGTTGTGATCTGTGTCATGTTAACAATCAGCCTGTTAGGCAGGTCAACAACAACAACGCCGCATGAACGGCGTGAGATACCACATCACAACGTTAAAATGGAGAGATTATGGGATTGCGCCACAATTTACGCATCGCGACCGGAGCATTATTACTGGCCTGCGGCTTACAGTTTGCTCACGCCAATAGCGATCCACAGACTATCGTTTTCGGCGTCGCGCCGGGTCCGTATGGTGACATGGTAAAACAGGCTATTGCCCCGACGCTGAAAGAAAAGGGCTACAAGGTGGTGGTGCGCGAATTCAGCGACTACGTCCAGCCCAATATGGCGCTTTCCAACGGTAGCATTGACGCCAACCTGTTCCAGCACTCGCTGTACTTTGACAAATTCACTGCCGACAAAGGCCTGAAGCTGAGCAAATTGATTGTGGTCCCGACGGCCGGAATGGGGTTCTACTCACATAAAATCAAAAGCCTGGATGAGCTGAAAAAAGGGGACGTGATTACGCTTTCCAACGATCCCACCAACCTGGCTCGCGGGCTGCGCTTCCTGCAATCTATCGATTTGATCACCATTAAAGATAATATCGATCCCACTAAAGCTTCCGAGCGTGATATCGCCAGCAACCCGAAAGGGCTGATTTTCAAACCGCTGGAAGCTGCGCAGTTGCCGCGTACGCTCGACGGCGTGACCGGCGCGCTGGTCAACGGTAACTTCGCCGTTGCCGCAAAACTGGATCTCGCAAGTGCGTTGAAGCAAGAGAATCTGGATGAAAACCTGAAAAATATCATCGCGGTACGCAGTGAAGATGCGGATAAACCGTTCGCCAAAGACATTGTTGAGGCGGTGAAATCACCGGCTTATCGCGCGGTGATTGACGACCCGAAAAATATTTACAGCGCCTTCCAGAAACCGGAATGGATGTCGGCAGCCCAGTAATCGCTGCGCCAATGGGTTAACAGGGCAGCGATGACTGCCCTTTTCGCATTTCTGAGGTGGCTATGATTGAGATAGAGAAGGTTTGCGTGGACTTCGCCGCAGGCCGTGGGCCGTCAACCCGTGCGGTTGATGACGTCAGCCTGCGGATCGGCGCAGGCGAGATATTCGGTATTGTTGGGACCAGCGGCGCGGGAAAAAGTACCCTGCTGCGTACCCTGAACGCCTTAACGCGCCCGAGCGAGGGAAGCGTAAAAGTGAATGGCGTGGAAATCTCCGCGCTTGAGGGACGTCAATTACGCAAGGCGCGTCAGCGTATCGGCATGATCTTCCAGCACTTTAACCTGATGCATACCCGCACCGTGGCGCAAAATGTGGCCTTCAGCCTGAAGGCTGCAGGCTGGGAGGGCAGTAAAATTGCCCCACGCGTGACGGAGATCCTGGCCCTGGTGGGACTGTCTGATAAGGCCAACCATTATCCAGTGCAGCTCAGCGGCGGGCAAAAGCAGCGTGTGGGTATTGCCCGTGCGATTGCCAACCACCCGGATGTGCTGCTCTGCGATGAACCGACTTCGGCGCTGGATCTGGAAACCTCCTCCACCATTCTGGCACTGCTCAAGCAGATCAACGCCCAACTGGGGATCACGATCGTCCTGATCACCCACGAGATGAACGTGATCAAATCTATCTGCGATCGCGTGGCGGTGATGTCCGGCGGCAAGGTGGTGGAGTCCGGCGAGGTGTTTGATGTTTTTGCCCATCCGCAGCACGCGTTTACCCAACAGCTGGTATCACACACGCTCAACCTGACGCTACCGGATCGCCTGCGGCAACATTTGCCGGGGCAGCTGTTAAAAATTCTGTTTATTGGCGATTCGGCAGAACAGCCGGTGCTGTCCGAGGTGGCAGTGAAATTTGGCGTGGCAGTGAATATCCTGCACGGCAAAATTGAATATATTGGCGAGCGGGCGCTGGGGATTTTGGTGGTGCAACTGACCGCGCCGCATAATCCTGCGGCGGTCGATGTCGCCGTGGAGCACATTCGTCAACGTACCGCACAGGTGGAGGTGATTCGTGGATGATTTATTGCCGGATTTGACGCTGGCGTTCAATGAAACCTTCCAGATGCTGAGCATCTCAACGGTGCTGGCAATTGTTGGCGGCCTGCCGCTGGGTTTTTTAATCTTCGTGACCGACCGTCATTTATTCTGGCAGAACCGTTTTGTGTATCTGCTCAGCTCCGTGCTGGTGAATATCATCCGTTCGGTGCCGTTTGTGATCCTGCTGGTGCTGCTGCTGCCGTTAACTCAGTTTTTGCTCGGCAATACCATCGGGCCGATTGCGGCGTCGGTACCGCTGTCGGTAGCGGCGATTGCATTTTATGCCCGACTGGTGGACAGCGCCCTGCGCGAGGTCGATAAAGGCATTATTGAAGCGGCGGAGGCCTTTGGCGCCAGCCCGATGCGCATCATTTGTACGGTGCTGTTACCGGAAGCCAGTGCCGGCCTGCTGCGTGGGTTGACGATAACGCTGGTCAGCCTGATCGGCTATTCCGCGATGGCCGGGATTGTTGGTGGCGGCGGCGTTGGTGACCTGGCGATTCGCTTCGGTTATTACCGCTACGAAACCCAGGTCATGATCGTCACCGTGGTGGCGCTGATTATTCTGGTACAGGTTGTTCAGGTGCTGGGCGACTGGCTGGCGAAACGCGCGGATAAGCGCGACCGGCATTAATGCGTCTGAACCCAGTCATTCACCTCCTGCCATGTGCCGCGAAAGACGATTTTCGCGGCTTTCTTCTCTAACTGGTAACGATACATCGGATCGTAATATTCGTTGAGTAACGGCACCAGCCAGCCCATGTGACCGTCGGTGCTGCCGCTGGCCTGTTGCTCGTTCAACGCGACGTCGAGCAGTTCGGTCAGTTCCGCAAAACGTTGTAACCCTAAACGACGGCGGATGGCGAACAGACCGTGGTGCAGGTATTCGCTGTATTCCTGCCAGCCCTGGGTTTCCCCGTACGCTTGGGTGAAATCGTGGTGCATGCGGACAAAATACTCTTCACGCAGCCGCTCAAGGCGCAGTTCAAAGGGATCGTCAACCACCGCAATCGCGGCCTGAGTCATGCGCTCACGCAAGCACTCGGGCAAATGATTGGCGCCAATCATGCGGCCTTCATCTTCCAGCACCCAGCGATGCAGGTCCTGACGGCTGTCGGTTTTCAGCATCTCGACCGCCAGCAGGTTTTCAAAACTGGCCTGGCTCAGTTGCGGCTCAACCGTGCGACCAAAAGAAGAGCCGCGATGGTGCGCCAGACCTTCGAGATCCACGCCGTTTGGCTGCAATTGCACCAACTGCGTTTTACCGCTGCCGGTACAGCCGCCAATTAAGACAATTGGTTTTTGCACCAACTCTTCAGTTATTTGTATCGCAGCCTGACGCAGGGCTTTATAACCGCCGCTGACCAGCGGGTAGTCAATGCCGGATTCACGCAGCCATTGCTGCACAATGTGTGAACGCTGACCGCCGCGTGCGCAGCATAAAATTCCCTCAGGGTGTTGGCGACACGCCGCTTGCCAGGCACTCATTCGCTGCTGGCGGGTGTCGCCGCTCACAAGCTGATGTCCCAGTGCCAGCGCAGCGTCCGGTCCCTGACGTTTGTAACAGGTCCCGACCGCGGCACGTTCGTCATCGTTCATCAGGGGAAGGTTGATTGCACCCGGCATCGCGCCTTGTTGAAACTCAACGGGGGCGCGTACATCGATTAAGGGCGTACCGGCGAGCAGAATCGCGCGATAGTCCGTTCCATCGTTCATGTTCAATCCTGAAAATACAAAACAGCAATGGAGGGGATTTTACGCGCCAGAGGAGGGGCCGGGGAAGGACAAATTCCATTCCCCGGCATTAATGGCTTATTTCAGTTTGGACTGTGCCCAGATAATGCCGCTGGCATATTCCGGCGGTAGCAGGGGAATCAGTGCTTCCAGCGTGGCGCTCAGGCGAGCGGTATCGTTGTCGGTCAGGTTCAGGTGACCAACCTTACGACCTGCGCGCACCTCTTTGTCATACCAGTGCAGATGCAC
Source organism: Citrobacter sp. JUb117 (assembly GCF_024809055.1). Taxonomy (NCBI): domain Bacteria; kingdom Pseudomonadati; phylum Pseudomonadota; class Gammaproteobacteria; order Enterobacterales; family Enterobacteriaceae; genus Citrobacter; species Citrobacter sp. JUb117. The sequence continues at coordinate 263,691 of NZ_JANUFB010000007.1, forward strand.
CAGTGGCAGTTTCAGCCAGTCATAATTCAGGTCGCTGCCAATTAAATTCACCATCACTGACGGACTGTTCACCACCGGCACAGGTAACGGCAGGTCGGTAATGGCGCGCAGGTGCAGTTCAAATTGGCTGATGCTGGCGCCGTTCTGTGTCCAGTGTCCGCTGTTGTGTACGCGCGGGGCCAGTTCGTTGATCAGCAAGCCTTCCGGGGTGATAAAACACTCCATCGCCATTACGCCAACATAGCCCAGCTCGTGCATGATGGCAGACAGCATCGCCTCGGCCTGATCCTGCTGTTTAGCATTGGCCTGCGGGAACGCGACGCTGGTGCGCAGAATGCCGTCCTGATGCAGGTTATGAGTCAGTGGATAGAAGACGGTGCTGCCGTCGTGGGCGCGGGCGCCAACCAGTGATACTTCGCCGGAGAAGTTAATACCCTGCTCGACGATACACTCGCCGTAGCAGTCGTCCGGCAGTTGTTCTGTTTCGTGGGCGCGTAAACGCCACTGCCCGCGACCGTCGTAGCCGCCGACGCGGCGTTTGACGATCGCCAGCTCTCCCAGCGTTTCAAATACCGCAGACCATTCGCTTTTGTCTGCCAACAGCTGCCACGGCGCGGTAGCCAGCTTCAGTTTGTCAAACAGCTGCTTTTGCGTCAGACGGTCGGCAATAATAGGGAAAATATCACGGTTGACGAACGCCGGATGGCGCGCCAGTTCGCGGGTTAGTGCGGTTTCCGGCCAGCGTTCAATCTCGGCGGTAATCACGCTTTGCTGAAAGGGAACGGCAGCGGGTTCGGCATCCAGCCCGACGGGCCAAACCGCAATCCCCAGCGGCTCACCGGCCTGGCGCAACATGCGTCCTAGCTGACCGTTGCCGAGTACGCAAACCTGCTTCATGCCGCACCTCGCGGGTCCGGGTTCTCCAGTACTTCGTCGGTCTGTGCTTTACGCCAGTCATGCAGACGCTGATGCAGTTCTTTATCGTGTGTCGCCAGAATTTGTGCCGCCAGCAGGGCCGCATTCGCCGCGCCCGCTTTACCAATCGCCAGCGTGCCCACCGGAATACCGCGCGGCATCTGCACGATGGAGTACAGGCTGTCTACGCCGCTCAGCGCTGCGCTTTGCACCGGAACACCTAATACCGGTACCAGCGTTTTGGCGGCAATCATACCGGGCAGATGTGCTGCACCGCCTGCGCCTGCAATAATCACCTGATAGCCGTTCTCTTCAGCACTTTCGGCGAAGCTAAACAGTCTGTCGGGGGTGCGGTGGGCAGAGACCACTTCAACGTGGTGCGGGACATTCAGGATTTCGAAGATTTCGGCGGCGAACTGCATGGTAGCCCAGTCGCTTTTGGACCCCATCACGATGGCGACTCGCGCCGGATTATTGCGGGAAGACATGCGTCTGAAAACTCCTGTGGTGCACAACACTCGACTTTTGAGACCACAGAGAATAGCATGTTTTAACGTCAAGGAAAACGATTGCGCAGTAGGAGGGAACGCGTAGTTATCCCTCTTTATTTACACATAACGCAAAGGGTGACTGCAGGTTTCCGATTAACCACGCATTACCTGACGGACTCAGGTGCATTTGTCTACTTGTTCCTTTCTGAGCATAAAAGAAGCTATTTCTAAATAACTCATCGTTTGCGGTATCGCGCGCGTTCTTCATATATTCCACATTATAGATTGAAATCTCGTTTGGGGAGGTTATTTCATAATCAAACACGGCCATTCGCGAGATGGTTTGTACATTGCTACCCGTTTTGATATTTCCTGATAATATTACTTTACCATTGTGATCCTTACCCAGACGAAAGTTCATTTCAATAGTAGAGATAAAGATGGGATCTAGATGATCGTAATGTATAATTGTTGCACAGTTAATATCTAAACCGGGAGTCTGGTACCGATTGAATATAAATCTGTAAAATGAGAATGCTAATAGCAATAACAGCATAAAGGGGAACAGCCATTTTTGTTTATATATTACTTTCATGACCGCTCCAGTAATAGTTCAGGCAAGATATATAGTTTCTATCTTTAGAGGTGCAGCGACTAATAAATACACGGCCTTCTTTACCATACAAATAAGATTCAGAAGCATGGTAAGTAAAAGAAGCACCGGTAAGACATGATATATTTTCTCGTCTAACGAGCTCCAGAAACAATCTTTTTTTCTTCTCTGTAAGTGAAATTGAATTTTTCTGAATGGTGTAGACTGGACACGTTTCATAGTTAAATAAAAAATATCTCGGGGTATCTTTTATGTCTGCGGTTCGGTTCTCGGGATACCAGTATTTCTCTGTTAACATGATAATGCTCATTATTACAATAATTAACGATAATATTGTGTATCTGAATCGCTGATAGGGTGTTTGTTTTTTTTCTACCAGATCGCTACGGCTTTCTTCTGCTTGTTTGCTTATCTGTAGGGTGTTTTCCTGTTGCAATACCGTTTCAGACTGAGAAAGGCTTTCAGGAATATCATTATCGATAATCTGGACGTCAATATTACGGCTGAACATAAAACCAACCCGGGGTACGGTCGTAATACATTCGGCAGAAATACCTAAACGGGAAAAACATTTTCTGAGTTCGGATATGTATTTATTCAGTGTATGATTTGATGAACGCAGACCATGGGCATCCCAAACATCATCAAGCAGTTCATTACGGGTCAGGACTTGTCCATGGCGATTAAGAAGACATGCCAGGAGTCGGTTCATGGTGAGGGTCAAAATGACAGTTGATTCCTCATCGCCCAACGGCCATATTGAGCCATCCTCAGTACGATATTTTATCCGTTTATCAATCAAATAAACCATTCCCGCCTCTCCGTGCCTCATGGTGACATAATGGCTTAAACCACCTGCATTCCTCGTGCTGTTTTCTTATCAGCATTGATGTTGGCATGATAGCACATTTAGATAGCCCTCACATTTTCGTAGTTAAATTGTTTGTACTTTAACTATATTTAAGTTTATGTGTCTGTAAATGCTTAAATTTTCGATACAAGTATCTTATTGCGGCATTGAGTTGTTAGGATTAGTCGTATAAGTAAATGAGTAAGGACTGAACGGTTTTAGCTGAGGGCGTGTCTCTAACGTTCACACTTCTCGCCACGCCTGAGTTAGTGCGTATAAGGAGCAACACAATGACAATCACCAGACCACTCGGGAGAACAACTCAGGTTTTTGATGGTCTCTTTAAGTCTTTCAGACAAAGGTTTTTATCTGCTTTCATTGTTAATGAGTTGTATTGTTGTTATGAGGTATAAAATTCTGTCGAAAAACACATATATAAAATTAGCATTTAGATATGTGCTTAAAAAGTGTGATTTTAACTACAAAATATGCATTGTTGATATCGACTCGTTTTATTCGTTTGGTGAGTTATTGGATGTTATTGAGTATATGGATATTGAACAGAATGTCTTTCTGATGAAAGGTATTAGCGTTCATTCTAAGGTTCTGGCACCTATTACAGCTTTTGATCGAGATGATGGTTTGAGTGAAATATTGTGTTGTATCAAGAATGGCCGCTCGATGACCTGGACAGATATTAAAGATTATATAGCCAGGGTGCAGGAACTTTCCATGATGACTGAAAAAGAGAAGAAGATTGCTATTGCAGTTGCGCAGCATTCGAATATATCTGCAGTGGCAACATTTCTTAATGCGAATAACAAGACGGTTTATTCGCGAGTGGGAGTGATCGCCCGCAAACTCAATCTACAACATGTTACTGAAGTCAGGCAATTTATCGGAATTGAAATAGCTTAATTTATAATGTGTAAATAATGGTTGACGGTATCGCGGCCATGCTGGCCAACTTTTATATAAACGACGTAATTATATCCTTTCTGTCAAGGAGGGGGTGGTGCATTCCTTTTATACAGGTATTTTAATGTATGCGAAATTTTTTTCGACGTTTTGTTTGGATTAATATAATAACCCAGTTCTTATTCCCCGTGACGGTTGCGTTCACGCCAGCGATTGCTGGTACGGGAAGCGAACGGCGATTTCTTAATACACCATCGGCAAATTCTACAGTAGATATTCCAACCCAGGTGTATATTCTCCAGCCTGGCGAAAGTGTGGATTCCGTTGCGGCGAAATTCAACATGAGTACGGATGCGCTGAAAAGACTCAATCAATTACGTACCTTTTCGCGCGGTTTTAATGCATTGCAGGCGGGTGATGAACTGGATGTGCCGTTAACCCCGTTTCCTGAGATAGCCTGGGGTGAAAACGACCCGCTCCCTTCAGTTGACAATGAACGCGAGAAAAATATTGCCGGAATTGCGTCCCGCGCCGGGAGCTTTTTGGCTAACAACCCTGATACGGATGCGGCCGTTACCCTGGGCAACAGCATGGCAACCACCGCGGCCAGTAGTGAGGTGCAGGAGCTCCTGAACCGCTTCGGAACCGCCCGCGTGCAGCTGGAGACTGACAAAAAACTGTCGCTGAAAAATTCTCAGCTTGACCTGCTGGTTCCACTTTACGATCGGGGGGATAGGGTGGTGTTTACCCAGGGAAGTCTCCATCGTACGGATGACCGCAACCAGTCGAATCTGGGGGTGGGGATTCGTCACTTCATCTCTGATTATATGCTGGGCGTTAATACGTTTGGCGACTATGACCTCTCCCGCGAACATGCCCGCGCCGGTATTGGTGCGGAATATTGGCGTGACTTTGTTAAATTAAGTGCGAATGGTTATTTCAGACTCACCGGCTGGAAGGATTCCCCGGATGTCAGAGATTATGATGAACGCCCGGCGAATGGCTGGGATGTTCGGACACAAGGCTGGTTACCGTTTGCCCCGCAACTGGGGGGGAAGCTGACCTGGGAGCAGTACTATGGCAAAGACGTTGCACTATTTGGAAAGAATAATCGCCAACGTAACCCGTTTGCGGTCACGGCCGGCCTTGAATACACGCCGATCCCGTTACTGAGTTTAAACGCTGAGCAGCGTCAGGGGCAGTCGGGCAAAAATGATACCCGTATGGGGATCGGTTTTTATTATCAACTGGGTATGCCGTGGAATCAGCAGATCGATCCGTCATCAGTGGCGGCAATGCGTAGTCTGGCTGGCAGCCGATACGATCTGGTTGATCGTAACAACAATATTGTTCTTGAGTATCGTCAGCAGGAAGTGCTGCGTATCAGTTTGCCGGATGTTACAGAGGCGCGCTCTTCAGAGCTGATCCGTATTCCTGTTACCTTGCACAAGGATAAATATGGGCTGAAAGAGACGCAATGGACGTCATCGCCAGGATTCGTAGAGCAGGGAGGGACCCTGCAGAAACGTTCAGAAAGAGAAATTGACGTTCGTATCCCTGCTTATACCCAAGGGACACGTAGTGGGGCTGCGCAGGAATACACGCTGACTGCGGTAAGCTTTGATAATAAAGGTAATCGTTCGAATACAGCCAGCACAATTATCCGTGTTAGCCCCTCTCACCACGAGATGGGGGAACTTGTCGTCACGCCGAAGAGCCCCGTTGTCGCAGATAACAGCAAGTTTGTTTCACTGACGGCCGCCGTAAACGATGAGTCTGGTTTAGGCGTGCCTGGGCAACAGCTGACTTTCAGCGTATCGGGCCTGACGGATGAGAATAACAACCCCTCGGCCACGCTTTATACCGATACGCAATCGAACAGCAAAGTACTCTCTGTTACCACGGATGCGGATGGAAAGGGAACGGTTATGCTACGCAGTAAGGTAGCAAAAAAGGGTTCTGTGACGGTCACAACGGATGACGGGAGTACCAGGGAAGCACAGGTATTATTTGCCGCTGATGCTAATACTGCAATGATCAGTGGTCTGAACGTGACCAAAAATCATGCTCATGCGGATGGTTTAAGTTCGAACGAAATTGAAGCTGTTGTTCTGGATGCGCAGGGTAATCCGCTGGCGAATTTTACCGTTGAAGCGGATGCAGATAATGATGGTGTGGTCGATACATCATTGTTAACCGATGCAAAGGGTAAAACGACGCTGAAGATCACCAATGAGCGTGCCGGAGAAACGAATGTTGCCGTTCGCTCAGGATCGGCAACGCGAGCTGCGTTGTCGACTACGGTGCACTTTGTCGTAGACAAATCAGCCGCGCATATTGCTGAAGGTGATCTGAGGGTTACGGCGGGTGCCAAAGCCAACGGAATGGACAGCAATGCGGTAACGATAAAGGTGACGGATACCCGGGGAAATATTGCCGGGGGGGTGATCGTGGATATTAGCGCCGTTGGCGAAACGGCGGAAGCGACGGTTACGGCAGACACGTTTGCAAGTAATGATGAGGGTCTGGTGAATGCGATTATCAGAACTCAGACTGCCGGAGAGTATAAGGTCAACGCATCTATACGTGAATCCGGAAGTTCAACCGACACGACAACGCACTTTATCGCCGACCAGGACTCCGCCAATATCACCGACAGCAATCTGAGCGTCACCTCCGGAGCGAAGGCGGACGGGCAGGCAGGCAACGCCGTTGTGGCGCTGGTGACGGATGCGCAGGGCAATCCGGTGGCAAAGGCCGACGTGACGTTCACGGCAGATAACACCGGGGTTACGTTTGCGTCTGGGGTGGTGACCACGGGCGATGACGGTAAGGCCAGCACCACGCTGACCAGCACCGTGGCCGGGAAAATTATCGTGACGGCAACGGTAGGCAATAATGCCGCCAGCAAGGAGACGGCATTTATCGCCGACCGGGACACCGCCAACATTACCGACAGCAACCTGAGCGTCACCTCCGGAGCGAAGGCGGACGGGCAGGCAGGCAACGCCGTTGTGGCGCTGGTGACGGATGCGCAGGGCAATCCGGTGGCAAAGGCCGACGTGACGTTCACGGCAGATAACACCGGGGTCACGTTTGCGCCTGCGGTGGTGACCACGGGCGATGACGGCAGGGCCAGCACCACGCTGACCAGCACCGTGGCCGGAAAAATTATCGTGACGGCAACG
>NZ_JANUFB010000008.1:0-200255 GCF_024809055.1 Citrobacter sp. JUb117
GGGATCCCCCTGTCGGTGCAGCGGCGTTTTACCGTGCAGTGGATAATGATACGGCAGCAACGGGGCGCGCTGTATGGATATCCCTGATGAGTGGCGAGTTCGGTGAAATCAGCCCATTTACGGTAACGCTGGATATGTTAGCCACTGCCAGAGAGGTTAAAAAGCAGGAGATTAATGCCTGGCGTGATAAGCAGGAGAACAGCAGTGTCATTTTTGAATTTAATGGGCATGCGTGGGACGGCGGCAAAGCGTCTCAGTCCCGTTTGTCTCCGGTTATTGCGGCAGCACAGGCAGGCACGTTGCCGCCCGGTTTTTTCTGGACGGATGCAGACAACCATGATGTTGAGTTAACGACTGAAGAGCTTGTGCAGCTTGCGGGGGCAATGACGCAGGCGATGGTCGTTGAGGGGTTCCGGATCCACGAACGCCAGCGACAGATGAAGGAAGAGGTTGCTGCGCTCGATACACTTGAGGCAATTCGCTCGTATCCGGTGGGATGGCCGGAGGTGGACAGTGAGTAAATTTACGACTCCTGCCGTGCTGGAAATGCTCGATGATTATCGCTGGCGTCTGGTTGAGCCGTTTGAATTCTGGCTGACGGACAGCCCGGATGATGTGATACATGTCCCCGCAGGGTACGTTACCGACCTGGCCAGCGTACCGCGCCTTCTCTGGTCAGTGTTCCCGCCACATGGTCGTTATGCGAAAGCTGCCATCATTCATGACTGGATGTATGAGAACGGGCTCCGGACGAAAAGGGCGGCTGACAGGATTTTCCTGGATGGAATGGCCGTACTGGGTGTACCGCGCTGGCGGCGTCTGATGATGTACTGCACTGTACGTCTCTTCGGGCGGGGCAACTACGAACTGTCACATCAAAAGACAATGTGATTTCAAGAATTCACATATCCGGGATATGAATCAGGGCACAGCAGAACAGGAACCGCGGGCGTTACGTCCTAAGGGGACGGTTGCACCATGAACGGAACAATGAATTTTTTCAGAGGCAGAGAAAATGAAAAGAAATGCTGATTGAAATTAGATGGTTGCAGGTGATGAGTGGGGATTTAGTCACAGGGAGTCGCAGTCACGTCATCTGCAAGAGCGTCACTGCGGTTGGAGGGGTTAATTATCATTTCGGTCTGGATTGTTAGACAACCCAACCCCTACTTTTACCGTAGCGTACAACATGATGCACAGAGCGGAAATTACTGCAAAAATCAATGAAAGGCTGGTTATCATAACGTTTCTTTATGTTCGATGGATTCAATTTATTAGACTACTGAAGAGGTAAAAAGTTCCTGAGAATTATTGTGATGGATATTCAAGACGGTATTAACTGCAACCCACCGTTGCAAAATGTAGAATGTGATCTGTTAATAGTTTCACCTCAGTAATTCCCCAAAGCGTCTCCGTACAGAATGTAGATATAAAAGTCAACTCTAACAGATTGTTTTTAAATGTATTTTTGGTTGTAGTGAGATGATTTTAACATCCGTAACCGTATACTGTCATCTTGAAGGCTGCTATGTATCAAAGCGGACGTTGCTAGTAGGTCGATACAATGAGTAGCTGGGTACCGCACAGTCACTATTGCTGTAAATAAAAACATGCTTTAAAAAACAGTATTGATCTTAAATCTAAAATGAGTAAATTACTACTAAGCAGCACAATGAAAGTAGTTGGTAAGTTAGTGAAAAGTAAGAAGTACTGGGAAAGCCATTTTGTTTTACAGGCCACGAAGTTTGTTGTTTGGGTGTAGTTTGCTTTCAGGCCTTGTAGTATTTGTGCTGGTTCGCAAAATGGTAGTGTTAGCGCGACGATGTAAGGCCTTGTTTTTTTGAGTTCATGCTGGCGGTTTTGTTTGTTTTTTAACCCTGCTGGCAAAGGGCAACGCATCAAAGAGTATATGTCGCGATGGGGGATGTGCTTGTTTGAGTTGCCACGCTTAGATTTTAAAAGCGCAGGCAGTTGTATAACGAGATAAATAGAGGGAGGTCTTTTAGTATTAATACCCTATATTATCTGTAGTTAACGGGTACATTTAAAAGCAGTATAAATAGCAGTATCACTTTACTAAGTCCATTAATGTTAAATCTGAAGTTTGTAGTACCTTAAAAGCCCTGGCTGCAATGGTCAGGGCTTTTAAGATTACCCCCTTTCAATTGTAAATTTCCAGACAAATCATTGACAAAACTAACCTTGATTATTGCTCCGTAAGAGTCCATCATGCCTTATCGGTTTGGCATACAGACCTTATGAAAGCAGTTTTAGTAAAGCAGTCCTCATTTCAAGCGTTATCCTTAGATACTCTTCTGCGTGAGCCTCCTCCTAAGTGCCCAATAAGTCCTCATCTGCAAGCAGGCCATGTTCGCCACAACATGTGGCTCAAGAAAATTAAAGGAAGTATCTATGTCGAATAAAATGACTGGTTTAGTAAAATGGTTTAACTCTGACAAAGGTTTCGGCTTCATTACGCCAGCTGACGGCAGCAAAGATGTTTTTGTTCATTTCTCTGCCATTCAGAGCAATGATTATAAAACGCTCGAGGAAGGCCAGAAGGTTGAGTTCTCGATTGAGAATGGTGCCAAAGGTCCGGCTGCCGGAAACGTAGTCGCGCTTTAATTGCCGATAACGACACAGACGCTTACGACATCGATGACGGCACTGGCCTGAGCAGATAAGCGAACGTGATAAAAAACCCGCCCTGAGCGGGTTTTTGTTTTTCATGGATGGCATGTAGCAAGGGTGACTGCCATTTTACTGCAGTTGCTGGAGTGAAAAAATGAAACCAAATAGTGCAAACCCAATGATGGCGACAAAAAGAAAGCCAATTAGTAATTTCCAGCCCAACACCTGTCCTCCATAAGTTTGTTTAACAAGACGGAGAGATAATAATATTCATGATTCATAAGTCAACCGGTGCAGGTGTCTTTGACAATCGCTTCACCAAAAAAATAATTTTGTGAAACAACCCTGAAAGACACCTATGGGTGTACTATGGGTTAGAAAAGATGTTAACAATGAGGAAATAATATGCACTTTCAGAATGTCATATCATCAAGAATCAAATCCATAAGTTATTATTCATCAGAAAAAGTGCTGGAGGTGGCTTTTGTAGATTCAGTAGCCTATCAATTCATTAAAGTGTCTGAAAAAACTCATAATGACTTTCTAACAGCAAAATCCAAAGGCCGTTTTTATGATGGTGTAATTAAAGGTAAATACCTTTGCCGAAAAAAAGGTTGAGTCTTTAAAAATAAAGTCTAACAAAAGCAAAAGCCCCACCGGGAGGCCTGACTGGTAAGTTTAGAGACGACTTAACCTCCAAACTTTAACGGCGCACTACGCGATAAAGTTAAGCGTTAAATAGCGAAAAACTGCCAGCAGAAGGACCTTTCTGTTAAATTTCAATTATAAGTACTATCTTATGGCCTTCGCTCAAAGTCTTAAAGCTACCGCTCTGAATTGCAGCAAAGTGACAGGAGCGGACGTTGCTAACGACAGTCAGAGTTGAACAGCGGGGAGCAAGTCTTTTTGTCTCCTCACCGTCTGGTCGGTGTCCTGCTGAGACTGCTAATTTCCTGTTTTTTCTAGCGCTGTCCTAGCACTGTCCAATCATGATTGGTGGGCTGGCGGGAGTTGAACCCACCGCCGGTATGAAGAACATAGAACATGAATTATTGTTTCAAAATCGCCTCGGCCATCGCTCTCAGACGATCAATTTGAACGTTTATTTCCGAAACAATTTCTTCAGGTTTCAGTCCCTTGTTAGATTGCACAAAATCTCTAATTTGCATCATTTGATGTGCACGAATTTCTAATTCGCTATACATACTTAGCTCGTCAGGAGCATCTTGCGATTGTTCACCTGTTTCAAACTCTACATAGGTATGTGGCGGATTGTGATAAACACGAGAAATCGGAGTTGGCCACCATTCCTCGCCGGTCACTACGTCCGCATCGAATGGCACAGTTTTGTCAATCTCGATTAATTTCTGAATGAGAACAGAAGTTTTCAAACGAACCTCCATTTAGCCCTAAAGTGGTTATCAAAACGCTACGTAAACTATACAAAATCAGCGAGTTATGATGAAGGCAAAAAAACAAGGCTAGATGCTTTTTAAGCATAAAAGCGCTTTAATTCAATTGGATATAATAAATTGCTAAATCTACTGCTGCGCCACATGGGTTGGGTTGAAGCGGCTGACCTGATTGTTAAAGGTATGGAAGGCGCGATCAACGCCAAGACCGTAACCTATGACTTCGAACGTCTGATGGATGGCGCTAAACTGCTGAAATGTTCAGAGTTTGGTGACGCGATCATCGAAAACATGTAATCCACATTCTGGGTTGTATGAGAACGGGAGCCGAGAGGTTCCCGTTTTTTTATACCTGTAAAATTCCTTCCCCAAAACTCTCGCCAAAACGTTTCCCCAAAACCAGGTTTGGCACTTATGCCAGCTTATCCGGTGCCAGGGGGGAAGAAACCGGACTGTTAGTTTAATTATCATTATATTAATGGATTGTTGTTCTCGACATCTTCCATGTATAAAAGTGTATCGTCGACAGAGTAGTAATACCGTTTGTTATCATTGACATCAGTAACCCATCGGAAAACGCCAGCACTAACAAGTGTTGTAATATATTCCCGAAATGTGGATTCCCCGGAAATATGTGTCTGGGCCGCTTTTTTTACTTGTTCAGGGTCCTTGGTTGTACTGACTTTTAATAAATCTCTTTTCCCTCTTATTAATATTACTTCATCATTCGCTGTAACAGCTCTGATGTTATCAGTAGCCAGGTAGTAAATATAATGAGCAATATTCTGGCGTTTAAGTTCAGAGTAAAACCACGAAAAATTATGTTCCTTTCTCACTTGCTCAAACATCTTTTCAAGAACAGTAACCTGATCCATCAGGGTTATAACCTATTGTTAGTTATGAGAGCGTGTAGTGTGCACGATCAGTTTTGTCGCTTCAATCTGGTCAGATCTCTTGGTGTGGTGCGGATAGCGAGGTTATGGGACGATTAAGGGTTCTCCCAGTAGGGGGGCCTTGCTACGGGGCGGGTGCGGCGCGTAGCAAGGCTGGTTTTTGCATTTTCATCGGCCATCACTGTTAGTATAATTTATTGATATTTAATGAGATAAATTTCATAGTGTCGAATATGTGCGCTTTGTTCATCACTGACGCCGTTTTTAAAAGGTGCTCGCAGGATGCAAGTTTTTTCCTGGGGTGAACTATGGATTGTGAACTAAAAAACTTACAACTAAATGTTAGCCAACTGGCCACATTGTCTGATGTGCATCGTCAGACCATTGCGGTGTGCATTAAAAATGACCGGCACCGCTCATGGCGTGAATGTTCAGTCGAAGGGGAGACAGCCACAGATGTGGCTGTCGTTTCCATCGCTGGTTAGAAGTTGATGCGGAAACCTACGCTACCGGTTACCGGAGACTCGATATTCTCTCCTTTCTGGTAGTTTGCCTCAGCCCACACCCCTGCGTTTGGTGTCAACTGGGCACTCACCCCGACACCGTATTTACCTGTCGTGCCTGAGATATCGTTGGTAAAGTCATAGCGGTTGTTGATCTGCACCTTGTTGTTGTCCGAAAACTCGTGGCTGACTGCAGCCTTGAGGTACGGTTTGACTGTTTTTCCGGCAACGTCAAGATTCATACCCAGATTCACACCGGTCTCGGCCTGCAAAGACTTGGTTGCCCCGATGCTGGCTTTCATGCCGTTATTCAGGCTGATATCCTTCTCATCTGCCCGGAACGCCGTTGTCCGCACGTATGGCTGCGCCCATGTATTCTCATTCAGGCTGAAGGTCTTACCAGCTTCGAGACTGCCGCCAAAACCATTCTGGCTGTAATCTCCCTTCACCGCCGAGCCGTCACTCATCCAGGTGCGCAGCTCATTACTAAAGCGGTTGAATTTGATAACCCCGTCCACGTAGTAGCCGTCATTATCAAACCAGGTTGCATACAAACCACCGCCTGTGCTGTCGATCGTACTTTTTCCACCACGGGCATGCTTAATGCTGTTGTCGGTGTAAGAGAAGAAAGCACCCACAGCTAAATGGCTGTCACCCAGCTCAAAGACCTTGTCGCCACCAGTTTCGAAACCGTTCTGGGTCAGAGAATAGCCTGAGCTGGCCCCGCCGCTGATGCGGTTATCTGAACCTGTATAACGGCCCCATACTCCTCCTGGCGCACGGGTGTTCTGCATCACGTCACCGTGACGGAAACGCAGATTCTGCAGTTCGCTGTTGAAGACGTATGCCGGTGCTGTCGCCATGCCCAGTACCGCGTCGGCAGATTTTGTTGTGCGATGTGCAGGAGACGGCACACCTGCATCCGGGTTACCTGCATCCGGGGTGGTCGGCGGAGTAACCGGAGGTGGGGTGTCAGTCTTCAGATACCAGTTGGTATTTTCCTTGCTCAGGCTGTATTCCCAGGTACCAGCATCGACTTTCCCGCCTTTCAGGGTAAACGCGGCGTCACCGCCACCGGTCTGCACCAACTGAAGTGGCGCACCAGCGGATACTGGCTCCCGGCCGGTATTTTTGATATCCAGCACAAAGTTACCACTGGCGTTGCCCGCGACATTCAGCATATCTCCGGTATGCGACGCGATATCAGTGTTCATCCGGAATGTCCCGCTACCCGACAGGCTCCCGAGCGACAGCGAAACCGCCTGGAAGGCTGGTGTCAGACGCGTGGTTGTTGACGGACGGAAATCAACGGTCCCGTTATCCAGCGTTAATGCGCCGACAGTGGAGTCACCATCGAGATGCCAGACAGATGCACCTTTAATCGCCATGTCACCTGCGCCGGTGCTGTCTCCTGCAACGTTCCCCGTCAGGATAGTCCCGTTATCCAGAGTCAGGGTGGTGCCTGATTGTGTCGTCACATTGGCTTTAGCCTGAAGGGCATCCATCGTCATGGCACCGCCACTCTTAAGGACAATCCCACCGTCCTGAGACAACAGACCGCTGAAGCGGGTGTTTCCTCCTTCCTGTGTCAGGGTACCGGTCCCCGTCAGGGTACCTGCAAAGGCTGCAGCACTGTTGTTGAGGTAATACAGGTTGCCTTCATTTGTGACTACGTCACCGACCAGCGTCCCTTTATCAGTCAGGGTGGTGGTGCCGTAGAGCACACCGCCGCTGCGAATATCCAGCGTCCCGCCGCTGTTGATGGTGGTACTAGTGGCACTACCGCCGCTGGAGACGAGCTGGACGCCGCCGTTGTTGATGGTGGTACTAGTGGCACTACCGCCGCTGGAGACGAACTGAACCCCGCCGCTGTTGATGATGGTACTCGTGGCACTTCCGCCACTTCCGCTACTACTATCGATGGAAACATGCTGAACCCCACCGTTGTTAATAGAGGTGCCCGTGGCACTTCCGCCGTAGATAAACTGCCCCCCACCGGAATTAATTGTAGCGTTAGTGGCACTGCCGCCGGTACTGACAATCTGTTGCCCACCGGAATTAATTGTAGTGTTAGTGGCACTACCACCGCTGGAGACAAACTGACGCCCAGTATTGTTAAGCACGGTGTCCGTGGCACTGCCGCCGTCACGGACATACTGGCGACCACCGCTATTAACAGAAGTCGCCTTGGCGATGCCGCCACTGGAGACAAACTGTCGCCCACCGTTTTCGACCGAGGCGTTCAATGCATTAGCACCGTTGTAGACATACTGGTCTCCACCGCTGTTAATTATGGTGTTCATGGCACTGCCGCCGCTGTAAACTTTCTGGTCACCGCCGCTGTTGATGGTGGTACTAGTGGCGCTTCCACCGCTGGAAACAGACTGATACCCACCGTTATTAATGATGGTGTCCGTGGCACTGCCGCCGCTGGAAACAAGCTGAACCCCGCCGTAGTTAATGGTGGTATTTGTTGCCGTATCATTAGCATTCAAAACCATGGATGAGTTTGCTCCGCCACTCTCCAGCGTCTGATTGTCGTAGGTCGCCGCCAGCACGGGCTGTGACGGCATAAGCAGGCCCGCAATCAGCCCTGCCAGCGCGGTTCGCTTGATTTGACGGGGGCGTCGGCCCCCTTTACGGGTCAGTTCTGAGGTTACGACCCACGTTCCTGTGGATTCATTCCAGACAGTGTTATAAACCTTATTCATTGCTTACTCCTTTTTTCAGGGTGGCCTCAACACCCTGTTCAGTTAAAGAACGGTGAAGTTTATTGATGACGCCATTGACCTGGGCGCCGGTTATCAGTCGGGTACATTCAAATTGCCGGTCGGTGTTTTTATGTCTCGGGCACCACAGAAAATCGTGGTGGTCAAAATTCAGCGATGTATCGTCCCAGCATCCATAGCAGCCATGGGGGTTAAATACCCGCCACGGGGTATAAAATTCGCTGTTCGGGAGGCTGAAGCCACTTATCAGCACCACCGGAATACGGGCAGCCCATGCCAGCCATGACAGGCCGCTTGGCAGGCCAATGAAGAAGCTGGCATGGCGAAGGAGGTTCACCCGTTCCTGAAGGGGGAGCTTGCCGGTAAAGTCTTCGGCTCCCCAGGGAATGTGATTCCAGACAAAGCCCTGGCCGTAATGGGCATCCCGGTCAATGCACAGTACCCGGTAACCCAGTAATTTCAGGTGTGCGACAACCTCACTCCAACCAGTGCCGTTGTTCCAGTACTTCGCCTGACAGGTGGACTGTGTGGCGATACACACATAAGGCTCCTGGATAACCCGGGGTGCAGACAAGTCAAGTCGGACGGGGGCTTCACGCGGGTCAACGCCCAGAATGTAGCCTGCAGAACGATGGAAACCGACTTTGCGAAAATCCACGGGCTGATTATCTGTATCGCCACCAAAGTAGAGACCTACGCGGTAAGTTGCGTAAGGCGCTACCGTGCGTGGATTATCCGGCGTGGAAAACTGTATCTGCGGGTACTGAGGTGCCAGCAGGTCGATAATGTCCTGTGCCATCGTGCACTCCAACTGGCACTTGTGCAGAGTCTGGAAGCGTTCGACATAAGGAAACCAGCCGAGCAGGTCGCCTAACGTCCCGGTGGGGAATGAAATCAGCACAGGCCGGTCTTTTAATTTCAGGGTTTCATCCAGCAGGGGAGTCTCTTCCCCCTGACGGAATACCTGAATGCGGAAGCGCACAAAATATTTCTTACTACTAGTCACCCACCCGTTATCTGCATCGCAGCAGAAAAGAATGTTATCGGAGTCGGCATCAAGCAAACGTACGTGCCATTTCCCTTCAGGAAGCAGAACACGAGCGCCATCATTAAAATCATAAAAGATATTTTCAGGTCCGGCCTGCGTTGGAATATCAGGAGGAGGGATAAAAAATGTATTCTTCAGCGTTGACATATTCCCACCTTAAAAATATATAAGCGTTGAAAAGTACAGAAATTATTAAGTATTAGTTGCGGAAAACTGACAACAGTATCCGCAACCTCATGCACCCAGGATGTGTAATGATTTTAATATCGTCTACCGGTTACAAATTTGAGATGCTCTTAAAACTCACTGCATTACTCGAAAATATTGAATGGTTACGCAGGGAATTCATTCGGTTGTTTCGTTTTTTGATATCTTATAATAATTAAGTAGCGCATTAACAACCTGGATGACATGCTCAAATCTGCTGATGCATACCCCAAAGTAGCCATTGCTAACACCATGTTTATCGCAACAGTGAGATCTTGGGCGATTCAATACAAAATAATCGTGCAACGCCCTGATGATTTTATCGCTGCGGATGGGGGTCAGTTCGATCAGAAACCAGAACTCATCATCAGACATATTTCCTGAAGGAAGAATATGATTCTTTTTTTCCAGGAAAGAGCCCTGCTGAGGTTGCTGGCTATGTTCTTTTATGTATTCCACCTTCGTCTCCATTAAGCATTATCTAATTCATAACAAGGACTGTTATCATTAAAAACAATACCATCCGGGAGCGGTTGGAAGTATACCAAAGTGAATTTCAAGAAAAAACAAAAACTAGTAGTGTAAAAATCTGACATTATAAATAATAGTATATTTTTATGCTAATTAATGTTGGTTATTCAAAATATTATTTTGCAAAAATGTATTTTATTGGAATTATCATCTTTTTTTAACAATGTTGAATTTGTTTTGTTTTTTGAAATTAGCAACATTTCAAATATGGCTTATCTATGAAAATGGTAAACAATGTGATTATTTTTTGAGATATCATCAGATGCTTAATTTTCTCAAGGAACAATGTTGCTTTAAACTATATAGCGTTGTATTAACTATTTTCACAATTTAACAAAGAAATCTTCAGGGGATTACCAAACCGTGCAGGGTGATAAGTACGACAATTCCAACCACGTCACTGCTTTGACTAAACGTGTTTAATTGCTGATATGAATATATACTGACCTTCAGCGATGAAGATTACTCCCCAACGACAGAGTGTGGAGGTTTAAATAACTTCATAGGAACTGCGCCACTCCTGGAGTTAACAGGAGATGAATCTATGAGTTTTTTACTTCATCATGAGTAATTTAATGAAATAATGACTGCCCCACATGGGTTGGACTGAAGCGGCTGACCTGATCGTTAAAGGTATGGACGGCGCGATTAACGCCAAGACCGTAACCTATGACTTCGAACCTCTGATGGACGGCGCTAATCTGCTGAAATGTCCAGAGTTTAGTGACGCTATCATCGAAAACATGTAATCCAGACTCTGGGTTGTATGAGAACGGGAGCCGATGGGCTCCCGTTTTTTTATCTATGGAAAACCCCAAATAGGCTCTGTTTCTTAATCCGGCTATCTGATCAATAGACAGGACTAACCTGGAGGATATCTATTGCGGGCATGCTGATTTTTCAACGACGTGTATCAACGGACATTTCGCCATTCATACTGTTTACCCGTGGTATCCATGATGAAAATAGTTTTATCGTAATTCATTAACCAGGAACTCAGCGTATTGATTGGCGCACCCTGACGATGAATACCCAGCCACAACTCCGCAAGCGTATTAAGATCATCGGAAGACCACTGGGTACGATAATCCCCAGTGAGTTTAGTTTTTGCATCAACCAGTTGGCTGTACCAGATAAACATCGGAATATGCAGCGCCTCTTTTGGCGGTGTGACGCCACCGTGTGAATAAACGACTGCGCGCTTGGGGTCTCGGATCAGTGCATGATCGGAAAAATACATTACAGATGAGCGGGTATTTTGCAGTGCACTAAATATGTTGCCCATAAGTGTGTCAGTATAACGAATAGAGTTGTCGTAACAATCATCAGCCTGACTTTCCCCGGCTAATATAGTACTACTTTCAGGAAAACGCTCACAGGATGGTTCATGGCTGCCATAGAGATGCAGCACAATTAGTTTCTTACCGGGCTTCTGTAAGGCATTTTGCAATAATGGCAGTAAGGCCTCATCATAGCCATGATCCACCCATTCTTGCTGATGGGCGTTCATGGCAATCCCGGTAATAATATTGTTATGCGCCCCCCCTTTTCCTTGACGACTATACCAATAAGTATCGTAACCAGCTTTGTTACTGATATTGATAACATTATCGCTATATTTTCGAGGATCGTGGGCGTTCACGGAATCCGCTGTCATTGCCATTGGGACAGCCATAATGGTCACCGGTGCCGGGGCAATCGCGTTTTGAAACAGCAAAAGCTGATGTTTTTGCTTGATGAGTTCAGGCGTTGTATCTCTTGGATAGCCATAGAGCCCCATATTTACCGTACGTGCAGACTCTCCAATAATAAGTACATAGTTTTCAATGCCGGTATCGGTTAAAGTAATTTTATAATCTGGTATATTGTTACCGATATCAGACATGATAGAGATATCCTGTATTGCCTGCATAAACACTTTTCCGGTACTGAGGGGAGTGGCAGACAGGACTCGTTGCATCAGGCTTTCAACATTACTTTTCCTTATTTGGTGTAGATATGCCTGGCCAACAAATGCAATGATGGTTATAGCAAGAAGAATAGGGGGATAGCGATGAAATCGATACGGTATCAGGTTTGCTCCAGTATTCGCCGCATATATAAAAAATGCTGCTAACGTGACAAACGAAAGACAATCGCGCCAGTATAACCCGAGCATCCCTTTGGCCTCACTCGGCGTAGTATCCAAAATACTTAGCGCGAAACCATAGCTAAATTCTGTTCTAAAGTTATGCCAGGCATATAATTGAATCGTAGTGTCCAATGCAACGGGGATCAAAATCACAACGGCCAGAGTATTTCTCAGTAAATTATGCTGTATGCATCGCAATGAAAACATGATCAATATAAATACTAGCGTCCGGTTGATTACCGCGTTATATTTCGCAGTTAAAATATTAACACCAAAAACTATTAGCACGGAAATAATGAGTGGGGAAGCTTCAGATAGTCGCGAAACCTTTTCAGCTGTTTTAAGTCTAAGTTGGATGAACATAATTTATAATTAACTGATCCGATTTTTAAATTAGAGTAAAGCGTATGTAGCGAAATTGTCTCTAGCTTGTTCGCTCTTTTGTGTTTATTTATGCAACTGTGTACTGATGAATAAGTGATATGGCTACGACTCGTGTAGGCCTGCCTACGGCTGAGTACCCGTAACGTCAATGTAACTCGAATTATTTAGTTTTTATTCTGCTTATCCCGTTAGTTATGAAACAGAACGCATGCCTCAACGCGTTAATCTAATCACTGGCTGGCATTCAGGCGTGCGGGCACAAGCACATCACTCTGATGAAAGCATTCCGTTCCTGTAAGAAATAAGCTTGGCTGATTTAATACTATACAGTTTTTGGACTGGATCAGCTAACATCATATATATGTATAAATGGATATTCCCCAAGATCTTCCGGCCATGTTACTGCTCGGAGCCGGTTGATTGTGTCGCAGGGACGGTGAGTTTTTATTTGCCACGAAGCAACACTTTTAGGCGTAGCAATCTGCTTTTTAGATCTTTTTTACCGTACATTTTGAACAAATAAAACCATCTGTTTTTTCCAAGGTAGTTTAGCTTTGTCAACTCCGGGTTTAAGTAATGGCACATGATGAAAATCCCTTGATCATCATCAACTATTTTATTTCTAAGGGTCTTTATTTGGCAGCGGCGTACCAGTTTATAAAACGCTTGCCATTTTTCTTGTGTCGCAACGATGGCACCGCCAATAATATAAGAGCGATTATTGATCATGTGTTCAAAAACATGATCAATGGATTTGGGGTTTAGACCACGTTTAACTGTGAATAAATTTACTTTACGTTTATCAAATGGATAATTCCATAAGGATAAACCGTTTGTGACTTCCGGGTTACGGCAATAGCCGAAATCAATCCAGGCAACCATCTCATTGTTAACAAGATTCATCTCTAACGCTTTGTTTATGAAATAAGCTTTCAGGTTACACACCAGCACGTACTCAGCGGACCAATATTCAGGGTTTATTAGCTGGCGCGTTTCAAGTCTGTTTCTGAAAGCATCATCTTTTTGGATGTCGTGAATTTTTTGCCGAATTGCAGTGAACTTAGTGTTAATGTCAAAGGTAACAACTGTGGTTTTTTTACCCGCTCTAATTTTTTCAATTGCTGGTTTAAGGTCGCAAGAGGTAAAAATGATCATTTCGTTATCCAGAGTGGATAAGTTTTTAAAATAATCAATGTAAGTTTCAGGCGTTCTCTCTAAATGTGGCGAGAAACCTTTATTGGCTGTCCAGTTACCTCGTCCAATATCAAAAAATGCTGTAACGATAGTTATCGATGAATCCATTTCCGTCAACCTGCGTACTTTGTACTTATCCAGTAGGTAATTATATAAAAATAATAAGTCTGACATTTTTAGACACAGTTTATCAGTCCCCACGCCAAACAGGAAGTTGAAATCCATACAGTAAGTGATACGCGTGTTGATCTAAAATTCTGGTAGTTGACAGCAGTGAATATATTCTGTGATTTTACGGACTGTTTGCAGGTGCAGAGACAACATCAGAAAGAGGCCGGGCGATTCGTTATAGCCCGGCCTGTAGGTGAAAAACCAATTAGAACTGGTAGTTTAACGACACCCAGTAGTTGCGGCCCGGATTGACGTATCCGGTTGTGGATTGTGCGGTCTGGAAGTAGTCGCCCGCGTAGGTGCTGCTGCGGCCGACCTGATACAGTGTGACGTCGCTAAAGTCTTTATCTAACACGTTATTTATCGCCGTATTCAGCGTCAGCTCCTTGGTCAGCTTATAGGACATGCCCATATCGAGAACGGTCCAGGCTTTTAAATTGGCCCCTTTATCATCGTACACGGCTTTTTGGACTGCACTAAGGTTGTCATAGTTTTCGGTAAAGCGTGGGGCTTTACCACGATAGCGTGCGCTTAACCAGGCATTCATATCTTCGGTTGCCTGCCAGTTCAAACGGGCGTTAGCCATATGTTTGGGGGTATAGCTCAGCGGTGCGCCTTTGTTTTCGCCATCTTTTTGTTTGCTCTGGGTATAGGTGTAGTTGAGCGATAAGCTCAGCACGTCAGACCAAAGCGGGAAGGTGCTGGCGAATTCAACGCCGTCCGTTCTCGCCTTGCCGCTGTTGGTATAGCTGTTGGTATTGTCATCGATGGAATACGAGACAATTTTATTTTTGTATTCGGTGTAGAAGCCAGTAACGTTGGCGTTCAGCCCCGCGTCGTTCTCATAGTACAACCCGGTTTCATAGCTGGTGCTTTCTTCGGGTTTAAGGTCGGGGTTGCCGACCGTATTGACGGTTCCCTGAGCGGTCACACCGCTGATGCCGTTGTGCAACTGGCTGAGTGACGGGGCTTTGTATCCGGTTGTGACGCCACCTTTCAGGGTCCATTCTTCCGATACGTCCCACACCATGTAAGCTCGTGGGCTAAGGTGTCCGCCAAAGACATCGTTATGCTCATAGCGAGTGCCTGCGGTCAACGCCAGCGAGTCGAGAATATGCCACTCATCTTCCGCGTAGGTCGCCCAGGTTTTCTGGTGGAATGTCTCACCGGTATTGGCCAGCACCACCCCGTCTTTCATGCGGGCATCCCAGTATTCTCCGCCGAGAGTAAGCAGATGCGAATCACCCAATGGCGTCAGCAGGACCGAGTCCAGGATGACGTTGGTATTTTTCAGTTCACGAGCGTCACCGGCCCGGCCCGCGTTTTCTGGCGTGAGTGCGGATGAGACTAGTTGGCGGCCTTTGTTCTCGGTTTCATTCCAGCCCACGGAGGATTTCCAGGTACCAAATGTTAATGCGGTATCGTGACCCAGCGTGACCTTATTACGTTCATAGCGCAGGGTTTTATCGTATCCGCCGGTGAGATTACCCAACTGCCCATCATCATTGTCATAGCGCTGTCTGGCGGAGTCGAGATCCAGCCACAGCGTATTATTTGCGCCGGTTTTCCAGTCCAGACGGGTACCGATGTTGTAGTTTTCAGATTCCGTTGGATATGGCACGCGCGTCGATGTGGTATCGCTCAGAGAGGTGACGCTGGAGCCTTGTCGTTGTGTCGTGCTGCCGCGTACCTGCATGTCCAGTACACCAGCAATTAGCGGGCCGCTTGACCAGAAGTTGGCTACCGTGCTGTTACCCCATTTATTGCTTTCTTGCAGGTTAACGCCGGTATTAATGGACGTGCTCCATTTGTCCGTACTTCTCTTGGTAATGATGTTAACGACACCGCCGATAGCATCTGAACCGTACAGCGTCGACATGGGACCGCGGATCACTTCAATATGATCGATGGCTGCCAGCGGAGGCATAAAACTGGTGTTCATGGCAGAGAAGCCGTTGGGCGTCACGTCACTGCTGCCATTTTGACGAATACCGTCTATCAGGATCAGCGTATAGCTGGCAGGCATGCCGCGAATACTGACCTCCAGACCGCCGGTTTTACCGGTGTTGCTTTCAACATCAACCCCTTCAACGGAGCGCAGGGCTTCACCTAAGTCATTATATTTATTGGTTTGTAATTCTTGTTGAGAAATAACCGACACGCTGGCAGCCGCGTTGGTGATCTTTTTTTCGTAACCCGACGCGGTCACGACCATGACATCATCGGCGAAGGCATAAGTACCGCTGAATCCAAGGCAGGACAGAACGACAGAGGCAACAGGTTTTAAACGCATAGTCAAACTTCCTTTGTTAAAAATTCAAAGGCAGTAAGATAATTGATGAAAATGATAATACAAATAATTATCATTACAAATTTACATAACTTGTCACTCTCTGTATATTTCTTGAATAAATATACATAAATTGTCACTAATTTTAGATAGGGAGTAATGACAAAACGCGTGAGTAGTTTTTACGGTAATTATTAATATTCATTTAATATGAGATTGAATAATAGAGAAGGAGATAAAAATCACGGCAGTGAATCACTGCACGTCGAGAGGTGAGAATTCGACAGTTGTATGATGTTTTTTTAAAATCGTCATACTTTTCTGCGCTGTATCATTTTTTTAGCCAAAGTGGTCCGCCATAATCCCTTCCCCAGGAGACCTCACAACGGGTATGTGCTGTTGTGCGGTATAAAAACAACGCAAAAGCGGGATAAGGTAATGATTAACGGCAAGCTGGCACGGTTGACGTGCGCACTGACTCTGGCATTTTCGACCTCCCTTTTCGCAGCACAACCGGCGGTGGAAGGGCAAACATTGAAACTGGCAATTGGACCCGAACCCACGGAGGGATTCGACCCGATGCTAGGCTGGAGTCACGGCAGCTATCTGCTCCTGCATGCACCTTTGTTAAAACAAAATGCCGATATGAGCTGGGGAAGCCTGCTGACGGAGAAGGTGGAGACCAGCGCTGATGGGAAAACCTGGACATTAACCTTAAAACCCGATCTTAAATTCTCTGATGGCTCCCCGCTCACGGCGGAAGATGTGGTATTTACCTTCAACAAAGCCGCGAAAAGCGGTGGGAAAATCGACATGGGGAATTTCACCCATGCCCGCCTGAAAGATAATCGCACGGTAGAAATGACGCTACGCAGTCCGCAGAGTACGTTTGTGAACGTGCTGGGCTCGTTAGGCATTGTTCCGGCAAAACAATACGATGAAAAAACCTTTGCCAGAAATCCAATTGGCGCAGGCCCTTATCGGCTGGTGAGTTTTCAACCGGGCCAACAGCTGATCGTCGAAGCGAACCCTTGGTACGCGGGTAAGAAAAATGATTTTAGCCGGCTGGTGTTTGTCTTCCTGGACGAAGATAACGCTTACGCGGCCGCACGCAGTGGTCAACTGGGGCTGGTGCGTATTGCGCCATCAATGGCCGTTGCACCTCAGCAAGATAATTTGAAGCTGTGGGTTCGCAACAGCGTAGAGAACCGGGGGATCGTGTTCCCGATGGTCCCTGCGGGTAAAAAAGATGCTAACGGTTATCCGGTCGGTAACGATATAACGGCCGACGTCGCGATCAGACGGGCTATTAACTACGCCATCGATCGTAAGCAACTGGCTGAACAGGTTATGGAAGGCCACGCTATCCCGGCATACAGCGCGGTGCAGGGACTGCCGTGGCAGGGACCGTCGGTTGCGTTTAAAGATGGCGACAGTGACAAAGCGCGCGCGCTTCTGGAACAGGCTGGCTGGAAAGTTGGCCCGGATGGTGTACGTGTAAAAGACGGCAAAGCAGCTCGTCTGACCTTATGGTATGCGAGCGGCGACAGTACGCGTCGTGATTTAGCCGAAGCGGTGCGTGCCATGCTCGAACCTGTTGGCATTGCGGTGTCGCTGCAATCCGGAAGCTGGGAAACCGTTGAGCGCCACATGCATTCGAATCCCACGCTGTTTGGTTGGGGGAGTTTAGATCCGATGGAGCTTTTCCATCACTACAGCGGGCAGGCCGCGGGCGTTGAGTATTACAACCCCGGTTATTACAGCAATCCTGCGGTTGAACAGCATCTCAAACAGGCCATTGATGCGCCGGACTGGCAAAAAGCAGTGCCTTTCTGGCAGCAGGTGGAGTGGGATGGCAAGCAGGGTGCAGGCGTTCAGGGTGACGCTGCGTGGGCATGGTTGCTGAATATCCAGCATACTTATCTGGCTAATCCGTGCATTGACCTGGGCAAAGGGGCGCCGGAAATTCACGGCAGCTGGTCTGTGCTCAACAATCTTGATGAATGGACCTGGACCTGCCGTTGATGAAGTCTGTTGTGGGTCATTTTCTGCGGCTGATCGTATTGTTGGTGCTGGTCGCTGCTGGCACCTTCGTCTTGCTCAGCTTCTCGCCGGTCGATCCGATTCGTGCCTATATTGGTAACGATCTCCTGCATGTTCCGCCAGAACAGTATGCGCGTATCGCCGCACGCTGGGGGCTGGATCAGCCGCTGTGGGAGCGTTTCGGGCACTGGTTTGCACGCGTCTTACAGGGTGATCTCGGATATTCGATGCTGTTTAATGCACCGGTCGCCAGCGTGATCAAAGAGCGTTTTGCGACCTCATTTGCTCTGCTCTGTGGCGCATGGTTGATGTCGGGGTTACTGGGTACGGCAATGGGGTTCGTTGCCGGGCGCTTCCTGAACCGCTGGCCGGATAAAATGATCTGCCGCTTCAGCTATCTGCTTTCATCGTTGCCAACCTTCTGGATAGGAATGCTGCTTCTGGCCGTGTTTGCGGTGCGCTGGCCGGTGCTCCCGGTCTGCTGCGCGTGGGAGCCTGGCAACAGTGGTGATATGGCTGGCTTCACTGAGCGTCTGCGTCATCTGATTCTTCCGGTATGCGCCCTCAGTTTATTAGGGTTAGGGCAAATTACGCTGCACACCCGAGAAAGTATCGCCAGCGTGATGAAAAGCGACTTCGTTCGCTTTGCTCGCTCGCAGGGAGACAAGGGATGGTCGCTGCTGCGCCACCAGGTCCTGCGTCATGCGATAACGCCTGCGCTGTGCCTGCAATTTGCTTCGCTTGGCGAACTTTTTGGCGGCGCATTGCTGGCAGAAAAAGTCTTTGCGTATCCCGGACTGGGGCAGGCGACCATTGATGCCGGATTACGCGGCGATGTGCCGCTGCTGATGGGGATTGTCTTGTTCAGCACCGTGCTGGTGTTCATCGGCAACTCGCTCTCTTCCTGGTTAGTCCATGTGCTAAATCGCGCGGTGGAGCGTCCAGATGCTCTATAACCCAACCCCAACGTTGATTCGCCTTCTACTGTCTGCGGGCGGTTTACTCTTCATCGCCATTTATGGCAACGCTACGCTGGATAACGCACTGAGCGTTAATCTGCTGGCCCGCCATCTGCCACCGGATGCGCTGCACTGGTTTGGCACCGATAATCTCGGGCGTGATTTATGGGTGCGCTGCTTTCAGGGGGCGTTAACCAGCCTGCAAATTGGTATCGGCGCGGCGGTGTGTAGCGGGGTAATTGCTTTATTGATGGCGGCGGTTTCGCGTTTGCATCCGCGCATGGATGTTCTGATGCGCTTAGTCACTGACGCGATGTTGTCGATGCCGCATCTGCTGCTGCTGATTTTGATCTGCTTTACCCTCGGCGGTGGTAAAAGTGGGGTGGTGCTGGCGGTTGCGCTGACCCATTGGCCGCGTCTGGCCTTGATCCTGCGCGCGGAGGCGGAACGTGTCGCACACAGTGACTACCTGATGCTGACTCGGCGGTTGGGACACGGGCATTTTTACTGCTGGCGTCGTCACTACTTACCTGCGCTATTGCCACAATGGTTGACCGGGACGTTGTTGATGTTTCCGCACGCGGTGTTACATAGCGCGGCGTTAAGTTTTCTTGGTTTTGGGCTGGCGCCGCATGAGCCGTCGCTGGGTCTGTTGCTGGCGGATGCGCTGCGATTTATCAGCCACGGCAACTGGTGGCTGGTGCTGTTTCCGGGGTTAATGCTGTTCAGCCTGGTGATGTTATTTGATCAGTTTGCCCGGGCGGTACATCGTTTGTGGTTGAGAGGTGACGCATGTTGAGTTTACAGCAGATCTCGCTGGACGTGGCGCGCTATCGTTGGTATGGCGCGAGAAAGTGGTCATCGCTACTCCAGGATATTTCTTTTGATATTTCCCCCGGTCAAATGGTGGCATTAGTCGGCGGCAGCGGGGAAGGTAAGAGTCTGCTGTTGCAGTGTCTGCTCGATCTGTTACCAGACAATCTGCGCGTTCAGGGCGCGATAACCCTCGATGGAAAAACGCTGGATCGTAATGACATCCGTGCATGTCGCGGCAATACCTTTAGTTATGTACCGCAAGGGGTTCAGGCGCTTAATCCACTGCTGACCATTGAAAAGCATTTGAAAAGAGCGAGTCAACTCTCCGGTCATCCCTGGGACGCGGGGAAGGTAACGCAACTTCTTGAACGGAGCCAACTGGACAACAGCGTATTAGGTGCTTTCCCGCGCCAACTGTCCGGTGGGATGGCAAAACGTGTTCTGGCGTGCCATGCGTCACTCAGTCAGGCGCGCTATATCCTTGCTGACGAAATTACCGCCTGGCTGGATGCGCCTTTGGCGAATCAACTGCTGGGGCATTTACGAGGCCTTTGCGAGCAGGGCTGTGGTGTGCTGTGGGTAACCCACGATCTCACGCTGGCTGCACGCCATGCGGACCGGATTGTTGCCCTGCATCAGGGACGGGTATCGGATAACGTGAGTCGGGAACAGCTGCTGCGTGGCGATATCAGCGAATATTTGCAGCGGCAATGGCGGGCGTTACCTGAGAGAAACCAACTATTTGGAGAGCTGAATGCTGTGCTGTCGTGATGTTGTTATACGCCAGGGCGGTAAGGTGCTGTGGCAAAACCTGACGTTCTCGCTGGCTGTCGGGGAGCGCATGGGGATTTGCGCTCCTAGCGGGACCGGGAAAACCACGTTGGGACGCGTGCTGGCTGGCTGGCAAAAACCAACCTCCGGT
The DNA here is from genome assembly GCF_024809055.1 of Citrobacter sp. JUb117. NCBI lineage: Bacteria > Pseudomonadati > Pseudomonadota > Gammaproteobacteria > Enterobacterales > Enterobacteriaceae > Citrobacter > Citrobacter sp. JUb117. Next base: position 20,865 of record NZ_JANUFB010000008.1, read on the forward strand.
GAGATTTTAGTCGATGATAAACCGTTACCGGTCGGGCAATATTGCCCGGTACAACTGGTGCCGCAACATCCTGAATTGACGTTCAACCCCTGGCGAAGTACCGGTGATGCGGTGCGGGATGCCTGGCAGCCGGATGCCTCAACGCTCGCCCGTTTACATATCAATCCCGAGTGGTTAACCCGCCGACCCGGGCAGCTTTCTGGTGGTGAACTGGCGCGTATTGCGCTACTGCGCGCGCTTGATCCGCGCACGCGTTTTCTCATTGCCGATGAAATTACCGCCCAGCTTGACCCTTCTATTCAACGAGATATATGGGCGCTGCTTCTTGAAGAATGCCAGCGTCGTCCGTTAGGAATGCTCATCATTAGCCATCAGCAGGCATTGCTTGATCAGCTTTGTTCGCGAAGGTTGCCCTGGACGTAGTCGTCCTTTCTCCGTGTGGCCGATTTATCGCTGCGGATGAATTTTGCATAACCGCGTTGATTAAATTGTTACGTTATATTATAACAATTCACTCGCAACCATATTGAGGGTGAAATTTTGGCTATTCGTTTGGAAAGACTGGTGGTTGTTTTGGGGATGCTGTTAGCCAGTAGTCAGGTACTGGCACATGGGCACCATTCCCATGGCGCACCGATGACAGAAATAGAGCAAAAAGCGTCAGAGGGCGTTTTTGATAATAGCCATGTGAAGGACAGGGCTCTGAGCGACTGGGATGGCGTGTGGCAGTCCGTTTACCCTTATCTGCAGAGCGGTGAACTGGATCCGGTATTCAAGCAGAAGGCCGAAAAGGATAAAAGTAAAACGGCGGAGGAGTATAAAACCTATTACCGCACAGGCTATGCCACTAGCGTGGACACTATCGGTATCGAGAACGGTGTGATGGAATTTCATACGGGTAATAAGGTCGCGTCGTGTAAATATGATTACGCCGGATACAAAATATTGACCTATACGTCAGGTAAGAAAGGTGTGCGGTATCTGTTTGAGTGCAAAGAGGCAAATAGTCAGGCGCCGAAATACGTTCAATTTAGCGATCATATTATCGCGCCACGCAAATCGAGCCACTATCACATCTTTATGGGAAATACCTCACAGGCAGCGCTGCTTGAAGAGATGGACAACTGGCCAACCTATTATCCGTATCAGCTCAAAGCAGAAGCGGTGATTGACGAGATGCTGCATCATTAATTCCCATCCGGCTGTATTTAAACCCGCCGATAACGGCGGGTTGATAAATTGCGGATATTATTTTCCGGAAGCCAGCGTGCTGTAGCTGGTCATCAGGTTGCGATAGTCAGGAATATGGTTGGAAAACAGCGTGCCCAGCCCTTCAACGTCATTACGCCAGTCGCGGTGTAATTCACAGGCCAGACCGAACCAGGTCATCAACTGCACGCCGGCAGAAGACATACGGTTCCAGGCAGAGTCGCGGGTCAGCGGGTTAAAGGTGCCGGACGCATCGGTAACCACGAACACGTCGAACCCTGCCTCAATGGCCGATAGTGCAGGGAAGGCGACGCACACTTCGGTGACGACACCGGCAATGATCAGCTGTTTTTTACCCGTCGCTTTAATCGCGTTGACAAAATCGTCGTTGTCCCAGGCGTTAATCTGCCCCGGGCGGGCAATGTAAGGGGCGTCAGGAAACAGCGCTTTCAGCTCAGGAACCAGAGGACCATTAGGACCGGTTTCAAAGCTGGTGGTCAGAATGGTGGGGAGTTTGAAGTACTTCGCCAGATCGGCCAGCGCCAGCACGTTGTTTTTAAACTTGTCGGGATCAATATCACGGACCAGCGACAGTAAACCTGCCTGGTGATCGACCAACAGTACGGCAGCCTGATCCTTATCCACACGTTTATAGGTAATCGTCATTTTTTCTTTCTCCAGGTGATGAGAGGGGGCCTCGACGGCGAAATCTATTGATAAACAGTAGTGGCTATCCGGGGTATTGGGTAGTCGCAAAAATGAGTTTCATCGTTGCAAATCTGGAACGAAAAATATTCTGCAACAGAGTGCGCTATTCATAAGCTTCTCTTTCCATCAGGTGATGCATTCGTTAGCATATTGTCTCGCAGCAAGTGCATGTGTTTTATCAGGAAGAGGTTAACGTGTTCGCAGAGTATGGAGTTCTGAATTACTGGACGTATTTGGTAGGGGCTATTTTTATTGTACTGGTACCGGGGCCCAATACGATATTCGTGCTGAAGAACAGCGTAGGGCGAGGGGTGAAGGGCGGTTACCTTGCAGCCTGCGGGGTGTTCATCGGTGATGCCGTGCTGATGTTTTTGGCCTACGCAGGTGTTGCGGCACTGATCAAAACAACGCCCGTTTTGTTTAATATCGTGCGTTATCTGGGGGCTTTTTATCTGTTATATCTCGGCGCGAAGATTCTGTATGCCACGTTAAAGTCGAAGGCCACGGAGACTGCGGCCGAAGAAACGCCCTTTGGTGCTATTTTCAAACGTGCATTAATTTTGAGTCTGACTAATCCCAAAGCCATTCTGTTTTATGTGTCGTTTTTCGTTCAATTTATTGACGTCAATGCACCACATTCAGGGTTGTCGTTCTTTATTTTGGCCATTACGCTTGAAATCGTGAGCTTCTTCTATCTGAGTTTCCTTATTTTCTCCGGTGCTTTTGTCACGCAGTATATTCGCACCAAGAAGAAACTGGCGAAGGTGGGCAATTCTCTCATCGGTTTAATTTTTGTGGGATTTGCCGCCCGTCTGGCGACGCTTCAGTCTTAACGCCATTAGCCCGCTCCTGGCGGCGGGCTTTGCGTTTTCCCCATTCTTATCATTGCCCATCAGTAAGAATACTAACCAATAAATGGTATTTTAAATGTATATTTTGAGGCGTACCCTGTTCACAGCAGCGATTCAATAAGGCTCGCTGGTTGTCGACTGGAAAAGGGAAGAAAGATGCTTCAAATTCCACAGAATCATATTCATACACGCTCAACGCCGTTCTGGAACAAAGACACTGCGCCTGCCGGAATTTTCGAACGCCACCTTGATAAAGGTACCCGTGCGGGGGTTTATCCTCGACTGTCGGTTATGCAGGGGGCGGTCAAATATCTCGGATTCGCAGATGAGCACAGCCCGGAGCCCGTAGAGGTGATGATTATTGAAGCCGGTCAGTTTGGCGTTTTTCCACCGGAAAAATGGCACAACATTGAAGTGATGACCGACGACACCTACTTTAATATCGATTTTTTCGTTGCGCCTGAGGTTCTGATGGAGAGTGCTAATCAACGAAAAGTCGTGCGTACCGGCAAGGAGTGAGTCATGAGTAAAGCAACCTATACCGTCACCGTAACCAATAACAGCAATGGCGTTTCTGTTGATTATGAAACGGAAGCGCCAATGACGCTGTTGGTACCCGACGTGGCAGCCGAAGTGGTCAAAGATCTGGTGAATACCGTACGTTCGTACGATACAGAAAATGAACACGATGTTTGCGGCTGGTAACGCCATAAACGCCGTTACTCTATGATTTATATAAAAAAACCGCAGCATGCTGCGGTTTTTTTATTGACTGACATCCTGTGACTGGTTACTTAAACAGTCCGAAAAAAGAATTCTTAAGAAAACCTTAAGAACATCGCATTCATTGCTAATAGGCAACCATTCACAGGGGTTATGATCGGTACACAGTAACACTACAGAACATCTTGCTTATGAAATTGAACACCCAGCTTACATTACCCACACTCATTCTTGGATTGGTCATCGTCGCGATCCCGTTCACCGCAAACTGGAATCTTCCTCTGTTAAACGGCACCGTTGTCAGATGGATTGAAAATGGGCAGGCGCTGTGGCTACTGTTTGGCGCGATATTTACTCTCGTCTATATTCGGCCTTTATCTCGTCCTGAAGGTGAGAAGCAATTTTGGCTGTGGGCGGCAGTGTGGTGGCTGGTTTTACTGGGCAGAAGCACCAGTTGGGGACGTGATTATTTCCCTGAGCACCCTAAACTTCTGTTCAGAACCATTTCAGTCGTGTTAATTGCCATGATTATTCTGCCAGTGTTATTGTCGAAGCGCTTACGGCAGGATATTGCACGTCGTGTACGTAATGAACCGCTGCCGATTTGGCTGCTGGCAATCACCACCTGTGCATTTTTAATATCTGACACCGTAGAACATCATCGCCTGCTGTCGCCACTGTTTCTGCATAATGCCCATTACGGCGATCTTATTGAAGAGCTGTATGAACTGCCGTTTATGGTGGGATTATTTCTGATGAACCTTGGTTTTATGCGGCGAGATAAGAAGGAAGAATACGCATCTGTTCGTGTAGGCAAGCAACTGCTGGCTAAGTGATCGAAATAACAGCCTGAGCCTTGAACAAAAGACTCAGGCTGTGTGTACTGTTATTTACGCAATAGCCTCACATAAACGTGACTTCATCTCGCTATATGATTGCGCAGCATACTTCTCTGCCCAATGTTGATCGGTGATGTGTTCGATATTCACCGCGCAATACTTGGTTTCCGGCGTTTTCGAGATAGGATCAAGATTATCCTGGGTTAACTCGTTACATGCGCCAATCCACCACTGATACGTCATATACACCGTTCCGCTATTGATGCGCTCGGAGACATCGGCACGGCTGATGACTTTCCCTCGACGGGAACTCACCCACACCAGGTCACGATGACGGATCCCCTGTTTGGCGGCATCCTGAGTATTGATTTGCACATAGCCCGGTTCATCTGCCAGCGCCTGCAGTGCTGCGCAATTGCCGGTCATGGAACGACAGGAGTAATGCCCCACTTCGCGTACGGTACAGAGCACCATCGGGTATTTTTCATCCGGTACTTCGGCAGGGGCTCGCCACTGAGCGGCAAACAGCTTGCCCTTACCGTTGGCGGTATCAAACCGACTATTCTGATAGAGATACGGGGTGCCAGGGTGATCGAGATCCGGGCAAGGCCACTGAATATGGCCCATATCGCCCATTTTCTCATACGTTACCCCATAGAATAGCGGACAGAGTTCGCGCATCTCATCCCAGATTTGCTGGTTGTTTTGATACTGCATTGGGTAACCCATTTCGGTCGCCAACAGACTGATAATTTCCCAGTCGCGCTTCACATCCCCGGTGGGTTCGATCGCCTTCTCAAAACGCTGAAAACCACGATCGGCGCAGGTAAAGACGCCACCGTGTTCGCCCCATGAGGTTGCGGGCAGGATAACGTCGGCCATTTCCGCCGTCTTGGTCATGAAGATGTCCTGCACCACGATAAAATCAAGCGCGTTGAAGCCTTCTCGAACCAGGCCCAAATCGGCTTCGGTTTGCAGCGGATCTTCCCCCATGATGTAGTAGGCTTTAACTTTGCCTTCAATCGCCAGATGCGGGACTTCGGTGATCCGTGTGCCCACCTTGTCATCCATCAGGTTGACGTCAATCCCCCAGGCTTGAGCAAATTTCGCTCTCACTGCGGGATCGGTAACGTCCTGATAGCCCGGAAATTGATTGGGAAGCACGCCCATGTCGCATGCGCCCTGAACGTTATTCTGCCCGCGTACCGGGCCGACGCCGACGTTAGGTCGACCCAGATTGCCGGTCAGCAAGGCCAGACTCGACAACCCACGCACGACGTCGACAGCCTGGCCGAACTGCGTCACGCCCATTCCCCACATCACCGTCGCTGACGGTGCGGCGGCAAAGGTGCGCATCGCCTGGCGTACCTGTTGAGCTGGCACCCCGGTGAGGTGTTCAACGGTTTCAGGCGCATAGTCCTTTACGGTTTCCCAATAGCTTTCCAGGCCTTCGGCATGCTTTTGTACGTATTCACGATCGTAGAGCTGCTCTTCAATCAGCACGTGTCCAAAGGCGTTGACCAGCGCCATGTTACAGCCATTTTTCAACTGCAGGTGCTGGTCTGCAATACGCGCGGTTTCAATGCGGCGAGGATCGCAGACAATGATTTTCGCCCCGTTCTGACGGGCTTTGATGACCCGGCGGGCGACTATCGGATGAGAGTCTGCGCAGTTATAGCCAAAGATGAGCAGGCATTTGGAATTTTCAATGTCGCTGATGGAATTGCTCATTGCGCCATTGCCTAAGGTTTCCTGCAATCCGGCAACGGAAGGGCCATGGCATACGCGAGCACAGCAATCGACGTTGTTGGTGTTGAGCACGCCACGTGCGAACTTTTGCATCACATAGTTGGTCTCATTTCCTGTTCCACGGGAAGAGCCAGTAGTCATGATGGCGCGGGGACCATGAGCATTTTTGATGTCTGATAGGCGTTTTGCGGTGTAGCGAATGGCTTCATCCCAGCTGACGGGCGTGAACTTTCCCCCTTTTTCATAACGGATCAGCGGGCGAGTTAGACGGGGAGTCAGAAGGCGCGTGTCGTTAAGAAAATCCCAACCGTAGTAGCCTTTCAGACATAGCTGGTTTTGGTTGGTCACCCCTTCAGCGGCTTCGGCGCGGATGATTTTGTTATTTTCAACAACAAGCTTGAGCTTGCACCCGGCCCCGCAGTATGGGCATACACTGGTGATTTTTTTCATCAATAACAGACCTGTTAAATGCTGAAATAGCGCGAATTGTAGACGCAGCCACGTGAATAGGTCACGGGCTACGATGTATCGTAGTGACGGGCTGTTAAAGCATAAAGTGTGCCAGAATTGAAAACGTAGTCACGGTAGGGTTGGGCTGCGAAATTAAGCGTAAAGTCACTGACGAAACGACATTAATGACGATAAACGTCAGAAAAGATCGCCATTTGCGGTGATCTAAGATCATGAAACATCGGAATAAGATGAAAATCCATGGTGATGGTGATCACAAATTTTAATTTTTCGGCGCTATGCTATGCTTTTAAATAACGAGTCAATCGTTCACGTAAAAACATAAGCGAGGAAAAAAATGGGTATACTTTCATGGATTATTTTCGGTCTTATCGCTGGGATATTGGCAAAATGGATTATGCCAGGCAAGGACGGCGGCGGATTCTTTATGACTATTATTTTAGGGGTTATCGGTGCAGTCGTTGGCGGTTGGATCAGTACATTGCTTGGCTTTGGCAAAGTGGATGGTTTCAACTTTGGCAGCTTTGCCGTGGCGATTATCGGCGCGCTCGTTGTTCTGTTTATCTACAGAAAAGTCAAAAGCTAAATCAAAACAGATATTGAAGTAGAGGCCACTTCGTGTGGCCTTTATTTTTTACCACCAGCCCAATTCGGTGCCGAGTACCACAATAATGGCGACGCCAATCATGATGAGCGTTGTTTTTTTCATGGTTATGCTCCCGGAGCGGCGTAGCCGCCAATAAAGAACCAGGATAAAAAAACAACGGCGGAAATGAAGATAATGACAGGAAAAATAATACCAATCCGCATGGTTTCACCAGCCAACGTTATGTGAAGATGAGCCAGAATAACAGGGCTTAATGCGTGACAAAAGCAGTTTTGCCCTCGCGTTTTTTATCCAGGTACATCGCGCTATCAGCGTTATGAAGCGCACAGTTTAAGTCGGTTTCTCGCGGATCGACTTCAATCACGCCCAGGCTGGCGCCAGGATAAAACAGGCTGATAGCGCCAAGCTGATAGTCGCCGCAGAGTTGTTGTTGCAACCGGTCTTTAACCCTTTGCATGCGCGTGTGTTGATCTTCTTCACTTTTTTGTGACAGACCCGCGACGAGAAATTCGTCGCCGCCCAGTCGGCCGAGAATATCGTTTTCACTACACACATGGCGCAAACGTTGCCCAACCTGGATCAAAAATTGGTCACCAACTTCATGGCCAAAACGGTCATTGATCAGCTTGAAATCATCTAAATCAATATAGGCGACGATAATTTTTTGCTGCAAATGGCGAGCCAGCGAAAAGAGGGTTTCCATATTTTCGAAAATGGCCCGACGATTAGGTAATCCGGTGAGCGCGTCGGTGTAGGAGTGTGCAATGAGTGCCGCATTCGCTTCACGTAATTGCGCCACCAGTGACTCTTTTTGAATCGACTGGGCAATCAGACTCGCAAACAGATGCAGGACCTGCTCTCCGCGTTGGCTCAACGTTTGTTGCTGCCGGCTGGTGGCGCAAAGCGTGCCGTAAAATGTCCCATCCGGAAGGTGGACAGGCGTGCTCAAAAAGGTGGTAATTTCCAGCGCGCGTGCGGCGGCACAGTCTGGCCAGCGAGCGGGGACGTTATCACTGTACAGGCAATTTTCTTCGATTGCGCGCTTGCACAACGTTTCATCCCACGGCACCGACAAACCCTCGGGTATATGCATCTGTCGGCTGTTACGTGCATACAGAATATGCTGCAGGCGTGCATCTAAATCGACTTTGGTTAAATAGGTCGACTCCATGTCAGTCACCATTTCCAGCATCTCCAGAAGTTGCCGAACCAGACCCTCAACAGACTGCTCGGTGGCTAATGATTGTGAGACTCTGGCAAGGATCATGTCAGACATGAGAGGTAAATACTCCTGAGTAGTAACAACGACGGTGATGCCTGCATGATAAAACAACACTGTGAAAGATGAAACAAGCCGAACTGTATGAAATGTAAGCGGAGAATGAAAACTCATCAGTAAAACATGGAGGTAGGCGGGCAGTCAGGGTAATCTTCCGCAATAACATTATTTGCAGGAGCGGTCATGAAATCTGTGTTTATTGTGTTGCCAGGTATGCTGATGTTAGCGGGATGTTCGACGCAACCCGATGCACCAATGCCACCGAAAGTGGGTATGGCGAATCCGGCATCCGTCTATTGCCAGCAAAAAGGAGGTTCGCTGACTGCGGTACAAACGCCGCAAGGGGTACGTTCTGACTGCAAGCTCCCCGGTGGAGAAGTGATCGACGAATGGGCGCTTTGGCGCAGAGATCACCCGGCTAAAACGCAGTGAGAGCCTGCTACCATTGACGTAGCCACTCGGCCAGCACGAGAGCGTGGTTTTGCTGCGTATTTTTTGCTGCATACAGTAGCGTGACGGTCTGTTGACGCGCGATGTCAGCAAGCCGTTTCCCTTCCTGCTGCTGTTGAGCAAGCTCGGCGCGGTATTGTTCAGCGAAATGTTTAAAATCAATAAGTTCAGCATGAAATGCTTTGCGTAATTCAGTCGAGGGCGTGAGCGCTTTATTCCACTCATCGCAGGCCAGGTCGGTTTTTTTTAACCCCCGTGGCCACAGTCTGTCGACCAGAACGCGATAACCATCATTTTGTTCAGCCGGGTCATACACGCGTTTACATTGAATATTCATTTCTCAATCCGCTCCGTTATGTCACCGAATGGAGACGTTTTATTATCGTCTTTACGGTACATTAAGATCGTAAAACGTGACCATTATAGCATTTTGTCGCGACTGACTCCCAATTTAAGGGATTGTGAAAACAACAAAATATCGGTAGGGTGAGGCTCCTTATGTTGTCCCTTATTGTCTGGACACAAGGAAACTCTCATGGACATTTCCCCTGTAAAAAATACACTTCGCATTGCGCTGGTCGGTGACTACAACCCTGACATTGTCGCGCATCAGGCGATTCCTCTTGCTATTGATGACGCTGCCGCGGTGCTGGAATTAATGGCGGATTACGACTGGCTAACCACATCGGATATTAATAGCGGTGAGGACCTGGTCGGCTATGACGCTATTTGGGTGGTGCCCGGTAGCCCGTATCAGCATCCAGAAGGTGCGCTGACGGCTATTCGTTACGCCCGTGAAAACAGTATTCCCTTTCTCGGCACCTGCGGTGGTTTTCAGCATGCCATCCTCGAATATGCCCGCAACGTGCTGGGTTGGCACGATGCCGCACACGCAGAAACGGATACCGAAGGTCGCATGGTAATTGCCCCATTGAGCTGCTCGCTGGTCGAAAAAACGGATGATATCGAACTGCGGGCGAATACGCTGATCGCCAGAGCCTACAATCAGGAGGTGATCTCCGAAGGTTATCACTGCAACTACGGCGTATCGCAAGCCTTTGCCGACGAACTGGAGCGTGGGGATTTACGCGTAACGGGCTGGGATGAGGCGGGAGATATTCGGGCCATTGAACTGGTGACGCATCCTTTTTATGTTGGCACGCTCTTTCAACATGAACGGGGTGCCTTGGCGGGGAAACCCGTGCCACTGGTTCAGGCGATGTTACGCGCGGCGCGCGGATAAAAAGTCGGGCAGGTCTGCAATGAGCCTGCCCCATGCGTTATGGCGAGGTTATCTCACGGCTGCGTCCAGCATACAGGCCAAACACAGCCATCAGCGTCGCTAGTAGGGCGACGCCAATCAACGGTATCTGCCAGTTACCGTTGAGGTCGTGAATTTTGCCCATTAACGGCGGTCCACATGCCGCCAGCAAGTACCCCACAGACTGCGCCATACCGGATAGCGCAGCCGCCTGGTGCGCAGAACTGGCACGAAGTCCGATGAACGTCAGTCCGAGGATCATCGTCGCGCCCGAGCCAAAGCCAAATAAAATCGTCCACAACACGGCCTGGTTGGGTAGCAGCCAGAATCCTGCGGCTGCAATCGCACACATTAATGAAACCAAAGCGGCAATGGCGCGTTGATCCTTCAATTTAAACAAGATTAAAGGGATCAGTAAGCCGGGTGCGGCAGTAGCGAGTTGCAGCAAACCGTGCAGCGAACCCGCCTGCGCCTCGCTGTAGCCATGGCTAATCAAAATAGCGGGCAACCAGCCGATAATCACGTAATAGACGAGTGAGTTGATCCCCAAAAACAGCGTCACCTGCCAGGCGAGGCTGGAGCGCCAGATCCCTCGGGAATGCAACGCGCGCGAGTTACTCATCGTGGCATGGCTCGTCTGGCGATACTGCGGTAGCCAGATAAACAGCGCCAGCAGCGGAAAGACCATCAACATCATCAGCGCACCGCGCCAGCCGAATCCGTTAAGCGCCAGCGGCACCACGATGGCTGAGCCAATGGCGGCCGCAGCTCCCATCGTCAACGAGTACGCCCCGGTAAGTTTTGCGACATGTTGTGAAAAATCACGCTTAATCAGCCCCGGAAGCAGCACGTTGCCTAATGCTATCCCACAGCCAATGAGGGTGGTTCCACCAAATAAGAATGGCGGTGAGGGCAATGAACGTATGGCAATACCGGCGCAAATCAGCAGCATGGCGGCAAACAGACTGCGCTCAATACCCCATCGACGGGCAACGCCCGCCGCCAGGGGGGAAACTAACGCAAAGGCCAGCAGCGGTAGGGTAGTCAGGAGCCCCGTCTGGGCGGTCGTCAGCGCGTAATCTGCGCGAATGGCATCCAGCAGCGGCGCAGCACCGGTAAAGGTAACGCGAAGCGTGGTGGCGATCATCAGGATACCCGCAATCAGCAATGCACCTTGCTTGCCGCGGGGGGAAGGGGAATAAGTCATCTTTTTCTCTTATCGTCAGGCGAGGCGATACCTTACCGTTTTTACACCATGGATGAATCAAGCTAAAATGACAGATTATCGCTAAAATCGGACAACGTTATGCTGGGACTGAGGCTGGACGGGTATGAACCGGATCGCTATCACGATGCCGCTGTGGCTTTTTGTATTCAGGCTCAGGAAGACGAACTCTTCAGCCCGCTGCATCAGCACCGTAAAGGCCAGTTGATCCTGGCATTGCATGGCGCGATTACCTGTGAAGTTGAACACGCCATGTGGATGGTGCCACCCCAGTACGCGGTGTGGATCCCGGGTGAGATCCCTCACAGCAATCACGTCACCGTTGGCGCTGAGCTGTGTTTTTTGTTTATTGAACCGCAGGCGGTAGTGATGCCTGAACGTTGCTGCACGCTGAAAATATCACCACTCTGCCGGGAACTGATTCTTTCGCTGGCGACCAAAACCGATGCCCAACGGCTGGAGCCGTCAGTGCAGCGGCTGACGCAGGTCTTGTTTGATGAACTTCCGCAGCAACCGCAGGAGCAAATGCAGCTGCCGGTTTCCGATCATCCGAAAATTCGCAGGATGGTCGCAACGATGGCGCAGGAGCCCGCGCAATGGCAGACCTTGGGCCAGTGGGCCAGCGTGTTTGCGATGAGCGAACGTAATCTTGCCCGGCTGGTGGTGAAAGAGACCGGGCTGAGTTTTCGCCGCTGGCGTCAGCAACTACAGTTGATTCTGGCATTACAGGCGCTGGTTGATGGTCGTAACGTCCAGCAGGTCGCCCACATGCTGGGTTACGATTCAACAACCGCCTTTATCACCATGTTCAAAAAAGGCCTGGGTCAAACCCCAGGCCGTTATCTGACGGGGCTGGCTACTGTTTCCCCACAATCAGCGAAACCAGACCCGCGGCGATGAGCGGCCCCACAGGGACGCCGCGAAACAGCGCAACGCCCAGTACCGTACCGACCAGCAACCCGGCGACTAACTGCGGCTGACTGCCCATCAGTGTGACGCCACGTCCACCCAGCCAGGAGACGAATACGCCGATAGCAATGGCGACCAGTGACTTCCAGTTTACGAAGGAGTGAATGAGCGTGGAGGGCGGTAGCGTTCCGCTGGCGATCGGTGCCATCACGCCAATCGTCAGGATAATAATCCCGACAGTCAGGCCCTGTTTTTCAATCCACGGGAAAAAGGTGTTCAGCGGGGTGACACGGACAATAATCAGCACCAGGATTGAAACGGCGACAGTGGTGTTGTGGCTGACAAAGCCCAGAGCTGCCAGTCCGAGCAGGATCAGCAGAGTGACATCAAACATCGTAGTTTCCTTGCCAAAAAAGATAAGCCTGCTTACTGTACGCGCAAATGCGTGGTGGAACAGGCTTTTTTTAGTGATGTATACGCTATTTGGGCGAACGCATAACCGTGCGTTTCTGTGCCGGTAACGGGGCGTTATAGCGTGTTATTGCGTGCGGCGAAACGTGACTAACTCCGGTTGCGCAATGCGCAGGTAATCCTGGGTGTCCATAATGACCGATTTTTCCAGCACCCCAGCGTTAAAGGCAATCTCATCAAAACGCTCGAACAAGAGTGGATCGGCGACCAGCTTGAGCTGAGGATGGAAGCTGAAGGGAGGAATGGCGCCAAAGACGCATCCCGTCAGTTCATCCACTTCAGCAGGGCTTGCCAGGGAGGCCCTCAAGCCGCCAAGATGGCTGGCGAGTTGGCTCAGATCAGCCTGTTGATCGGCAGAAAGAATAGCAAGCACATGCTGATTGACGCCATTGCCTTTCACTTTACACACCAGGGCTTTTGCACCCTGACCCAAGGCTGTGCCACGAATCTCTGATACCGCCTCGCATTTGCCGACGGCGTCGTGGCTGACCACGCGGTACGTTGCGCCGTGTTCCGACAATAACGCGAGCAAACGTTGATGGGTTACATTACCTGTATTTACTTCCGTCATCTCTTACTCCTGATACCACAATAAAAATCCTGCGCAGAAAAAGTATCACGAACGAGGGTGCTTTTTCTGTTTGTTGAGATACAGCTGGGCGTCAGAGGCTTTGTAAGCATCGTTAATGGTGTCACCCGGCTGCATATTATAAATGCCGGCGGAAAAGCTAACGGAGGTCCCTGGCGCAATAATGTGTAAGTTCTCGTCGATCCGTTCCAGCAACTGAGGAGTGAGCTCGGCAGGATAATCGATCAGAATCATGCAGAACTCATCGCCCCCGAGGCGAATAGCATAATCACTTTTGCGGATCGCGTTTTGAATCGCTTTGGCCAGAATAGTGATAATACGATCGCCTTCCTGGTGTCCCAGCGTGTCATTAATGGTTTTTAGCTTGTCACAATCAATAGCGATAAATGTCACCCGCGTTCCGGCGTTGACCAGTTGCTGCAAACGTTGCTCAAGCGTTGGCGTTAAGATTTTACGGTTGTACAACCCGGTCATCGCATCGCTGATATTTTCGCGCCGGACGTTATGATACAAACGAAAGTGGGTTCTGACCAAATTCAGCAGTAGCGCGGTTGCCAGCAGGTAAAAAGCGAAAATTTTCCAGGAAGAGACAATAAAGTACATTAAATCAAGGGAGAGTGTGATCCGTATTCCGCCGGGAATATCATTAACATATTGCACATACTGGAACAGGTTTGATTCACTCTGGTTGATGACGATCTCTTTTCCTGAACTGACGTCAGACAACGTGACGTTCAGATAACGCCAGACGAGGGGACGATCGCTGGTATAAAAAATATGCCGCAGATTGTCCTTGTTCACATCCACCATCACGACGCCTTTGAGTTTACCGGCGTAATAGACCGGGGTGATAAAGCTCATGACTTTTTCTTGCGTCAGGTCATCCTCATAAATACTGGAAATGACGGTGCGGCCGGTAAAAACATCATCGATATCGTTCTGGTGAATTCCCAGCGTGCCTTTTTGCAAAAAAGACCAATGATTCATCGTGAACTGATTAGAGTTAATCAGGTTGTAGAAATAGATATAGTTATTATTTAAATCAATGTAATAACGAAATTTATACTCCAGTGTGGCTAATCCATGGCCATAATCGACCAGTTCACGATTGACGTTGACTGCCTGGTCGAAAGCGGGCAACAAGAATATGTCATCAAGTTGTTCAATACAGTTTGCTGAGTGGGTCTGTAAAGTACCGCGTAACGGCAGGTAGCTATGTGAGGTGAGATTCAGCCCGTACGTGCCGTTAACGTGCTCAAATGCCTGGCACAGTGCTTTTCTTTGTTCAGCAGAAACAGGGGCTTTGGGCGATGAAAAACGGCGCATTAAATGGGCGGCAATACTCTGATTAGTGTATTTATCATACAGGAAAGAAGAGTCGGCTTTCTCAATGACATAACGCATATAGGCGTTCATTGCTCGATCGCTGGCAATCAGTTCGTACACCAGAAAAGAAGAGGTCAAAACAATAACGCTTACGGAGATAAAGTGCCGGAGCGCTTTATGATGAAATTTCATAATGTTTTTCAGCCCTGTAAGTCCGATACTTCAGTTTATCACACGCTAAACGTCCACTCTAACGGTATGGGAATGACCCATTGTTGGCTATTTTTGTAATAAAAATCATTCGTACTCTTCACCTTTAATCTTTAATGTTGTATTTATAATGCAACTTATAGAAAAGGAGACAGGCCGATGAGTACGATGGAAAAAGCAGGCCATACATTTCTGGCCAGCCTGGGGAAAACCCGCCTGCGCCCGGGGGGTATAGAAGCCACAGAATGGCTGTTCAGCCAGTCGCAATTGACGTCAGACAGTCAGGTGCTTGAAGTGGCGTGTAACATGGCGACCACGGCGATTGAACTGGTGCAACGCTTTGGCTGCACTGTATACGCCATTGATATGGATAAAAGTGCGCTGGTTAAGGCGAGAAATAACGTCGCTGTCCATGGGCTGGAAAATCACATTCATGTCATGGCCGCTAATGCGAATACTATTCCTTTCGCCGACAACAGTTTTGACGTGGTGATTAATGAAGCCATGCTCACGATGTACGGTGATAAGGCTAAGACGAAGTTGATTGCGGAATACCATCGGGTACTGAAACCTGGTGGGCGCTTGTTAACCCATGACATTATGTTTACGGCGCAAAAACTGGGAGAGGGCGATCAAAACCAGTTTCAGCAGGTTGTGAAGTCAAATGTGAGTCCACTGACGCAGCAAGGCTGGCGCGATCTATTTCTGGGCGCGGGATTTGAACAGGTGCTACAGCAAAATGGTGAAATGTCGCTAATGTCGCCGCAGGGGTTAATTCGTGATGAGGGATTTAACGGCGCCCTTAAAATTGCTTATAACGGACTACGCACGCATGAGAATCGCCAGCGTTTTCTTAAGATGTTCCGTTTTTTCCGCGCACAGCGTCACCAACTCAACTATATCGCCTGCTGTTCCGTAAAGGGTAAATAAAAAGGATAAAGGGATGAATCTGGATAAAATGAAACATCAGCACGTTGATATTCTCGAAAAAATATCTTTTCTACGTACGTTAAGCCAGTCCGGGGTATCATCCAATGCGCAGCAAATTGCTGCGGCGATCGTGAGCATGAGTGCGATCATTAAAACGCATCTGTCAGCGGAAGATCAGTTTCTTTATCCTCAAATTGAACAGGATGGGAATAGTAAACTCAGACAGGTCAGTACCCAATTTCAACGTGAAATGGCGGATATTGTTGGTGAGTATGATGCGTTTTCGCGCCGCTGGAATATTGCCAGCAAGCTGATGGGTAATGACGAGGCGTTCAGACGCGACGCCAATACCGTATTACGCAAAGTGTTTGAGCGTATGCAGCGGGAAAATAAAGATTTCTATCCGCTGGTAGAAAGGATGTAATGTGCGTTAAGAACATAACTGAGTAAAGGGCTACTGGAATGTCAGAAAAACACTGGTCGAGAATGGAATATCTTCACCAGACAGTGACGAATCCCAATATCGTAATTAAAGGGACGCACAGTTATTACAGCGACTGCTGGGATAAAGGCTTTGAGGCTTCAGTCGTGCGATATTTACTCGGTGACGAGGTTAGCAGAGAGTGGGAACCGCTCGGGCATCTGGATAAGTTGATCATCGGTAATTTCGTCTGTATTGGTGCCGAGAGCGTGATTGTTATGGGGGGAAACAGTACCCACCGGTTGGACTGGATAAGTCTTTACCCCTTTATGGCGTCCATCAACGATGCCTACCAGTTTCGCGGAGACACGGTTCTCAAGGATGGCTGTTGGTTAGGTATGCGCGCGATGATTATGCCTGGCGTGACGGTTGGAGAAGGCGCTGTCGTGGCTGCGGGTGCTGTCGTGACCAAAGATGTACCTCCGTATGCGATTGTCGGCGGGAATCCGGCGAAGATCATAAGATATCGACTTCCCGAAGAGGATATTAAACGATTGCTGGCGCTGGATTTGTATCAACTGGCGGAAGAGACGCTGGTGGCGTTGCAACCGCTGTTGTCATCTGGCGATATTTCAGCGTTGGAGTTGAGCGTTGCCCGGCAGAGACAAGTGTAAACGGCGTATTGGACGTAGAGTGGGCGTATCATGTTGAAAAATCAGCCAGAAACAGTACGTAACTGGCCGATCGTCAATGGTTCATCTCAACTTGTGGCACTCTGCTTATGAAACAGTTCCCGGAACACCGGATAGATATCATCCTGGTCACGGATATGTTGCATGGCAAAGTTATCAAAGGTCGATTGCAGATGCTCGTACTCACGCCATAAGGTCTGGTGCGCGCGGCGGGTGATTTCGATATAGCTATAATATCGCACCACCGGCAGCAGTTTTTTCGCCAGAATCTCATGGCACAACGGTGAGTCATCCGCCCAGTTATCGCCATCTGATGCCTGCGCCGCATAGATATTCCACTGGGCAGGATCGTAACGATCTTTCACCACTTCATCCATCAACTTCAGCGCGCTGGAGACGATGGTGCCCCCGGTTTCCTGAGAGTAGAAGAACTCATGCTCGTCCACCTCTTTTGCCTGGGTATGGTGGCGAATGTAAACCACTTCCACGTTCTTGTAGGTACGGCTTAAGAACAGATACAGCAGAATGTAAAACCGCTTGGCCATATCTTTCGTTGACTGATCCATCGAGCCGGAAACGTCCATCAGACAGAACATCACCGCCTGGCTGGAAGGATCGGGTCGTTTTTCATAATTTTTATAGCGTAAATCAAAGGTATCGATAAACGGGACGCGTTCAATTTTTGCCCGCAGTTCAGCAATCTCTTTGCGTAGGCGTTCTTCCTCCAGCAACTGCGCCGGTTCTGTATTGGCGATGGTCTCCAGGTCAGCTTCAAGCGCGTGCAGCTCCCGACGTTTACCTGCCGTCATCGCCGTGCGGCGCGCCAGTGAGTTTTGCAGGGAACGCACCACGCTGATATTGGCTGGCACCCCATTGGAGGTGAAGCCCGCACGGTGGGTTTTGTATTCCGTTAACTGACGTTGCTGATTTTGCTTCAGATTCGGCAGTGCCAAATCTTCAAACAGCAGATCCAGATACTCATCTTTAGAAATTTGAAACACGAACTCATCCTGGCCTTCTCCATCCTGGCTGGCCTGGCCTTGCCCGCTTCCTGAACCCCCGCCGCCGCCCTGAGGGCGTTCTATACGGTCGTTCTGCACAAAATGGTCGTTACCCGGATGTACGCGATGGCGCAGGCCTCCACGCCCCTGATGGAACATCGGTTCGCTAATATCATCGGTTGGGATAGAGACAGACTCGCCACTATCGACATCAGTCACCGAACGCTTATTAATGGCCTCGGAGATCGACTGTTTAATTTGTGATTTATAACGGCGCAAGAAGCGCTGGCGGTTAACCGTGCTCTTGTTTTTACCGTTAAGACGTCGGTCTATGAACCAGGTCATATGCCCCCCGTACTGCCAACTGTTCGCCATGTCTGTAAGTGCCGGATGGCGCTGGCGCTTATCCGGCCTACGGAACATTGTTTTGCATGCCCGGTAAGCGCATGCGCCACCGGGCACTTATGTTAAGACGATTTACGTACGCGCAAATACCATTCGCACAGTAAACGCACCTGTTTACGCGTGTAGCCTTTTTCCATCATGCGGTCGACAAAATCGTCGTGCTTTTTCTGCTCGTCAGTTGAGGTTTTAGCGTTAAACGAAATGACCGGCAGCAACTCCTCGGTGTTGGAGAACATTTTCTTCTCAATAACCGTGCGCAGTTTTTCGTAACTGGTCCAGTTTGGATTACGACCGCTGTTATTCGCTCTGGCGCGCAGAACAAAGTTGACGATCTCATTACGGAAATCTTTCGGGTTGCTGATACCCGCCGGTTTTTCAATTTTTTCCAGTTCTGAATTCAGCGACTCGCGGTCAAACAGCTGACCGGTATCCGGGTCACGGTATTCCTGATCCTGGATCCAAAAATCCGCATAGGTGACATAACGGTCAAAAATGTTCTGTCCATACTCGGAGTAGGATTCCAGATAGGCGGTCTGGATCTCTTTGCCAATAAATTCAGCGTATTTCGGGATCAGATAACCTTTCAGGAACTCGAGATAACGTTCGGACTGCTCCTGCGGGAACTGCTCGCGCTCAATTTGCTGCTCCAGAACATAGAACAGGTGCACCGGGTTGGCTGCCACTTCTACATGGTCAAAGTTAAACACGCGGGAGAGGATCTTAAACGCGAAGCGCGTTGACAGACCGTTCATCCCCTCATCGACTCCGGCGTAATCCCGGTACTCCTGATAGGATTTCGCTTTCGGATCGGTGTCTTTCAGGCTCTCGCCATCGTAAACGCGCATCTTCGAGTAGATGCTCGAGTTTTCTGGCTCTTTCAGGCGAGAAAGAATGGTAAAGCGAGACAGCGTTTCCAGCGTACCCGGTGCGCACGGCGCGTGGGTCAATTCACTGTGATTAAGCAATTTCTCGTAGATCTTGATCTCTTCGGAAATGCGTAAGCAATACGGAACCTTCACGATGTATACGCGGTCAAGGAAGGCTTCGTTATTTTTGTTGTTACGGAACGTCACCCATTCAGATTCGTTTGAGTGGGCAAGAATGATGCCGTTAAACGGCAGGGCAGAAATACCTTCTGTCCCGTTGTAGTTACCTTCCTGCGTTGCGGTCAGCAGAGGATGTAGCACTTTAATCGGTGCTTTAAACATCTCCACGAACTCCATAATCCCCTGGTTAGCCCGGCACAGTGCGCCGGAATAGCCGTAGGCATCCGGATCGTTCTGGGCGTGGTGTTCGAGTTTACGAATATCCACTTTGCCGACCAGCGCGGAAATGTCCTGGTTGTTCTCATCACCCGGTTCCGTTTTGGCGATAGCGATTTGTTCCAGAATAGACGGCCACACTTTAACCACGCGGAATTTGGTGATGTCTCCACCAAAATCATGCAGACGCTTCGCGGCCCATGGCGACATAATGGTGCCAAGATAGCGACGTGGGATCCCGTACTCTTTCTCCAGGATTTGTGCATCTTCCTGCGGATTAAACAGGCATAACGGGTGATCGTTAACCGGGCTGCGTTCACCGTTGGCGCTCAGGACATAAATCGGTACCCTCTGCATCAGCGACTTCAGTCGCTCAGCAAGAGAGGATTTTCCTCCCCCTACAGGCCCCAGCAGATACAGGATCTGCTTCTTCTCTTCCAGCCCCTGCGCCGCGTGCTTCAGATAGGAGACAATCTGTTCAATCGCGTCTTCCATGCCGTAAAACTCTTCAAACGCGGGATAACGTGCAATAACCCGGTTAGAGAAGAGTCGAGAAAGTCGAGGTTCATGGGCAGTATCGACCATGACAGGCTCACCAATAGCCATTAATAGCCGCTCTGCCGCGTTGGCATAAGCACTGCGATCTTGCCGACAAGTGGTAAGAAACTCCTGCAGCGTGAACTCTTCGTCCTTGGCAGCTTCATAACGCTGGCGATAGTGATCGAATATATTCATGGTATGCCGTCCTTTCGTTTTTTAGCACATGTTAAGAGCCGTTCATATGAATAGTAGAGGCCCCTGAAGAGGTAAACTGAACGACGTCGCTGCTGGAAAAATAAGCAACTCTCATGCCATTTTGATGGTCAGAAGATCAACGTATTCGGTGATACACCTTCTAAAATTAAGCGTAGATGGCATTTGCAAAACTTGCCTGCGCGCGCAAACGAATTTCAATGGCATATCAATAACTCATCGGCAAAAAATAGACATCTTATGTAAAGAAATAGGACGGAATTCATGCCTTGTTCATCGGACTGCAAGTAAAATGTCATCACTCGCTGAGAAATTAGAGGGTTACATAACGAGATGAATACGTAAAATAGTTGGGCTGTCACGCAATGACGGTTACACTTTGGGTGCTTTACATTTGAATAAGGAATTATGGACTGTGACCAAACTCAAACTTCTGGCACTTGGCGTGCTTATTGCCACTTCTTCCAGCGTAGCACAAGCAGAAAGCGACCTGTCGCTGGGCGCGGGCGTTGGTGTGGTTGAGAACGCTTATAAACAATACGATAACGACGTTTACCCGGTACCTGTAGTGACCTATGACAGTGAGAACTTCTGGTTCCGTGGGCTGGGGGGCGGTTACTACCTGTGGAATGACAATTCCGATAAGTTGTCTGTCATGGCTTACTGGTCACCGATGTACTTTAAGCCGGGCGACAGCGATAACAGTCAATTGCGTCGACTGGATAAACGTAAGAGCACCATGATGGCCGGTCTGTCTTACGTCCACAATACGCAATACGGCTTCCTGCGCACCAGCCTTGCGGGAGACGCGCTGGACAACAGTAATGGTATCGTCTGGGATCTGGCGTGGTTATATCGTTACACTAACGGTGGCCTGACGCTGACGCCGGGGATCGGTGTCGAGTGGAACAGCGAAAACCAAAACGAATACTATTATGGTGTATCGCATCATGAATCCTCTCGCAGCGGCCTGCGTAGCTACGATCCAAATAGCAGCTGGAGCCCGTACCTGGAGCTGAGCGCAAATTATAACTTCATCGGCAACTGGAGTGCATACGCGACGGCGCGTTATACCCACCTGTCTGATGAAGTGACCGACAGTCCGATGGTAGACAAATCCTGGACGGGTCTGATCTCTACGGGTATTACCTACAAGTTCTGATAGCTGACCATTCTGAACAGAAGCCCGCATTACAGCGGGCTTTTTTGTGTCTGCTGGCAGGCCGGGCCACAAATAGCCCAAACGATGATGGTGCAATTTGTGCACCATTACAGGACACATGCGCACTGTTTTGCTTTACTGTGGTGCAAAATACAGGAGAGTGCGATGACAGATAAACAGGTGATGTTTACCGGGCAGGCCACGCTTCCTGCTATCGGGCAGGGGACGTGGTATATGGGTGAAAACGCCCATTGCCGGGGAGCTGAAGTGGCGGCGCTGCGTGCTGGACTGGATCTGGGTTTGCGCCTTATTGATACTGCAGAAATGTACGCTGATGGTGCAGCGGAAGAGATTGTCGGTGAGGCGTTATTGGGGCGACGCGATGACGCTTTTCTGGTATCAAAAGTTTATCCCTGGAATGCTGGAGGCCAGAAAGCCATCGCGGCCTGCGAAGCAAGCCTGCGGCGACTGAAGACCGATTATCTGGATCTCTACTTACTGCATTGGACGGGTAATTTTTCATTTGCAGAGACGGTTGAGGCGATGGAAAGGTTGATCGCGCAAGGGAAAATCCGCCGCTGGGGCGTTTCTAACCTCGACTTTGAAGACATGCAGGCGCTATGGCAGGTTACTGGTGGACAGCAGTGTGCCACGAATCAGGTGCTGTATCATCTGGCGTCACGCGGCATTGAGTTTGATTTGCTGCCATGGTGTCAGCAACGGCAGATACCGGTCATGGCCTACAGCCCGTTGGCCCAGGCGGGGCGTTTACGCAGTGATTTGCTCACTAATCCGGTGGTGAGTGAGATTGCGCACGCGCACAAGGCCAGCGCCGCGCAGATTTTATTGGCGTGGGTTATTCGACAACCGGGGGTGATAGCCATTCCGAAGGCGGCAAATGTCGCACACGTTGAGCAGAATGCCGCAGCGCTAAATATGACGCTTTCTGACGAGGAGTTGATGTTGTTAGACTCGGCTTTTCCAGCCCCAGCAGCTAAAACACCGCTAGATATGGCCTGATAAAACGCCAGTTGCCATCAGGCAACTGGCAAAATCTTAGCGCTTAGCAACACGAATTGTTTGTGCCAGGCGAGAAGGCTTCTCAGCGGTGGTTTTCTGCGGCGCGGTCGCGTAAGCGGTTTCTACGCAGACAAATGTTTTGTACCCGTCGTCTGGCATGTCACCCATGCTGACAGACAGGGCCGGCCCTGGGTTCCAGCCGACAACGTTCAGATGGTGATGGTGTACGACGTCGATGTTGCGGTTCAGTGAATCGTCATGGATGACGCTGCACGCTTCCGGGTTCAGGTACACGCGGTCGGTGCGGTCCGGGAACGTCTGGATACCGTCAGCCAGGACATCTTCTTTCGCATCGTTAACTTTATCGATCAGACGGTCACCAAGGCCACTCACTTTCACCGCTGCAATGTCACCGACGTTAAAATAGGTGTGCAGCGCGGAGGTGGTTTCAAATTCACCGTGGGCTTCCAGTTCTATTTCACAAGTAGCACCCACTTTGAAACGCGCTAACAGCGTAAACTCATGCGGCCAAAGCTGACGCGTTTCAGCACTGCTTTGCAGTTCAAACGTCAGAACCACACCGCTATCATCTTCGTTGTGCGCTTTCAGCGTCCACGGCAGATTACGGGCAAAACCGTGCGAGGGAAGCCCTGGCTGTGCCGCCGGGCCAAACCATGGCCAGCAAATAGGGACGCCACCACGCAGCGCTACGCCCGTTTTAAACGGCGTATTGTTGCTTAACCACAGGACCTCATCTTCGCCGGTCGGTTTCCATGACAGAAGATGCGCACCCTGTAGGGCGAAAGAGGCTTTAACCTGCGGGTGATCGACCACCACGACCTCCAGTTCATCCAACTGACGACGGGAGAGGACAGGGGAAATTTGTTCGATTATCGGAAGTGCAAAAATTTTATTAATCATTACGCAATCCTGTTTACCCTAAATAATTCGAGTTGCAGGACAAAACGGTTAACCGTTTTGAACAGCGCTTGCTGCAGCCAACACACCTGTAACTTGAAGTATGACGGGTTTATCTTTGAGCAAAAAAAAGAGCGACCTGAGTCGCTCTTACAGATTACCGTTTCATCTCAACTTATTTGGAGATGTGAGCAATCAGATCCAGAACTTTGTTTGAGTAGCCGGTTTCGTTGTCGTACCAGGATACCAGTTTCACGAAGTTGTCGTTCAGTGCGATACCTGCTTTAGCATCGAACACGGAAGTGCAAACTTCACCGTTGAAATCGGTAGATACAACGTCGTCTTCGGTGTAACCCAGAACGCCTTTCATTGGGCCTTCGGAAGCAGCTTTGATTGCTTTCTTAATTTCTTCGTAAGAAGCAGCTTTTTCCAGACGAACGGTCAGGTCAACAACGGATACGTTCGGAGTAGGAACGCGGAACGCCATACCAGTCAGTTTGCCATTCAGTTCTGGCAGTACTTTACCTACTGCTTTAGCAGCACCGGTAGAGGACGGGATGATGTTCTGTGCTGCGCCACGACCGCCGCGCCAGTCTTTGTGAGACGGGCCATCAACGGTTTTCTGAGTCGCGGTGGTCGCGTGAACGGTAGTCATCAGACCTTCGATAATACCGAAGTTGTCGTTGATAACTTTAGCCAGCGGAGCCAGGCAGTTAGTGGTGCAGGAAGCGTTAGAAACGATGTCCTGACCTTCGTATTTGTCAAAGTTAGCGCCTTTAACAAACATCGGAGTGTTGTCTTTGGACGGGCCAGTCAGAACCACTTTTTTCGCGCCAGCAGTGATGTGCTTACGAGCGGTTTCGTCTGTCAGGAACAGGCCAGTAGCTTCAGCAACTACGTCAACACCAACTTCGTCCCATTTCAGGTTAGCCGGATCACGTTCAGCGGTAACACGGATTTTTTTACCGTTTACGATCAGATGACCGTCTTTCACTTCAACGGTACCGTTGAAACGGCCGTGAGTGGAGTCATATTTCAGCATGTAAGCCATGTAGTCAGCGTCTAACAGGTCGTTGATTGCAACGATCTCGATGTCAGAACGTTCTTGAGCAGCACGGAAAACAATGCGACCGATACGGCCAAAACCGTTGATACCTACTTTGATAGTCATATATTCCACCAGCTATTTGTTAGTGAATAAAAGGTTGCCTGTAAAATTACAAAAACCTTACGCAGCGTCAAGCGGAATCGTGTCAATCATTGCGACAAATCAATCTGCTGCCTAAGCTTTGCGCAACTGACTCGCCTCACTCTTCCTTTGGGCTTGAAACCACATGGGGGCGGCGGCCCGAATTTTAAAGGGCAATCAAGATAAAAACGTGATTGCTATCACGATTTATAGGCTGCCATTTCGCAATGATCAAGTTTAGAACAAAAGTTCGCCCTGCGGTGTTAATGTTTTGTTAGAATCTGTCTCGCAATGTGAGTTTAGATAAAGCGAGATGTGAGCAAATGGCTAATCAACCTTCTCCAGAAGACCTAAAGAAAAATTTATCCGAAATGCAGTTCTACGTGACACAAAATCATGGGACAGAACCGCCATTTACCGGGCGTTTGCTGCATAACAAGCGGGACGGTGTTTACCACTGCCTGATCTGTGACAAACCGCTGTTTCGTTCTGATACAAAATATGATTCTGGCTGCGGCTGGCCTAGCTTTTATGAGCCTGTCAGTGAAGAGGCGATTCGTTACATTAAGGATACGTCACATGGCATGCAGCGCATTGAAATTCGTTGCGGCAACTGTGATGCGCACCTGGGACATGTCTTCCCGGATGGTCCAAAACCTACCGGTGAACGCTACTGCGTCAACTCAGCGTCTTTGAACTTTACCGACGATGAAAACGGTGAGCAGATTAAAGGCTGAAGAAACGATTCAGCAAATTATTCTACGGGAGTGGGTTTAAGATGAATCTTGATGAGATGATTAACAGCATGACGCCGGAAGTTTATCAGCGCTTATCGACGGCCGTTGAGCTGGGAAAATGGCCGGATGGCGTCGCGCTGACGGCAGAACAAAAAGAGAACAGCATGCAACTGGTGATGTTATGGCAGGCGCGTAACAATATCGATGCGCAGCATATGACTATCGACACCAACGGTGAGATGGTCATGAAGAGTAAGCAGCAGCTGAAAGTTGAATTTGGGATAACGCCTGAGCCGATTGCGACGTTCAAATCCTGATTGTGGAAACAACATGAATTCGCAGGTCCGGCACGGCTTACCGTAACGGACCTGCAAAGTCTTACTTCTTGTTCATCATCGCCTTAAGGTCGGCAAACGGGTTGTATTTCGCCTCGCCGACGTCTTTCTGCGCATCTTCGCCCGCTACCACGGTAGAACCATACTGATCCACTTCGGTGTATTTCGAGTGCTCATGATCGTGGCAATACAGGCATAACATCTCCCAGTTACTGCCATCTTCCGGGTTATTTGAATGGTCATGATCGATATGGTGTACTGTCAGCTCGCGCAGGTTGGAATACACGAACTCGCGCGAACAGCGCCCGCAGACCCAGGGGAACAGTTTAAGCGCCTTTTCCCGGTATCCGACTTCCAGACGGGCGTAATTTTTAGGGATAAAAGCCATAAAACCTCGTGCTCCTGTAGAATATGAAAAGCTGCGCCAACGTCAGGCGCAGCAGATGGTGATAATCATAACCTATTGTGCACGACGTGGGGATCAGAGTTTATTAGTGACCATGTGTAGGCCGGATAAGCTATTTTCACTGCCATCCGGCAATAAACTTAACGCTGAGTTTCTTCCCAGTCTGCCAGCGTATACAGCGTTGCACCCGCAGCGGCCATTTCCATAAACGCCTGCGTGCTGTCCTGAGGCTGAATATTCACCCCTCGACAACCGTCGGTAATGACGTTCACCGT
Source organism: Citrobacter sp. JUb117 (assembly GCF_024809055.1). Taxonomy (NCBI): domain Bacteria; kingdom Pseudomonadati; phylum Pseudomonadota; class Gammaproteobacteria; order Enterobacterales; family Enterobacteriaceae; genus Citrobacter; species Citrobacter sp. JUb117. Next base: position 47,248 of record NZ_JANUFB010000008.1, read on the forward strand.
ATAGCCCAGTTCCAGTGCATCGAGGACGGTAAACTTCACGCAGTAGTCGGTTGCCAGCCCCATGATGATGAGGTCGGTAATACGCTGTTGCACAAGCCACGCATTCAGTTCTGTTGCCTGACGGCGACCGTTATCAAAAAATGCGCTGTAGCTGTCAACCTGCGGGTTTTCGCCCTTATAGAACGTCTTATCAATGCCGCGCTGATTCAGCAGAGGGTGCAGGGCCGCTCCCTGCGAGTTCTGTACACAGTGATCCGGCCAGAATGTCTGCGCCAGGCCATCCAGTTGTCCCTGCGTGTAAGGGGCGACCTGATGCTGGCTGGCAAAGCTGCCGTGATTAGCCGGATGCCAGTCCAGACTGGAAACAACCTTCTCACCGCGCAGCGAACACCAGTCAATCAGGCGATTGGCGACATCCACGGTGCTATCACCTTCTGGAACGGCAAGTGCGCCTCCGGCACAAAAATCGTTTTGTAAATCAACCAGCAGTAATGCTCGTGCCATCGTCACTCCTCCTTCAATCATCTGGCGTCAGCTCACCGCGCAGGTTTTGCGTCATCGCGTCACGGATGGCCTGCGTGTCCAGACCCTGGCTCAGCAAATAATGCAGCTTGGTCAGTGTTGCTTCAACGGTCATATCCGCACCGCCAATCACGCCCGCATGTGCCAGCGCATTCCCCGTCGCATAACCGCCCATGTTGACCTTGCCGGACATGCACTGCGTGAGGTTAATGACCACAATACCGCGTGAGCTGGCATCCTCAAGCTCCTTCAGGAACTCTTTATTCTGCGGGGCATTGCCCACGCCGTAAGAACGCAGAATTAACGCTTTGACTGGCTGGCGCAGGAAGTTACGCACCACGTCTGCGGAAATTCCAGGATAAATCGTGACCACGCCAATCGGCTGCGGGGTGATAGGGTGCACAATCAGCTCGCCCGCACCGTGCGGCGCGGGCGGGGTGCCCAAACGACGGATGTGGATCCCGGCTTCCAGTAAAGGTGCAAGGTTAGGTGAAGCGAAGGCGTCAAAACCGTCGGCGTGCGCTTTGGTAGTGCGATTACCACGATACAGTCGGTTATTGAAGAACAGAGTGACTTCATTGATCGGATAATTGGCCGCAACGTACAACGCATTCAGCAAATTGATTTGTCCGTCTGAACGTAGCTCAGCCAGCGGGATTTGTGACCCTGTCACAATAACCGGCTTGCCCAGATTCTCCAGCATAAACGACAGCGCCGAGGCGGTGAACGCCATGGTGTCGGTGCCGTGCAGGATCACAAAACCGTCGTATTCGTCGTAGTGAGCTTTAATATCTTCCGCAATATGCTGCCAGTCTTCTGGCGTCATATCGGAGGAATCCATCAGCGGGACATATTCGTGAATGGTGAAGTCTGGCATCTCAGGGCGGTGGAATTCAGGCATCAATGCCAGTTGACGCTGAAGATGGCCGGAAACCGGAATGTAACCTTGTTCTGAGCGCTGCATACCGATGGTACCGCCGGTATAGGCAACGTAAATCGATTTCTTCTGCATGACTTTTCTTCTGTCTCAAAGAAAAACCCCTCTTCATCACGAAGAGGGGTCAAGAGTTAGCGGACGTTGGCGCAGGTCAGGCAGAACGCATAACGGTTCTGCGGGTCGTTAAACGCGGCCAGCTTATCACTTTCGGTTTTTACCACGCTTGCCGCAGAGGCCAGTGGTGCCGGGAGCATGGCCTGAATGGCTTCTGGTAGCATAGCGCGAACGGAACCAGACATGCTGTCCATGACCATATCAACGAACGTGGGCTCGTCCTGATAATACTCAATGTGCCATTGTTTCAGTTTCGCCAGTTCTGCCGCTTTTGCTACAGCGTCGTCGAAATCGCCGAGACTGTCGACCAGACCATTCGCTTTTGCATCCTGACCGGTCCAGACGTGGCCCTGGGCGATTTTATCAATCTGCTCTGGCGTTGTCTTACGTGCATCCGCGACCAGCGTGATGAAGCGCTTATAGCCGTACTCGATGCTCAGTTGCATCATCTGCTGCACTTCCGGCGGTAACGCTTTGGTGACGGAAATATCGGCCAGCGGCGAGGTCGCCACGCCGTCGGTATGTACACCAATGGAATCGAGGCTGTTTTCAACGGTGTTGATCACGCCAAAGATGCCGATGGAGCCGGTCAGGGTGCTGGGGTTCGCCACAATGTAGTTTGCCGGGGTTGAGATCCAGTAACCGCCGGAGGCCGCCATGCCGCCCATGGAAACCACCACCGGTTTACCCGCCGCTTTTGCTGCAGCCAGCTCAGCGCGGATCACTTCCGAGGCGCTGACGCTGCCGCCTGGACTGTTAACGCGCAGGACAATGGCTTTTACCTTCGGATCGAGACGCGCTTCACGGATTTGTGCCGCAGTGGTGTCGCCGCCGACGTTCCCCGGTGTTTCTTCTCCGTCCATGATCGCGCCATTGGCGAAGACTACGCCAATGCTGTCACCGGTATCCGCCGGGGTTTTTAGCGTGTAATCGTAATAGCTGACGGCACTGTAGTTCTTCTCTGTTTTGCTCCAGCCAAATTGTTTAGTCAGCAGTTTTTCCACTTCAGCGCTGGAGGCGAGAGCATCGACCAGTTTATTGTCGAGGGCGTACTTCGCGGTGTCGCCACCCACTTTCGTCAGGCCGTCAAGCATCGCTTGTGCGCCCGGGAACACTTGCTGCGCCGGGATCTGGCGGTTAGCGGCAACGGTATCGAGATAGTTCTGCCACAGCTCGCCAATCCAGCGACTGTCGGCTTCACGTGCGGCCGGGGACATATCGTCGCGAATAAACGGCTCGACGGCGGACTTATAGGTACCGACGCGGAAAACGTGGGTGGAGACTTTTAGTTTATCCAGCAGAGACTTGTAATACAGACCGTTGGTCGCAAAGCCGTGCAGGTCAACCGAACCCTGCGGGGAGAGCCAAATTTTATTGGCAAAGCTTGCGAGGTAATACTGTCCCTGGCTGAAGTTATCGCCCACGGCAAATACCGGTTTTCCACTGTCGCGGAATTCGCGCAGTGCTTTGCCGATATACTGCATGGACGGCTGATCGGCCCCGGCAAAGTTTTTTAAATCCATCACGATGCCGGTGATGTTACGATCGTCTTTTGCCTGGCGAATGGTGTTAACGATATCGAACAGTGAGTTTTCTTGCAGGCGATCGGAACTGGCGCCAAACAGCTGACGTCCGATGACGCTTAAGCGGCTGGTGCTCGAGGGCTTATCGACAATAACGCCGGAGATATCGAGCAGCAGTGCGCCACGCTCCGCGTGTTCGCTGGAGGTGCTACTGCTGACCTGCATCCAGATCCCCACGCCCACCAGGACCAAAAAGATAAAGAACAGGTTCAGTACACATTCGCGGACGAAATTCAGTATTCGCCACGTCCATTTAAAAATTCCGGCAATAAAACGCCACAGGGTTCGCATGTATTCTCCCTACCGATGAACAACACGCCCCCCGTTTTACCGGAGAAGGCGTTAAGATGTGGCTATCGTAATGACCCGGCAGGCAATTGTCAGCAGGAATCACCGCCGGCGCTGTAACAAAATCCGCTCACGTGTTAATTTTGTGAACAAATTTCATTGTTGGAGTTAAGCAAATGGATGCACTCGAATTACTTCTTACCCGCCGTAGCGCCTCTCGTCTTGTTGAACCCGCTCCCGTGGGTGAGCAACTGCAAAATATCCTGCGGGCGGGGATGCGCGCACCGGATCACAAATCGCTGCAGCCGTGGCGTTTCTTTGTGATTGAAGGTGCAGGGCGTGAGCGTTTTAGCGCCGTGCTCGAAAAAGGGGCTATTGCCGCAGAGGGCGACGAAAAGGCTGTCGAAAAAGCGCGTGCTGCGCCGTTTCGTGCCCCGCTGATTATTGCGGTGGTGGCGAAATGTGAAGAAAGTGACAAGGTTCCACTGTGGGAACAGGAAATGTCAGCGGGTTGTGCGGTAATGGCCATGCAAATGGCGGCGATTGCGCAAGGCTTTGGCGGGATCTGGCGCAGCGGTGCATTAACCGAAAGTGCAGTGGTGCGCGAGGCATTTGACTGTCGTGCGCAGGATAAAATTGTCGGCTTCCTCTATCTGGGCACGCCACAGCTTAAAGCATCCACCACGATTAACCCTGCCGATCCGAGCGCATTCGTCCAGTATTTCTGATTTCAGCGGCTAAACTGTCTGGATTATGAGCAAAGACACCCGAATTCAGACAGTCACTCTTACCACATCATGGAATGAGCGCTACCATAGCCCGATTGCAATGACAGGAGATGTCCATGAGCGAGCACGCTATTCGTTTAACGCAATACAGCCACGGAGCCGGTTGCGGTTGTAAAATTTCCCCCAAAGTGCTGGAAACCATCCTGCACAGCGAGCAGGCGAAATTTGTTGATCCGAATTTACTCGTGGGGAATGAAACCCGCGACGACGCGGCCGTGTACGATCTGGGTAATGGCACCAGCGTTATCAGCACCACCGATTTCTTTATGCCGATAGTCGATAATCCGTTTGATTTTGGCCGCATCGCCGCGACCAACGCCATCAGCGATATCTTCGCGATGGGTGGCAAACCGATTATGGCTATCGCGATTCTGGGCTGGCCGCTCGATAAGCTGGCACCGGAAGTCGCCCGTGAAGTGACCGAAGGCGGGCGTTTCGCCTGTCGCCAGGCCGGCATTGCGCTGGCGGGTGGTCACTCTATTGATGCCCCAGAGCCGATTTTTGGTCTTGCCGTGACGGGCGTGGTCCCTACCGAGCGCGTGAAGAAAAACAGCACCGCAGAAGCGGGATGCAAGCTGTTCCTCACCAAGCCGCTAGGCATTGGCGTGTTGACCACCGCCGAGAAAAAATCGCTGCTTAAGCCTGAGCATGTTGGGCTGGCGACGGAAGTGATGTGCCGCATGAATATTGCGGGCGCAGCGTTTGCGGACATTGAAGGCGTGAAAGCCATGACCGACGTGACCGGTTTTGGCCTGCTGGGACACCTGAGCGAAATGTGTCAGGGCGCGGGCGTTCAGGCGCAAATCGTTTACCAGGATATTCCAAAACTGCCTGGTGTTGAAGAGTACATCGCGCAGGGCGCAGTGCCGGGCGGCACGCAGCGGAACTTTGCCAGCTACGGGCATCTGATGGGTGAGATGCCGCAGGCGGTACGAGACCTGCTGTGCGATCCGCAAACCTCCGGCGGCCTGCTGCTGGCGGTAACACCGGAATCTGAGGCTGAAGTGAAAGCGGTTGCCGCGCAGTTTGGCATTGATCTCACCGCGATTGGTGAGCTGGTTGAAGCACGTGGCGGTCGCGCCATGGTTGAGATCCGTTAATTCGATGCGGTTGTTTATTGCCGAAAAACCGAGTCTGGCGCGCGCGATTGCCGATGTGCTCCCTAAGCCACATCGCAAAGGTGATGGCTTTATTGAATGCGGAAATGGGCAAGTGGTGACCTGGTGTATCGGTCACCTGCTTGAACAGGCGCAGCCAGACGCCTACGACAGTCGCTATGCACGCTGGAGTCTGGTCGACTTGCCGATTGTACCGGAAAAGTGGCAACTGCAGCCGCGTCCCTCCGTCACCAAACAGCTCAACGTCATCAAGCGCTTTCTGCATGAGGCCAGTGAAGTCATTCACGCGGGAGACCCCGATCGTGAAGGACAGCTGCTGGTCGATGAAGTGCTGGATTACCTGCAACTGGCGCCGGAAAAGCGGCATCAGGTACAACGGTGTCTGATTAACGACCTTAACCCACAGGCGGTGGAGCGGGCAATTTCTCGTCTGCGCGCCAACAGCGAGTTCATCCCGCTGTGCGTTTCGGCGCTGGCGCGAGCGCGTGCCGACTGGCTGTACGGCATTAATATGACGCGCGCCTATACCATTCTTGGGCGTAACGCGGGTTATCAAGGCGTGCTGTCCGTGGGGCGTGTGCAGACGCCGGTGCTTGGTCTGGTCGTGCGCCGTGATGAAGAGATTGAAAACTTCGTCGCCAAAGATTTCTTTGAGGTCAAAGCGCATATCGTCACACCTGCCGACGAGCGGTTTACCGCTATCTGGCAGCCGAGCGAGGCGTGTGAACCTTATCAGGATGAAGAAGGGCGCTTACTGAACCGTACGCTGGCGGAGCATGTGGTGAAACGCATCAACGGTCAGCCAGCGATAGTCACCAGCTATAACGATAAACGGGAATCAGAATCCGCACCGTTGCCGTTCTCACTGTCGGCGTTGCAGATTGAAGCCGCTAAACGCTTCGGACTGAGCGCGCAAAACGTGCTCGATATCTGCCAGAAGCTGTATGAAACCCACAAATTGATTACCTATCCGCGTTCTGATAGCCGCTATCTGCCGGAAGAACATTTTGCCGGTCGCCATGCGGTGATGAATGCGATTAGCGTGCACGCTCCGGATTTATTTCCGCAGCCTGCGGTTAATCCCGATACGCGTAATCGCTGCTGGGACGATAAAAAGGTTGATGCGCACCACGCGATTATTCCCACTGCGCGTAGTTCATCCATCAATTTGAATGACAATGAAGCCAAGGTGTACAACCTGATTGCGCGTCAGTATCTGATGCAGTTCTGCCCGGACGCGGTATTCCGCAAGTGCGTCATTGAGCTGGATATTGCGAAAGGCAAATTTGTTGCTAAAGCCCGTTTCCTGGCGGAAGCCGGGTGGCGTACGCTGCTGGGTAACAAAGAGCGCGACGAAGAAAACGACGGCACACCGTTGCCGGTGGTGGCTCGTGATGACGAACTACTGTGTGAAAAGGGCGAAGTGGTGGAACGCCAGACCCAGCCGCCGCGCCATTTTACCGACGCGACGCTGTTGTCGGCGATGACCGGGATCGCACGGTTTGTGCAGGATAAAGATCTGAAAAAGATCCTGCGCGCCACCGACGGACTGGGAACGGAGGCTACGCGTGCGGGGATTATCGAACTGCTGTTTAAGCGCGGGTTCCTGGTGAAAAAGGGCCGCTATATACACTCGACGGATCCCGGAAAGGCGCTGTTCCATTCGTTGCCAGAAATGGCAACGCGTCCGGATATGACCGCGCACTGGGAGTCGATCCTGACGCAAATCAGTGAAAAGCAGTGCCGCTATCAGGACTTTATGCAGCCGTTGGTGGACACGCTGTATCAGCTGATTGACCAGGCTAAACGTACGCCAGTACGCCGATTCCGCGGGATAACCGCGCCGGCTGGCGTGGAGAAGAAAAAGAGCGCGCCGCGAAAACGTCCGGCGAAAAAAAGCCCGCCTTCAGAGGAGGCAGGCCTGTAATGCGGTCATGACTGATGATTAAATCACACCCTGGCCCAGCATCGCGTCGGCAACTTTCACGAAGCCAGCAATGTTGGCGCCTTGCACGTAGTTGGTTTGTTTGCTTTCACCACCGTACTCGACGCAGGCGTGGTGAATATCCAGCATGATGTGGTGCAGGCGCGCATCCACTTTCTCCGCTTTCCAACCCAGACGCGCGGCGTTCTGCGCCATTTCCAGGCCTGATGTCGCCACACCACCGGCGTTGGCGGCTTTACCCGGCGCAAACAGTACGCCCGCTTCGAGGAACAGATCGGTGGCTTCGATGGTGGTCGGCATGTTTGCGCCTTCCGCCACGGCCTTGACGCCGTTGGCAATCAGCATCTGCGCAGCGTCCACATCCAGTTCGTTCTGCGTAGCGCACGGCAGGGCGATATCCACCGGCACTGACCACGGTTGCTTACCTTCCAGATAGGTCAGGCCAAACTCACGGGCGTAATCCGCCACGCGGCCATCGCGGCTGTCTTTAATGGCACACAGACGTGCCAGTTTCTCTTTCGTGAAGCCACTCTCGTCAACCACGGTACCGCTGGAGTCGGAAGCGGTCACCACACGGGCACCAAACTCCATGGCTTTCTCAATGGCGAATTGCGCCACGTTACCGGAGCCGGAAACGGCGACACGCATGCCTTCAAAGCCCAGACCATGGCGCTTAAGCATTGCTTCGGTGAAGTACACCAGGCCGTAGCCGGTCGCTTCCGGGCGGATCAGACTGCCGCCGAACGACAGACCTTTACCGGTAAAGACGCAGGCGCTGTTGTTGGAGAGTTTTTTCATCATCCCAGCCATAAAGCCGACTTCACGACCGCCCACGCCGATATCACCCGCCGGAACGTCAGTGTCTGGTCCTAAATGACGGAACAGTTCGGTCATCAGGGACTGGCAAAAACGCATCACTTCGCCTTCGCTTTTGCCTTTTGGATCGAAATCGCTCCCGCCTTTACCTCCGCCCATCGGCAGCGTGGTGAGGGCGTTTTTAAAAGTCTGCTCGAAGCCAAGGAATTTCAGGATCGACAGGTTTACCGACGGATGGAAACGCATGCCGCCTTTGTAAGGACCAATCGCCGAGCTAAACTGTACACGCCATGCGCGGTTAACCTGTACCTGATTACGATCGTCCAGCCAGACCACGCGGAACTGGATCACGCGCTCAGGTTCAACCAGACGTTCCAGCAATGACATTTGACGATAGCGCGGGTTTTGTTCGAGGAACGGCCACAGCGTCGTCATGACCTCACGAACGGCTTGCGCGAACTCGGTTTGATTCGGGTCGCGCTTTTGCACATGGTTGAGAAATGACGCCAAAGAACATGTCTGATCCATAGATATAAGAACCTCTTATGTATTGATATGGTTATATTTTTGATGTTTATGTTATGTGTTGTGCAGTTTTTGACTATAACATCAGCAGTGTGACGGGACGCAAGAAAAAATTAACCCCGCTAAGGAAATTAATATTGCGGCGTAGGTCATAACTAAAAACGATGCGGGAAGGGACTAAAGTTTCTGCCGGTTTATACCGTTATACTGAGCATAGAGGTCAGTTTAAAAGGAAAGAGTATGCGCCGTTTTATCATGGCAGGTGCGCTGGTTATGCTCTCCAGCACGGCACTGGCAAATCAGCTTTATCGCCCGGATGTGCAGGTTAATGTGCCGCCAGAAGTGTTCAGTTCCAGCGGTCAGCGGGCGCAGCCCTGTAATCAGTGCTGCGTTTATCAGGATCAAAACTATTCGGAAGGCGCGGTGATCAAGGCTGATGGCGTGCTGTTGCAATGCCAGCGCGATGAGAAAACGATCGGCACTAATCCGCTGGTCTGGCGTCGCGTAAAAGAATAAACGCCTGTAAGAGCGGGATGTCGGCAGGCGCCAGCGGATACGTCAGCGCCTCTTCAGGTAGGCACCACACCAGTTGCTGATGCTCGTGCGCGTGCAGTTCGCCTTGATAATCTGGCACATGCCATGCATGCAGATGGATAATCCGGCCTGATACTTCGCGTTGATGGCTGGCAACGTACTGCCCAACAATCGCCTCAATGCCAAGTTCTTCGTGCAGTTCACGCCTCAGCGCCTGCGGCTGGCTCTCGCCGGGCTCTACCTTACCGCCGGCAAACTCCCACATACCCGGCTGATCCGCATGCGCCGGGCGCTGAGCGAGTAATATTTTGCCATCACGTTCAAGGATAGCGGCGACCACGTCGAGGGTTTTCATCATATTCATCAAGATCTAACAGCAGAAAGTGACATACTATCGCTATCTTTGTTTTATCTAAAGTATTCAGGAGTCACCGTTGAACGATCCTCAGGCGTGGGTAAAACCGTTGACGCGTATCCCTTCCAGTTTGAAACCGCTTGTCGCGACGCAGAAAAAACATTACGGCGACGTGCTGCATCCCACGCGCTGGTGGGGGCGTATGCCGTTTCTGTTTTGGCTGGTCGCGCTGTTTGTCGGATTTCTGGAGCGTAAACGGGCGCGATTAACCCCGGTGATGCGCGCGCTGTTGATGACGCGGGTGTCGCAGGTGTGTCATTGCGCGTTCTGCGTGGATGCCAACAGCTTACGGCTGGCCGAACGCAGCGGGGCGCTGGATAAAGTGTTACAGGTGGCGAACTGGCAATCGTCTGTACTGTTTAGCGCAGAAGAGCGCGTGGCGCTGGCCTATGCGGATGCGATGACTGCCACGCCGCCGCGCCTTGATGATGCGCTGAAGACGCAAATGCAGCAGCATTTTACCGATGACACGATTACCGAAATGACCGCGCTGATTGCCTTTCAAAATCTCTCGGCACGCTTTAACGCCGCGCTGGATATTCCTTCGCAGGGATTGTGCGACAGTTTCAAAGGACGGCCACATGCTTGACCGCCATCTTCATCCGCGGTTAAAACCGCTGTTACATCAGTGCGCTCGCATGATTGATAAGCCCGGTATTTCGCCGGACGGTCTGACGCTCTTCGGTTTCGCTATTGGCGTGCTGGCCTTGCCGTTTCTGGCATTAGGCTGGTATTCGGCGGCGCTGGTCGCCATTGTGCTTAATCGTCTGTTTGATGGGTTGGACGGCGCGCTGGCGCGGCGCAGGGGACTGACCGATGCCGGCGGATTCCTCGATATTTCACTCGATTTTCTGTTTTACGCGCTGGTGCCGTTTGGCTTTATTCTGGCGGCACCCGAGCAGAATGCGCTGGCGGGCAGCTGGCTATTGTTTGCGTTTATCGGCACCGGCAGTAGTTTCCTGGCCTTTGCCGCGCTGGCGGCGAAGCATCAGATTGATAACCCCGGTTATGCGCATAAATCGTTTTATTATTTAGGTGGGTTGACCGAAGGCACCGAGACGATATTGCTGTTCGTGCTGGGCTGTCTGTTCCCTGATTATTTTGCCGTGCTGGCGTGGATATTTGGTGCGCTGTGCTGGCTGACAACGTTCACGCGGATCTGGAGCGGATACCTGACGCTGAAATCGATCCAGCGTCAGGAATAATCAGCGATTACTTGCTGGCGTCCGGGCCGCGCTCGCCGCTGGCTACCGGGTTCTTCGGATTGCTGCTCCACTCGAACCAGCCACCGTCGTACACCGAGACGTTTTTCCAGCCCATCGCACGGGCGTACATAAACGTCTCCGAGGCACGCCAGCCGGTACCGCAGTAGAAGGAAACCTGCTGATCCGGCAAGATGTTCCACTGTTTCCACATTGCGGCGATATCGTCTGCGCTGCGCATGGTGCCGTCCGGGTTATGGAAATCTTCCATATGCGTGGAGTCGCTGCCCGCATGACCCCAACGCGCCCCCGCAATTTCACCTTTTGGTTTAATGTAGCTGTAACCGCTGGTGGTGCCGACAAATTCCGGCCACGAACGAATGCTGACCAGCGACGCATCCTGACGATGCAGCAGGTCACGCGCCTGTTCCATATCCAGCATCAGCTGCGGCTGGGCAGGGATCGTCGCGCCAAAATCAGGCTCCGGTTTAACCGTCGGTGCCGTGCCGCGTTCGACCGGTAATCCTGCGTCGGACCACGTCTGCCAGCCGCCGTCGAGCAGGCGAACATCTTTCACGCCCGCGTACAGCATGATCTGTGCGACACGCGCCGCCGCATAGACATCACGGCCATACAAAATCACCGTCGTGTCATGACGAATACCGTGTTTAGCCAGCATCGCTTTGAGCTGCGCGTCGGAGACTTTGTTCCACAGCGGTTCGCTTTCGACTTCGTTGGTATCAATGTATCCGGCACCCGGAATATGACTGAGCAGATAGAGCTTCGGTGCCCCCCAGGCCGCTTCAATGACTTTCCAGTCACCGGCCGGTTTGGCGGTGACGGCTTTGCCTTGTTGCAGGTCGTGTAGCCACTGCGGATAGACCAGCTGTTCGAAGTGCGGTAGGCGCTGCAATCGCGCGGGATCCTGCAGTGCATCGCTGAGCGTGGAAAGCTGACTAAAGCCCACTTTCTGCAGACGCGCTTTAACGGCCTGCATGTCACTTTCGCTGCCATACAGCGCTACCGGTGCATCGGTTTTTAACTGATGTTGCTTAACCCAGGCGGTGAGTTGCTCGTCGTTCATGTTGTCGAGCCAGGCGGCAGACAGGTTCAGGGCGGCAGGTTCATGGCCGGAAGGGCCATTAAGCGATTGCGGCCAGCCGTTATAAAACGCACTTTGACGGGTATCGATTGCCGCGCCTTGTTGCTGCTGTAACTGGTGGAGGGTGAGCGTCTGTGCTGTTTCAGCAGCCCAGGAAGAAGCGCAAGCGAGCCCTAAAGCCAGTGCCAGCGCGGTCATTTGAGAAACACGTTTCATCGAATAGCCCGACGTTGAAAAAAAGAAGACGACATTCTGTGCCGCCAGCCCGATAAAATCATTGCGTTAACGCAGCATATCGCCACATTCACGCCCAGTTTGCCATCTGCAAAACGCGGCCCGCGGGCGGAACGTCCTGCGCGTCATGGGTAACCTGCACCACGGGAATACCCAGCTTGCGCACTTCGGCAAAGACCCACTGGCGAAACGCGTCGCGAAGCGAGGTGTCCAGTCGGCTGAAGGGTTCATCCAGCAGCAGCGCCTGTGGTTGTGCCAACAGCGCGCGCAGCAGGGCGATACGCGATCGTTGCCCGCCGGAGAGTGATGCCGGATCGCGATGATAAAACCCCGCCAGTCCGGCACGCTCAAGGGCGCGCTCGACCTCATCGCGTCTGGCCGATCCTTTCAGACTTGCGGGGAGTGCCAGCAGCAAATTTTGCCCCACGCTGAAATGGTCGAACAGCAGGGCATCCTGGAACAAAATGCCAATCTGGCGCTGCGCCGTGGGCAATGAGTCGATGCGCCGGTCGTTAAGCCACAGCTCGCCACTCGCCTGAAACGTTGGAGAAAGTGCGCCAATCATCCACGAGAACAGCGATGATTTGCCGCTGCCGGAGGGACCCATAATAGTGACAATGTCACCTTTGTTGACCTCGAAATTGGCCTCGTTGAGCAGAACGCAAAGCCCCAGATGTAGCGAAACATTTTTCACAATTAGCATTAGCGGAGTCCTTGTCGACAGCGGCCAACCCATGCGGAGAGTAATGCTGACAGTGCGAAAACCAACAGCGGCAGCAGCAGTTGCCAGAGCGCCTGTGACGCAAGCCGTGCCGCGCTGCCGCCGCTGCTCAATGCAACGGCCTCGGTGGTCAGCGTGGGAAAGCGTCCGGCCCCTAACCACAGGGTCGGCATATACTGGGCGATACTGACGGAAAATCCCACCGCGAAAGCAATCAGCGCCGGACGCAGCAGCAGCGGACATTTCACCTGCCAGAAGATGCGCTCCCGCGACCAGCCCAGCGTCTGCGCAATCAACATTAACCGCGGATCAATTCGCTGCCACGCCGGTTTGAGGATAAACAGCATCCACGGTGTGACCCACAGCAAATGTCCCCAGACAACCGTCAACAATTGACCATCCAGCTGTGAGTGTAGCGCCAGCGTATATTGTCCGGTGACCAGCGGGAGTGCAGGCAGGATAATCGGCAGCCAGACCCAACGATGTCCGCGCTGTGGTCCCCATTCCAGCCATAGCAACAGCGTGATTAATGCCAGTGCGCTGGCAATCATTCCCACTTGCAGGCTGGTGAATAACGTCTGGCTATCGATGAATGAATACTGTGCAACCAGGGCCAGAACCAGCAGGCAGAGTACGCCGCTTACGGGCACCAGTTGCGCCAGTGAGCGCCCCAGTGGATAGGATGAAAAACGCTGACGCTTCCCGCTAATCCCCGGCAGGGTACGCCGCCAGCTGCGCCAGAGCAGATAACCAACCAGCGCATACACACACAGCAGCAGTACCAGCAGCAGGCTGGCGAGCGAGCCTTTTATCTGTTGGTCGGCATCGCCCTGAGTGAGCCATTGCCAGCTCAACACCGCAAGCGTTGGCGGATTGCCCGGACCCAGCACGATCGCCACATCCACCGCCGACAATGACCATGCAGTGGCCGCCAGCATCACTTTCCCCAGTGCCGGTGCGATGGCGGGTAAGACCAACCAGTTGAGGCATTGCAGGCGGCTATATCCCAGCGAATCCAGCACGGTCACCTGCCGGGCAAGCTGCTTTTCACTGAGCAGGGCCGAGAGTACCCATAACAAAAAAGCGCTCTCTTTGACGGCTAGCGTCAAGCCCAGACCGATCCCGTAGCGGTCAGCCTGTGGGGTAAGAAAAGGCAACACGCGGTACAGCAGACCGCCTTCGGCAAACAACAACAGGACGCTGGTGGCAAACGCGACGTGCGGAATCGCCAACAGCCACGGCAGCCGGGTGCACAGCCGCGCCCAGCCCGCGCCGGGCCACATGGCGAGGATCGCCAACAGGGCAATGACCAACGCACCGAGGGTCGCCAGCGTCACGGAAACCAGCGTCGCCATCAGCGCCTGCGGCAGCTGGGGATCGGCAAACAGCGCCAGCCAATGAGTGATGGAGAGCGCAGGCGTGAAAAGCGCGATGGCGGCAGGTACCAGCGGCAAATAAATCACCGCCATGACGCCCCATATCAGCAGGATTAATGCGTACCGTAACGGCGTAGCCATTCTTGTTCCAGTACGTTTACCCAGGCAGCATGGGGTTCTGGAAGCACGGTGGGTAATCCTTTAGGGATCCGTGCCTGCAGAGCTTCACGTTGTGCCGCAGGTAATTTTTGCGGGTCGAGAACCGAAGGGTCGCCCCAGTAGGCGGGATCGGCTTTACGTAGTTGCGCCTCCGGAGAGAGCAGGAAGTTGGCGACGACTTTCGCCCCTGCGCTGGCGCTGGCGTTAGCCGGGATCGTGACAAAATGCACGTTGCCAATCATGCCTTGCGTAAAACCAAAGCTGTAGCTGTTTTTGGGCAATTCACCGCTGACCACTTTTTGTTGTGCATGCGCGGGGTTAAAGGTCAGCGACAAGCGCAGTACGCCGTTGTTCAGCAGCGTATCCATTCGTGCGGGCGTAGGCGGGAAGTCTTTACCTTCACGCCATAAAAACGGATGCAGCGTGTCAAGATACTGCCACAGCGGAGCCGTAACATCAGCGAACGTCGCGGTATCGGGCGCCATTTTCAACGCTTGTGGTTGGGTAGTAAGCGCCATCAGCAACTGCTCAAGAAATGCAGTCCCGGTAAAATCCGGGGGGCGCGGGTAGGTCACCGTACCAGGATGCGCTTTGGCAAATGCCAGCAGCGCCTGCGGGGTTTGTGGTGGCTGTTCGGTCACATCACGGTTAGCGATAAAAGTAAGCTGCGCGCCTCCCCACGGTGACTCGGCTCCCTCTGTAGGGATGGAGAAGTCTTCGCTGACAGGCTGCAGGGTATCAACGTAGCGCCAGTTGGGTAGCGTCTGCGCCCACTGCGTTTGCAGCAGGTTTGCCTCTTTCAGCGTACGGAAGTTTTCACCGTTCACCCACAGTAAATCGACAGAGCCGCCGGTTTTACGCCCGGAAGCGGCCTCTGTTTGAATACGCTTAACCGCGTCGGCAGCATCGGCCAGACGCACGATTTTCAGGTTAATGGCGTAATGTGTTTTCATCTCGCCGCTTACCCAGTCGAGATATTGGTTCACTGCGTTATCGCCTCCCCAGGCGTTGAACCACACCGTCTGGCCACGGGCGTCGTTTTTGATCTGCTGCCAGCTGTGATCTTGCGCGAAGGTCGCCAGCGGTGAAAACAGCAAACTCAGGCACAATAAGCAATAACGCATACACTCTCCAGTTGTTAAGGGGGGCCTCAGACGTGTTTTCTGTGCCGTTCAAGATAAATGCTTCTCGCCACGGAGATAACCACAGTCAGCGCAAATAATACAAATAGCCCGGTCACGAACCAGAATGCTCCTCCGGTTAACAGACTGCCGGCCCAGGAATAGACGAGTGTCGCGGGTAGCTGACCGACGCCGGTGGCGAGGAAAAAATGACGAAAGCGGATCGATGTCAGACCTGCGGCGTAACTGACCGGGTCAAAGGGAACGAAAGGTAACAGGCGACAGACCAGAATAGTGTGTTTGCCGTAGCGTGCAAAAAAGGCGTCCATGCTATTCAACACCGTTTTTCCGGTCAGCTTTTCCACCGTGCTACGACCAAAAATACGGGCGATGAAAAAGCATAGCGCCGCGCCAGCCATTGCGCTGGTCCAGGAGAGTACGCCTCCCCAGAATGCGCCGAACAATGACGCATTGGCAAAGGTGATCACAAACGCCGGAAGCGGGGCGATAATGGCTTGTAAGATCATTAAGCAAAACGATACCACCGCAGCCTGAGCACCGTATGACCGAATGAGATTTTCAATGGCGTGCTGGTCAACCGTGGCGAATGCCGCCAGGCTGTGACTGACAAAATCACTGACGCCGGGCACCCATACCCAGGCGATCGGCGCCAGCAGTAGCAGGAGAATCAGCCCGGTCCGGCAATAGCGTATGACGTGCGTTTTGTTCAGCTTCATGATTTATCGGCTAACTCACGTTGGACAGAGGGATCAATACGCTTCACGCGGGCCCAGGCTTTGGCTGCCTGTACCAGGGTAAATAAAATAATGCCAGCAATACTGAGTTTAACCACAAACGCCAGGGTGATACCGTCGCTGACGAGTTCATGCGACATGAGCGTATAGATGAACAGGCCGGGGAAGGTGGTGAGCGCAGAAATGACGGTGAATGACCAGAATGGGATGGCGGTCAGCCCATAGGCATAATTTTGAATATTGTACGGGAATAACGGCACCAGGCGGGTGAGGATCAGAAAATCGCTACCGCTTTGGGCAATGCCTTTTTCTATCGCCTGGAAGGTGGCCGTATGCCCGACATATTTCAGCAGCAGATCGCGACCCAGCCAGCGGGCAAGTAAGAACGACAGCGCCGAGGCCACGGTGGCTGCAAACAGCGATACAAGCGTCCCCACCAGCGGGCCAAACAGGATACCGCCGACGATCACCAGCATGCTGCCGGGTATCAGACACAGCGCAGCGACGATAAACAGCAGAATGTACAGCACGTAGCCGTATATGCCGCTCTGGCGGATGAGATCTTGTAAAAGGTGGAAATGGGTTATCAGGCCACTCAGGCCAGAATAATGGAGAACGCCCACCAGGACACAGAGGAGTAGCGCAACGATCAGCAGTCTGTATTCTGCTTTATGCGAACTTCTTTTTCATGGGGGTCTCCTGTAATACCGAGGGTAATAACGCGTTTCGCCAGCGAAAGTGCGCGCGAAGATATAATAAATCCCCGTTGGCAACAATGTATTACCGTGGTTTTTTTGATTTTGCTCAGGCTACATCGACTCTCCAGGCAAGGCCCGGAGAGTGGCAACGCTCAGGCGATCAGACGCGGAATTTGGCCCATACCGGCGCATGGTCGGACGGTTTTTCCATACTGCGGATCTCATAGTCGATGCCGGTTTCTTCGCAGCGCTCCGCCAGCGGGTTGCTCGCCAGCAGCAGATCGATACGCAGACCACGGTTATCGTCAAAGCCTTTTGAACGGTAATCAAACCACGAGTACTGGTCGGCGGTGTCCGGATGTGCGTGACGGAACGTGTCCACCAGACCCCATCCCATCAGTCGTTCCATCCATTCACGCTCTTCCGGCAGGAAGGAGCACTTGCCGGTACGCAGCCAGCGTTTGCGATTCTCTTCACCAATGCCGATGTCCAGATCGGTCGGGCTGATATTCATATCCCCCATGATCAGCACCGGATTGTCGCGCTTCAGTTCAGTCTCCAGATAGTTTTGCAGGTTCTGATAAAACGCGGCTTTGGCCGGGAACTTCAGCGGGTGGTCACGGCTTTCGCCCTGCGGAAAATAGCCGTTAATCACGGTGATATTCCCCAGTGGAGACGGGATTTCAGCCATGATAATACGGCGCTGTGCTTCTTCGTCATCGTTCGGGAAGCCACGACGCACCGAAATGGGCGTTTCTTTCGTCAGCAGCGCGACGCCGTAATGGCCTTTTTGACCGTGATAGAAAACGTTGTAACCCAGCTTTGCGACCTCTTCGAGAGGGAACATGTCATCGTGGACTTTTGTCTCCTGCAAGCCGATCACATCCGGTTGGTGTTTTTCGACAATGGCTGCCAGTTGATGAGGACGGGCACGCAGGCCGTTGATATTAAAAGAGACAAATTTCATAGTCGCTGCCACTTTGCAAGATGAATAGTGCAAGGATGGTAGCAGAATTTCCGCGGGCTGACTGCTTCTTGTCACCTGATTCCAACAATGATTGCTAATGGTGTTAACGATGGGGCAAAAACTGCACTGTTTTGGCGCGATACGCGTCAGAATGGGGCAATAATTTCCGAAAAATTTCGTATACGATCACAATTCCAGAATTATATTTGGCGACTGAATAGAATTGCGTTTTTTCCTCTAATTATTCACCCCGCTGGCGAACGTATTCACTTTATATGCACATATGATGAATATTGATGGTTCGTAACTTATTGATATTTCGTTGTCTCATCGTGTTTATGCATATTTTTTGCTGGCTGGCACGAACCCTGCACTCTACATTTACACCGCAAACACTATATTTATTAACATATAAATAACTTTTTATTTACCGTAGAGGTCGCTATGTCTCTGTCAGTTACGCGTGAAAATTTTGATGAATGGATGATGCCCGTATACGCACCGGCTCCTTTTGTGCCGGTTCGCGGTGAAGGCTCGCGACTGTGGGATCAGCAGGGCAAAGAGTATATCGATTTCGCGGGGGGCATTGCGGTTAACGCGCTGGGTCACGCACACCCGGCTTTGCGCGAAGCATTAAACGATCAGGCCGGTAAATTCTGGCATACCGGAAATGGCTACACTAACGAGCCGGTACTGCGGCTGGCAAAAAAACTGATTGATGCCACCTTTGCCGAGCGTGTCTTCTTCTGTAACTCCGGCGCAGAAGCCAACGAAGCGGCATTAAAACTGGCGCGTAAATATGCTCACGACCGTTTCGGCACGCAGAAAAGCGGCATCGTCGCGTTTAAAAACGCCTTCCACGGCCGCACGCTGTTTACCGTCAGCGCCGGGGGCCAGCCGGCCTATTCGCAGGATTTTGCGCCATTGCCGCCGGATATCCGCCATGCGGTGTATAACGATCTTGACTCTGCCAGCCAGCTGATTGATGACACCACCTGTGCGGTTATTGTTGAGCCGATTCAGGGTGAAGGCGGCGTGGTGCCTGCAACAAAGGCCTTTTTGCAGGGACTGCGCGAACTCTGCGATCGCCACAATGCGTTGCTGATTTTTGATGAAGTGCAGACTGGCGTGGGACGTACCGGCGAATTGTATGCCTATATGCACTACGGCGTGACGCCGGATCTGCTGACCACGGCCAAAGCGCTGGGCGGTGGGTTCCCTATCGGTGCGCTGCTGGCCACCGAACCATGCGCAAGCGTTATGACGGTGGGTACGCACGGCACCACTTACGGCGGAAACCCGCTGGCTTCTGCGGTGGCCGGAAAACTGCTGGAGATCGTTAACACGCCGGAAATCCTCACTGGCGTGAAACAGCGTCACGACTGGTTTGTGGAGCGTATTAACGCCATTAACGAACGTTTTGGATTGTTTAGTGAGGTTCGTGGACTGGGCCTGCTGATCGGCTGTGTGCTGAATGCGGAGTTTGCCGGTAAAGCGAAGCTTATCTCGCAAGAGGCGGCCAATGTCGGCGTGATGATGCTGATTGCTGGCGGTAACGTGGTGCGTTTTGCACCTGCGCTGAACGTTAGCGAAGAAGAGGTTGCCAGCGGACTGGATCGCTTTGCGCTGGCCTGCGAACGTATTAAAGCAGGAGGTTCATCATGATGGTGATCCGTCCCATTGAACGCGCCGATATTACGGCGTTGATGCAGTTGGCCAGTAAGACCGGCGGTGGGCTGACCTCGCTTCCGGCTAACGAAGCCACGCTGATGGCGCGTATTGAGCGTTCACTGCAAACCTGGCAGGGCGAACTGCCAAAAAGTGAGCAGGGCTACGTTTTTGTACTCGAGGACAGTACCACCAGTACCGTGGCCGGGATCTGCGCGATTGAAGTGGCGGTCGGGCTAAACGACCCCTGGTACAACTATCGCGTCGGGACGCTGGTCCATGCCTCGAAGGAGTTGAACGTCTATAACGCGCTGCCGACGCTGTTTCTCAGTAACGATCACACCGGCAGCAGCGAACTTTGCACCCTGTTTCTTGATCCGGACTGGCGTAAAGAGGGCAACGGCTATTTGCTGTCGAAATCGCGCTTTATGTTTATGGCGGCATTCCGCGACCGGTTTAATGAAAAAGTGGTGGCCGAGATGCGTGGCGTGATTGATGAACACGGTTACTCCCCGTTCTGGCAGAGCCTCGGCAAACGCTTCTTTTCGATGGAGTTTAGCCGTGCCGATTTTCTTTGCGGCACCGGGCAAAAAGCCTTTATTGCCGAATTGATGCCCAAGCATCCTATCTATACCCACTTCCTGTCGGATGAAGCGCAAAGCGTGATTGGCGAAGTGCATCCGCAAACGGCACCGGCGCGTGCGGTACTGGAGAAAGAAGGCTTCCGCTATCGCAACTATGTCGACATTTTCGACGGCGGACCGACGCTGGAATGCGATATCGACCGGGTGCGGGCGATTCGGAAAAGCCGGTTGGTGGAGGTGGCTGAAGGCCAGCCCGCGCCGGGCGAGTATCCGGCCTGTCTGGTGGCGAATGAAAACTACCATAACTTCCGCGTCATGCTGGTGCGCGCCGATCCGCATACCCAGCGGCTGGTGCTGACGGCAGCGCAGCTGGATGCCCTGAAGTGCCATGCGGGTGACCACGTCCGTTTCGTTCGTCTATGTGCAGAGGAGAAAACAGTATGACTTTATGGATAAACGGCGACTGGGTAACGGGCCAGGGCGAGCGTCGGGTTAAAACTAATCCGGTGGGCGGCGATGTATTGTGGCAAGGCCATGATGCAGATGCTACGCAGGTGGCGCAGGCATGCCGCGCCGCACGAGCGGCATTTGCGGGCTGGGCCAGGCAACCCTTTTCCGCGCGCCAGGCGGTGGTGGAAAAATTCGCCACATTGCTGGAGAGCAACAAAGCCGAGCTGACGACCATTATCGCCAGAGAAACCGGAAAACCACGCTGGGAAGCAGCCACCGAACTGACAGCGATGATCAATAAAATCGCCATTTCCGTAAAGGCGTACCACACGCGTACCGGAGAGCAACACAACGAATTACCCGACGGCGCGGCGACGTTACGCCATCGTCCTCACGGTGTGCTGGCGGTGTTTGGTCCGTATAACTTCCCCGGCCATCTCCCCAACGGTCATATCGTTCCGGCGCTGCTGGCGGGCAATACGCTGATTTTTAAACCCAGTGAACTGACGCCGTGGACCGGTGAAGCGGTGACTAAACTGTGGGCGCAGGCGGGACTCCCTGCGGGCGTGCTAAACCTGGTGCAGGGTGGGCGCGAAACCGGGCAGGCGCTAAGCGCGCTGGAAGATCTCGACGGTTTGCTGTTTACCGGTAGCGCCAATACGGGTTATCAACTGCACCGACAGCTCTCCGGTCAGCCGGAAAAAATCCTCGCGCTGGAGATGGGGGGCAACAACCCGTTAATTATTGAGAATCCGGAAGATATTGATGCCGCCGTGCATCTGACTATTCAGTCTGCGTTTGTCACCGCCGGGCAGCGTTGCACCTGCGCCCGCCGTCTGCTGGTAAAAAAAGGTGCGCAGGGCGATGCGTTTCTGGCGCGCCTGGTTGAGGTCAGCCAGCGTTTACTGCCCGGCAAGTGGGATGACGAGCCGCAACCGTTTATCGGCGGACTGATATCTGAGCAGGCGGCGCAACACGTCTGTGATGCCTGGCAGCGTCTTGAGGCGTTAGGTGGCCGTACGCTGCTGGCGCCGCGACGGGTAAAAGCGGGCACGTCACTGCTGGCGCCGGGCATTATCGAACTCACCGGTGTGGCCAACGTGCCGGATGAAGAGGTATTTGGTCCGCTGCTCGGCGTCTGGCGTTATGACTGTTTCGACGAGGCAATAAGCCTTGCGAACCACACCCGATTTGGCCTGTCATGCGGATTGGTCTCACCGGATCGCAATCAGTTTGACCAGCTGTTGCTGGAAGCGCGGGCGGGCATCGTTAACTGGAATAAACCGTTGACCGGGGCGGCGAGTACGGCACCGTTTGGCGGAGTGGGGGCTTCAGGAAACCATCGTGCCAGCGCGTGGTATGCCGCAGATTACTGCGCCTGGCCAATGGCGAGTCTGGAGTCACCGGCATTAACATTGCCGACGACGCTGAGCCCAGGTCTGGATTTTTCTCGTGGAGAAAAGCGATGAAAGCGCGTGAGGTCAATTTCGACGGGCTGGTGGGACTGACCCACCATTATGCGGGGCTGTCGTTTGGCAATGAGGCCTCGACCCGGCACCGTTTTCAGGTGTCGAATCCCCGTCTGGCGGCGAAGCAGGGCTTATTAAAGATGAAAGCGCTGGCAGATGCCGGGTTTCCTCAGGCGGTGATCCCGCCGCATGAACGTCCGTATATTCCGGTTCTGCGTCAGCTCGGCTTCAGCGGTAGCGATGAGCAGATCCTGGAAAAGGTGGCGCGTCAGGCGCCACACTGGCTTTCCAGCGCCAGCTCGGCCTCGCCGATGTGGGTGGCGAATGCGGCCACGGTCTGTCCTTCGGCCGATTCACTGGATGGGAAAGTGCATCTGACGGTGGCGAACCTGAACAACAAATTCCACCGTTCACTGGAAGCGCCGACTACCGAAGCGTTATTACGGGCGATATTCCGTGATGAGCATGCTTTTGCGGTCCACAGCGCGCTACCTCAGGTGGCTCTGCTGGGCGATGAAGGGGCGGCCAACCACAATCGCCTTGGTGGAGATTACGGTGCACCTGGTGTGCAGCTGTTTGTTTACGGTCGCGAGGAGGGGAATGTGTCACAGCCGAGGCGCTACCCGGCCAGACAATCGCGTGAGGCCAGCGAAGCAGTGGCGCGGCTGAACCAGGTTAATCCGCATCAACTTATCTTTGCCCAGCAAAACCCGGACGTTATCGATAGTGGCGTGTTCCATAACGACGTTATCGCGGTATCGAATCGCCAGGTGCTGTTTTGCCATGAACAGGCATTTGTCCGACAGCAGGCGCTGTTGAGCCAGCTACGCGCTCAGGTTGATGGGTTTACGGTGCTGGAAGTGCCTGCTGCGGAGGTGTCGGTGGCGGATGCGGTGGCAACGTATCTGTTTAACAGCCAGTTGTTGAGCCGTGATGATGGCTCAATGATGCTGGTTTTACCACAGGAGTGTCGTGAGCACGCGGGCGTGTGGCGCTATCTGAACGGTCTACTGGACGCGGATAATCCGCTTGACGACCTGCGAGTATTCGATCTGCGTGAAAGTATGTCGAACGGCGGCGGTCCGGCATGCCTGCGACTGAGAGTGGTGTTAACGTCACAGGAACTGCAGGCGGTGAATCCGGCGGTAATGATGAACGACACGTTGTTCAATACGCTCAATAACTGGGTTGATCGTTACTACCGGGACCGGCTTACCGCTGCAGATCTTGCTGACCCCCAGCTGTTACGTGAAGGGCGCGAAGCGCTGGATTCGCTGACGCAACTGCTCAATCTCGGCTCGGTGTATCCTTTCCAGCAGGAGCGGGCGATCTATGGATAACTTTCTGGCCCTGACCCTCGCGGGAACCTCGCCGGATATCACCCACGGTGAGGCTCATGGTTTTAACTGGCGGTGGACAGGGCACGGGATGCTGGAGCTGACGCCGGTCGCCGAGGTTGATCGTTCGCTGGTGATCTCTGCAGGTATTCATGGCAATGAAACGGCACCGGTTGAGATGCTGGATGCGCTGCTGTCCGCGCTTTTTCGTGGCGAGTTGACGCTGACATGGCGGTTGCTGGTGATTCTGGGCAATCCGCAGGCGCTGGCGGAGGGGAGGCGCTATTGCCATAGCGACATGAACCGTATGTTTGGCGGGCGCTGGCAGATATTTGTCGAGAGCGGTGAAACGCGGCGCGCCCGCGAACTTGAGCTGTGCCTGGAAGCGTTTTATTCGCGCACCAGGGAGTCCGTGCGCTGGCATCTGGATCTGCACACCGCCATTCGCGGTTCGCATCATCTGCGCTTTGGCGTACTGCCGCAGCGCAACGTGCCCTGGGACGAAGGGTTTCTATCGTGGCTGGGGGATGCGGGACTGGAGGCGCTGGTTTTCCATCAGACACCGGGCGGGACATTTACCCATTTCAGTGGCGAGCATTTCGGTGCGCTGGCCTGTACGCTGGAGCTGGGTAAGGCTCTGGCGTTCGGGCAAAACGATTTGACGCAGTTTGCTCACACGGCGGAGGCGTTGGCGGCTTTGTTGCAGGGTGAGCGTGCATCATCCACGCAAACCACGCCGCTGCGCTATCGCGTGGTGTCGCAAATCACGCGACACAGCGACGATTTTATTCTTCATATGAACAATCAGACGCTGAATTTTACCCCCTTTAACGAGGGCACATTGCTGGCGCAGGACGGCGATGCGCGTTTTGTTGTTACTCATGATGTTGAATATGTGCTGTTTCCCAACCCAAACGTGGCCTGTGGTTTACGCGCGGGGCTGATGCTGGAAAGGTTATAATCAATATCTTTCCCTCGGGTTTATCTCCGGGGGGTATTTTTTTTGTGTGCGCTTTCGTTATTACGGATTATTCCTGGTGAGTTGCTTTATTAATAATCAGGCTTCATGTATAGTCCTCCATAATCCTTTCAAAATCATCCTGTTGTAATATTTAATTTCAATTCTGCGCAATTAATTCTTTTTTTCTCCATAATTGATGAGAATTTGTTTTTTATACTTTCATTGTTTTACCGTTGCTCTGATTAATTGACGCTTCTACCGGTAAAGTTAATCTCGTCAACACGACATCCGATGAGATAAGCATCGTAAGAATGTCGTCAGAATAACTGAAAGGAAGGATAGAAATTATGCGTAAACTGACTGCTCTGTTTGTTGCCTCTACTCTGGCGCTCGGCGCTGCAAATCTGGCACACGCCGCTGATACCACAACTACCGCTCCGGCTGATGCCAAACCGATGATGCACCATAACGGCAAGTTTGGCCCGCACCACGACATGATGTTTAAAGATCTGAATCTGACTGATGCGCAGAAACAGCAGATCCGCGACATTATGAAAGGCCAGCGCGATCAGATGAAACGTCCGCCGCTGGAAGAACGCCGTGCAATGCACGATATCATCGCCAGCGACAGCTTCGACAAAGCGAAAGCTGAAGCGCAGATTGCGAAGATGGAAGAACAGCGCAAAGCTAATATGCTGGCGCATATGGAAACCCAGAACAAGATTTACAACATCCTGACGCCGGAACAGAAAAAACAGTTTAATGCCAATTTTGAGAAGCGTCTGACAGAACGCGCGGCGCAGAAAGGTAAAATGCCAGAGGCTGCTGAGTAACCGATTAGCGTCTACACTACATTATTCGCGTTGTGTCTGGGCATTGCTCAGGACGGCGCGAATCAAAACTCAAGACCGCCGGTCTTGTCCACAACACGTTTAACGAGGTGGGCAGGATCGGCGGTTTTTTCTTTCCAGCCTATTGCACCCTGCAACCGACACGCTATTCTCCTGAAGCCTGCGAAAATTCTACCTGGATCAGCGCGTTAATCTTTTTTCTTAAAACGTCCTCATCCTCGCTAAGGCAAATCAACTCTGCTGCCGATAACAATAAATGTGCAGAGTGAACTTATGGCGGCCAGGGAGCGTCATGCTGACGTACCGCGCCTTTCTGGAGGGATGATGGAATACTTTGATATCCGCAAAATGCCGGTTAATCTTTGGCGCAATGGTGCGGGTGAAACGCGAGAGATTTGTTGTTTTCCGCCAGCGACCCGCGATTTTCACTGGCGGGCAAGTATCGCGTCCATTGCCGCGAACGGTGAGTTTTCTCTTTTCCCGGGCGTAGAGCGAGTGATTACCCTGCTGGAAGGAGGCGAAGTTACTCTGGAAGGCGCCAATCCCTTCAGCCATACCCTGAAACAGCATCAACCGTTTACCTTTGCGGGCGATCAGGTAGTCAAAGCCAAACTGACAGAAGGTCAGATGTCGATGGATTTCAATATTATGACCCGTCGTGATGTCTGCCAGGCCAAAGTCAGGGTTGCGGATCGAACGTTTACCACCTTTGGTTCGCGCGGCGGTGTGGTGTTTGTGTTAAGCGGAGCCTGGCAGTTGGGCGATAAGTTACTGACGGCGGACCAGGGCGCATGCTGGCACGACGGCAAGCACACGCTGCGGTTGTTAAAAGCGGAAGGGAAGCTGTTGTTTAGTGAGATTAACTGGATGCCGGGGCATTCGCCGGATCCAGTTCAATAATGTCATAGTGACCGGACATTACCGGCCGGCAGAGAATTTTGTAACCATCATGATCGAAGCCGGCGGGCATTCGTGCCAGCGAAGCGGCTTCATCCAGCGATGAAACCGCGCCCAGCCATAGCCAGTTATTGATAATGTGATATTGGGTCATTTCTGCGCAGCTTTCTTTTAGCGCAATCGCATTGCTCCACGGCCAGCAGATCACGCGCAATCTTTCCAGTGCCGCCATCAGACGCAGGTGATGCGCCTCGGGACTTTCTTTCCCACAGCAGGCTCCGGCGCAACGTTTAAGCGCTGAGCGAAAGCAGGCGCGACCGCGACTTAGCGGTTCTAGTCCCAGTAAACCGTAGCAAAGCTGGTGCTCGTCGGCGACCGTCTGTAATGCCTGCAGCGCCGCACGCCGGTGTGCAAACAGGCCAAACAGATTCGGGGTATGTGAAAAATCCACATCGCGCGCGTAGATAACCTGGACGCGTTGATCGGTTAATTGCAGAGCACAGAGTTGGCGAGTGCGGCGCAGACGCTTATTGAATAAAGGCTGTTGTTCTTTAATTAGCCGTGCCTCCAGCAACAGGGCACCCATTTCACCCGCCGTGCAAATCCAGGTAATACGTCGGGATTGATGCAGCATGGCCGCTTCGTCTGCGTTGCGTAGATGTGCCATCACCCGGCTGCGAACATTGATGCTTTTACCGATATAAAGCGGCATGGTGTCACTTTCGCCGTGAAACAGATAAACACCGGGCGTGGCCGGAAGCGCTTGTAAAAAGGGGCGCAGTTGCTCGGGGTACTCATAAATTGCAGCTGCTTCAAAGGTAATACGAGGGGCTGATTGGCGGCGTACCACTGTTTACTCCGGATGCTGGTTATTCATCCAGTATAGCAGGCGATTGTTGATTAAAAAAGCAACATGTGTGAAGTTGTTGACGCCGGACATACGAAGCTTTGTTGCTGTCCGGCGTTATGCAAGAAGGTGGATTACGCTTTTTTCCAGAAATCGTCAAACACCGTAATGGGCGTGCGACGTTTGTGTTCCGTCTTTAAATACCAGCTTTCAATTTTCTTCGCGATAGTATCATCCAGAATTTTGCCTTCCAGATAATCATCAATGTTGTCGTACGTTACGCCTAAGGCGGCTTCATCGGGCAGAGAAGGGCGATCGTCTTCGAGGTCGGCGGTAGGCGCTTTCTTATATAAGTGCTCCGGACAGCCTAGCGCGGCCAGCAGCTGTTTCCCCTGACGCTTGTTGAGGCGGAATAGT
The DNA here is from genome assembly GCF_024809055.1 of Citrobacter sp. JUb117. Taxonomy (NCBI): domain Bacteria; kingdom Pseudomonadati; phylum Pseudomonadota; class Gammaproteobacteria; order Enterobacterales; family Enterobacteriaceae; genus Citrobacter; species Citrobacter sp. JUb117. The sequence continues at coordinate 74,649 of NZ_JANUFB010000008.1, forward strand.
GGGTTAATGTCGGTGCCGCCATCGCCATATTTGGTGAAAAAGCCGGTAATCGCTTCCGCAGCGTGATCGGTGCCAACCACTACGCCGCTGGTCATTCCGGCGATGCTGTACTGTGCCTTCATACGTTCACGGGCTTTTTCATTACCGCGCACAAAATCGCTCAGCTCAATACCGGCTTCACGTAATGCCTGTTCGCTGGCCAGCACCGCAGCTTTGATATTGACGGTTAACACGCGATCCGGCTGAATGAAGGTGATGGCGTCCTGGCAGTCCTGTTCATCGGCCTGCACACCGTAAGGGAGGCGCACGGCAATAAACTGCAGCGCGTCGTTCCCGGTCTCGTCGCGCAGCTCTGAAATGGCCATTTGGCATAACTTTCCGGCGAGCGTTGAATCCTGACCGCCGCTAATCCCTAATACCAGTGATTTCAGGAAAGGATAGGTTTTCAGATAGGATTTCAGAAAATCTACGCTACGGCGAATTTCTTCTTCTGCATTAATGTGCGGCTGTGCGCCAAGTGCCTGGATTATCTCTTGCTGCAGAGTCATCTAACCCCTCCGAAAAAAATAATGACAAAAAATATGATCGGTTAAAGCTAACGCGTTGACGTCCAAACGACAAGGGATGCAGCCTGATATCGCAGTATTTTGTTTTAATATACCCGTCATACTTCAAGTTGCATGTGCGTCGGGTGCACTCGTTCTCCCCAGTCACTTACTTTAGTAAGCTCCTGGGGATTCGCTCCCTTGCCACCTTCCTGCAACTCGAATTATTTAGGGTATAGATTTTTCCGAAATGGTGTGAGACTCATCTGTAAGCTTGAAAAATGTGTTGTTGTGCTCCAGGCTTATATAACACGCTGAAAAACAAGAGGACGAGAAAATGAACAAGAATCTAACAGGAATTCTGGGTGCAGCGGCGGTATTGACTATGCTGGCGGGGTGTACGGCCTACGATCGTACAAAAGACCAATTTGTTCAGCCCGTGGTGAAAGATGTGAAGAAAGGGATGAGCCGGGCGCAGGTTGCGCAGATTGCCGGCAAGCCGTCTTCTGAAGTGACAATGGTGCATGCTCGCGGGACGTGTCAGACCTACATCCTGGGTCAACGAGATGGTAAAGCAGAGACCTATTTTGTAGCTTTGGATGATACGGGACACGTGGTTAATTCTGGTTATCAGACCTGTGCCGAGTACGACACCGATCCGCAGGCGGCGAAGCAGTAACGACTGCTTAATGCCTGAGCACTCAACGGAACCGGCCATTGCGCCGGTTTTTTTGTGCCGTACGATCTTATTTAATGTCGCGAATTATTTGCCTGAAATGTGAGGGGTGTCATAACGCCAGGTCAATGAGAGACAATTTAGTTGGTCAAGGAAATACCATCCTCTGGTGCAATCCCGTATACTCATTTCAGCCACCTAAAAAAGTAATTTAGCTGACGCAAGTTACCCAGAGCATGGATGCAGGTTATGGCTTGCGGAGTGTCTGGATGACAGATAATCGCATATGAGGATCGTTTTTATGGAAAAGAAACACATTTATCTGTTTTGTTCTGCGGGCATGTCGACTTCCTTGTTAGTTTCAAAGATGCGTGCGCAGGCTGAAAAATACGAAGTACCGGTTATTATTGAAGCATTCCCTGAAACGCTGGCTGGGGAAAAAGGTCCTGTTGCTGACGTCGTGTTATTAGGCCCGCAAATTGCTTATATGTTACCCGAAATTCAGCGTTTGTTACCTAACAAGCCTGTAGAAGTGATTGACTCGCTGTTATATGGCAAAGTCGATGGTTTAGGCGTGCTTAAGGCTGCAGTTGCAGCAATTAAAAAAGCCGCAGCAAATTAATTATATTTTTTAAATTTCCCGTCAAAGAGTTATTTCATTAACATTCACCGCAATATTATATTGCGGTATTTAAGGGTATTTTTCTATGAGTAACGCTATTGCTTCACTTGAAAAGGTACTCCTTCCTTTTGCTGTAAAAATTGGAAAGCAGCCACACGTTAATGCAATCAAAAACGGTTTTATTCGTTTAATGCCGTTAACCCTCGCAGGGGCCATGTTTGTATTAATCAATAACGTTTTCCTAAGCTTTGGGGAGGGGTCGTTTTTTTATTCAATGGGTATCCGACTTGATGCTTCGACTATTGAGAATCTCAATAGCTTAAAAGGTATCGGTGGGAACGTTTATAACGGTACGCTGGGTATCATGTCATTGATGGCGCCTTTCTTTATCGGCATGGCGATGGCCGATGAACGCAAAGTTGACTCTCTGGCCGCAGGTTTGCTCTCCGTCGCAGCCTTTATGACCGTCACGCCTTATAGTGTGGGTGAAGCCTATGCCGTTGGTGCTAACTGGTTGGGTGGTGCGAACATTATTTCCGGTATTATTATCGGTCTTGTGGTCGCAGAAATGTTCACCTTTGTGGTCCGTCGTAATTGGGTTATCAGATTACCCGATAGCGTTCCTGCCTCGGTCTCGCGCTCCTTCTCAGCACTGATTCCTGGCTTTATCATTCTCTCCATTATGGGGATCATTGGCTGGGCACTGGCAATCTGGGGCACCAACTTCCACCAGATCATCATGGATTCTATTTCGACTCCGCTGGCGTCGCTGGGCAGCGTAGTGGGCTGGGCTTACGTGATTTTTGTTCCGCTGCTGTGGTTCTTTGGTATTCACGGTTCACTGGCGCTGACCGCGCTGGACAGCGGTATCATGACGCCTTGGGCACTGGAAAACATCGCTATCTATCAACAGTTTGGTTCCGTAGACGCAGCATTGGAAGCCGGTAAGACGTTCCACGTCTGGGCAAAACCGATGCTGGATTCCTACATCTTCCTCGGCGGTAGCGGCGCAACCCTGGGTCTGATTATTGCTATCTTCCTGGCATCTCGTCGTCCGGATTATCGTCAGGTGGCGAAACTGGCCCTGCCGTCAGGTATCTTCCAGATTAACGAACCGATTCTGTTCGGTCTGCCAATTATCATGAACCCGGTTATGTTCATCCCGTTCATTCTGGTTCAACCGATTCTGGCCGCGATTATGCTGGCAGCCTACTACACTGGCATTATTCCACCGATTACCAATATTGCGCCGTGGACGATGCCAACCGGGTTAGGCGCGTTCTTTAACACCAACGGTAGCGTTGCGGCTCTGCTGGTGGCACTGTTCAACCTTGGGGTCGCCACGCTGGTGTATCTGCCATTCGTCGTCGTCGCCAACAAAGCGCAGAACGTTATTGATAAAGAAGAAAGCGAAGAAGATATCGCTAACGCATTGAAATTCTAAATTTAATCCGGCATGGCCTTTCGGTCATGCCGGACTGAACCAGAGGAAAGAGTATGTTGGATATCGAAAATATCGTGGATACATCGTCAGAAGCTGAAGAGCTTGAAGAAGTGGTGATGGGGCTTATCATCAATTCGGGGCAGGCGCGTAGCCTGGCCTATGGCGCACTCAAGATGGCCAAACAGGGCGATTTTGAGGCGGCGAAGGCCATGATGGAACAGTCTCGTATGGCGCTGAACGAAGCGCACCTCGTACAAACGAAACTGATTGAAGGCGATCAGGGCGAAGGTAAAATGAAAGTGAGCCTGGTTCTGGTTCACGCACAGGATCACCTGATGACGTCGATGCTGGCACGCGAGCTGGTGACGGAACTGATTGAGCTTCACGAGAAGCTGAAATAGCGAGGAGTGCATGATGCAATTACAGATTAACGCACCGGAAATCAAAACCGTTTACGAGCAGCAGTTGTTTAATGGCAAAAATTTCCATGTGTTTATCTATAACAAAACTGAAAGTATCAGTGGACTGCATCAGCACGATTACTATGAATTTACGCTGGTATTAACCGGTCGCTATTATCAGGAAATCAACGGTAAACGTGTGCTGCTGGAACGTGGTGACTTTGTTTTTATCCCCCTGGGATCGCATCACCAAAGTTTCTATGATTTCGGCGCCACGCGGATCCTTAACGTCGGTATCAGTAAGCGTTTTTTTGAACAGCACTATCATCCTTTATTGCCGTTTTGTTTTGTTGCATCGCAGGTGTATCGGGCGAATAACTCCTTTCTCACCTATATCGAAACGGTCATTGCATCACTGAACTTTCGCGAGAGCGGGCTGGATGAATTTGTCGAAGTGGTCACCTTCTACATTATTAATCGACTCCGGCATCACCGTGAAGAACAAGTGTTGGATGACATTCCACAATGGCTGAGAGCGACCGTGGAAACGATGCACGACAAACGTCAGTTTAGCGAAAATGCGCTGGAAAACATGGTCCAGCTGTCGGCAAAATCTCAGGAATATCTGACTCGTGCCACCCAGCGTTATTACAGTAAAACACCGATGCAGATTATTAATGAAATCCGCATTAACTTTGCTAAAAAACAGCTGGAAATGACCAACTATTCGGTCACGGATATTGCTTATGAGTCTGGTTACAGCAGCCCAAGCCTGTTTATTAAAACGTTTAAAAAACTGACGTCGTTTACGCCCAATAGCTACCGGAAGAAGTTAACTGAGTTTAATCAGTAGCTATTATTTGCCAATAACCCATTTTTATAGCTTGCCCAAAATAGCGTCGGGACAGCCACGCTATATCTGACAAACGGGTTGAGCATAATACACGTCAGTGTTTTGACACTGAAGGGAGAAAGTATGAGCCAGAAATTAAAAGTCGTCACTATCGGTGGCGGGAGCAGCTACACCCCTGAATTACTTGAAGGCTTTATTAAGCGTTATCATGAGTTACCGGTGTCTGAATTGTGGTTGGTTGATGTCGACGGCGGTAAAGAGAAGCTGGATATTATTTTCGACCTGTGCCAACGCATGATCGACAATGCCGGCGTGCCGATGAAGCTGTATAAAACACTGGATCGTCGCGAAGCGCTGAAAGACGCTGACTTTGTGACCACGCAGCTGCGCGTTGGACAACTTAAAGCCCGTGAGCAGGACGAGCGAATCCCGCTGAGCCACGGTTATCTGGGACAGGAGACAAACGGCGCGGGCGGCCTGTTTAAAGGTTTGCGGACTATTCCGGTTATTTTTGACATCGTGAAAGATGTCGAAGAACTGTGCCCGAATGCGTGGGTGATTAACTTTACTAACCCGGCCGGAATGGTCACTGAAGCCGTCTATCGCCATACAAATTTTAAGAAATTCATCGGGGTATGCAATATTCCGATCGGCATGAAAATGTTTATTACCGACGTGTTGGCGTTAAAAGAGAGCGATGATTTATCTATCGATCTGTTTGGCCTGAACCATATGGTGTTTATTAAAGATGTGCTGGTCAACGGCGAGTCACGTTTTGACGAACTGCTCGACGGCGTGGCCTCGGGGCAGTTAAAAGCGTCTACCGTGAAGAACATTTTCGACCTGCCGTTTAGCGAAGGATTGATTCGCTCGCTGAAACTGCTGCCATGTTCGTATTTGCTTTACTATTTCAAGCCAAAAGAGATGCTGGCGATTGAAATGGGTGAATACTATAAGGGCGGTGCACGCGCGCAGGTTGTGCAAAAAGTGGAGAAACAACTTTTTGAGCTGTATAAAAATCCTGAACTGAATGTGAAACCGAAGGAGCTTGAGCAGCGCGGTGGAGCGTATTACTCCGATGCGGCGTGTGAGGTGATCAACGCCATCTACAACGACAAGCAGACCGAGCACTATGTCAACATTCCTCACCATGGTCATGTAGACAACATTCCTGCGGACTGGGCGGTTGAGATGACCTGTACGCTGGGGCGCAATGGCGCGACCCCGCATCCACGGATCACGCATTTTGATGAGAAAGTGCTTGGCCTTATCTATACCATTAAAGGTTTTGAGGTGGCGGCGAGTAATGCGGCACTGAGCGGTGAATTTAATGATGTGCTGCTGGCGTTAAATCTGAGCCCACTGGTGCATTCTGACCGTGATGCCGAAATTCTGGCGCGGGAACTGATCCTTGCCCATGAAAAATGGCTGCCAAACTTTACCGGGTGCATCGAGACGCTCAAAAGCGAACAACACTGATAGAGGTCGGCTATGGAACGCGTACTGATTGTGAATGCGGATGATTTTGGCCTGAGCAAAGGGCAAAACTACGGCATTATTGACGCTTGTCGCCATGGTGTTGTCACCTCGACAACGGCGCTGGTCAACGGCGAGGCCATTGAGCATGCGGTGCAGTTGAGTCGTGAGCTTCCTGAACTGTCTGTTGGCATGCACTTTGTGCTGACGCTGGGGAAACCGCTGACGGCAATGCCAGGGCTGACCCGCGACGGACTGCTGGGGAAATGGATCTGGCAGATGGCCGAGGAGGACACCTTGCCGCTGGATGAAATTTCGCACGAGCTGGCCGCACAGTATCAGCGTTTCATTGACCTGTTCGGCCGGGAGCCGACGCATCTGGATAGCCATCACCATGTGCATATGTTCCCGCAGATTTTCCCTGTAGTGGCCAATTTTGCGGCCCAGCACGGTATTGCGTTACGCATCGATCGTCAGACGGTGTTTGAGGCTGCTGACTTACCTGTTGCGTTGCGCACGTCGCAGGGATTTAGCAGCGAGTTTTACGGCGAGGCGATTTCCGAAGAGCTGTTTTTGCAGGTGCTAGACGCCTCAGCAGACAGGGGCGAGTCCTCGCTGGAGGTGATGTGCCACCCGGCCTTTGTCGATAACATCATTCGACAAAGCGCCTACTGTTACCCCCGCTTAACTGAACTTGATGTGCTGACGTCTCCGGTATTGAAATATGCTATTGCGGAGCGCGGTTATCGTCTCGGCAGTTTTCTGAACGTGTAATTCCTGAGTTTGCGGCGCGTCAATGCGCCGCTTTTTTTAGGCCGGAATGGTGTCGACTTTTCCGCTGCGAGACCAGACACGGTGCGCGGTCATGAGTGCCAGCAAAGTATCCATAAACTGCGCATCTGCGCTGTCCGCTTCTACAATCCCTTCTTCACCCTGATTGCTAACCTTCAGCACGGCTTTCAACTGACGCGCATCGCCTGCCAGCGCAATGGGTTTCAAATGTTTGTATGCTTCCAGTAAGTAGTAACGGGTATCGCCGCGCATGTCGATATCCGCAATATTGCCGCAAGGCACAATGACCGCATCCACGGTCAGTGATGGCGAACCGGCAAAGGTACCGGCGATGTTCAGCACCGAGCCATCGTCGGCAACCACGTTCCCCATCCGCGAATAGAGCAATTTTGCATGCACACCGCGGGACTGGAGAGCTTGCATGATGGTGAGCATATCGGCCGATTTGACCTCGTCATTCAGCAAAATGGCCACTATCCGGCCTTTGATATCGCCTTGTTCCCCTGCGTACAAACTGAGTGATGGGGCTTCAGTTAACCCGTTGACGTCCGCAGGCGGGGCGATTTGCTGCTGTTCGTCGGTTAGTTCAAAACCGAGGTTGTCGGCAACAGATTGTGCAAGGGTGGTATCAATGTGCGCCAGTTGTTCAACCACTCTCTCGCGGATATACGGGCGGGTGACTTTGCTCAGTTCAAAACTGAATCCGCCAACAATATGCTGCTGCTCAATAGGCGTCTGACTTAGCCAGAACAGGCGAGGGTGCGCATAGTATTCGCCGAAAGAGGGGCTTCTTTCACGTATCTTACTGCCTTCAATACGTTCCTGATACGATTCAAAACCCCCGCGTTTAGGGCCAGGTGGCGTTTCGCGCGGCCAGTTATCATTGATCGAGTTTGGTTCGTAGTTGGCCGGGTTGGTATCAATATCCATGCGATGCATGCCGTCGCGCTGGAAATTGTGATACGGGCAGGTCGGGCGGTTAATCGGAATTTCATGAAAGTTAGGTCCGCCCAGACGGCTGATCTGCGTGTCGGTATATGAAAACAGTCGGCCCTGTAGCAGCGGATCGTTGGTGAAATCAATACCGGGGACGATGTGTCCTGGATGAAATGCTACCTGCTCGTTTTCGGCAAAGAAATTATCCGGGTTACGGTTAAGCACCATTTTTCCGACGCGCTGAACCGGAACCAATTCCTCGGGGATCAACTTTGTTGGGTCGAGCAGATCAAAATCGAATTTAAACTCGTCCTCTTCCGCAATCAGTTGCAGTCCCAACTCATATTCCGGGTAATCACCGGCTTCGATGGCCTCCCACAGATCGCGACGGTGGAAGTCAGGGTCTCGACCGGTAAGTTTTTGCGCTTCATCCCAAACCAGAGAGGCTTTGCCTGCCAGGGGTTTCCAGTGGAAGCGTACAAAGGTGGCTTTGCCTTGCGCGTTAATCAGTCGAAACGTGTGGATGCCAAAGCCTTCCATCGTGCGATAGCTACGAGGTATCCCACGGTCTGACATGGCCCACATCACGTTATGCAGTGTTTCTGGCTGTAAAGAGACGTAATCCCAGAAGGTATCATGCGCGCTTTGTCCCTGTGGAATAGCCCAGTGCGGCTCTGGTTTAACCGCGTGGACGAAGTCCGGGAATTTATGGGCGTCCTGGATAAAAAACACCGGTGTATTATTTCCTACCAGGTCAAATATCCCCTCTTCGGTATAAAACTTTGTGGCAAATCCGCGAATATCCCGGACCGTGTCTGCTGAACCGGCGCCGCCCTGGACGGTGGAGAAACGCACAAAAACCGGGGTTATCTTATTTGCCTCGCATAGGAAGTCGGCTTTGGTGACGGCACTTAAATCGGCATAGGACTGAAAGTAACCATGCGCGGCGGAGCCACGAGCATGAACGATTCGTTCCGGAATGCGTTCATGATCAAAATGGGTAATCTTCTCACGCAGGATAAAATCCTCGAGCAGCGTCGGCCCACGGTTTCCGGCGCGTAATGAGTTTTGATCGTCTGCAATGCGGACACCCTGATTGGTGGTCAGGGCAAAATCTTCACTGCCTTTACGAAAAGGCTCCAGTGAGTTGAGTTTGTCATTAACGGTGTCGGGGGCCTTTGCACTACCAGGGGCAGTGGGCTGCATGCCCGGCGGTGTGGGTTTGGCGTCGGGTTTGTGCGAGCCGTCTGCGGGGGCCAGGGAATCTAGCCCTGGTCTGGATTCGCTGGCATCATGAACCGGTGCCGGGTGATTGAGTGGATGCTTGTCATTCTGCGACATGAACTCGTCTCCTGTTTTCATTGCTGAAAGGGTCGTTGTTGCTGTCAAAAACATTAACTATAGACCACGCATCCAGGTGAGCCGGGATCCGTTGAAGGGGAATACTGTAATGAACAAGGCAAACAGCGCACGCAAGGCAGGACGTCAGGGCGCAAAATCGGCTAAGATAGCGTTTTTCTGATTTTTAGAATTTGTCTTTAGTGAAGCAACTGATTATGAAACCTCTTCGCCAACAAAATCGCAAGGTTATCAGCTACGTTCCGCGTGTGGAGCCCGCGCCACCAGAGCATGCGATAAAAATGGATGCGTTTCGTGACGTATGGATACTGCGCGGAAAATATGTCGCTTTTGTCTTAATAGGAGAGGCGTTTCAACGTTCGCCTGCGTTTACGGTTCCGGAGTCGGCGCAACGCTGGGCAAACCAGGTCCGTCAGGAAAACGAACTGAGCGATTAATGGGATATAAGAAAACCGCCGGAGCATGATACTCCGGCGGTTTTTTACGCTTCAGGAAACCGGTTTAACGGTGTGCCAGTTCGGCGTTATCGTCACTGTCCAGAATCGTTTTGTCGGTTTGCTTCAGCCACTGACTGGTGAGCGTACCGGCAGTCATGGAGCCACTGACGTTCAACGCAGTACGACCCATATCGATCAGCGGTTCTACGGAGATCAGTAGAGCGACCAGCGTAACCGGCAGGCCCATCGCCGGCAGCACGATCAGTGCGGCAAACGTTGCACCCCCACCCACACCCGCGACTCCGGCGGAGCTAACGGTCACAATACCGACCAGCGTTGCAATCCACATTGGGTCGAGCGGGTTAATCCCCACAGTCGGCGCAACCATCACTGCCAGCATTGCCGGGTACAGCCCCGCACAACCGTTTTGACCAATCGTGGCGCCAAAAGAGGCGGCAAAGCTGGCAATCGACTCAGGCACACCCAGACGACGGGTTTGCGCTTCCACATTCAGCGGAATAGACGCAGCGCTGGAGCGGCTGGTGAAGGCAAACGTCAGTACCGGCCAGACTTTACGGAAGTACTTCAGCGGGCTCACGCCGTTAATACCCAGCAGAATACCGTGTACCACGAACATGATGCCCAGACCGAGGTACGAAGCCACCACGAAGCTGCCCAGCTTAATAATGTCCTGCAGGTTGGAGCCGGCAACCACTTTGGTCATCAACGCCAGAACACCGTACGGCGTCAGCTGCATCACCAGACGAACCAGCTTCATCACCCAGCTTTGCAGGGTATCAATAGCGGTTAATACGCGTTCGCCTTTCGGGGCATCATCTTTCAGCAGTTTCAGGGCAGCGACACCAAGGAATGCGGCGAAGATAACAACGCTGATAATGGAGGTTGGGTTAGCGCCAGTGAGATCGGCAAACGGGTTTTTCGGGATAAACGACAGCACCAGCTGCGGCACGCTCAGGTCGGCAACTTTACCCACGTAGTTGGTTTCGATGGCGTTCAGACGGGCGGTTTCAGCACCACCCTGTACCAGTCCATCCGCCGTCAGGCCGAACAGGTTAGTGACCAGTACCCCAACTAACGCGGCGATAAGTGTTGTAAACAGCAACGTCCCGATGGTCAGGAAGCTGATTTTCCCCAGCTGAGAGGCGTTGTGCAGACGCGCAACGGCGCTGAGGATAGAGGCAAATACCAGCGGCATGACGATCATTTGCAGAAGTTGAACATAGCCGTTGCCGACAATGTTGAACCACTGTACAGAATCTTTCAGTACCTGGCTGTCTGAGCCGTAAATCGTATGCAGGGCAAGGCCAAATACCACGCCCATAACCAGACCAACCAGTACTTTTTTGGCCAGACTCCACTGTTTGTGACGGGCTTGCGCCAGCACGAACAGCAGTACAACGAACACGATAATGTTCGCGATTAATGGAAAGTTCATCCCCGTTCTCCTGATCTTTTTTTATGTATCACCGAACTACAGTGATTCTGTTGGCGCAAGATTAGCAGAACTGTGACTTGCCTCTTATATTCAAATGGAATTGTTTATGCCAAAAATGACATTTTGGCCGATTTCTTAATCAGCCTGGTGTTTTATAAAACGATTAAACTGCATTTGTAGCGTATTAATCATCTGCGATGACCAGCGTACTGCACTGTTTTCAGGCAAAGTTTGTGGCATCCAGATAGCCCAGGCAAACAGCGCCATGCATAAAAAACGCTCCAGCTGGTTGCCTTTTTGCGGTACGAGGATCGGCAGGCGAAAGCGCCAGCGGCAGGGCCACAGCAGAGGAACGCCGGCTGGGGTCAGCATATCGGCCAGAATATGACTAAGGTAGCCGAGCACCATCCCCTGTAACGCATCCGCCGGGATTATCCAGGTCTCGGGTACTTTCAAATAGAACGTCGCCAGCAAGGCAAACACCGCCAGCAGGCTATGCGTAAACCCGCGATGACCAAATGCCCGGGCTATGGGCTTTGAGACCCACTTCAGACGCTGCCCCAGCAACGATTTGGGATGATCGATATCGGGCAGCAGGCAGGTCAAGATAGCTGAAGGAACAATATGCCACCAGTCACCCTGCGCGAGAACGGGCGTCAGTTCGGCATTCTTGGCAAATACCGCACAGGCAATAGAAAAAAGAAGGTGGCCTTCCGCCGTCATGATAAAACCCAATAAACTGTCAATTCATACAGTATAGGGGTTTTATACAGTAGGTGAAAGAGGTGACGTTGTAACCCTTTGTCACAAATAAGCGATTAACGTGCCAGCCAGCCACCGTCGACGGCCAATGTATAGCCATTAATGTAGTCAGAGGCGCGGCTGGCAAGGAATACCGCCGGGCCTTTCAGGTCGTCAGGCGTTCCCCAGCGTCCGGCCGGAATACGGTCGACAATCTCCTGATTACGGTCAGCATTGTCCCGCAGTTGCTGCGTATTGTTGGTCGCCATGTAGCCCGGCGCAATGGCATTGACGTTAATACCCTGTGCGGCCCATTCATTGGCCAGCAGGCGGGTTATGCCCAGCACGCCGCTTTTTGAAGCGGTGTAGGAAGGTACGCGGATACCGCCCTGGAAGGAGAGCATTGACGCAATGTTGATGATTTTTCCGCCCTGACCCTGGCTCAGGAATTGTCTGGCGACGGCCTGTGACAAAAAGAAAACGGATTTGAGATTCAGGTTCATCACATCATCCCAGTCTTGCTCACTAAAGTTCAGGGCGTCCTCACGGCGAATGGTCCCCGCGTTATTGACCAGAATATCGATCCGACCAAAGGTGGAGACCGTTTGCGTCACGATATCGTTCAGCGAGTCCTGCTGGCTGAGGTCGGCCTGGATAGTCAGAAAGCGTCGCCCGAGTGCATGGATTTTCTCAGCGGTTTGCACAGGAATTTTACGATTGACGCCGACCACGTCGCAGCCGGCCTCCGCCAGCGCGACCGCCATACCTTGCCCAAGCCCGGTATCACATCCGGTGACGATTGCTACTTTACCTTCAAGACGAAAAGCATCCAAAATCATATTCACCCCGGCTATCAAATGGTTTTAACGCATGCTGTGAGTTAAAGAATAGGAGAGGCTGGCAGGAAATACAATGAAAAGTGAAACAACGTTTCAAAAATATGACTGGTCTGGCAAAACGGGCAATGCAACCATTGCCCATCAGGGAATTATCCGCGTAGATGCGTGACGGTGAGATCGGCCAGCGAGGTCAATTTAACGTCAGCAAGAACAAAGCGGGCATCGTCCTGGTTCTCATGTGCAGGTACGACGATCGCGCGCATGCGTGCTGCTTTTGATGCAATCATGCCGTTGACAGAATCTTCCAGCGCTACGCAAGATAAGGGCTCCACACCCAATTTTGCCGCGCAGTCGAGGTAGACCTGAGGATGCGGTTTGCTGTAGGGCAATTTCTCTGCCGAGGCCAGTGCGTCGAAGCTGTCGCGAAGATCAAACATCGTCAGCACTTTTTCCAGCATGTGCAGCGGGGAGGCCGATGCCAGACCCACTCGTAAGCCCTGGGATTTGCACAGCGCGACGGCTTCACGTACGCCAGGCAGCAGTGGTTTTGTCTCTTCAACCAGGGCGATAGCCCGGGTGATAATGCGATCGGTGACCTCCTGGCGAGATGGGCCGCTCCACGGTTGCTGGGCGAACCACAGATCTACAACCATATCGATACGCAGCCCCAGCGTATCGGGCAGTTCATGGCGGCGAGTGATATCTACGCCTAAACTTGCGATCACATCCAGTTCAGCCTGATCCCAAAGGGGTTCAGAGTCGACCAGTAATCCATCCATATCGAAAATTGCAGCAAGAATTTGACGCGGGGTTGACATCACAACCTCTCCTTTGAACATGAAACAGCAGGGATTAAGAGCCTGGGTGAACCGGCTCTCAGCGTTCATTATGGCTAATCCTCGATTATACCGCCTTTAAAGATCAGGCGAAAATGGTTATCAACGGGTAAACTTAGGCCAAAATGACACGTCTTAATCAAGGGGAACTCATGACGTATCAACAAGCTGGACGCATTGCTGTCTTGAAAAGGCTGGTGGGATGGGTGATTTTCATCCCGGCGCTGATTTCAACGCTGGTTTCAGTACTGAAGTTTATGTATGCGCACAGTGAAAAGCAGGAGGGGATTAACGCGGTGATGCTCGACTTTGCCCACGTGATGATTGACATGATGCGGGTAAACACTCCCTTTCTTAACCTGTTTTGGTATAACTCACCGACACCTGATTTTCAAAGCGGACTGAATCTGGTTTTCTGGCTGATTTTTATTCTTATTTTTATCGGGCTGGCGATGCAGGATTCGGGTGCTCGCATGAGCCGTCAGGCTCGTTTTTTACGTGAAGGCGTTGAAGATCAGCTGATTCTGGAGCAGGCGAAGGGCAGTGAAGGGTTATCGCGAGAGCAGATTGAGTCGCGTATTGTCGTGCCGCATCATACGATTTTCTTACAAATATTCCCGCTCTATATTTTGCCGGTTATCGTCATCGTGATTGGCTATTTCTTCTTTTCGCTACTAGGTTTTTTGTAAGCGCGTCACTATCAGGCCCACGCGAAAGCTGCGGGCCTGATTAGCAAATAACTCCGCTATATATCTGTTAAGCCGCCAGTATCCTGTCCATCGCTTTCTGCGCCACCACCATATGTTGCCCGCCGAACAGAATCGCCCGATTCAGCAGCGTATAAAGCTGATAGACAGGCTGCCTGTCGAGAAAATCCAGCGGCAGGGGGGAAACCGACTGATAGCCGTCATAAATTTGCGGTGGCTGATCGCTATGTAATGGCAGCATTGCCAGGTCGCACTCTCTGTCGCCCCAATAGCAGGCGGGGTCAAAGATATAGGGACCATGAGGGCCAAGGGCGCAGTTCCCCGACCACAAATCGCCATGCAGTAGTGAAGGCTGTGGCTGGTGTGATGACAAACGCTGCTGAACATGGTCAACAATGGCGTCAATATTGCCAAACGCGATCCCTTTTTCGGCGGCAAGCTCCAGTTGCCAGCCAATCCGCTGTTCTGCAAAAAAGGTAGACCAGCGACGCTGCCACGTATTGGGTTGTGGCGTGGTAGAGAGTGCATTATCAAAGTCGAGGCCAAACTGCGGCTGATCGCTCCATTCATGAAGATGTGCGAGCTGTTGTCCGAGAATAAAGGCGTTGTGGGCATCCAGTGGACGGGGAGGGAGGAAATCCATCACCAAAAAGCTGTAGTCTCTGTCTGCACCGACCGCCCAGACCTTGGGGACTGAAACGGTATTGCTGCGGGAAAGCAGTTCCAGCTGGTCGGCTTCTGCCGTAAAGCCGGTTAATAGCTCCCTTTCATCGCATTTGACGAAAAAATCGCGCCCCGCATAGCGTAAATGCCATGCGGCGTGGATCTCACCGCCGGGCAGTTCATTACGCAGCTCGATTTCGCCTTCACCGAGTTGCTCGCTTAAAAGACGACTGATAGCCTGCCACATGATGTCTCTCCCCATGTTGTCTGCCAGATCATAAGGTTAGCGCAATAATGCGGTAAAAAAACACGAACCAACGCACACCGTGGACGCGTTATCGCTGAAAAAGCACGTAATGTTTGTTGCTATTTCACTCCTTGCCAGAGCGCTGCAGTTATGGGTTCACGTGATCCACTGCTTTGTTATCACGTGATTTTTCAGCATAGACGCATAACACGTATGTCGACAGTTTTGTCGGTAAATCCCCCTGATGATGAGGTGAAGAGCATTACCGCGAAAGGTATGCGTATATTTTCTGCGTATCGTCCTGCGAGCATAAACGGGTACCCTGATTGAGGGTTGCCGCGCTACCTGCCGCTACGCCAAAACGAACAATATCGTCAAATGGCGCATTCTGTGCCAGCTTCAGTGTCATCGCGCCGACCATACTGTCACCCGCGCCAACGGTACTTTGGCTCTTAACCGGCGGGGGTACCACCTGTACGCAGGTTTCACCGTCAACGCCCAGTGCCCCTTGCGGTCCCAACGAAACGACAACACGTTGCGCTTTACCGCTGTGCACAATTTCCTCTGCGGCCTTACGGACGTCATCAGGTTGTGTGAGTTCGCGGTTAACCAATGCGCTGAGTTCTTTGAGGTTGGGTTTGACCAGTTCGATATTGCCGAGCGTTAATGCGGCAGTCAGTGCCTCACCTGAGCTATCAACAATGCAGCGAATGCCCTGCTTTTGTGCCGCAGTAATAAGCTGGGTGAGTTTTTCAAGCTTCACGCCGGGTGGCAGGCTGCCGCTTATCACCAGCAGCGCGCCGGACTCAATTTCCAATACCTGATCCTGAAGCTGGTGGAACTCGTCATCGGTAAGTGTTGCTCCAGGCATAACAAATCGATACTGCTCGCCGCTGGATTCTACGTGGACGTGAAGATTTTGCCGGGTCCAGTCTTTGGCCTCTATGGTGGCGACCGGGACATTTTCATCGGCAAGCAATGATACCAAGTGTTCCCCGGTAGCGCCGCCAGCCGGAAAGATAGCCGTTGCGTTTCCGCCAAGATGAGCAATGGCGCGGGCCACGTTAATACCACCACCACCGGGTTCAAAAACCGGCGAGGTGCAGCGAAGTTTACCTTCGGGATAGATTTGCGGGGTGATTGTTGCGCTATCGAGAGAGGGCGCAAGTGTTAACGTATAGATACGTACCATCTTTACCTCCTGTTAGGCTGTCCTCAGTCTGGCACTTAATGTGACGAAAGTGAAGTAATTAACAACATGATTTATCGCATCTTTATTTAAAATTATCTCTGCAAAGATATATAAATAAAATTACGGTTTAAGAACGCTCTTATTCAAAAAATGAAATAAGAAATTATTGCTATGTTATTCGAGTCTTTTTATAATTTGTTACCTTTCAAGGGGCTTTTGTCATTGATCCCTATGAAAGTTTCCGAGACCGTAATGGTCTCTTTTTTTGTTGTACGGACTCTTTATAAATGAAGCTTTTGAAGACAGTACCCGCAGCACTCGTGCTGATGGGGGGCGTGTTTGCGTCAATGCATGCCGCCGCCGATGATTCCGTTTTTACTGTCATGGATGACCCCTCCAGCGCGAAAAAACCCTTTGAAGGTAACCTGAACGCGGGATACCTCGCCCAGTCAGGCAACACAAAAAGTTCTTCTTTAACCGCAGATACCACCATGACCTGGTACGGTGAAACCACGGCGTGGTCTCTGTGGGGCAATGCCAGCAATACCTCGTCGAATGATGAACGCTCTTCGGAGAAATACGCCGTAGGTGGTCGTAGTCGTTTTAATATGACGGATTATGATTATCTGTTCGGACAGGCCAGTTGGTTGACCGACCGCTACAACGGTTATCACGAGCGTGACGTACTGACTGCAGGTTATGGTCGTCAGTTCCTTAATGGGCCGGTACACAGCTTCCGTTTCGAATTCGGTCCAGGCGTACGCTATGACGAACACACCGATGGCACAACCGAAACGCAGCCGCTGGGTTATGCGTCAGGCGCTTATGCGTGGCAGATGACGGACACCACCAAATTCACACAAGGGGTGTCGGTGTTTGGTGCTGAAGATACGACGCTTAACTCTGAAACCGCGTTAAATGTGGCTATCAACGAACACTTCGGTTTGAAAGTGGCTTATAACGTCACCTGGAACTCAGAACCACCGGCTACGGCACCGGAACATACCGATCGTCGTACGACCGTTTCGCTCGGCTATCGTATGTAGTAAAAAACCGGGTCAAATAAATGGCCCGGCTTTTCCAAATAAAATTCCAGTGTTATTATTTTCTGACCGGCATTTTAATTTTTTCGAAAAAAACTTTTCTTCATACTTTCTCCATAATTACTCTTTTGGGTACATATTCAATTTATTTGACACGAATTGATAAATAAATTGACTAGGAAAAAGTGTGAGCCAGATCTACACTCTTACCTACAGGCAATTAATCGCCTTCAGACCTTAGTATTAATTCAAGTAAGAGAAGATACCTATGAAAAATATCAAAGCGACGGCTGCTGTCATCGTGCTTTCTGCGCTGTCCTTCGGCGTGTTTGCCGCCGTTCCGGTCACCAACGCACCGTCTGATAACACGACACAAGTCGGCATCACGCATGCCTCTGATGTGGAAGCAGGTTCAAATATCGCGCCTGGTTCCCAGTCTACCGGCCAAAGTATGAATGATGCGTTTAATGTTCATACCCTGGTTGCTGGCGAATGGTCTTAATATATTCATTAGTGTCCAGACGTCTACTCAGCCAAATGTCGTAATGAAAAACCGGATATTGATGTGCCGGTTTTTATTTTGTCATAAACAGTAAAGTAATATTGAAATATCTTTTTTAATTTATTGGGTGCATCTGTGTACATCGCGAAATAACGCAAGGTACGATTTATTAACGGCGTGACGGTTCAACCCCAAATCATTGCTGCCCACCTTAGCATCAACATTGCCGCGCAAATGACGAGCAGTACCACAACCATTTTCCAGTGTTTTTTGGCAAAGCGATTTTTTGGCATGGTTCTTTCCTGGTCAGTAACAATGATTACCGCATAGTGTAACAAAGACGGCAGGGCGCCAGTGAATTGATTTACATCATAGATGGCGCGTTGATTGTCGCTTTGAACGACCCGTAATGCCGTGTACACTGTCAAGCGGTGTTATCAAAAAGCGGGTGTAGGTTACAGCGTTGCCAGTCAGGTAATGCGTGACATATTTCGCAGAGTGAAGCGGGAATCAGCCCACACCTTTTTGATAAATTTTAAATAGTGAAACTTTGTATGTGCTCTTACGTGTGGGGCACCACTGCAAATAAGGATATAACATGCCTGTTATTACTCTTCCTGATGGCAGCCAACGCCATTACGACCACGCTGTAAGTCCCATGGATGTTGCGCTGGACATCGGTCCAGGTCTGGCGAAAGCTACTATCGCTGGCCGTGTAAACGGTGAGCTGGTTGATGCTTCCGATCTGATTGAACAGGATGCGAAACTCTCCATCATCACCGCTAAGGATGATGAAGGTCTGGAGATCATTCGTCACTCCTGTGCGCATCTGTTAGGGCACGCGATCAAACAACTCTGGCCGCACACCAAAATGGCGATCGGACCGGTTGTTGACAACGGCTTTTACTACGATATCGATCTTGACCGTACGTTAACCCAGGAAGACGTCGACGCGCTCGAAAAGCGGATGCACGAGCTCGCTGAGAAAAACTACGATGTCATTAAGAAGAAAGTCAGCTGGTACGAAGCGCGTGAAACGTTCGTGAAGCGTGGCGAGACCTATAAAGTCTCTATCCTTGATGAAAATATTGCCCATGATGACAAGCCCGGCTTGTATCATCATGAAGAATACGTCGATATGTGCCGTGGCCCGCACGTGCCGAATATGCGTTTCTGTCATCACTTCAAACTGATGAAGACCGCTGGGGCATACTGGCGCGGCGACAGCAACAACAAGATGTTGCAGCGCATTTATGGTACTGCATGGGCCGATAAAAAAGCGCTGAGTGCCTACCTGCAACGTCTGGAAGAAGCGGCTAAACGCGACCACCGTAAAATTGGTAAGCAGCTTGACCTGTATCATATGCAGGAAGAAGCGCCAGGTATGGTGTTCTGGCATAACGATGGCTGGACAATTTTCCGTGAACTGGAAGTTTTCGTTCGTTCGAAACTGAAAGAATACCAGTATCAGGAAGTGAAAGGCCCGTTCATGATGGACCGTGTGCTGTGGGAAAAAACAGGGCACTGGGACAACTACAAGGATGCGATGTTCACCACCTCTTCAGAGAACCGTGAATACTGCATCAAGCCAATGAACTGCCCAGGCCACGTTCAGATCTTTAATCAGGGTCTGAAATCGTATCGCGACCTGCCGCTGCGTATGGCGGAATTTGGTAGCTGTCACCGTAACGAACCGTCAGGTGCGCTGCACGGCCTGATGCGCGTACGTGGCTTCACTCAAGATGATGCGCATATCTTCTGTACCGAAGAGCAGATTCGTGATGAAGTTAACGCCTGCATTCGTATGGTCTACGATATGTACAGCACCTTTGGCTTCGAGAAAATCGTCGTCAAACTGTCCACTCGCCCCGAGAAACGTATCGGTAGCGATGAAATGTGGGACCGTGCTGAAGCGGACTTAGCGGTTGCGCTGGAAGAAAACAACATCCCGTTTGAGTTCCAACTGGGTGAAGGCGCATTCTACGGTCCGAAAATTGAATTTACCCTGTATGACTGCCTCGATCGCGCATGGCAGTGCGGTACTGTACAGCTGGACTTCTCTCTGCCGTCTCGTCTGAGCGCCTCTTATGTTGGCGAAAACAACGAGCGTCAGGTACCGGTAATGATTCACCGCGCGATTCTTGGGTCAATGGAACGTTTCATTGGTATCCTGACCGAAGAGTTCGCTGGCTTCTTCCCGACCTGGCTTGCGCCGGTTCAGGTTGTGGTCATGAATATTACCGATTCGCAGTCTGAATACGTCAACGAATTAACGCAGAAACTACAAAATGCGGGTATTCGTGTAAAAGCAGACTTGAGAAATGAGAAGATTGGCTTTAAAATCCGCGAGCACACTTTACGTCGTGTCCCTTACATGTTGGTCTGTGGCGACAAAGAGGTAGAAGCAGGCAAAGTTGCCGTGCGTACCCGTCGTGGCAAAGACTTGGGCAGCCTGGACGTAAGTGAAGTTATCGAGAAGCTGCAACAAGAGATTCGCAGCCGCAGTCTTCAACAACTGGAGGAATAAGGTATTAAAGGCGGAAAACGAGTTCAAACGGCACGTCCGAATCGTATCAATGGCGAGATTCGCGCCCTGGAAGTTCGCTTAACAGGTCTGGAAGGCGAAGCTTTGGGTATTGTGAGTCTGAGAGAAGCTATCGAAAAAGCTGAAGAAGCTGGAGTAGATTTAGTTGAAATCAGCCCTAACGCCGAACCGCCAGTTTGTCGTATTATGGACTACGGCAAGTTCCTTTATGAAAAGAGTAAATCTTCTAAGGAACAGAAGAAAAAGCAAAAAGTTATCCAGGTTAAGGAAATTAAATTCCGTCCTGGCACCGACGATGGCGATTACCAGGTAAAACTCCGCAGCCTGGTACGCTTTCTGGAAGAGGGTGATAAAGCTAAGATCACGCTGCGTTTCCGCGGCCGTGAGATGGCTCACCAACAGATCGGTATGGAAGTGCTTACGCGCGTCCGTGACGATCTGAGTGAACTGGCAGTGGTCGAATCCTTCCCTACGAAGATCGAAGGCCGCCAGATGATCATGGTGCTCGCTCCTAAGAAGAAACAGTAAGGCCTTCAAGTAGCAATTCCTGTGGAGCCTACGGGCTTCGCAGGTTTTGTTCGCCTATGTTTCGTTTATTAACAATGCGAAGTGGAAGTTATTAAAATGCCAAAAATTAAGACCGTACGCGGTGCTGCTAAGCGCTTCAAAAAAACCGGTGGTGGTGGATTTAAGCGTAAGCACGCAAACCTGCGTCATATTCTGACCAAAAAATCTACTAAGCGTAAACGTCACCTGCGTCCAAAAGGCCTCGTGTCTAAAGGCGATCTGGGTCTGGTTATCGCGTGCCTGCCGTACGCATAAGCCGTTAACGTTTAATTAATTTTTTTACTAAGAATATAGATACAGGAGAGCACATATGGCTCGCGTAAAACGTGGTGTAGTTGCCCGTGCACGTCACAAGAAAATTTTGAAACAAGCTAAAGGCTACTACGGTGCGCGTTCTCGCGTATACCGCGTTGCCTTCCAGGCTGTTATCAAAGCTGGTCAGTACGCTTATCGTGACCGTCGTCAGAAAAAGCGTCAGTTCCGTCAACTGTGGATTGCGCGTATCAACGCAGCAGCACGTCAGAACGGTATTTCTTACAGCAAATTCATCAACGGCCTGAAAAAAGCCTCTGTTGAAATCGACCGTAAGATCCTGGCTGACATCGCAGTATTCGACAAAGTAGCGTTCACCGCTCTGGTTGAAAAAGCGAAAGCAGCTCTGGCATAAGCCGGTGAAAAGAGGGAGCCTGGCTCCCTCTCTTTTATTTGTAGCGTAATCAATTAGTTGACAATTCACCCGTAAGCCTTTTCAATAAAGGTTGTCCGGTTTTTACTACATAAGGTAACGCAAGCATGAATGCTGCTATTTTCCGCTTCTTTTTTTACTTTAGCACCTGAATCCGGGAGGCTAGCGCGTGAAAGAAGAAACGGAAAACAGCGCCTAAGAGCCTCCCTGGTGGAGGCTTTTTTTATACACGTAATCCTTCAAGCGGCCCCTGTATTGGCTGCATTTTGCTCTCTTGCCGCCTGGATGCAACTTGAATGATTTTGTGTATATATGAGCGACATATGAATATCGCCACACAACGAGGAAAACCATGTCACATCTCGCAGAGCTGGTTGCCAGTGCAACGGCCGCCATTAACCAGGCTTCAGATGTTGCCGCATTAGACAATGTCCGCGTCGAATATTTGGGAAAGAAAGGGCATTTGACCCTGCAAATGACAACCCTGCGCGAACTGCCGCCTGAAGAGCGTCCGGCAGCAGGTGCGGTTATCAATGAAGCCAAAGAGCAGGTACAGCAGGCGCTGAACGCGCGTAAAGCTGATTTAGAAAATGCTGCGCTGAATGCACGTCTGGCAGAAGAAACCATTGATATCTCCCTGCCGGGCCGTCGTATTGAAAACGGCGGGTTGCATCCGGTCACACGTACCATCGACAGGATTGAAAGCTTCTTCGGTGAGCTCGGATTTACCGTGGCGACGGGACCGGAAATCGAAGATGACTACCACAACTTCGATGCGCTGAATATTCCAGGCCATCACCCGGCGCGTGCTGACCACGACACGTTTTGGTTTGACGCCACGCGCCTGCTGCGTACCCAGACCTCTGGCGTGCAGATCCGCACCATGAAAGAAAAACAGCCGCCAATCCGCATTATCGCGCCGGGCCGCGTGTATCGTAACGACTACGATCAGACGCACACCCCGATGTTCCATCAGATGGAAGGCTTGATTGTTGATACCAACATCAACTTCACCAACCTGAAAGGCACGCTGCACGATTTCCTGCGTAACTTCTTTGAAGAGGATCTGCAGGTACGTTTCCGTCCTTCCTATTTCCCGTTCACTGAGCCTTCTGCAGAAGTTGACGTAATGGGAAAAAATGGCAAATGGCTGGAAGTGCTGGGCTGCGGTATGGTCCACCCGAACGTGCTGCGTAACGTTGGTATCGACCCAGAAATCTACTCAGGTTTTGCCTTCGGTATGGGTATGGAGCGTCTGACCATGCTGCGTTACGGCGTCACCGATCTGCGTTCTTTCTTCGAAAACGATCTGCGTTTCCTCAAACAGTTTAAATAAAGGCAGGATAAAACAATGAAATTCAGTGAACTGTGGTTACGCGAATGGGTAAACCCGGCAATTGATAGCGATGCGCTGTCAAACCAGATCACCATGGCGGGCCTCGAGGTCGACGGCGTTGAAGCCGTTGCCGGTGAATTTAACGGCGTAGTGGTCGGTGAAGTGGTTGAGTGCGGCCAGCACCCGAACGCAGACAAACTGCGTGTCACCAAAGTTAATGTGGGCGGCGATCGTCTGCTGGATATCGTCTGTGGCGCACCTAACTGCCGTCAGGGATTAAGAGTCGCCGTGGCGACCATCGGTGCCGTTCTGCCGGGCGATTTCAAGATTAAAGCCGCCAAACTGCGCGGTGAGCCGTCAGAAGGGATGCTGTGCTCGTTCTCTGAGCTGGGTATTTCCGATGATCATAACGGGATTATCGAACTGCCGGCGGATGCGCCGATTGGCACCGATATCCGCGAATACCTGAAGCTTGACGATAACACTATCGAAATCAGCGTTACGCCGAACCGCGCCGACTGCTTAGGCATCATCGGTGTTGCACGCGATGTTGCGGTACTGAACAAAGCCCCGCTGGTTGAGCCGGAAATCGTCCCTGTGGCGGCGACAGTTGATGACGTGCTGCCAATCCAGGTTGAAGCCGTTGACGCCTGTCCGCGCTATCTGGGCCGTGTGGTTAAAGGTATTAATGTTAAAGCACCAACGCCGCTGTGGATGAAAGAGAAACTGCGTCGTTGCGGGATCCGTTCCATCGATGCCGTGGTTGATGTGACCAACTATGTACTGCTCGAACTGGGTCAGCCGATGCATGCGTTCGACAAAGACCGCATTGAAGGCGGAATTGTTGTGCGTATGGCAAAAGAGGGTGAGACCCTGGTATTGCTGGACGGCAGCGAAGCAAAACTGAATGCGGATACGCTGGTTATTGCTGACCACAACAAAGCGTTGGCAATGGGCGGCATCTTTGGCGGAGAGCACTCTGGTGTGAATGATGAGACGCAAAACGTCCTGCTGGAATGTGCGTTCTTCAGCCCGCTGTCCATTACGGGTCGCGCGCGTCGTCACGGTCTGCACACCGATGCCTCTCACCGCTATGAGCGTGGCGTCGATCCGGCGCTGCAGCACAAAGCCATGGAGCGTGCAACGCGTCTGCTGATTGATATCTGCGGCGGCGAAGCCGGTCCGGTTATCGATGTGACGACCGAAGCCACGCTGCCAAAACGCGCAACCATTACGCTTCGTCGTAGCAAACTGGATCGTCTGATTGGCCATCATATTGCCGATGAGCAGGTGAGCGATATTCTGCGTCGTCTGGGTTGTGACGTGACGGAAGGCCAGGATGAGTGGCTGGCGGTTGCACCGAGCTGGCGTTTCGACATGTCGATTGAAGAAGACCTGGTCGAAGAAATTGCCCGCGTATACGGTTATGACAATATCCCGAATACGCCTATTCAGGCAGGCCTGATCATGGGGACGCATCGCGAAGCAGATTTATCGCTGAAGCGTGTCAAAACCATGCTCAATGATAAAGGCTACCAGGAAGTGATCACCTACAGCTTCGTCGACCCGAAAGTTCAGGCGCTGCTGCATCCGGGTGAAGAAGCGCTGTTGCTGCCAAGCCCAATCTCAATCGACATGTCGGCAATGCGTTTGTCCCTGTGGACCGGCTTGCTGTCTACGGTGGTGTATAACCAGAACCGTCAGCAGAACCGCGTGCGTATTTTCGAAACGGGTTTACGTTTTGTTCCCGATACCCAGGCTAACCTCGGGATCCGTCAGGATCTGATGTTGGCAGGTGCGATCTGCGGCAACCGTCATGATGAACACTGGAATCTGGCAAAAGAGGCCGTTGATTTCTATGATCTGAAAGGCGATCTGGAAGCGGTTCTCGACCTGACCGGTAAACTGGGTGACATTCAGTTCAAAGCTGAAGCCAATCCGGCATTACATCCGGGCCAGTCTGCGGCGATTTATCTGAAAGGTGAACGTATTGGTTTCATTGGGGTTGTTCATCCTGAGCTGGAACGTAAACTGGATCTGAACGGTCGCACTTTAGTGTTTGAACTGGAGTGGAACAAGCTCGCAGACCGCGTGGTGCCTCAGGCTCGTGAAGTTTCTCGCTTCCCGGCGAACCGCCGTGATATCGCCGTGGTGGTGGCAGAAAACGTTCCCGCTGCGGATATTTTATCCGAGTGTAAGAAAGTTGGCGTAAATCAGGTAGTTGGCGTAAACTTATTTGACGTGTACCGCGGTAAGGGTGTTGCGGAGGGTTATAAGAGCCTCGCTATCAGCCTGATCCTTCAGGATACCAGCCGTACACTTGAAGAAGAGGAGATTGCCGCTACCGTCGCCAAATGTGTAGAGGCATTAAAAGAGCGATTCCAGGCATCATTGAGGGATTGAACCTATGGCGCTTACAAAAGCTGAAATGTCAGAATATCTGTTTGATAAGCTTGGGCTTAGCAAGCGGGATGCCAAAGAACTGGTCGAGCTGTTTTTCGAAGAGATCCGTCGTGCTCTGGAAAATGGTGAGCAGGTAAAACTCTCTGGTTTTGGTAACTTCGATCTGCGTGATAAGAATCAACGCCCGGGACGTAACCCGAAAACGGGCGAAGATATTCCCATTACAGCACGGCGCGTGGTGACCTTCAGACCCGGACAGAAGTTAAAAAGTCGGGTCGAAAACGCAACGCCCAAAGAAGAGTGATTTGACGTTCCGCTAAGTCACTTACGCCGCCATCAAAGCGGCAGTGAAAAGCATGACGTATATATACCCTAAATACTTCGAGTTGCAGGAAGGCGGCGACGCAGCGAATCTCCAGGAGCGTACATAAGTACGTGACTGGGGTGAGCGAGTAAAGCCAACGCACATGCAGCTGGAAGTATGACGGGTATAACTAAAAAGGCCGCTCTGCGGCCTTTTTCCTTTCCACTACCGAATCGGCACCGTAAAATCCCCCCATCTCTTTTCAGCAGAATGGAAAACATGCTGACCTTCGCCCATCAACAACAGCGACGAAATGTACGCTGGATATTGTCTCTGTCAGCGCTGATGCTGCTGGCAACGATCCTCAGCCTGTGCGCAGGCGAACAGTGGATTGCGCCCGGCAACTGGTTTAGCGCCCGTGGCGATCTGTTCGTCTGGCAAATTCGACTTCCTCGTACGCTGGCCGTACTGCTGGTCGGTGCCGCGCTGGCGCTGTCCGGTGCTGTGATGCAGGCGCTGTTCGAAAACCCCTTAGCCGAACCAGGCCTGTTGGGCGTGTCTAACGGCGCAGGCGTTGGACTCATCGCCGCGGTGCTATTGGGGCAGGGCCAGTTACCCGGCTGGGCGCTGGGCCTGTGCGCGATTGCCGGGGCGCTGATCATCACGCTTATCCTTCTGCGTTTTGCCCGCCGCCACCTGTCGACCAGCCGTCTGCTGCTGGCGGGCGTGGCGCTGGGTATTATTTGTAGCGCCTTGATGACGTGGGCTATTTACTTCTCAACCTCTTTTGATCTGCGACAGTTAATGTACTGGATGATGGGCGGCTTTGGCGGTGTTGACTGGCAGCAGGCCTGGCTGATGGTCGCGCTGCTGCCCGTTTTACTGTGGATTTGCTGTCAGTCGCAGCCGATGAATATGCTGGCGCTGGGGGAGACGTCTGCGCGCCAGCTAGGGCTGCCTTTATGGTTCTGGCGGAACCTGCTGGTGGTGGCCACCGGCTGGATGGTGGGGGTCAGCGTGGCGCTTGCTGGCGCCATTGGTTTTATCGGCCTGGTTATCCCGCATATTCTGCGACTGTGTGGATTAACCGATCATCGCGTATTACTGCCTGGCTGTGCGCTGGCGGGGGCTATTGCGTTACTGTTAGCGGATGTTGTGGCACGTCTGGTGCTGGCGTCGGCTGAACTGCCTATCGGCGTGGTAACGGCAACCATGGGTGCACCGGTATTTATCTGGTTATTGTTAAAATCCGGGCGCTAGACGTCTGCGGTTCGGACTATGATTAAACACGGAAAATTGATCGCTGACTATCCACCTGGAGATGCTATGCAAGACACTATTTTCAATACCGAAGTGACGACTATCGACGGAGATGTCGTCTCATTACAAGCGTATGCCGGAAAAATTCTGTTAATTGTTAATGTTGCTTCAAAATGTGGATTAACGCCGCAGTATGAGCAACTGGAGAATCTGCAGAAAGCATGGCACGAGCAGGGATTTACCGTGTTGGGGTTCCCCTGCAATCAGTTTCTCGGTCAGGAACCCGGTAGTGAAGAGGAAATTAAAACCTGGTGCAGTACTACCTGGGGCGTTACTTTCCCCATGTTCAGTAAAATAGATGTCAACGGCGAAGCGCGCCATCCGCTGTATCAGAAGCTGATTGCCGCCGCGCCCACCGCCGTAGCGCCAGCCGACAGTGGGTTTTATGCGCGCATGGCGAGCAAAGGGCGCGCGCCGCTCTACCCGGACGATATTCTGTGGAATTTCGAGAAGTTTTTAGTCGGGCGCGATGGTCAGGTTTTACAGCGTTTTTCACCCGATATGACGCCTGAAGATCCCATCCTTGTGGAACATATCAACGCGGCGCTGGCAAAATAATGTCTCCTTTGATGCAGCTCCAGAATGTGGCGGAATCGACCCGGCTTGGCCCGCTTTCCGGTGAAATAAGGGCCGGGGAGATCCTACACCTTGTCGGACCCAACGGCGCAGGAAAAAGCACGCTGCTGGCGAGGATGGCGGGGTTAACGACCGGTGAAGGAACCATCGTGTTGGGTGATGTGCCGCTCGATGACTGGCCTGCGGCAAAACTGGCGCAACATCGCGCTTATCTTGCGCAACAACAAAACCCCCCGTTTGCCATGCCGGTTTGGCATTTTCTGACGCTGCATCAGCCTGATAAAACGCGTACCGATTTGCTGCAGGAGACGGCCGACGCGCTTGGGTTGGGTGATAAACTTGGACGTGGGTCGAATCAGCTTTCTGGCGGCGAATGGCAGCGGGTGCGTCTTGCGGCGGTAATACTGCAAATTTGTCCGCAGGCTAATCCGCACGGCCAACTGTTGCTGTTAGATGAACCGATGAACAGTCTGGATGTTGCGCAACAAAATGCACTGGACCGCCTATTGGGCCGACTCTGTCAGCAGGGAATTGCAATTGTGATGAGCAGTCATGACCTGAACCATACGTTGCGTCATGCGCACAAAGCCTGGTTACTCAAGCGCGGGAAGCTGCTGGCCAGTGGTACACGCGATGCGGTGCTGACGCCGGCTAATCTCTCTCAGGCTTATGGCGTAAACTTCCGTCGTCTGGATATCGAAGGCCACAGAATGCTCATATCAACCACTTAAGTTAAATGGGCTCTTGAAAACCCCATTATTTCCACGCTAAATTGGCGCAAGAATAAAAAATAGAGGATTCGTCCTGCATGCGTTTTTGGCTTCTTTTTATCACAGCTTTGTTTTTGGCAGGGTGCAGTAGCCATCGCGCTCCCGCACCCAATGCCCGGTTATCGGACTCTATCGCCGTGATTGCCGGTCTTAACGACCAGTTACAGCACTGGCGTGGTACACCTTATCGTTATGGAGGAATGAGCCGGAGCGGCGTGGATTGTTCTGGCTTTGTACTGATGACGATGCGCGATAAATTCGACCTGCAATTACCACGCGATACGCGCACGCAGTCAAAGATTGGTACCGAAATTGATAAAGATGAATTGCTGCCAGGCGATCTGGTTTTCTTTAAAACCGGATCGGGTGAAAGCGGGCTACACGTCGGTATTTACGATACCAATAATCAATTTATTCATGCCTCCACCAGTCGTGGCGTGATGCGCTCCTCGCTTGATAATGTCTACTGGCGTAAAAATTTCTGGCAGGCGCGACGTATTTAAATCTCCCGGGTGATGGGGCTGGTCATGTATGAAGCAGCTCCATCATCGCCATTTAAAGTCAACTTTCACTTCAGCTGCTGCACTGACAATAACCCTGTGCATTAAGAGAGTATTTTGCTAAAAATATGATTTATGCCGAGTTATTAAAAAGTACAAAGCTGGATATTAGCTTATAATCAGGATAAGCTAAAAAAAAGGATTCGATTTACTGGCTAAAAAGGGAAAAATGAAAGAGCCTCAATTTGCATCTGATGTGACGTATTTTTCCATCCTTTGCTACAGGATGCCGGATTACACCCATGCAGCGGGGCTGGCACAATGATAGTTTCACTGGATAATCTTTATCATTCTGAGTTCTCTTTTCTTCCTGCGAGAAGTGCAGGAGGCGATCTTAAATACGTAGACATCATCACCCATTTTGTTAGTCCTGACGGCGTAGTGCATATGCCATCAGGGTTGGTCATACCTCGGATGTCGGACGATGAGCAGCGTCGTTTATTTAGCGAAAAACTCGAATTAATCGAAACATGCCAACATTTTTTTATTCAACGCAACATTTCTGCGTGGCTTAATTTAACTCCAGCAGTCGCTAATACTTTATTATTAGATGCAGAATATGCTTCGCGTATTGAACGATTTTCATTTATTGAATTAACCATTAATGAAAGTTTTCCCGAGTTAAACAAGGGTAAAGAAAATCCAATACTGGCGGCATTAGCGGCGCGATTTTCATTAGTCTTGACTAACTTCGGCGCGCCAGGCATATCCACGCGTGCAATTTTTGATGGCCTGTTCAAACGTGTCGTACTGGATAAACACTTTATTCAACAACGTATTACGCAAAATTCGTTTGAGCCTTTTATGCGCGCCATTCAGGCACAAATATCCCCAGACTGCGAATCAATAATCATCAGCGGCATTGATACGCAGGAGATGCTCGAACGGGTATTGCCCCTGGGATTCAGCGCCATGCAGGGTGCGCTATGGCCAGCTGTCTTACCCGCGCAGATAACCTCATTGATGCAAGGATAACCCTTGCATTTGCCGGTGTTTAACCGTTCGTTAACAGTCTACACTAGAGGCAGGAGGCCCTATGACCCTGTCTTTTACCACCCGCTGGCGTGATGAATTGCCAGCAACCTATACGGCACTTTCGCCTACTCCCCTGAAAAATGCGCGCGTAATTTGGCATAACGATATGCTTGCTGAGCAATCAGGGATCCCGGCTACGTTGTTTAATAGTGAAAATAACGCAGGCGTTTGCGGCGGTGAAACGCTGCTTCCCGGCATGTCGCCGTTGGCGCAGGTCTATAGCGGACATCAGTTTGGTGTTTGGGCAGGGCAGTTGGGTGACGGACGCGGGATCCTGCTGGGCGAACAGCTGCTCGCCGATGGCTCGACGCTTGACTGGCATCTGAAAGGCGCGGGACTTACGCCATATTCGCGCATGGGAGACGGGCGTGCGGTACTGCGTTCGACGATCCGCGAAAGTCTGGCCAGCGAAGCCATGCATTATCTCGGGATCCCCACGACGCGAGCGCTGTCGGTAGTCACCAGCGACACGCCGGTCTACCGCGAAACGGTAGAAGCCGGGGCGATGCTGATTCGCGTGGCGCAAAGTCATATGCGCTTTGGTCACTTTGAACACTTCTACTATCGTCGTGAACCGGAAAAAGTACGTCAACTGGCCGATTTTGCGATTCGCTATTATTGGCCGCACTGGCAGGACGAGGCGGATAAATATCAACGGTGGTTTCAGGACGTGGTCACGCGCACCGCGACCTTAATTGCCGACTGGCAGACGGTAGGGTTTGCGCACGGGGTGATGAACACCGACAACATGTCGATTCTGGGGCTGACGATGGACTACGGTCCCTTCGGTTTTCTGGATGACTATGTGCCTGATTTTATCTGTAATCATTCGGATCACCAGGGGCGATACAGTTTCGATAATCAACCAGCTGCCGCGCTGTGGAATTTGCAGCGGCTGGCGCAAACCCTGTCGCCGTTTATTGCGGCCGACGCACTCAATGACGCGCTGGATAACTATCAACTGGCGCTGCTGACCCGTTATGGGCAGCGGATGCGACAAAAGTTGGGCTTCTTTAGCGAGCAAAAAAACGATAACGAATTGCTCAGCGAACTGTTTAGCCTGATGGCACGGGAAAGAAGCGATTTTACGCGAACGTTTCGTATGCTGAGTCAGACGGAGCAACATAGTGTGTCTTCGCCGTTGCGCGATGAGTTTATCGACCGCGCAGCATTTGATGACTGGTTTGCGCGCTATCGTTCACGTTTGCAACAGGATAACGTGGCGGACGAAGTAAGACAGGCGCAAATGAAAGCTGCCAACCCGGCAATGGTGTTACGCAACTGGCTGGCGCAGCGGGCAATTAGCCAGGCAGAGCAGGGGGATTACGCTGAACTGCATCGCTTACACATTGCGTTGCGCACGCCGTATGCCGACAGGGATGATGACTATGTCAGCCGTCCGCCAGACTGGGGTAAGCGGCTGGAAGTCAGTTGTTCAAGCTAACGGGCGAGAAAAACCTGCGGCGAGGCGTTAGCCGGATGCAGGCCAATGTGAAGCTGGGCGCCGTACCAGCGCATCAGCTCATTGGCCTTTAATACGGCTTCCGGCGTCCCCTGAGAGACAATATGTCCGTCATGGAGCAAGATAATTTTGTCGGCCCACAGCGCGGCAAGATTGAGATCGTGAAGGACTACGCATACGTGTAACTCCCCCGCAGCCGTTAGCGACGTTAACAAACGTAACAGCTGCTGCTGGTGGTAGAGATCTAACGCTGAAGTAGGTTCATCAAGGAATAGCCAGCCGCGCGGCGCGCCGTCGCACCACAACTGCGCCAGCGCACGGGCAAGCTGTACTCGTTGCTGCTCGCCGCCGGAAAGCGCGGCGTAGTGCCTGCCAGCTAGCGGTGTACATCCGGTCATCGCCATCACCTGAGCAATAAGCGCCGGTTCTGGTCGTTGGGTCCAGGGCGCTCGCCCCATGGCGATCACGGCTTCGACCTGCCAGTCAAAGCCTATCTGTGTTTGTTGCCGCATGACTGCGCGATGGCGAGACAGACTCTGTATACGCCAGTCATTCAGCGGTTTTCCGTTCAGTAAGCAGCGCCCGGCTGTCGGTGTCAGAAAGCCGGTCAGCAGGCGCAGCAGCGTGGACTTTCCCGCACCATTTGGGCCGATCAACGCCACCAGTTCACCCTTTGTCAGCGTCAGTGACACGTCGCGAATCACCGAACGATCCGCCACATGATAGTACAGATTTTCGGCGATGAAATGTTCAGCCATGCGGACCTCGCTGACGAAAAATAAGCCACAAAAACCACGGCGCACCGAGAATACTGGTCAACAGACCCACCGGCATCTCAGCGGGCGAAACCGCTGTTCGCGCGAGGGTGTCGGCGATCAACAGTAAACATGCCCCCGCCAATACAGAACCTGGGATCACCGCCCGATGATCGCTACCAAGCCACATGCGTATCAAATGAGGGATAACCAAACCGATAAAACCAATTACGCCGCAGACCGCGACGGCTGCGGCTACTAACAGTGCGCTGCATAGCAGTAAAATGCACTGCACCCGACGGACATCCACGCCAAGATAGTGCGCGTCTTCCTCTCCGAGCTGCAGCAGATTCAGCGTCGGGGCTAAACGCCAGATGAAAAGCACCGTGGGCAGCATCAGCGAAGTGACCGCCAACAGTGTTGACCACTGCGCTGTTCCCAGACTGCCCATCCCCCACAGCGACAACTGGCGCAGTTGCGCATCATTGCTGACCCACGACAACACGCCGACCGCAGCTCCGCACAATGCATTGATGGCAATACCCACCAGCAACAGGCGTGAAAGCGAACCGTCGCGCTGTTGACTGAGGATAAAAATCACTCCGGTGGTGGCGAGTGCGCCGAGAAATGCCGCCAGCATCGGGGCATACAGCATCAGCAGCGCCGGTAAGGTGACCGGTAATACTACCCACAATGCGACGGCGCAGGCGGCTCCGCTACTGATCCCCAACAGGCCCGGATCGGCAAGTGGATTGCGAAACAACCCCTGCATCACACAGCCCGCCAGCGCCAGTGAACCGCCAATCACCAGTGCCAGCAGCACGCGCGGTAGTCGAATAGTGAGCCAGATTTGACGCAGCGCGCCATCTCCCTCGCGCCAGAAAAGGCTTACCGGCAGACGCAATGCGCCAAAACCGGTGGCCACAATCGTCATCACGACCAGCGTAGCGGCCAGCATCCACAAAGAGCAGGTGATACGCCAGGGCATCAGGGCAATTGCTCCGCTTTGGCACGCAGTTGCTGGATGGCCTGCGGCGTACGCACGCTAAAACCCAGCAATGCCATATCGTCAATCTGCAACACCTGCTTATTACGACCAGCGGGCGTTTGCGCCAGTCCCGGCAGCGTCCACAGATTATCTTCACCCCCCATCGCGTTGACGCCGTCTTGGGAAATCACCACCAGATCGGGCTGACTGGCAATCACTCCTTCTTGAGACAAGGGTTGGTAACGGGTAAACCCTTGCATAGCGTTGCGCAAACCTGCGGCACGAATGGCTGCATCGGCTCCGGTTTGCTGTCCGGCCGCCATGGCGGTCATTCCGCCGTGATTGAGAATGAACAGCACGCGTTTGTTGAGTTCCGAGGAGGGCAGTTCAGCCAGCGCCTGGCGTAGGGTTTGGCGTAGCGCCTCGCCTTGAGCCTGACGATGGGTTGCCTGTGCAATCACCCGGACTTTCTCATCAATCACGCTAAGCGCATTACCTGCCGGCACCGTAACAACGTTGACCTGACTTTGCTTGAGCTGTTCAAGCGCCAATGAGGGCTGCGCCTGCGCGCTGGCCAAAACCAGCGTAGGGCGGGTGGCCAGGATCCCTTCGGCATTGAGCTGACGTAAATAGCCCACGTCCGGCAATGCCGTTGCCGCCGCCGGCCACTGGCTGGTGCTATCCCGCGCCACAAGGGATGACTGCGCGCCCAGCGCGAAGACAATCTCTGTCACGTCACCGCCGAGGGCGACCACTTTCTCTTCGGGCGCGGCCTGAGCCGTCAGCGGCAGAAACGCCATCAGGACCCACAGTATCTTCATGCGGCCAGCCCTTTCGGTGCTAACGCGTCGATTTGCGTACGCCATTGCTTCTGTTCTGGCTCGCCCTCCGTACGCTGCCCATACAGCTGGGCGATTTGCGTACCGTCTGCGGCAAACAGTTCCAGGCTGGTGACGTGACCGTCAGCGGTCGGCTTACGCGTGACCCACGTCTCGGCGACGGTCTCTTCCAGCAGATGCAGCGTAAAGGTCGGGTTGAAAATATTCAGCCAGCCTTTCATTGGCACCAATTTTTCTACCACGCCGGTAAAAATCTGCACGCAGCCGCGGTTGCCGACAAATACCATAATTTCGTTGCCATCCTGACGTGCAGTTTCCAGCAATTGGGCCACCGCACTGTTCGCCACTTTGCAGGCCAGATCGTCACCCACCAGGCGAAAGGCCTGCTGACGGGTTAGGTTGTGGCGTTTCAGCAGGCCAAAAAACTGGTGCACATCGGTCATGGTGCGCCACTCTGCATCTACCGCCGTAGCGTCTGCGTTAACGCCAGTAACGGCGGTTTCGAGTGTTTGCAGCATCAGCGGTGGGTTTTCCGCAAAGATGAAACGGGTCAGCAGCGAGCCCCAGGCAGCAATATCGGTATGCTGCGTGGTGTAGACCTTTAGCAACGCGTCGCCCTGACTATCGAAAAACTGGATGCTCTGGCGCTCGCCGTGAGCGGTGTTCTCGCTGATGTGAAATGCGCAGGCCCATTGATTCAAGAACAGGCGCAGATCGAGGGCGCGCGGATTTAGAATGAGCCCAGCATGGCCGTTCAGGTGTTGATTCGTAAACGCGCCAATAACTTCATGCACCGCGTATTCATTGCGACAAATGCATTTGGTTTCGCCCACGGCCTCCAGTGCACTGAGGATCTCGCGCACCTCACCGCGCAGGCGCCAGGCGTCATGACCAACGCGCGCAAAGGTCAGTTCAGCTTCGCTGATATGCAGCAGACCTGCGATGTCACGGGCGTATTTGCCAGGATGTTCTTTTTTCAGTTCCAGCCAGCGGGTGTAGTAATTCATTGCCTCTTCCTTTCCGATTGCTGCCCCGGTGTCCGGGGCAAAGTGATTACCACTGATAACTCACGAAAATTTTGCCGTTGCGTCCATCTTGTGGAATGCCCTGCGGCGACCAGTACGCTTTGTCAAAGGCGTTACCCAGCACCAGCGTGGTGGTCATGCCTTTCAGCGCCTGCTGCCCCTGGTAGCTGACATAGAAGTCGTTGACCGCATAGCCGGGCTGTTTAGTGTAGCTGTTGCTGATATGGGTTGAACGGTCGGCAAAGGTACCGAGCCAGCCAACTGAGAAACCGCTGTGCGCGACAGGCACGTTTAGCTTGCTGGTGATGGTGTCCGGGTTAATGCTGGAAATATATTCACCGGTGTCGGTGTCTTTGCCGCGCGTGCGGTTATAGGCCAGATCCAGGCTGAACAGATCGGTGGAATAAGTTGTCATCACGTCCCAGCCCCAGATTTTGGCGTTAGCAACGTTGTAGGACATCGTCGTTGCGGCGGCGAAATCGACGCGGGTGGAGATATAGTCTTTCGCTTTCGTGTCAAAATAGCTGGCTTTAAATTCAAGGGCATCGTTCGCCAGCAGCAAATCGTCAAAGCGCAGACCAAAACCATACTCCTGCGTTTCGTTGGTTTCCGGGCGCAGATTCGGATTAGGTACCCAGTAGTTGGTGTAGAAGCGACCGATGGAGAAGTGTTTCGCATCGTTGTACATTTCGCCCATGGTTGGCGCACGGAAGGCCTGGGCGTAAGATCCAAACAGCATCAGCCAGTCGGTTGGGGTTACGGTCATTCCTGCGCGGGACGACCATTTATCGGCATCGACATCTGCGTAACCGTCGCTGCTACCGCGGTAAGAGTCATAACGCGTGCCGCCCAGCAAGGTCACCGGCAGGTCACGCAGGGTGATTTCGTCCTGTAGCCAGCCGGAGCTGAAATCAATTTTCGCCTGTGGGAAACCGGTAGTGGCTCCCGCTGGTTTTTGCTCCTGACGATAGTACTCGCCGCCATATGTCAGCAGATGCGCGGCAAAGGTGTCGCTAAACAGGCGCGTACGGTTGTCAATCTTCCCACCTGTGGTGGTTTGCTTACGAAACTCGCCGGTGGCATCCGGGTTTTGTGCGTTAATGCGCGCTTCAGACCAGTAAATGCGCGCATCGGCATTCAGCCAGTCATTATCCGCCGGGGCTACCGAGTAGGTCAGTTGGGCATCGCGCTGGATCGTCGAACGGTCGGTCATCGGATTGCTGCTGTCCGCGTCACTGGCCTGCGGGTTTTTAGGTTCCCGTGCATCGTTGTTATAATAGCGCAGTGAGCCGGCCAACGTCTGGGCGTTGTCAATTTTCCAGCTGCCTTTCGCCAGCATATTATTAATCGCTTCGTCGTTCGGCGCGGTGGTGCCGTTACTCTGACGGAGGTCACCCCGGTCACGGCTGGACCAGGACAGCAGTCCGTCCAGCGTATCGGTGCGGCCATACGTGCTGACACCCATCCCGAGGCTGTGATCCCCCGTGGCAGCGGTACCGAACACGCGATACCCGCTGTTTTTTCCCGCGCCCAGTAGATCGCTGGCATTCGCCGTCTCATAGGCAATGACGCCGCCCAGCGCGCCGCTGCCGTACAGCAGCGCGGACGGGCCGCGCACCACTTCAATCCGCTTGATGAGGGCAGGATCGAGGAAGGTGCTGTTGAGGTGTCCGGTGTCAGTGCCTTGACGGACGCCGTCAACCAGTACCAGCACGCCGCGTCGGTCGTAGCCGCGCAGATTGACGTCCTGGCCGTTGGTGCGACCGGTGCCGTCAAGAGTCAGGCCGGGGACCCTGCGCAGCAGGTCTGCGGCGGAGCTGGCGGTTTGATTTTCCGGGGCCGTCGCGTCGATGACGCTGACCATCATCGGTGCTTCAAAGGCGCTGCGAGCATTGCCGGTCGCGGTAACGGTCATGTCTTCAACCGCCGCGTAGGCGGCGCCAGGAAGACTGCAGACGATCGCCAGCGCCAACAGCGATGGGCGCATCCTCGCGGTGTGCAGGTAAGGCATAGCAACTCTCCATAAGAAACTCGAAAAGCGCTGGCTGCCTGGGGATAACCTGGGTGGCTGGCGAAATGTGTGGGGTTATTTCGTTAAAATTAGTTTTCCGGCATGGGTCTGGCGCAGCAGGTAATGCTGCCCGTCATGCTCAATGATCACACGTCCCTCATTGCCCAGTAGGCTTTTGCTGTCAATTCGACGCTCAGCGACGGGGGTAGGGGGTGGTGTCTTCTTTTTTGCAGGCGTTGCCGTTGTGTTATCCATACGTGACATAGTGTTTAAAAATAACAATCAATGTAACAATGATAATCATTATCATCAAAGTAAAAATTTGCGGCAAGCCTTTTTGTGAAAAAATTGTGACGAGAGCGATTTTTGAGCAAAAAAGAGGAAAAAACAGGAGGAAAACAAGGGATTGTCACCGGGTAACATATGCTACCCGGCGAAAAAGTTAGAAGCGGCTATCCACCGCAGCCGCGAGTTTTTCGACCAGCAGTTCGGTATCTTCCCAATTCAGGCAGGGGTCGGTTATGGACTGACCGTAGACCAGCGGCTGACCGCTGACGATTTTTTGTGTCCCTTCGCGCAGGAAACTTTCTGCCATAATCCCGGCAATGGCCGTTGAGCCATTGCGAATTTGCTGACAGACGTCATCACACACTTCCAGCTGGCGGCGATGCTGCTTCTGGCAATTGCCGTGGCTGAAATCGACGACCAGATGCTCCGGCAGCGAAAATTCATGCAGCGTATCGCAGGCGGCGGCAATATCTTCTGCAAAGTAATTCGGCTTTTTACCACCGCGCATGATGATATGCCCGTACGGGTTGCCGCTGGTCTGATAGATGGTCATCTGACCGGTTTTATCCGGTGAGAGGAACATATGGCTGGCGCGGGAAGCGCGAATCGCATCGACGGCGATACGCGTATTACCATCCGTCCCGTTTTTAAACCCAACCGGGCAGGACAGCGCAGAGGCCATTTCACGGTGGATCTGGCTTTCGGTAGTACGTGCGCCGATAGCGCCCCAGCTGATCAGATCGGCAATAAACTGGCCGGTGACCATATCGAGGAATTCGGTGGCCGTAGGGACCCCCAGCTCGTTGACCTGTAGCAGGAGTTTACGCGCCAGCTCAATGCCGTGGTTGACGCGGTAGCTGCCGTTCAGGTCCGGGTCGGAAATTAAGCCTTTCCAGCCGACGACGGTGCGCGGTTTTTCAAAATAGGTCCGCATCACGATTTCCAGGCGTGCCTGGTGTTGGGTGCGCAGCGTCTGCAAGCGCGTGGCGTACTCCAGGGCCGCATCGAGGTCGTGAATCGAGCAGGGACCCACGATCACCAGCAAACGAGGATCTTCGCCATTCAGTATTTTTTCTATCCGGCGTCGGGAATCCGTCACGTGATGAGCGACAGAGGACGACACAGGATGCCGTTGCGCCAGCTCAGCGGGAGTGACCAGATTGTCAATACGCGCAGTACGGAGTTCATCAGTTCGGTTCATTACGTGTCTCAGAAATTTGTTGCTTCAACGGCAGGACTACCGGGAAGTGATGCGCATCACGATAAACCAATCCCTGCTGATTTCAAGTGCGAGGCGTGTCACACCTCGCAAGCCAAAGTTTATGCTAACAAAAAATGAACCATTGCACTAGCATTCTAGTACATGCGGCGATTTAGTCCCATAATATCGAGGATCTTGGTGGCAATTTCTTCTACCGAATAGTTGGTACTGTTGAGCCATGGGATCTTGTTTTTACGGTATAACGCTTCAACTTCGGCTACTTCCATGCGGCACTGACGCAGCGAGGCATAACGACTGTTTTCTCTACGCTCCTCGCGGATCGCCGTCAGACGTTCCGGATCAATGGTCAGACCAAAAAGTTTGTGTTGCAGCGGTTTTAGCGACGCGGGCAGTACCAGGTTATCCATATCATCGGCAATAAAGGGGTAGTTCGCCGCCCGAATGCCAAACTGCATCGCCAGATACAGGCTGGTTGGCGTTTTACCGCAGCGGGAGACGCCGAGCAAAATAACCTGCGCCTGATCGAGGTTGCGCAACGAAATACCGTCATCGTGGGCGAGGGCGTAATCAATGGCGGCAATGCGTGCGTCGTACTTATTGAGGTTGCCGGGATTCAGTCCGTGCGTGCGATGAGCGATTGGAGTCGGGTCGAGTTTCATCTCATGTTGCAGCGGTGCGACCAGCGCCTGGACGATATCCTGACAGAAGCCCTCGCTTTGCAAAATGATTGCGCGAATCTCCGGCAAGACAATGGAGTAGAACACTAACGGGCGTACGCCCGTTTGCTGGTAAATGGCGTCAATCTGGTCTTTCACCGCGCGGGCGCGGCTCTCATTTTCAACAAACGGCAGCGTAATACTGCTGATCGTAACCGGAAATTGCGACATCACTGCGTGGCCCAATACCTCTGCGGTGATGGCCGTGCCATCAGAAATATAAAATACGTGACGATCAACAGCATTATCCATTTTGCTCATCCTGGGGGCAGATATAATTCTCTGAAAGCATAAATTAAAATGCGTCAGAAGCGAATATTGTTGTCGCCATTTTATAAAATGAAACGGTATTTTTATATTTACTGAAAAGTACATTTCATTTTTCGGAACGAATGTTTAGACCGACTGTTTTTGTGGTGATCCCGTGCCGCTCGTGGGTTTGCGCAAATGCGGAAACAATCTGAAAAAATAAAAAATAAAGTTGCTTGAACGATTCACCGTTTTTTTCGCCGCGGTAAATATGCCAAGATAATTACGCAAAATTGAGTTTCCTAACCTCGTTCATATATAAGGATTGTTCGATGTCCAACAATGGCTCGTCACCGCTGGTGCTTTGGTATAACCAACTCGGCATGAATGATGTAGACAGAGTTGGAGGCAAAAATGCCTCCCTGGGTGAAATGATTACTAACCTTTCAGGTATGGGTGTTTCCGTACCGAATGGTTTTGCAACGACCGCCGATGCGTTTAACCTGTTTCTGGAGCAAAGCGGTGTAAACCAGCGCATTTATGAACTGCTGGATAAAACGGATATTGACGATGTCACCGAGCTTGCCAAAGCCGGGGCGCAGATCCGCCAGTGGATTATCGACACTCCTTTCCAGCCTGAGCTGGAAAATGCCGTCCGTGATGCCTACGCGCAGCTTTCCGCGGACGATGCCCATGCCTCTTTTGCCGTGCGCTCCTCCGCCACTGCAGAAGATATGCCTGATGCTTCATTTGCCGGTCAGCAGGAAACGTTCCTCAACGTCCAGGGCTTTGATGCCGTGCTGGTGGCCATCAAGCACGTCTTTGCTTCGCTGTTTAACGACCGTGCAATTTCTTACCGTGTGCACCAGGGTTATGACCACCGTGGCGTAGCGCTTTCTGCTGGCGTTCAGCGGATGGTGCGATCCGATCTGGCCTCTTCGGGCGTCATGTTCTCTATCGACACAGAATCTGGCTTCGATCAGGTGGTGTTTATCACCTCTGCATGGGGCCTGGGCGAAATGGTGGTGCAGGGTGCCGTTAACCCGGATGAATTCTATGTGCACAAACCGACCCTGGCGGCTAACCGTCCGGCTATCGTGCGTCGCACCATGGGTTCGAAAAAAATCCGCATGATCTACGCGCCGACCCAGGAACACGGCAAACAGGTGACGATCGAAGATGTGCCGCAGGAACAGCGCGATATTTTCTCACTGACGAACGAGGAAGTGCAGGAACTGGCGAAGCAGGCGGTGCAAATCGAGAAGCACTACGGTCGTCCGATGGACATTGAATGGGCGAAAGACGGTCACACCGGCAAGCTGTTTATTGTGCAGGCGCGTCCGGAAACCGTTCGTTCTCGCGGCCAGGTGATGGAGCGTTATACGCTGCATGCGCAGGGCAAAATCATTGCTGAAGGCCGTGCTATCGGCCACCGCATCGGTGCGGGTCCGGTAAAAGTCATTCATGACATCAGCGAAATGAACCGCATTGAACCTGGTGACGTGCTGGTTACTGACATGACCGACCCGGACTGGGAACCGATCATGAAAAAAGCGGCGGCGATTGTCACCAACCGTGGTGGTCGTACCTGTCACGCGGCAATCATCGCCCGTGAACTGGGGATCCCGGCGGTAGTAGGCTGTGGTGATGCAACCGATCGCATCACGGAAGGCGAGAATGTGACCGTCTCCTGTGCCGAAGGTGACACCGGCTACGTGTATGCCGATATGCTCGACTTTAGCGTTAAGAGTTCCAGCGTCGAAACGATGCCGGACCTGCCGTTGAAGGTGATGATGAACGTCGGTAACCCGGACCGTGCATTCGACTTCGCTTGCCTGCCAAACGAAGGTGTCGGGCTGGCGCGTCTGGAATTTATCATCAACCGCATGATTGGCGTGCATCCTCGCGCGCTGCTGGAATTTGATGACCAGACGCCGGAACTGCAAAACGAAATCCGCGGAATGATGAAAGGTTTTGATTCGCCGCGTGAATTCTACGTCGGTCGTCTGACCGAAGGGATCGCGACGCTGGGTGCGGCGTTCTATCCAAAACGCGTCATTGTGCGGATGTCAGACTTTAAGTCCAACGAGTATGCCAACCTGGTCGGCGGCGAGCGTTACGAGCCGCATGAAGAGAACCCGATGCTGGGCTTCCGCGGGGCAGGCCGTTACGTGGCAGACAGCTTCCGCGACTGCTTCGCACTCGAATGTGACGCGGTGAAACGTGTGCGCAACGAGATGGGACTGACTAACGTTGAAGTGATGGTGCCGTTTGTGCGTACCGTGGCGCAGGCCAAGGCAGTGGTGGAAGAGCTGGCTCGTCAGGGTCTGAAGCGCGGTGAAAACGGGCTGAAGATTATCATGATGTGTGAGATCCCATCCAACGCCTTGTTGGCTGAGCAGTTCCTTGAGTACTTCGACGGTTTCTCTATCGGCTCGAACGACATGACGCAGCTGGCGCTGGGTCTGGACCGTGATTCCGGCGTGGTGTCTGAACTGTTTGATGAGCGTAACGACGCGGTGAAAGCGCTGCTGTCGATGGCGATTCGCGCGGCCAAGAAACAGGGTAAGTACGTGGGTATTTGCGGTCAGGGCCCCTCTGACCACGAAGACTTCGCGGCCTGGCTGATGGAAGAGGGGATCGACAGTCTGTCGCTGAACCCGGACACCGTCGTACAGACCTGGCTGAGCCTTGCGGAACTGAACAAGTAATACCCTGCCGGATGGCGGCTTAAATGCCCTATCGGCCTACGGTCAGCATTATTCGTAGGCCGGATAAGGCGCGAGAGCGTCGCCATCCGGCATTCATACCTTGCTCAGGCGCTGAATAATATCCTGACGAAGTTGATACTTCTGAATTTTACCGGCGGCGGTGCGTGGTAATTTATCGACAATCACCAGATGTTCTGGATATTTGTATTTTGCTACCCGCTTACGGCTAAAGAAGGCCACCACCGATTCCAGCGACAGCGAGTGATGTGGCGGTTTAAGCACTACGTAAGCGCACGACC
The DNA here is from genome assembly GCF_024809055.1 of Citrobacter sp. JUb117. Taxonomy (NCBI): domain Bacteria; kingdom Pseudomonadati; phylum Pseudomonadota; class Gammaproteobacteria; order Enterobacterales; family Enterobacteriaceae; genus Citrobacter; species Citrobacter sp. JUb117. The sequence continues at coordinate 117,082 of NZ_JANUFB010000008.1, forward strand.
TTTCCCCTAAACGCTCGTCCGGCATCGCCACCACGCAGGCATCGTGAATACGCGGATGCTGCAATAAAATGTCCTCGACCTCACGGCTGCTGATATTTTCGCCACCGCGCACGATAATATCTTTCTTACGTCCGGTAATCTTAATGTAGCCCGCCTCGTCCATGCGGCATAAGTCACCGCTGTAGTACCAGCCGTCTTGATCCAGTGCTCTGGCAGTCATTTCGGGTTCATCAAGGTAGCCCATAAACACGTTCGGCCCGCGCGAGGCTTCTTCGCCCTCCACGCCAGGTGGCAGCGTATTACGTGCCTCGTCAACCACTTTAATTTCAACGCCCGCAGCGGCGTAGCCGTCGGTATTCATCATGTGGGAAAGCGAATCATCGAGATTCACCACTGCATGCGGTGAGCTTTCGGTCGAGCCGTAAACACTTAACAACTTAATGCCGCGCTGCTGACACTCGCGGGCAATTTTCTGCGGAATGGTGGTGCCCCCGCATAAGAAAAAGCGTAACGATGAGAGGTCGTAAGGCCGTTTTTCCACGCAGCACAGCATGTCATAGACGAAGGGCGTGGCGCCGAGGACGCAGGTACAGCGCTGTTGCTCCAGTAGTTCAAGACAGGCTGTTGGGGTAAAAATATCCAGCAGCACGCTGCGTGCGCCGATTAAAAAGGGGGCCGTGACACCGTGCAGAAAACCGGTGGCGTGCCCCAGCGGTGCAGGCATTAAAAAAACATCCTGCCAGTTGAGGTTAAGGCGGGCGCAGTAGGCGCGTTCGCTGGCGAGAATATTGTTATGAGTCAGCATTACTCCTTTTGGCATACCCTCTGTGCCGGAAGTGAACAGCACGGCGGCTAACGCGTCGGCGTGCACGCTAACGGTGTGGGTTAACGGGGGGTAGGTCAGAAGCTGGCTTAGCGCCAGCGAAGCAGTTGCTGGGGCCAGTTTATCCACGGCAATAATTTGTTGCAGGTGCGGCAACTGATTCTGTAAGGGCAGGATCAGATCCACCGGGCGAGTCTGTTTAAACAGGGTTGGCGCAAAGAAGAGCTTCGCCTTGCATTTGTTTAGCACCCATACCAGCTCTGCTTCGCGCCAGGCAGGCAGTAGCGGTACGGAAACGGCACCAGTTTTCAGGCAAGCCAGATAAATCACGGTAAATTCACACCAGCCCGGCAACTGGAAGGCCACACGATCGCCGGGTTGAATGCCGCTGGCTAAAAACCAGGTGGCCAGGCTGCTGGCGGCGCGGTCGAGTGCGGCGTAGGTGTAGGCATCGCCGTGATTATCGACCACGGCAATTTTATCCGGTACGGCTCGGGCGGTCTGGCTCCAGTAATCGCCCAGTGAGGCATCACCCCACAGTCCTTGCTGTCGCCAGGCATGACGACGCTCGGCGTTAAACGTTAATCTGACACTCATTGCTTTGTCCCTGGATGATTGCGGCATACGTCTTGCCGGACGGCGACTGGGCCTTATCCGGCCTGCAACTGGCAATATCCGTTATCCATAACGAAAATCGATGCCAAAAGTGCCGAGCGGGTACGTCCATTGTTCAAGTATTGTTTCGCCGCACAGCACCCGACAGGTTCCGCACTCCAGACATCCGGCGGAATCAAAATGGATATTTCCGGCCTCGTCCTGCTTGTACAGTCCGGCGGGGCAGGCATAGAGCAGTTTGCGAAACTCGTTCAGATCCGGGTGGGTGGCCAGAATAATGTGCGGATGTCCTTCATCAACGTTGAATTTATTGACGCCCAGCTTGACGTCAACGTTCACGGTGTTGTCCTGGTTCATAACGCGGTCGCTCCCTTAATGCCGTCTTTCAGTAAGTTCATTAACCCAATGCGTTTTACATGGGGCATGATCCTTTTGCGCATTGGGGGCGTCGGACGTCCGTCAACGGTGAATATTTCGCTCATAATATCCGCCACCATGCGCGGGTACTGGGTGAACAGACGTGGGTTTTCCATCAGTGCCGGGATCTTGCGAAAATGCTGTAACTCATGCATGACGCAACCCTGCTCGAGGGAGCGCTTGTATTCCATCAAGCTGTTGGCGGAGAAATCCCGGCGTTCTTTCGCCGCGATAGCCGTTTTCGCCGCCGCCTCTGCGGAGGCAATGGCCAAATCCATGCCGCGGATCGTATACCCCAGATTCAGGCAGAACCCGGCGGCATCGCCGACGATCATCACACCGTCATCGACCAGTTTAGGCACCATTGCCAGGCCGCCTTCTGGCACCATATGCGCTGAATATTCCAGCAGTTCACCCCCGGCAATCAGCGGACGAATGGTTGGATGCTGCTTAAAGTCTTCCAGCATTTGTGGAACGCTCTTCGTTGCGTGGGCGATATCGCCCAGCCCACAAACCAGGCCCAGAGAAATTGAATCCTGATTGGTGTACAGAAAACCACCGCCCATCAAGCCGTTTGACGGGGAACCGGCAAACAGCCAGGCTGCGCCGTCGTTGCCCGAAAGATTGAAACGGTCTGCAATGACCGCGGGCGGCAAGCCAATCAACTCTTTAACGCCGACGGCGTAGTGGTGTGCTGAAGCGGGCGGGACCATGCCGAGCGAGCGACCGAGTAGGGAGTTGACGCCGTCAGCGAGGATGACGATGTTAGCCTCCAGAACATCGTCACCGGCCTGAACGCCCGTAACCTTATTACCTTCGCGGAGTAATGCATCGACGCGTACGCCTGGAATAAACTGCGCGCCGGCCTGTTCGGCTTTATCCATTAGCCACGGGTCAAAACGGCTGCGTAAAACCGTGTACGAATCCTGCGTTGCGGCCGTGTTTTTTTCACCATGAAAATCGAGCGTGACGGCGCTTTCTTCGGTTAGAAAAGAGATTTTTTCGCGCGTCACTTTGCGTTCGACAGGCGCTTCCTCGGCAAATCCTGGCATGATGCTTTCAAGGCTGTGTGCATAGAGACGCCCGCCGGTCATGTTCTTACTGCCCGCACGGTTTCCGCGCTCGATGACCAGTACGTCCAGTCCGGCTTTTGCCATTACGTAGCCAGCGACCGCTCCCGCCACGCCAGCACCAACCACAATGGCATCAAATTTTTCATCTGACATGCTTATGCTCCCTTCCCGCCGCGAGCGCAGCGGGAGATGTGGATTAAATGAGGGGGGTTAGCGGCTTAACTGTTCGATCAGGGCCGGCACAACTTTGTAGATATCGCCCACCAGGCCGTAATCGGCATAATTAAAGATCGGCGCTTTTTTATCTTTGTTGATGGCGACGATGACTTTTGCACCATTACCGCCGACCATATGCTGGATTTGTCCGGAGATGCCCAGCGTCAGGTACAGGTCAGATTTCAGCAACACGCCGGAAACGCCAATGTAGCGTTCGCGCTCCATCCAGTTTTCGCCTTCAGCAATCGGGCGGGAACAACCGACCTCTGCGCCCAGCACGGCCGCCAGTTTATGTACCATCTCCAGATCGGCTTGTGCCACCAGACCGCGGCCGACGCCCACCACGCGTTTGGCTTTGCTGAGATCCACGCTGCTCAGGGGTTTGGCGCGACGCTCCTGACACATAATTTCATGGCGAGGGGGGATGTACGGCGCAGCGGTAACAGGGCAGGTGTGTGCCGGGTTGGCCTCGCTCGACTCCAGTACGCCGGATGCAAGCGTGATTATGGCCAGCGCGCTATTGAGTTTTTCTTTACCGAATGCCAGACCGCCATACATGCGGTGTTCAACGAACAGTGCGCCAGCATCAAGACTTACCGAGGTGGCGTCATTCACCATCGCCGCATTGAGTTGAATGCTCAGACGCGCGCCAAGGGATTTCGCGCGCTTGGTGGCGGGCATCAGCAGTAAACCGTTGTGATCTTGCAGCAGCGAAGTGAAGGTTTCGGCATAGTTTTCAATGCGCTGTAAGCCGGAAGATTGCTCAAGCACGATAATGCTATCGGCCCCCAGCGGCAGAACCTGATTTGCCTGCTCGCTACCTTGCACAATGATATGGACCTGTTCACCCCATTGACGCGCGCCGGTCATTAATTCTGCGTAGCGTTCAGCGTTATCGCTAAATACCCAGACGTTGGCTAATTTACTCATAATGTTTTCTCTCCGTTGGGCTTAATTCAGGGCTTTTTTCAGGTGGTCGGCCAGTTCAGCAATGGCGTCCGCTGAATCATTTTCCAGAATGATGCGTTTACGCTCGGTTTGTGGCGGAACCGTTATTGCCACCAGTTCCGCTAACGGCGGCACAGGCGTCCAGCCAATATCGCTGGCCTGCCAGGGGGTGACGGCTTTTTTCCCGGCGCCAAGAATGGCTTTCATTGACGGAATACGCGGCGTGTTGATATCTGACGTGACGCAAAGCACGGCGGGGAGCGGGAGTTCAAGCACTTCGATCTCGTTCTCAAGCGTGCGCTCGACCAGAATCCGCTCACCGTGACGTTCAATCTTGCTCACCGCGTTGACGACGGGCAACTGCAGGAGTTCGCCTACCAGCAAGCCCACCTGCTGTGCATAGATATCGCCCGACCCTTCGCCGAATAACATCAGGTCACATTCGATTTTTGTTGCGGCGCAGGCCAGCGCCTGGGCGGTATCTCTGGGCAGTGCATGTTCCAGTTGCGCATCCTGGACCATAAACAGGCTGTCCGGCCCGCGGGACAAGACGTCTTTACGCACTTTGGAGTTTTGCAACAGCGAGCCGCCAACCGTTAAGGCGACGATCTCGTCACTTTCTGCAGCCAGTTGCGCTGCGGCTTCGATGGCGTTTAAGTCAAATTGGCTGATTTTGGCTTCGGCTCTGTCGAAATTAAGCGAACGCTCAGGGGTAACGACAATGTCCTGTTCTTCAGGGACCAACTTAAAGCAGGTGACTATTTTCATGGCATCTCCGGTGAATCATGTTCAGATGATGACGGGGAGCGTCATTATCGGCAGTAGGGAAAGTTGACTGAAATTAGTGTGCGGCAGGTGAGGGGCATTTTCGACGGGACAATCTGTTTTCGTTTCCAACAATCTTGCAAAAAAAAGTGTCGACCGGACGCTTTACTGATAAGCGCTGATTAAACGTCATGGGGGGCGGCAATAAACAGAAAAAACGCGCAGGATGTGAAAATTGCGAAATGCATCATGTTTTTAATCAACATATGATTATTTATGTTTCTGTTATGTGAATAATTGACGGCTAAATAATAACATTTATGCTTTTTATTAATTTTAAAACGTTAATAAGCTGTGCGGATAATGCCTGTTGACTATGCGTACCATCTTGCAGGAGGCCCCAATAATTTTGTTTCTTCAGGGTGAAATAACGTTGTATAACATGCTCAGTCTCTTTATTTCATCGCTATTATTCATCCAAAATTATCCGGTCTTAAGGTGGAGGTTGTCATGTATCAACGATGTTTTGATAATGCCATGGAAACCCTTTTTGAGCAGGGGAAAACCCCTGTGTTTTCACGCTTCGTCATCAGCGACGATCCGAACTGGGAGTCAGGCCACCATGTCCATGACAATGAAACCGAGCTCATTTATGTCAAAAAAGGTGTCGCCAGGTTCATTATCGACTCGTCACTGTATGTTGCCCACGCCGGCGATATTGTGGTGATAGAGCAAGGCAGGCTGCATGCGGTCGCGTCTGACAGCAGCGCACCGGCAACCACCTACACTTGCGCACTGGCAGGATTCTGCTTTAACGGCTGGCAGGATAACCAACTGCTGCAGGCGCATTCGTGCCCGGTTATCAGCGTCGGACAGGGAAAGGAGGTGATTAAAAGTATTTTTAATGAACTGAGTATTATGCTGCCACGAAGCAAAAATAACCCGACCTCGACGGCTTACGCAGCTTTCGCCTATGCGTTAACCGTGCTGTATTATGAAAATTTCAAAAATGCGTACCGTTCGGAGCAGGGATATATTAAAAAAGATATCTTAATTAAAGATGTGCTGGTGTATTTAAATAACAACTTTCGGGAAAAAATTACACTTGAACAGTTGTCAAAAAAATTTCGCGCCAGCGTTAGTTACATTTGTCATGAATTTACTAAAGAGTATCGGATCTCACCGATTAATTATGTTATTCAGCGGCGAATGACGGAGGCTAAATTTTCTCTGACCAATACCGAATCATCACTGGCAGAAATTTCGTGGCGAGTGGGATATGAAAATGTCGATCACTTTGCCAAACTCTTTCAGCGCCACGTAGGCTGCTCGCCCAGCGAGTATCGCAAGCAATTTAAAAACAATCTGCTTGAGCAGGAATGCCTGATGCCGGAGATCTAATTAGCGGTTTTCTGCGTGCCCGGTAAGTTTGACGCCTACCGGGCCATTAACGCTTACTTGTTCTGGTAATCTTTCAGGATCTGACGGCCCGCAACGTAAATCATGATTTCATCCGTGCCGCCGCCAATGCGCTCACAGCGTACGTCGCGCCAGAAGCGGGACACGCGAGCCTCATCGGTATACCCCAGTCCTCCCATAATTTGAATCGCGTCGTCAATCACTTCCATCGCCGTACGGGCGCAGTACAGTTTTGCCAGCGCAGCGCTGGTCCTCAGTGATTGCTTCTGATCGGCCTGCCAGGCGACCTTCAACACCATATTGCGCATGTTTTCGATTTTAACGGCCATTAACGCCAGTTTTTCCTGGATCATCTGGTTGTGGCCGATCGGCTTGCCGAAGGCAATTCGTTGATTAGCATAACGCGCGGCATCTTCGAAGGCACACTCGGCAAAGCCGGTACTGCGTGCGGCGTTGATCAGCCGCTCCATTTCGAAGTTGTACATTACGTTAAGGAAGCCCATGCCTTCTTCGCCAACCCTATCGCTTTCGTCAACTTCAACGTCGTCGAGGTAGACTTCGCAGGTGCTTAACATGTGCCAGCCGATCTTGTGCAACGGGTTCACCTTAATACCCGGTTTACTGGAATCGACCCACCACAGCGTAAAGGCTTTCTTCGGATCTTTTGGCTCCGGGTCGCGGGCCAGTACCAGCATGTACGGGTACTCTTTAGCACCGGTAATGAACGTTTTTTGCCCGTTGAGATACACTTTGCCGTTTTTACGCGTGTAACTGGTGGTGGCACTGTTGTTGTCAGATCCGGCACCCGGTTCGGTTAACGCCAGCGCATATGCGGGATCACCGGTTTCCATGGTGCTTTCCGCCGTTTTACGTAACTGCTCGGCGGAACCAAAACGGAGCATGCTGTGAATACACTGCCCGTTAGTGATTAAAAATGCCGGAGCGCCGCATTTTGACACTTCCATCAGCGCCAGCATCTGGGTGACATAATCTGCCGGTATGCCGCCGAACTCTTCCGGCACGCCCAGCATCGAAATACCGTTATCCGCAAGGGCGCGCATAAACTCTTTTGGGTAGGTGGCGGTCTGATCGCAGGTGCGGAAATATTCTTCCGGAAAATGGCTGGTGATCAGTTCGCGAATGCTGGCAAGCAGCAGCTCTTGTTCTTCAGTTAACGAAAAGTCCATTAGGGTACTCCTTTTAATTGGCTGCGTCGGGCAAGACAAAACCCATGGGGGTATTGATAAATAATCTTTCGTCCATCAGTTTTAACTCAGGAGAAATAACCGGGGCGAAATCCATTTTGTCCAGAATATCGTTTTGCAAAGAAACGCCGGGGGCAATTTCTACCAAATGGAGACCATCCTCTTTTAAGGTAAAGACGGCACGTTCGGTGATGTAACGCACCTCTAATCCGCGTTCGAGAGCAATTTTTCCACTGAAGGTTATTTCAGGTAATTCACTGACGAATTTTTTCACCCGACCTTCCTGGACAATATTCAGCTTGCCGTCGGCGACGTCTGTTTTCAGACTTCCGGCAGTGAGTGTGCCGCAGAAAATAATTTTCTTGGAAGTGGCGCTAATATCGATAAATCCACCGGTGCCCATAATCTTGCCATTGAATTTATGTACGCCGACGTTGCCGTGGCTGTCCACTTCAGCAAAACTCAAATAGCATACATCCAGACCGCCGCCGTGGTAGAAATCGAACTGGGTGGTCATATCCATAATGGCACGGGTGTTAACGTTGGCACCGAAGGCAATGCCTTGCGAGGTTATCCCTCCCACTGGGCCGGTTTCGACCGTCAGAATAAAGTCGTCGGCGCAGCCTTCTTCACGAGCAACCAGACCAATACCGTCAGCGATACCGACCCCCACGTTACCCACCGCGCCTTTGCGCATTTCGAACAGGGCGCGCCTGGCCACCAGTTTGCGCTGGTTGAGCGGCAGGGCGATTTGCTGGCTGTCATCAAGGACAAAGTCGCCGGAAATAAAACGGTTAACCGGCGCCCCGCCGTACAGTTGGGTCTGATCAGGGTCAACCACCACGATGTCCACCAGATAGCCCGGGATCCGCACCGCTTTGGGGTGTAAGGTGGCTTTCTTGACCATTTTTTGTACCTGCATCATGACGATGCCGCCGTGGTTATGCACGGCCTGGGCAATCACCAGCGCATCGAGGTACATCACCTCATCCTCAAAAGTGGCGTAGCCTTCGCTGTCACAGGTGGTAGCGCGAATGAAGGCGATGGTGGGCGCGATGGCCTTGTAGTAGAGGTACTCCTTGTTGTCTATCTCCACCAGTTTGATCAGATCGTCGGTGGTTACGTCATTGAGCTTGCCGCCCTGCTGGCGGGGGTCAACAAACGTGCCGATCCCAATATCACTCAGAATACCCGGCTGGTGGGCTGCGGCTGCACGCAGCGTTTGCGTCAATACGCCCTGAGGATAGTTATAGGCGGCGATTTTATTTTGTTCAGCTAAATCGGAAATGCGCGGTGATTGCCCCCAATGTCCGCATAGCGCCCATTTGACCAATCCTTCTTGTGCCAACGGGCTAATACCCCGGTCGGCGCGATCGCCCAATCCCGTCGGACTAATTAGCGATAAATTACGCGGAGTTTGGCAGGTTTTATATTTTTCGGCCAGTGCGCTAATTAATGTGGTGGCCTCCAGAATACCGCCGCCGGCGCCTAATACGCAGAGCGTGGCTTCATCAGGAATATAATCAACTGCATCCGCTGCCGATAATACCGGCACCCGACCGTTAATGCGTTCAGGTCTGTTAAGTTTCATATAAACTCCAGGTTACAGGCGTAAGGCTGCCTATCGTTTTATTCGATAAAAGAAATTTATTTATTTTAAAAATAACTAACCGTCTGCCCGATATTCAAAATAATATGAATAACAGGGCAGGGGGGTATTTAAAACAGTACAGAAATATTCTGTTATTAAGCCTGATGTAAAATGGTCAGTACGCTGCGCAAATCTGAAACCGAGATCTGCCCGGGCGCTGAGGCTTTTTTCACCGCACCAAAGGTCGCCGCAGAACCAAAAACTTCACCCGCCAGTCGCGAAATTACGCCGGTTTTGGCCATCGACATAGTAATGATTGGGCGGTCGGCGTAGTGCTCCTGCATCTCAAGCGTAGCGCTAAGCAGTGTCAGGACATCCGTCTTGTTTTGTGGCATCAGCGCAATTTTCGGGATATCTGCGCCCAGTTCCTGCATTTTACGCAGCCGCTGGATAATCTCTTCTGCCGCCGGTGTTTTGTGGAAATCATGATTCGACATAATCACCAAGACCTGCTTCGCGTGCGCATGCTCGACGGTGGCTTTGACCTGTTCATCGCCGGTGAACAGCTCCAGATCGATCATATCCACCAGCCCGCTATCCACCGCCGCACGGTTAAGCGCAATATAGTCTGCAACAGACAGCGCCTGTTCACCGCCTTCTTTGGCGCTGCGGAAGGTGAAAAGTAGCGGCTTATCGCTCATCACGTCGCGGATTGTGCGGGCCGCTTCCAGCACCGCGTCAATGGAAGAGACATCGGCAAAATGGTCAACACGCCATTCCAGGATGTCGAAGTCCGCGTCGCGGTAGGCCAGCGCTTCGGTTTTTACCATGGCGATGTCTTTACCCATTAACGAAACAATGATCTTCGGCGCACCCTCGCCAATCACGAGGTTTCTTACGGTTACGGTTTTCATTGATTACCCTTTAAAAATTCACAGATTGTTGCCCGTCAGGCGGCAAACCCCATAACCTGCTTAACGTATTCCAGCGGAAAATCTTTCCCGGTCCACAATTTGAACTGCTCAGCACCTTGCCATAACAACATGCCGTAACCATCAATGGTTTTGCAACCGGCACGCTGCGCCTGCTGCAGTAACTTGGTCATATGCGGATTGTAGACGCATTCGGTTACCAGCAGATCCGGGCGTAACAGCGATTCATCGCTAACAATGGATTCGTTTTCCAGTGGTTTCATGCCGACTTTTGTGCCGTTGGTCAAAATGTCTGCGCTGGCCAGGGCCTCAGCGAAGGCCTGTTGGTCGGCCAGATCGATAACGGTCACCACACAGTCGGTGTTTTCATTCACGCGTTTGGCGAACTCAAGCGCCTTGCTAAAGAAATCATCCTGACGGTTAAACAGTTTAATCTCTTTAATGCCCTCAATGGCGGCCTGTGCGCCGATCGCGGTCGATGCACCGCCCGCGCCCAACAGTACCATGGTTTTGCCTTTTATATCGAAGCCGCTTTCCTTTATGGCGCGAATATGGCCGGTGCCGTCGGTGTTGTAGCCACGAAGATAGCCATTGTCATTGACGATGGTATTGATGGCACCGACCAGTTTAGCTGCCGGGGTTAATTCATCGACATATTCGCACGCCAGCTGTTTATTGGGCATCGAGACGCCGGTACCGCGCATTTTTAACGCTTTCAACCCTTCAATGGCACCCGCAAAGGTTGTGTTATCGACTTCAAATGCCATATAGGTAAACGGCAGTCCGGCTTTTTCCAGCGCCTTATTTTGCATTTCTGGCGACAGGCTGTGTCTGATGGGGTAGGCCATCAGGCCAATCAGTTCATATTTTGCAGTAACATCCATTTTTAACTCCTTGTGAACTCTTTATTGAAAATAACGTTCGCCCAACCGCACATCGTTTTTGGGTATATCAAATACGCGGTAGTAACGGATAAAGACGATAATGGCCGTGATAAATGCCAGCAGGGCAAAGACCAGATCGAGCAAAATAATGTATTGCAGGCCGATGTTAGACAGGTATCCGGTGATCAGCGGGATAATGAAGTTAGCAACGCCGCCCATCATCATATAAACGCTGGTGACTTTGGCTTTGCTCTTCGGGAAGAACTCCGACATCACCGAGACGCCCAGTTGTAAAATACCGCCAGCGGCAGAGAACCCGATGAGAAATGAGCCTGCGTTGCAAACCAGCGGCGAGGGGTACAAATAGATAACCGCTGCTGTGATCGTTGCCAGCCCGGCGTTAAAGACGTTGGCCCAGATCGGACGGACTAATTTCTTCAGCAGTGCAGCAAAAATAAACACGCAGACCAGGGAACCCATACTGTAGTAAGAGATGGTTTTCAGCGCGTCGGCTTCGGCCATCCCGGCAAAAGCCATGGCGTATTTCGGCATCCACACCACGATGACGTAAAAGGTTGAAAATGCGGCCACGCCGAACATCACTGATGCCACACCTTCCAGCCACACCAGCGGCTTACTGTTCATCTGCGGCAGATCTTTCGCCACGCCTGCGTCCACCACTTGGCTGGGGAAGCGACTCTTGAGCAGCATTAAGGTAATCACCACGAACAGGATGCCCGGGACAATGACGGCATAGCCGTACCAGATATGATTCAATAACATGGTGCTGACAACGAGCGGGTAGATCATCTGCCCAAAAGACACCATCGCCTTCACCAGAATAACCGCCGAACCGGACGCTTTGGGGAAGCACTCCATTAACGCCGGATAGCCACCGGTATCCAGCGCGGAGTTGGCGACGCCCACACAAACCGCCAGAATAAAAGCAATCATCAGATTTGGGCTGGCGGGAATACCGAAGAAGAACAGCATATAAAGAATGACGCCTAACAGGATAATGGCCCGACGACCAAATTTATCGGAGAGTACGCCAAAGAATAAAATACTGACCAGACGGCCCAATCCGATACCGGAAATTAAATAGGCAATCCCCGCATTGTCGGTGGAAAATTTCTCTGCCAGGGAAGTCATGTTTTGTGCCAGCGTAATGACACTAATGCCATGCAGGAAATAACTGAGATAAATACAGGTTATCGCCAGAAGAAATGGCGTATTAAAAGCCTTGCTCTGAGACATTTCGCATAACTCCTTGCAGATTTTAATAGGGTTCATTTTCATCGTGATAATATTGATTGCGATGATGATGTCATTACTATACCGAGTGACGGATGCTGTACCTACATAGCATGACGCTTAAGTGACCAGGTATATTGCATAGCAAAGTGTGAAATTAATTCTTCCTGTTGCCGTTTTGCTGTTGTTTTAAATAGTCCGCAAATTATTTTGCAGACGGGGGGAACAATATTGCATCCGTGCTATTCGGCGAGTGGCGCCATTTTTAATGGATACTTTGTCGCCATGCGGCTGCGATAACCAATGAACAGTGCCAGCAAGAAGCCGATGGCAGCCATGCCGGTATCAAACCACATGATATGGGCAATGCTGGATTGTGAGAGTTTTGCTGTAATCAAGGGAATGGTGAAAGTGGCAATACTGCCCGCACTGTAATAGATCCCGGTGGCTTTCCCCTTGGCATGCGGGAAGCGTGCAGCCATCAGCGTTAGCCCGATTTGCACCACGCCGCCAGCAGATGAAAAACCGATGACAAAAGCAAACGCGATCACCACCGTTGGCGTAGGGTGCAGGCAGACCGCCAGCAGAGCAATAAACGAGATGAAGGTGTAAAGCATTAACAGCGTCGGTGCGCGTTCGGCCTTCCTCGCCAGCGGGGCGGTGATCAGCACGCACAGTAGCGAACCGCACGTGTAAACGCTCAACAGCTTGATGGATAACGTATAGGACATGCCAGCGACAAACTGACCGTACTGAGCCAGCCACTGGCTCACCAGGTAAAAGGTGGCCATTGAGATGTAGCCGTACAGGGTGTAGCTGCCAAGATCGATCAGGGAACAACGATGCGTAGCCATCGTTGTTTCGGGTGCTTCCTTGACGGTGGGTTGGCGTCCCGGATGCGCAGGAAATCGGCAGCGAAATAAAAATATGCCGTTGGAAATCATGATGCCTGCCGCCAGCAGGAAGGACCAACCAAACCAACATTCGCCCCACACCAACAGGCTGATGATCATCGGCAACAGGAACTGTCCGCTGGAGACAAAGGCTTTAATCAGAATATTGGCGGTGCTGGGGGAGCGAGGAAACGCCTCCATCAGGCTGGGATAGGTACCTGCATCAAGAAAACTGTTTGCCATCCCGGCTAAAAAACCAAACGCGTAGGCAATATAAATGCTGTGCGTATTAATAATACCTACAAAGAAACACAGGTAGCAGATCATACCGAGCAGGATAAACGGTCTACGTCCATAGCGATCGGAGAGTAAACCTGCCAGTAATAAGACGCTTAATCGACCGATACCGAGAGAGGAAATGACAATTGAAACACCAGCCGTATTGGTTTGCCACTGTTGTTCCAGTGAGGACATATTGAGGCTCATCAGAATGACCCCCATACCGTGTACCAGATAATTAAGGTACAGCCCTATCGCAGTGGAGAAATAGGTATTTTTCATAATGTGTTACTCAGCGAAGAGGCTAAAGGGTGTGGCGTCGCGGTTTCCTAGCACAAACGCTCGAGGTCATGGGCAAAAAGTTCAACTGCCGTCGATTGATAAATTTTCCAGTCGAGGAAATTATCGTCGTGATAGACCGCCTGAAAAGACATCAGGTCGGGGAAAAAACGCATCGTATTATTACCAATACGATTGTTGATTTTTTCGATGATGGCATTAATTCGCAATTTGCGCTTTGCTTTCATTTCTGCACAGCGCTGTACAATGCTCTCTGGTATATCACGATCACCATTTTCCCATTGTTGCCAGGTGGTAACATTGCCATCACCCGCAATATAACTCGCACTTTCTTCAATCGATAGCGCAAAAAGGTGGCGGAATGCCTGCAATTCGAATGCGTTCATCATGTCATCACTTAATAAAAACGGTGGAGTAGTAATAACATTACTGTGGATATTTCAACTTGAAGAGAGTCACACTATCTTGTGCAATATTATTTGTTATTGATCTGTAAATACGACGGGGATTGGCCTTTCAGGTCGCGAGTAAATCACCCCTTGCGGCCGATCACATTAACTAAATAACGTAATTCCACTGGCTATTTCCGCAATTGTTCACGTTGTCGCGCCTCTTGATACTTGTCAGAGCAATGGTTGATGGAGAGAGGGGAGTTACAATGATGAGTATTTACAAGGATGCAAAACGGCCGGTGCACGAACGCGTGGCTGATTTGCTGGCGCGCATGACACCTGAAGAGAAGTTCGCGCAAATGCATGCTTACTGGTTGGTGCTATCTGAAAAGGGCGACCACCGGGAACGCAGCGACATGAGTGACGAGTTTGCCGGTATGAGCGGTCAGGCTGCACTCACCGAGCGACTGAGAATGGGTGTTGGACAGATTACGCGCCCGCTGGGTACCCATATCGTTGAGGCAAAAACGGGCGTGCGGGCGGCGAATCGTTTACAAAAGATGTTAGTGGAAGAGACGCGACTGGGCATTCCCGCGCTGTTTCATGAGGAGTGCCTGGTGGGGTTGTTATGTAAAGATGCCACCCTGTTTCCCTCGTCGCTGAACTACGGTTCAACCTGGGATCCTGAACTGGTCAAGCGTGCCGCCAGGCAGATTGGCCTGGAGGCGCGTTCAACCGGATGCCGCCAGGGGCTGGCACCGGTGCTGGATGTCTCACGCGATGTCCGCTGGGGTAGGACGGAAGAAACCTTTGGTGAAGATCCATGGCTAGTGGGGGTGATGCCCTGTGCCTATGTGCAGGGCTTACAGGGCGAAAAACGCGATGTGCTGGCGACGCTGAAGCATTATGTCGGGCATTCGTTCAGCGAAGGTGCGCGCAACCATGCGCCGGTGCATCTGGGATTCTGTGAGCTTAACGATACCTTCCTGCTGCCGTTCGAGATGGCAGTTAAATTGGCCAATGCCGGATCGGTAATGCCTGCCTATCATGATATTGATAACCAGCCGGGGCACAGTGACAATTATCTGTTAACCACCGTTTTGCGCGAGCAATGGGGATTTGATGGGATTATTGTGGCGGATTACGGTGGTGTGAGTTTGCTGCATCAGCATCATGGCGTGTCGCATGATGCTGCGCAATCTGCAGCGCTGGCCTTTAATGCCGGGTTGGACGTTGAGTTGCCGAAAGACGACTGCGCCCGCCATTTAGCTATGGCGGTTGAGCGTCGACTGATGACCATGACCAAAGTCGATGAGATTGTCTCCCGCATCCTGACGGAGAAATTCCGACTTGGCCTGTTCGAACAGCCGTATACCGATGTATCCGCGATTGACCTACAGTCCGATGAGGCACGCAAGGCAGCGCGTGATGTTGCCACTAGCTCAATAACGCTACTGGAAAATAACGGTATTTTGCCGCTGCAGGGCAGACCGCGCGTTGCGGTGATCGGCCCCACGGCGGACGACTCGCTGGCGCTGCTCAGCGGTTACAGCTTCTCGGTGCATCTGATCATCAGCGATATGGCTGACAGCGCCGTGCAGGTGACGACCCCGCTGGCCGCGCTGCGCCACTATCTGGGCTATGACCATATCGACTATGCGAAGGGCTGTCATATCATAGAGAAACGGTTGGCGGGCGCACCGGTGTTTCCCGGTGACAGCAGTGGCAAACCGATGCAGTCCTCCCCGGTCTCCACTGACCAACGTTTGATTCCTGAAGCGGTTGCCGTCGCCCGTCGCAACGATGTGGTGGTGGTCTGTGTCGGCGATCTGGCCGGACTTTTCCAGAGCGGCACGGTGGGAGAAGGCTCGGATACAGACAGCCTCACTCTGCCGGGTGTACAGCAACAACTACTGGAGGCTCTGGTGGCGACGGGTAAACCGGTTGTTGTGGTGATGACAGGCGGTAGGCCATACAACCTGCAGGGGCTGGAGGACCATGTCGCCGGGCTGTTAATGGCCTGGGCGCCGGGTCAGGAAGGTGGCTGGGCTATTGCCGATGTGCTGACCGGACGGGCTGAGCCGCTGGGCAGGCTGGTGGTTAGCGTGCCGAAAAGCGCAGGTGCTATGCCCTATTACTACAATCACAAACTGAAAAGCGGCGGAACGCCGTTTGCGTTCCACTTTGGATCCCGCTATCCCTTCGGCTACGGCAAAGGCTGGACCGAGTTTGCCTGTGAGGAGGTAGCAGCGCTGGCGAAGGATGTCCCAGTGGAAGGCGAGATTGCTTTGCAGGTAAGGTTAAGTAACCGTGGCGAGCGCAGGGGAAGTGAGGTGGTGCAGGTGTATGTCCACGATAAAGTGGCTTCGATGGTACGCCCCGTTAAAGAGCTGAAAGCGTTTCAACGCCTCACGCTGGAGCCCGGTGCACGCGCGACGCTGACCTTTTATGTGCCGGTGGATATGCTTAACTTCACCCGCCGGGATGGCAAACGGGTGGTTGAACCTGGCGAGTTCGACCTGATGGTCGGGAATTCATCTGCGAACATCTGGGCGAGCACGACGGTCAATGTGGTTGGTACGCTACAGATTATGCCGAAGAATTGGCAGATGATGAGCCGCTGCGTGGTGAGCTGCGAGTAAATGTTAAAAAAAAGCCCATCGTGGGAGATGGGCAAAGACTACACACAGCAATTCGTTGTTTCACTCAGGGGATTTCCATGCTTATAAATCAATGTGTTGATCTAAAGCCTTGAGACAATAGTAGGCATGTCGATTTTTCACGTCGATCAGATTCATCTCAATAGTTTAAAAACTGTAAAGAAATTGCGACACAAATGAGGGTTTTAAGGCAGGAGGCGTGGGATTGGGGCAATGAGTGCTGAAGCATCAATAAGCAGCGTTAAACAATCAGGCGGCGATGCCGCCTGATGTCAGGGTTATTTGTTGTTTTCGATTTCAGCGATTTCTTCGAGGATTTCGTCCGGATCGTTACCTGGCGCCGGGGCTTCGTTCACCCAAGCGGAGAACAGACGCCAGGATACCGCCAGGACCACTGGGCCGATAAACAAGCCAATCATGCCGAAGGCAATTAACCCGCCGATGACACCCGACAGGATGAGGATCAGCGGTAAATCGGCGCCCATACGAATCAGCATCGGGCGGATTACGTTATCCAGCGTGCCGACCACGGCACTCCAGACCAGCAGCACCGTGCCCCAGGTGGAGTCCCCCGTCCAGTACAGCCAGATAATGGCCGGGATCAGCACCGGTAGAGGACCCAACTGCACCAGGCAGGACAGGATCATCAACACCGCCAGCAGCGTGGCGTACGGCACACCCGTTACCGCCAGACCAATACCCCCGAGAACGGCCTGCACCAGTGCGGTGACGACCACACCCAATGCCACCGCGCGGATCGCTTGTGCCGCCAGCAAAATAGCAGCATCACCACGCTTAGAAGCCAGGCGACAGGCGAAGTGCCGAATCCCTAATGCCACCTGCTCGCCGCGCCAGTAGAGCAGGGCGCTGAACAGCAGCATCAGGCCACAGTGCATCATAAAGCGACCAATGTGCGCGGCCTGACCAACAAACCAGGTCGTTGTGGAGCCGATATAAGGACGCACTTTGGCCATAATTGCCGCGCCGCCCATATCCAGCAGGCTGTGCCATGCGCCATAAATTTTGGCACCTACTAACGGAATACTGTTCAGCCACTCCAGGTCCGGCAAGGTCATATCGCCTGCGGTTACGGCATGGATCAACGGTCCGCTACCATCAACAATACTGTTGACCAATAGCGCGATGGGAATGATAAACAAAAGGACCAGCAGCAGGGTCATTACCAGCACGGCCAGAGAACGGCGTCCCCATAACAATTTCTGTATACGTAGCAAGATAGGCCAGGTTGCAATGACCACGGTTCCAGCCCACGCAAAACCAAGGATAAAGGGCTGCACTATCCATAAACAGGCCACAATCAGGATGGCTAAAAACAGCACCGAGAGCAGCACTTGTGCGATATCCCTGGGCTGACGGAAATTTACCATAAATACTTTTTCACCTTTTCTGTACGTCAGGACGTTGACGCGACGTGAACGCTATAACCCCACCCTATAATGATGAGCAATTTCAGCGGTTTTTAACAGGTAGATTCTGCCTTTAAATCTGCCGGGCGTATTAGAAAAAAATGTGATACAACAAACAAAGCAACACGCAAACGATTAAATTCACAACACAGACCGCAGGAAAGGGTCACTATAATGATTCCACAAATTTCTCAGGCACCTGGTGTCGTTCAACTGGTGCTTAATTTTTTGCAGGCGCTGGAGCAGCAAGGGTTTACGGGCGACACGGCAACGAGCTATGCCGATCGCCTGACAATGTCGACAGATAACAGTATTTATCAGCTTCTTCCTGATGCCGTGGTTTTTCCCCGTTCAACGGCGGATGTGGCGCTGATCGCCCGTCTGGCGGCAGAACCTCTCTTTTCCTCGTTGATTTTTACCCCGCGCGGCGGCGGCACGGGTACCAATGGTCAGGCGCTGAATCAGGGCATTATCGTGGATATGTCCCGTTATATGAGCCGCATTATTGAAATCAATCCGCAGGAGGGTTGGGTACGGGTCGAAGCCGGGGTGATAAAAGACCAGCTTAACCAGTATCTAAAGCAGTACGGCTATTTCTTCGCACCAGAATTGTCGACCAGTAACCGGGCAACGCTTGGCGGGATGATCAACACCGATGCGTCCGGACAGGGCTCGTTGGTATACGGTAAAACCTCCGACCACTTACTGGGCGTACGTGCGGTACTGATGGGCGGCGATATCCTTGATACGCAGCCGATGCCGGTGGAACTGGCTGAAATGCTCGGTAACACCAATACCACCATCGGGCGCATCTATAAGACCGTTTACCAGCGCTGTCGCGAAAATCGTCAGCTGATCGTGGATAAGTTTCCGAAGCTGAATCGGTTTTTAACCGGCTACGATCTGCGGCACGTCTTTAACGATGAGATGACCGAGTTTGATTTAACCCGCATCCTCACCGGTTCCGAGGGCACGCTGGCATTTATTACCGAGGCTCGCCTCGATATCACGCCATTGCCGAAAGTGCGGCGGCTGGTCAACGTCAAATATGACTCATTTGATTCCGCTTTGCGCAATGCCCCGGTAATGGTTGACGCGCGCGCGCTGTCGGTAGAAACCGTGGACTCCAGGGTGCTGAATCTGGCGCGCGAAGACATTGTCTGGCATTCGGTTAGCGAACTGATTACCGATGTACCGAATAAAGAAATGTTGGGACTGAATATCGTCGAGTTTGCCGGTGACGACGAAGCATTGATTGATGAGCAGGTCAGCGCGTTGTGTGAACGCCTGGACGGTTTAATTGCCCGTCAGGAAGCTGGCGTCATTGGCTGGCAGCTGTGTACTGAGCTGGCGGGCGTGGAGCGTATCTACGCGATGCGCAAAAAAGCCGTCGGTCTGCTGGGTAATACAAAAGGGGCCGCCAAGCCGATTCCGTTCGCGGAGGATACCTGCGTACCGCCTGAACATCTGGCGGATTATATCGCGGAGTTCCGTGCGTTGCTTGACGGCCACGGCCTGAGCTATGGCATGTTTGGTCACGTGGATGCCGGGGTGTTACACGTCAGGCCGGCGCTGGACATGTGCGATCCGCAGCAGGAAGTGCTGATGAAACGCATTTCTGATGACGTGGTGGCATTGACGGCAAAATACGGTGGCCTGCTGTGGGGCGAACACGGCAAAGGATTCCGCGCGGAGTACAGCCCGGCTTTCTTTGGCGATGAATTGTACGGTGAACTGCGCAAGGTTAAGTCGGCGTTTGATCCGCAAAACCGACTGAACCCTGGTAAAATATGCCCACCGGAAGGCGTCGATGCGCCGATGATGAAAGTCGATGCGGTTAAACGCGGTACCTACGATCGCCAGATCCCACTGGCCGTAAGGCAGGAGTGGCGTGGGGCGCTGGAGTGTAACGGCAACGGGTTATGTTTTAACTTCGATGCCAACAGCCCCATGTGCCCGTCGATGAAAATCAGCATGAACCGAATTCACTCCCCCAAAGGACGCGCAACGCTGGTACGGGAATGGTTACGCCTGCTGGCTGACCGCGGCATCGATCCGGTTCGCCTGGAAAAAGAGTTACCGGAAAAAGGTGCCAGCTTGCGCACGTTAATCGCCCGCACGCGTAACAGCTGGCATGCGCGCAAGGGGGAGTACGATTTCTCGCACGAAGTCAAAGAGGCGATGTCCGGCTGTCTGGCGTGTAAAGCGTGTTCCACGCAGTGCCCGATCAAAATTGACGTCCCGGAGTTCCGCTCTCGCTTCCTGCAACTGTACCACACGCGTTATTTACGCCCGCTGCGCGATCATATGGTGGCAACCGTCGAAAGCTATGCGCCGCTAATGGCGCGCGCGCCAAAAACATTCAACTTCTTCATTAACCAGCCGCTGGTGCGTACGCTGGCCAAAAAGCATATTGGCATGGTGGATTTGCCGCTACTGTCCGCGCCGTCGTTACAACGTCAGCTGGTCGGGCACCGCTCCGCCAATATGACGCTGGAACAGCTCGAGCTATTGAGTCAGGAACAGAAAGCCCGCACGGTGCTGGTGGTCCAGGATCCGTTCACCAGCTATTACGATGCACAGGTGGTAGCTGATTTTATCCGCCTGGTGGAAAAACTCGGTTTACAGCCGGTCCTGCTACCGTTCTCGCCTAATGGCAAGGCGCAGCACATTAAGGGTTTCTTAAACCGTTTTGCCAAAACGGCGAAAAAGACCTCTGAATTTCTCAATCGGGTGGCGACGTTGAACATCCCGATGGTCGGCGTCGATCCGGCGCTGGTATTGTGCTATCGCGATGAATACAAGCTGGCGCTTGGCGATCAGCGTGGAGACTTCCATGTACTGTTGGTGAACGAGTGGCTGTCAACCGTCCTGGCCTCTCAGCAGCCTGCTGCTGTTGCGGGTGAGCCGTGGTATTTCTTTGGACACTGCACCGAAGTAACGGCCCTGCCGGGTGCGCCAGCGCAGTGGGCGGCCATTTTTGCCAAATTTGGCGCGCAGCTGGAAAACGTCAGTGTCGGGTGCTGCGGCATGGCGGGCACGTACGGTCATGAAGTGAAGAATCACCAGAACTCGCTGGGCATCTATGAGCTATCATGGCATCAGGCGATGCAGCGACTACCGCGCAATCGCTGTCTGGCTGCGGGATATTCTTGTCGCAGCCAGGTGAAACGCGTGGAAGGTACGGGCGTTCGCCACCCATTACAGGCACTGCTGGAGATTATTGGATGATCTGGAAACGTGAAGTTTCACTCGAGGCGCTCAATGCCATGGGTGAGGGAAATATGGTTGGTCTGCTTGATATTCGTTTTGAGCACATTGGTGACAATACGCTGGAAGCCACGATGCCGGTGGATCACCGGACCAAACAGCCTTTTGGCCTGTTACACGGTGGCGCGTCGGTGGTGCTGGCCGAAAGCATTGGCTCGGTGGCCGGGTATTTATGCACTCAAGGTGATCAAAAAGTGGTGGGTCTTGAGGTCAATGCCAACCATATCCGCTCCGCGCGGGAAGGGCGAGTGAGAGGGGTGTGCAGCGCGCTGCATACCGGTTCTCGCCATCAGGTCTGGCAAATCGAAATCTTCGATGAACAGGGACGGTTGTGTTGCACATCGCGTCTGACGACTGCTATTTTGTGATGCATGTTGCGTTTGGTCATTATCTGCGCAGGGAAAGGTGCTATACTGTGCAGGTTTTGAACACAAGCGAGGATGATATGTCTACCCAATTAGACCCGGCCCAACTGGCAATAGAATTTATACGTCGTGATAACAGCGATCTTTCACCGGCTCAGTACCTGAAAAGACTGAAACAATTAGAGCTGGAGTTTGCTGATTTACTGGCGCTCTCTTCGACTGAACTCAAAGAAGAAATCTATTTTGCCTGGCGGCACGGCGTTCATTGATTCCGGTATGCTTATCGTGATGAAAACCCCGACACCTGTTCGGGGTTATTTTTTGCCTTAAATCGGGTTTACCATTTCATCTCCCCGGTATTGACCTTCGCACTCAGCTCCAGCGAGCTGTCGTCCGCAAGCCCAGGCCATGCCGCCTTCATCGTCTGAATCACATATGCAGACCCTTTTTTTGCGCCCAGCGCCTGCTCAAAAGCGTGCAAGTAATCACCGGTGAAGCGGATCGCTTGATCGCCTGCCGGGCGTTCGCCGATGTAGTGACCGGGGATCACCTCGGTTGGGCGTAAGGTTTGCATTTCGCTCAGCACGTTGCGCCATGCGCGACGCTGTTCAGGAGACTGTGTGTCCGCAGTCCAGACATGAATACCGGAAGCCACGCCGGTGCCGCCGAGGATCGCCCGGTTAGCCGGGATCCAGACATAGGCAGCGTAATCATTTGAGCGGCGCAGTTCCAGCGTTTCACCATCAATGGTAAAGCGCGTTTGCGTCGTGACCTGCGGCACGATGAGCGTCGTTGGTGCGCCGTCTTTCATCTGCGGGCCCCAAAACTGCAGTTTGGCATCTTTGGTAGCACGAATGTGCTCCACGACGTGCGGTGTTGCCAAAATCTTTACCTCGGGAAAGGCGTTAACAATCGGCTGCAGACCAAAATAAAAATCCGGATCGCCGGAGGTGATCACGATGGCCTGCAGTTTTTTGCCGCTGTTGCGAATTATCTGCGCCAGCTTTTCACCGTCTTTGGTGCTGAATTGCGCATCAAATAAAATGGCCTCTTTCGGGCCGGACACCAGCGTTGAGGATACCGGGAAAATAGCTTTTTCCTGGGGATTGTAGACGTCAAGCTGGAGTGGCGCGGCGAATACCGGCGAGGCAAACAGAGGTAACAGCAGGGCGAGGGCGTTCACTTTCATGGGGGATAACCTTTTGCAGATGAAATGTCTTTTTCTTGTTCTTTATTTTACGGATATTTGGATCTGTTAGAATTCCTCTATCAGGACATGCTGAGTTTCATAAAACGATCGGATGGGATGCAATGGACAGAGTCATGGCGGCAACGGTGTTTAACCACATCTGCGATTTGGGCAGCCTGAGCGCCGCAGCGCGCGCGCTGGGGCTTTCCCGTCCGATGGTCAGTCGCTACCTCGACGAGATGGAAAAATGGGCGGGTGCAAGGTTAATCCACCGTTCATCGCGTCGGCTGACCATTACGCCCGCGGGGGAAGAGGCGTTAGTGAAGACGCGCTCGCTGGCGCAGCTGTCGCTGGATATCAGCGCCGCCAGCGCAGCAGAGATTCCTTCCGGCACGCTACGTGTGGCTTGCGCGCATTTTACTGCGATGCATATTTTGGCGCCGGTACTGCCCGTTTTTCTGGCGCGTTTCCCTGAACTGCGCATTGAGGTTGAGATTAACAATCAACCGGTGAGCCTGGTCGGTGAACGTATTGATGCGGCGATCCGCATTACGGATAATCCTGAACCGGGTACTATCGCCCGTCGTCTGGGTGACTGTGAGTCGGTGTTATGCGCCTCTGCGGACTACCTGCGCCAGCATGGCATTCCGCAAACCCTGGACTGTCTCGCCCAGCATAATTGCCTTTACTACAGCGGGTTTGCCGGAAAATCATGGCACTTTGATGATGAGCAGGGCAACGCTGTATCGGTGGCGATAAAGGGAAATCTCAGCGCGGGGATCTCTGCGCTATTATGTGAGTCGGCGTTGGCTGGTATGGGTATTGCGCTGGTGCCGGAACAAGAGGCGCGTGAAGGGCTGGCACGCGGCCAGTTGATCCGGCTTTTGCCCCAACTCAAGCCGCGACGTCTGCCAATTTACGGCTTATACCTGTCTCGTGAGCATCAACCGGCAGGGCTGCGTCTGCTATTGGATGCCCTGCATGAGATTCTGGTCTGAATATGTGAGCTGCGTCCGCCTGTAAATCAGACAAACCGCAGTTTGTGTTAAAAACACGGCGTCAGGTCGTGAGACTATTCTTATCGCCCCTTCAAGAGCTAAGCCATCGTGAGTGCCGGAGATAAGCGCCGGATGGGGTCGGAACCCTTAAGCCTGCTAACATAGCAGCCTTAAGGGTTTTTTATTGTCTGTCTGCGCCGTTTTGCACGCGGTTACCTCTATTTCTCCGTCTTTCCCCTATCTCTTAAATAGACATTTTCTATACATCTTTTTGCGTTTTACCTTGCTGAACGATTAACGGTTTGTAACCCATTATTTATCAAAGCATTGAACAAAATAATCCCTCTCTGTAAACCCTCGCCGCAGGGTCTATGCTTAATAAAAGTAACCAAAAAGGGCGGTTAACCCGAATGCCCCTGCTGAACAGGGGTTGAAGTGATAATCATTATCACTAACATGGTGTTGTAGCGTGCAGGTTAATGACTCGAGGTAACCCTATGGAATTGCATTCAGGAACATTTAATCCGAACGATTTTGCATGGCGTGGGTTGACGTTAACGCCAGCCGCAGCGGCGCATATTCGTGAACTGGTGGCAAAACAGCCCGATATGCTGGGCGTGCGGTTAGGCGTGAAGCAAACAGGATGTGCGGGGTTTGGCTATGTGCTGGATACCGTCAGCCAACCGGAAAAAGACGATCTGGTGTTCGAAACCGATGGCGCCAGGCTGTATGTGCCGTTACAGGCGATGCCGTTTATTGACGGAACCGAAGTCGATTTTGTTCGTGAAGGATTAAATCAGTTATTTAAATTTCATAACCCGAAAGCCCAGAACGAATGCGGCTGTGGCGAAAGTTTTGGGGTATAGGCGGTACTATGTCGCGTAACACTGAAGCAACTGACGATGTCAACACCTGGGCTGGCGGACACCTCAATTATAAAGAGGGATTCTTCACCCAACTAAAAACCGATGAACTGGCGAAGGGCATCAATGAAGAAGTCGTGCGGGCGATTTCCGCGAAACGCAACGAACCGGACTGGATGCTGGCATTTCGCCTGGATGCGTTTAAGGCGTGGCTGACGATGGAGGAGCCGCACTGGTTAAAAGCGCATTACGATAAGCTGAATTATCAGGATTACAGCTATTACTCCGCACCTTCCTGCGGCAACTGCGATGAGACCTGCGCCTCAGAGCCGGGAGCGGTACAGCAAACGGGCGCGAATGCGTTTTTAAGTAAAGAGGTTGAGGACGCTTTCGAACAACTTGGCGTGCCGGTACGTGAAGGGCGAGAAGTGGCGGTCGATGCCATTTTTGACTCGGTATCGGTGGCGACCACCTATCGTGAAAAGCTGGCTGAGCAAGGCATTATTTTCTGCTCGTTCGGTGAGGCCATTCATGATCACCCGGAACTGGTGAAAAAATATCTCGGCACGGTGGTGCCGGGCAACGACAATTTCTTTGCCGCGCTGAATGCGGCGGTTGCCTCAGACGGTACGTTTATCTATGTGCCGAAAGGCGTACGCTGCCCAATGGAGCTTTCCACCTATTTTCGTATTAATGCGGAAAAAACCGGGCAATTTGAACGCACTATCCTGGTGGCGGATGAAGGCAGCTACGTCAGCTACATTGAAGGATGTTCTGCTCCGGTGCGCGACAGCTATCAGCTGCACGCGGCGGTGGTGGAAGTGATCATCCACAAAGATGCTGAAGTGAAATACTCGACGGTGCAAAACTGGTTCCCTGGCGATGGCAACACCGGCGGCATTCTGAACTTCGTGACCAAACGTGCACTGTGTGAAGGCGAAAACAGCAAAATGTCGTGGACCCAGTCGGAAACTGGCTCGGCCATCACCTGGAAATACCCCAGCTGTATTTTGCGCGGCGATAACTCCATCGGCGAATTCTACTCCGTTGCGTTGACCAGCGGTCATCAGCAGGCCGATACCGGCACCAAGATGATCCACATCGGCAAGAACACCAAATCGACCATTATCTCGAAAGGGATCTCCGCCGGGCACAGCCAGAACAGCTATCGCGGCCTGGTAAAAATCATGCCGACGGCCACCAACGCCCGTAACTATACCCAGTGTGACTCGATGCTGATTGGTGCGGACTGCGGGGCGCACACCTTCCCGTACGTAGAGTGTCGCAACAACAGCGCCCAGCTTGAACACGAAGCCACCACCTCACGTATTGGTGAAGACCAGCTGTTCTACTGTCTGCAGCGCGGTATCAGCGAAGAAGACGCCATCTCGATGATCGTCAACGGGTTCTGTAAAGACGTGTTCTCTGAACTGCCGCTGGAGTTCGCTGTTGAAGCGCAAAAACTTCTCGCCATCAGCCTTGAACACAGCGTCGGTTAAAATTTAAGGAAAGCACATGTTAAGCATTAAAGATTTACAGGTCAGCGTCGAAGAGAAGGCGATCCTGCGTGGGCTGAGCCTGGAGGTCCGCCCGGGTGAAGTTCACGCCATTATGGGACCGAACGGTTCAGGAAAAAGCACGCTGTCGGCAACATTGGCCGGGCGTGATGATTATGCCGTCACCGGGGGAACGGTGGAATTTAACGGTAAAGATTTACTGGAACTGTCGCCGGAAGATCGGGCCGGTGAAGGCATCTTTATGGCGTTTCAATACCCGGTGGAAATTCCCGGCGTCAGCAATCAGTTTTTCCTGCAAACCGCGCTTAATGCAGTGCGCGGTTACCGTGGCGAAGACGCGCTGGATCGATTCGACTTCCAGGATTTGATGGAGGAGAAAATCGCGCTGTTGAAAATGCCGGAGGATTTGCTCACCCGCTCGGTAAACGTCGGTTTCTCCGGCGGTGAGAAAAAACGCAATGATATTTTGCAGATGGCGGTGCTGGAGCCTCAGCTGTGCATTCTCGACGAGTCTGATTCGGGGTTGGATATTGATGCACTAAAAATTGTCGCTGATGGCGTCAATTCGCTGCGCGACGGCAAGCGTTCATTCATTATTGTCACCCACTATCAGCGCATCCTCGACTATATCAAACCCGATTACGTCCATGTTTTGTATCAGGGACGCATTGTTAAGTCCGGCGATTTCACGCTGGTTAAACAGCTGGAGGAGCAAGGATATGGCTGGCTTAGTGAACAGCAGTAATGTGCTGCAGCAGTGGCATCACTTGTTTGAGTCACAGGGCGAAACCCGCTCGCAGCACGCGCAGCAGCACTTACAGCAGATGCTGCGTCTTGGGCTGCCTACGCGTAAGCATGAAGACTGGAAATACACGCCGCTGGAAGGATTAACCAGTAGCCAGTTTGTTAGTCATCTTGCCGCGATAACCCCGGCGCAGTGCGAGGCGTTAGCCGCTGGCATTGATGCTGTGCGTCTGGTGTTTGTCGACGGGCAATTCTGCGAAGCGCTTAGCGACAGCACGGACGGTAGCGGCTTTGACATTACCGTTGACGATGCGCACCTGTCGCTACCGGCACCGATTCAGCCAGAGGTTTTTCTGCATCTGACGGAAAGCCTGTCGCGCAGTGTGACGCATATCAAGGTGAAGCGTAATCAGCGCCCGGCGAAACCGCTACTGTTGATGCACATCACCCAGGGAGTGGCGGGCGATGACGTCAATACCGCGCATTATCGCCACCACCTTGAACTGGCGGAAGGCGCAGAAGCCACCCTCATCGAACATTTTGTCAGCCTCAATGCGCTGAAGCACTTTACCGGCGCGCGCGTTACGATGAACGTGGCGGCCAATGCCCACTTGCAGCATATCAAGCTGGCGTTTGAGAACCCGGTCAGCCATCACTTCGCCCATAACGACATTCAGTTGGGCGCAGATGCTACGGCGGTGAGCCACAGCTTTTTGCTCGGCGACGCGGTGTTGCGCCATAACACCAGCACCCAACTGAACGGCGAAAACACCACGCTGCGGATTAACAGTCTGGCGATGCCGGTGAAAAACGAAGTCTGCGATACCCGCACCTGGCTTGAGCATAACAAAGGCTATTGCAACAGCCGCCAACTGCATAAAACCATCGTCAGCGATAAAGGTCGGGCGGTGTTCAATGGTCTGATCAACGTGGCGCAGCACGCGATTAAAACCGACGGACAGATGACGAACAATAATTTGCTGCTCGGTAAGCTGTCGGAAGTGGACACCAAACCGCAACTGGAAATCTATGCCGATGACGTGAAATGCAGCCACGGCGCGACGGTAGGGCGGATCGACGATGAGCAGATGTTCTATCTGCGTTCGCGTGGGATCGGCCAGCAGGATGCTCAACAGATGATTCTCTATGCGTTTGCCGCTGAGCTGACGGAAGCCCTGAGCGATGAAACGCTTAAACAACAGGTTCTGGCGCGTATAGCCCAACGCCTGCCGGGAGGCGTAGCATGACATTTCCGATTGAAAAAGTGCGGGCCGACTTTCCGGTCCTGACCCGTGAAGTGAACGGCCTGCCGCTGGCGTATCTGGACAGCGCTGCCAGCGCGCAAAAGCCGAATCAGGTGATTGATGCCGAAGCTGAGTTTTACCGCCACGGCTATGCGGCGGTTCACCGTGGTATTCATACCTTAAGCGCCCAGGCGACGGAAAAAATGGAGAATGTGCGTAAGCTGGCGTCGCTGTTTATTAATGCCCGCTCCGCTGAAGAACTGGTATTTGTGCGTGGCACGACCGAAG
This sequence comes from Citrobacter sp. JUb117, assembly GCF_024809055.1. NCBI lineage: Bacteria > Pseudomonadati > Pseudomonadota > Gammaproteobacteria > Enterobacterales > Enterobacteriaceae > Citrobacter > Citrobacter sp. JUb117. Next base: position 145,653 of record NZ_JANUFB010000008.1, read on the forward strand.
GCATTAATCTGGTAGCCAACAGTTGGGGCACCAGCAATGTGCGGGCGGGGGATAACATCATCATCAGTGAGATGGAACACCACGCCAACATCGTGCCATGGCAGATGCTGTGTGCCCGCGTGGGTGCTGAGCTGCGTGTCATTCCCCTGAATGCTGATGGCACCTTGCAGTTGGATACTCTGCCAACTCTGTTCGACGAACGCACCCAACTGCTGGCGATTACCCATGTATCCAACGTGCTGGGCACCGAAAACCCGTTAGCGGAGATGATTGCGCTGGCGCATCAGCACGGGGCAAAAGTGCTGGTCGATGGCGCGCAGGCGGTGATGCACCATAAAGTAGACGTGCAGGCGCTGGATTGCGACTTTTATGTCTTCTCCGCCCATAAGCTGTATGGACCCACGGGCATTGGCGTGCTGTATGCCCGTGAGTCGCTGTTGCAGGAGATGCCGCCCTGGGAAGGCGGGGGTTCAATGATAGCAACGGTTAGCCTGAGCCAGGGAACCACCTGGACGAAAGCGCCGTGGCGTTTTGAAGCGGGAACGCCCAATACCGGCGGTATTATCGGCCTGGGCGCTGCCATTGAATATGTGAGTGCGCTGGGTCTGGATAACATCAGCGAGTACGAGCAGTTCATGATGTGCTACGCGCTAGAACAGCTGGCCAGTGTGCCGGATCTGACGTTGTACGGTCCGCAGGCGCGTCTGGGCGTCATCGCGTTTAACCTCGGTAAACACCACGCCTACGACGTGGGTAGTTTTCTTGATAACTACGGTATTGCCGTACGCACCGGGCACCACTGCGCCATGCCGTTGATGGCATATTATAACGTCCCTGCGATGTGCCGGGCTTCGATTGCCATGTACAACACTCAGGAAGAGGTGGATCGACTGGTAACGGGACTTAAACGTATTCATCACTTATTGGGATAACAGGGAGGGGGTATGGCTGCGCTACCGGATAAAGAAAAGTTGTTGCGTAATTTTCAGCGCTGCGCGAACTGGGAAGAGAAGTATCTGTATATCATTGAATTAGGTCAGCGTTTACCAGAATTAAATGCTGATGATCGCTGTGAGAAAAATAGTATTCAGGGCTGTCAGAGTCAGGTATGGATAACAATGCGTCAGAATGCTGACGGAATTATTGAATTACAGGGCGACAGTGATGCGGCAATTGTGAAAGGACTGATTGCTGTGGTATTCATTTTATATGATCGAATGACTGCCGAAGATATTGTGCGTTTTGATGTGCGTCCGTGGTTCGAGAAAATGGCACTGACGCAACATCTCACGCCATCGCGTTCACAGGGGCTGGAAGCGATGATTCGCGCTATTCGTACGCAAGCGGCAACTCTTAGCTAAACTGATAAAACACGTTATCCGGCAAACCTTGCAGGATAGCGCTGAGCAGATTTATGCAATGACTCGTCGGCCGGATACCGCAGCAGCCGTTATCCGGCAATAACGCCAGGGGGGTGAGTGAGTATGAAACGCGCGTCTATTATTACTCTAATGCTAATTGGCGCTTACAGCGCTATACAGGCCGCCTGGGCGGTCGATTATCCTTTGCCTGCGGCGAACAGTCGTCTTGTCGGGCAGAATCAAACCTACACCGTGCAGGAAGGCGATAAAAACTTGCAGGCAATAGCCCGCCGGTTTGATACCGCCGCGATGCTGATCCTCGAAGCGAATAATACGATCGCCCCGGTACCCAGCCCCGGCACCCTGATTACGATTCCTTCGCAACTGCTGTTACCGGATGCGCCGCGCGAAGGTATTATTGTTAATCTGGCAGAATTGCGTCTGTATTATTTCCCGCCGGGAGAGAATATTGTTCAGGTATTCCCGATTGGCATTGGTTTACAGGGACTGGAGACCCCGGTGATGGAAACTCGGGTGGGACAGAAAATCCCTAACCCTACATGGACCCCAACACCAGGCATCCGTAAGCGTTCTCTGGAGCGCGGCATTACGCTACCCCCTGTAGTGCCCGCCGGGCCCAATAACCCGTTAGGACGCTTTGCGCTGCGTCTGGCGCATGGAAACGGTGAATACCTCATCCACGGCACTAGCGCACCCGACAGTGTAGGCCTGCGCGTCAGCTCTGGCTGTATCCGCATGAACGCGCCGGACATCAAAGCCCTGTTTGCTCAGGTCAGAACCGGCACGCCGGTCAGAGTGATTAATGAGCCGATAAAGTACGCCATCGAGCCTAACGGCATGCGTTATGTTGAAGTGCACCGACCATTGTCGCCAGAGGAAGAACAAAACGTACAGACCATGCCGTATGTACTGCCTGCCGGTTTTACCCAGTTTAAAGACAGTAAAGCCGTAGACCTGGGGCTGGTGGATCGGGCGCTGTATCGTCGGGCAGGTTATCCGGTTACCGTTACGGCCGGGCAGGCACCGATTGTGGCCAACGGGCCAGAGGTGAAGTCGGCACAGAATGGATTGCCAGAAGCAGGGGACGTGCGGACGATGCAGTAACAGGGAAGGAGGAATGAAGGGCAAAAAAAATGGCGCACAATGTGCGCCATTTCTATTACACAGATACTATTACTTACGGTATTTAGTAGCTGCGTTGTCCAGACGCTGGTTAGCGCGTGCTGCGTCATCTTTAGCAGCCTGAACGTCGGAACGCATTGCGTTCACGTCGTTGCTCAGCTGGTCAACTTTAGCGTTCAGAGTCTGAACGTCAGAAGACAGCTGATCGATTTTAGCATTGCTGGAGCAACCTGCCAGCAGAGTAGAACCCAGGATTACCGCGCCCAGTACCAGTTTAGTACGATTCATTATTAATACCCTCTAGATTGAGTTAATCTCCATGTAGCGTTACAAGTATTACACAAAGCTTTTTAGGTTGAGAATATTTTTTTGATGCGAATGCACTTATTTTTGATCGTTCGCTCAAAGAAGCATCGAATTGTGCAAAAACGGCTAAAAACCCGAGTGAAAACAGAAAGCTTCCATCGGATTCATCTTAGATAATCTCTAATTAGATAGTGAAATCCGATTTGATTTTTTATTAATAGTAGCTAACGCGGAAATAAAAAAAGCGCCGCAAGGGCGCTTTTTAGGCAAATTAATTCCCGATGGAATTATTACAGCACGTGAACAGATGCCGTGTTGGTGGTGCCGCTCGGTACCAGCGCACCGGAAACCATCACTACAACGTCACCTTTCTGTGCCAGGCCGCGCTCAACTAACTGCAGCGCAACTTCTTTACCCAGACGGTAGAAATCATCAGTAGAAGCGATTTCTTTCACCAGGTGCGGCACCACGCCTTTGCTGAGAACCAGCTGACGCGCAGTCACTTCGTTGGTGGTCAGCGCCAGAATGGTCGCGTTCGGGAAGTATTTACGTACGGCTTTAGCGGATTTACCACCCTGGGTCGCTACGACGATCAGCGGAGCTTCCAGTTTTTCAGCGGTTTCTACAGCACCACGGCAAACGGCTTCGGTAATACGCAGTTTGCGGTTGTCATGGCTGTTGTCCAGACGGCTGGTCATCACGCGGTCGGTACGTTCACAGATGGTTGCCATGATAGAAACGGCTTCCAGCGGGTATTTACCTTTAGCGGATTCACCAGACAGCATGACTGCATCAGTACCGTCGAGGATGGCGTTTGCCACGTCACCGGCTTCAGCACGGGTCGGACGTGGGTTTTTGATCATGGAGTCCAGCATCTGAGTCGCGGTGATAACCACTTTACGTGCGCGTACGCATTTTTCGATCATCATCTTCTGCGCGAAGATAACTTCTTCAACCGGGATTTCTACGCCCAGATCGCCACGTGCAACCATGATGCCGTCAGACGCTTCGAGGATCTCGTCGAAGTTGTTCAGGCCTTCCTGGTTTTCGATTTTGGAGATGATCTGAATGTTTTCGCCGCCGTGCGCTTTCAGGTGCTCACGAATTTCAATGACGTCAGAACGTTTACGGATAAAGGACGCCGCAACGAAGTCAACGCCTTGCTCGCAACCGAAGATCAGGTCCTGTTTGTCTTTTTCAGCCAGTGCTGGTAGTGCGATAGAAACGCCCGGCAGGTTAACGCCTTTGTTTTCGCCCAGGTCGCCGTTGTTCAGCACTTTACAGATAACTTTGTTACCTTCGATTGCGGTAACTTCCATGCCGATCAGACCATCGTCAACCAGCACGGTGTTGCCAACGGACAGGTCATTGGTGAAGCCTTCATAAGTAACAGCAACGATTTCGTTGTTACCTACGACAGATTTGTCGGTGGTGAACGTGAAGGTCTGACCCGCTTTCAGAGAAACGTCGTTACCGCCTTCCAGTTTAATAGTACGGATTTCCGGACCTTTGGTGTCGAGCAGGATGGCCGCTTTCTTGCCGGTCTTGCTCATCACGTTGCGCAAGTTCTTAATGCGCTGACCGTGTTCTGCGTAATCGCCGTGGGAGAAGTTCAGACGCATGACGTTCATGCCCGCGTCCAGCATTTTGGTTAACATCTCTTCGGATTCGGTTTTCGGACCGATGGTGCAAACAATTTTCGTCTTTTTCATGACAGTCTTAGTCTTTAAGTTGAGAAGGATATGGAAATCTGGCTTCCGTCGCGCACGGATGGGAAGCTAAACCTGAGTTACGAAAGTTGTGATGCCTCGCTCTAAGGATAGGTGACATCGAAAGAGCGTGCAGAGGAATGTGTGCTTGCGTTTCAGCCCAACGGGTAGGAGAGTTTTGTAGTCGTTGAGTTTTACAGGTCAATGTGCTGAAACCATTCAAGAGACAATTGGCGCGCATTATACGCTGAAAATTATCTAAAAGGAAAATGGAAACGGTGTTTCAAAAGCGTTCTGTGCAGTTTCACGAAAAAATATTCACGAATTTGTTCATTGCTATGGATAAAGAGGTTGTCCGCAGCGGTGGTCTGTTGCGCAACAACACGAGGTTCTTCATTCCCGGCTCTTGCAAACGACAATAGTGCAAAACAGTTATTCCTTAAAGTTATATCAAATTCTTTTTAATTCATATCAAAAGCCCATTTCCCTGATTACACTCGTTTGGACATCCATACTGCTAAACAGCCAAAAGCGTTAGCAGGATAACGATAAGCAGCAGCGGATACCCAAACGACATGATTGTCCTGAAAAATATTTCGAAAGTGTTTACGCCAGGCAGGCTTGCTATTACCGCTGTCGATAACGTCAACCTGACGGTTGAACAGGGGCAGATTTACGGAATTATTGGCTACAGCGGTGCCGGTAAGAGCACCCTGATTCGCCTGCTTAACGGCCTTGAACAGCCAACTTCCGGCAGTGTGACCGTCAATGGTCACGATATCTCCACGGCGCGCGGGGAATCGTTACGCCAGGCACGACTGAAAATCAGCATGGTGTTTCAGCACTTTAATCTGCTGTGGTCGCGGACCGTCAGCGAAAACATTGCCTTCTCAATGCAAATCGCCGGTGTACCAAAAGCAAAAATTAAAGCACGTGTGGCCGAACTGATTACATTGGTCGGGCTGGATGGTCGAGAAAACGCCTGGCCGTCGCAGCTCAGCGGTGGGCAAAAACAGCGTGTCGGGATTGCCCGTGCGCTGGCGAACAACCCGGACGTGCTGTTGTGCGACGAAGCCACCTCCGCGCTGGATCCGCAAACCACCGATCAAATCCTGGATTTGCTGCTCGATATTAACCGGCGTTTCAAATTAACCATTGTGCTGATCACTCATGAGATGCACGTGGTGCGCAAAATTTGCGATCGCGTGGCGGTGATGGAGAACGGCAAAGTGGTTGAAGAGGGCGATGTGCTCAGCGTGTTTAGCCACCCGCAGCAGCCGATCACCCGTCAGTTTGTCCGTCAGGTAAGTCAATATGCCGAGGAAGATGAGTTTAATCCGCAACTGGCAAGCGAACTCGGCGGTGCGGTGATTAAGTTAACGTTTACCGGACAGCGTACCCATCGGCCGGTGGTCGGGGAGCTGACGCTGCGCTACGGCCTGCCGTTTAACATTCTGCACGGCAAGATGACGCAAACCGCCCATGGCGCGTTTGGTCAACTGTGGGTGCACGTGGTGGCCACTGAAGAACAACTCAACAATATTCTGGCCGATCTGCGCCACAGCGACGTTGACGGCGAGGTTATCCAACATGGCTGATTCCCTGTTTCCCCATCTGAAATGGGACCAACTGTTCGCGGCAACTCAGGAAACGCTCTACATGACCGTGCTTTCCGGTGTGGCGACCTTTGTACTGGGTATTGCGCTCGGACTGGCGCTATTTCTGACCGCGCGTGGCGGCCTGTATCAGAACCGCACGCTGTACAGCGCCATCTCGTTGATCGTGAATATTTTCCGCTCAATCCCGTTCATCATTTTGATCGTGCTGCTGATCCCGGTGACCAAAACGCTGGTTGGCACCATTCTTGGTGCCAACGCCGCGCTACCCGCGCTGATCGTGGGTGCCGCACCGTTCTATGCCCGTCTGGTCGAAATTGCCCTGCGTGAAGTAGATAAAGGCGTTATTGAAGCGAGCCGCTCCATGGGGGCACGTCTGAGTACGCTTATTTTTCGGGTTTTACTGCCGGAATCATCGCCCGCTCTGGTGTCCGGTATCACCGTGACGCTGATTGCCCTGGTTAGCTACAGCGCAATGGCTGGTGTGATTGGTGCCGGTGGTTTAGGGAATTTGGCTTATCTGGAAGGATTCCAGCGCAACCACAGCGACGTTACGCTGGTGGCGACGGTGACCATTCTGGTTATTGTCTTCATCATCCAGTTTTGCGGCGATGTGATCACCTCTCTGTTAGATAAACGCTAATAAAATACGGAAACCATTATCATGAAAAAATCACTGACATTACTCGCCGCCGCCACCTTAAGCGCCCTGAGCTTTGCGTCGTGGGCAGATACGCTGACCGTGGGCGCGTCCAACGTGCCGCACGCTGAGATCCTCGAACAGGCGAAACCGATCCTGGCAAAGCAGGGGATCGAGCTGGAGATTAAACCGTTCCAGGACTACATTCTGCCAAACACCGCGCTGGCGGGGCGTGAGATTGACGCCAACTACTTCCAGCATATTCCGTACCTGAACAGCGTACTGAAGGATCATGCGGGTGATAAGACCTATGATTTCGTCAGCGCCGGGGCGATTCACATTGAGCCGATTGGTATCTATTCTAAAAAGGTAAAGTCGCTGAAGGACCTGCCGGAGGGCGGAAAGATCATCATGCGTGATGCGGTGTCCGAAGAAGGGCGCATTCTGTCGATTTTCGAAAAAGAGGGTGTGATTAAGCTCAAGCCAGGCGTTGATAAAGTCACCGCGCGCATCAGCGACATCGTTGAGAACCCGAAAAAGCTGAAGTTCCTGCCTAACGTTGAAGCGGCACTGTTGCCGCAGATGTATAACAACGATGAAGGCGATGCAGTGGTGATCAACGCCAACTACGCTATCGATGCCGGGCTGGATCCGGTGAAAGATCCGATTGCTGTCGAAAGCGGCGAAAACAACCCGTATGCCAACATCATTACCGTGCATCGCGGCGATGAGAAGAAAAAGGATATTGTGGCGCTGGTTGACGCACTGCACTCAAAAGAAATTCAGGACTGGATCCGCACCAAATATAAAGGCGCGGTGATCCCGGTAAATAACTGATCCACTTTCTGCCGGGTGGCGGCTTCGCCTTACCCGGCCTACAACGTCTGTAGGCCGGGTAAAACGCAGTAGCGTTGCCATCCGGCGCTAGAGTTGCACTCGCTCGATTCTCGCCGGTAGCCCTTGGCGCACAGACGCTCCTGAGACCCAGTCCAGCCAGGTATTGGCCACCTGACGCGTCGGGTCGGCAAAACCCAAATCGTTAATATTAATCCCCGATTTAATCTTTTCATCAAACGCCATCGGCTCTCCGTCAAGCGTATGCTGTGCTGCCCCCATTTCTTTATGTCCGTAGCCATGTTCAATTGCGATAACGCCCGGCATAACGCCGTTGAGCAGGCTGACCTGCGCTTGTGCGTGTCCACCCGGCGTGATGATGCGCACCGTGTCGCCGTGTGACACACCATAACGCGCGCCGTCCTGCGGGTTGAGCGCCACCAGATTCACAGGCTTGAGATGGTGAAGACGTGGGATCACCGCCGAGGCGCTGGACATGGTATTGGACTTAAAGGAGATCATCTTCAGTGGCCATTCCTGCTGCGGAAACAATTCGTCCACCGAACGCCCGTCGGACAGGCGGGAAGGATACCAGGCCGGACAGCCGCTGTAGCGCTCGCCGGTGATCGCATGGCGGTGTGCGGCGACATCCGCGTTCCAGATTTGCAGAGGTTTCTCCCACGCATTACCGACGCGGTTATCGGTGCGGCCACTCTTATCTGGCGCAAAACGACCACCGCGCGAGTAGACAAACGCCACGCGACGAACTTCGTCGGCTTTTAGCGTGTCGGTGATGACCGGCAGGATCCGCGTCACGCCGGTCAGCGAGATATCTTCCGGCGCGGCTTCGGCGACCGGCGCCTTACCCATAAACGCAATGTTGGCGGCCAGTCGCAGGTAGTAATCTTCCGCGCGGTTCAGCGGATAGTGATTGCCCTGCGGATCGGTAATGGCGTTATCGCCAAAGCCCGGCAGCCCAATGCGTTTTGCCACCGCGATGCAAAATGACTCCATGGATGCTGGTTGGCCGTCGGCGGTTTTGCTGGTGGCGGGTGCAACAATCGGCCAGCGGGCGGTGGTGGCCTTGCTCGCCACGCCTGCCCACGGGGCGCTGAATCCCCAGCTTTCGAAGTTGTGGGTATCCGGGACAATATAGTCCGCCAGCGCGGTGGTTTCGTTCATAAAAGCATCAATGGCAATAAATAGCGGCAGACGCGCCGGATCTTTGAGCTTTTCTTCCGCTACGCCACGCAGCCCCGCAATGCCGTAAAACGGGTTGGTCATGTTGGAGATCCAGGCTTTTAGCGGATACGGGTAGCCTTCGAGCGCCGAGACGAGTAATTCGGTCAACTGCCCGGCGACAAACGGATACCATGGGGCTTTCGCCGGGAAGGGCGATTGTCCGGCAGCCACTTTATTACGGTACTCTTCCGAGGATTCATAGGCGGTTTTACTGCGCGCGATGCTCAGGCCTTTCGGCTTCACCTTTCCGGCGAAACTGTCCATATTGTAGCGCGGTCCGTCAGTGGCACCGTTGAATTTACCGCCGCCCACAAAGACCCCGCCTTCGAGGCTGAGGTTGCCAATCAGCGCATTCAGCATCATCACCGCCCAGGCGTTGTAAAATCCGTTGCCTGCCATCATCCCGCCGTGGGTGATCACCGCCGCTTTACGCCCGTGACGGGTAAAGGCGTCTGCCAGCGCGCCTATTTTTGCCTCCGACACGCCGCACTGCTGGCTGTATTGCGCCAGTGACAGCTTTTCGGCAGACTCTTTCAGACGCTGGAATCCGCTTTTGACCGTCACGGTTTGCCCGTCGGCCAGCGTTACTTCGCGGGTCACGAACAGCTGTGCGCGTTGACAGCTGCTGGCTGCTACCATGTCACCGGCCTCGTTAACGGCCAGCGGTTCGCCAGGCGCGTCGGTGTTCAGATGGGCGAGCGTGAGATGCTGTCCGGCAAGCGTTGGGATCTCATCGGTAATCACCAGATGCGTGGCGTTGGTCCAGCTTTTTTCTCCGGCCTGTTGCATGGCCTGGACACCAGGGATGGCGAGGTAATCGGCGTTGTAACGCTGCTTTTCGATTATCCAGCGGATCATTCCCATTGCCAGCGCCGAGTCGCTCCCCGGGTGCACAGGCTGCCAGTGACCGCGATCGTCAGCCAGTACCGTGGTTAATGGCAGGGCGGGTGCGACAACGACATACTCGAAATCATTGCGTAAGCGGGCGCTGGCGAGTTGGCGAGCCTGGCGCTTAAACGGGTTGCCGGACTGCGCCGGGGAGGTGCCCATAAATAACGCGAACTCAACGTTATCCCAGTCCGGTTTGACGTGGGTGTTTTTATCCAGATCGCCCATTAGCGCGCCGGAACCGGCCCGATACGCTAGCCCACAATACGCACCGTGCGCGCCGAAGTTTTTACTACCAAAACTGTTCAGTGCGAAACGGCGGATAAACGTATCGCGTCCCTCGTCGCTGGTATTGGTGACCAGCAGTTGATTGGATTTCGGGCCAAAGCCGGGGTGCTTAGCATCTAACGGGGTGATGGGGTCGTGGATGGCCCGCAGGCCGTCAATGTGACCTTCGCCAAACAGGTTGCCGCCTTCCACCACCTCTTTGATGAGCTGTTCAAAGCTGATGCGCTGCCATTTACCTTCGCCACGTTTACCGACGCGCTTCATCGGCTCCAGAATTCGCAGCGGGCTGTACAGGCCTTCGAGCAGGGTTGCGCCCCGGGCGCAGGCGGTGGAACGCGCATCAAGACCGCTTTCGCCCGCCAGTTGTTCCATTGCCGTGGCAAACGGAACCGACGAATCAATGTGATGTTCATGCGACAGTGGGTGGTAGGGGTTGCCCGCAATGCGCAGAACTTTCCCCGCTTTGCTGTCGACGCGGACTCGCACACCGCACTGGGTCCAGCAGCCGAAGCACTGGGTCATGGCGATCACCTGCTGCGGATCCTGCTGCCAGCGCGGTTGGGCGTTGGCTTCGGGGATCAGCGCATTGCCGAAGATGCGATCGCGGGTGATTTTCCCCGAGGTGCCATCCAGCAAACCGTCAATCGCGCGCTTTGCCACATCCCGATAACTCAGGCCAAAGGTCACCATCCCGCCAACGGCGAGACCAACTTTAAGCCACTGACGACGGGTTAAATTAGCCATGTTGCATTCTCCTTGCGATCGCGTTGAGGCCTTCATGAACAATAATGAGTAGCGCAACCCACAGGCCAAAGGTGCCTACAATGGCCAGCCAGCCATCTGTGCCGCCGGGCAGGGAGTACGGATTGAATTGCGCGTTAAATTTGGGGATGGTCTGCACCTGAATCAGTATCGTCCAGCGCATCAGCCAGCACAGCGCCATGGCGCTGAAGGCCAGCGTAATACGCAGCGGTAATGACGATGGGTGACGTAACACCCATCCGCAAAGTGCCAGTGAGACAGCCCACAGCACTACCCAGCCGATGGCGTAGTGCCGTGCAGACGCGGCGACATCCAGCCACTGGCGAATCGCCGAGCCGGAAAGCGTATCGCCGCTCACCCACCACGCCATCACAATGGCCAGGGCGATCAACGTGACAATCTGCCCCCATGCCAGCTTGCGCGGCAGTGTGCTGTCGCGGTTTATGCTGGCGATAAGCAGGGCGAAGAAGGTTTGCAGCGCGCTGAGGAACATCGCCAGCGGGAAGGCATAGCTGAACCAGATGGGACGCGCCTGCACGACGGAGACTTCGCGGCCGGTATACACCAATAATCCAATGGCTGAGAGCGCGCTGCCCACAGCCAGCCATCTAGTGACACTGTAACTTTTATGCGTAAACCGTTTGACCTGCTGCGCCAGAAACCACAGCCCGAGAAACCCGGTGAACAACGGTAAAAACAGTGCCCCCCACGGCATCCATGACCACGGTGTCGGATAGGCATAGAAATGCCAGACGCGCGCGGTCTGGTGCAGATCCGCGGTCAGCGCCAGCGGGGCGGTGATGGCACAGGTCAGGGCGATCAGCAGCGTCAAGTTTTCTAGCTGCGGCTGCGCTTTTTTACGCCAGTGGAGCACGCAGGCGAACAGCGCCGCGCAGGCGGCAATGCCAATGAAAAAGAAATACTGTACCGCCCAGGGTAACCAGCTTATTTCCTGCGGATGGGCCAGCACCTCTTCGATAATCAGTGAATGGGTCATTTAAACCTCCTGCCACAGAGCGGGTTGAGCACGTCCCATCAACGGGGTGACGAAGGCGTCATCTAGCCCCAGATAGAACACGTGAGGCGAGGTGCCGCTTTCCGGTTTCAGGACTTTGATGGTGTCATGGTGTTCGTGCAGCATGCGTGAAATCCGGCTGTGCGGATCGTTGATGTCGCCAATGATGCGCGCGCCCCCCACACAGGACTCCACGCAGGCCGGGAGCAGCCCGGCTTCCAGGCGGTGCACGCAAAATGTGCATTTGTCGGCGGTCTGCGTTTCATGGTTAATAAACCGAGCATCGTATGGGCAGGCTTGCACGCAGTAGGCGCAGCCCACACAGCGCGTATTGTCGACCACTACAATGCCATCTTCACGCTGAAAGGTGGCCTGCACGGGACAAACGGGCACACAAGGTGGGTTATCGCAATGGTTACACAGGCGCGGCAGCAGCACGTTGGTGACGCTTTGCTGACCCTCAACCTGTACCTGATACTGGTTGACGTTGGTACGAAACGCGCCCTGAGGCGTCTGGTTTTCAATGGCGCAACTGACGGTACAGGCCTGACAGCCGATACACCGCCGCAGATCAATCAACATGGCGTAGCGATGCTGGCGCGACCCCTCATGGCGTTCTGGCGAGAAGGGAAACTCGGCCTGAGCCAGGGGAACCAGGGATGCGCCTGCGGTCAGAACGCCCAGTTGCTGGAGAAACTGCCGTTTACTGCTGTCCATATTTTCTCCCGTCACAATGCAACAACGAAACATTGGTCACGCCGTTGGTTTGCGTGTGATGAATAAAGAATCTTGATGATTTACAGTGTAAAAATCGTGGCGGGGGGTACTCTATTGTGGTTAACCACATACCCGACTTGTTGTTGATCTAAAACAACATAAATGACAGGGATAATGGCGTGAGATGTAAAGTAGTACATTGCCTGACGGTGCTGGCAGCGTTGTGGATGCTGAGTGGAGCGGCCTGGGCGCAGACATGGAACATTGGCGTCTTAGCCATGCGTGGGGAGGTCACCACACGTAATCACTGGCAGCCGCTGGAAACCCTGCTGAATCAGCAAATCGCCGGTGAACGATTTCATATTCAACCGCTGGACCTGCACCAGATGCAAGATGCCGTGAACCGGGGAACCGTGCAGTTTGTGGTGACCAATCCGGCGCAGTTTGTGCAGTTAAACAACCGCGCAGCGCTACGCTGGCTGGCATCCTTACGCTCCACCCGCGGCGGAAAAGCGACCAGCAATGTGATTGGTAGTGCGATCCTGGTCAGGCGTGACGGAGAGATCGCGTCGGCACACGATCTGATCGGCAAAACGGTTGGGGCGATCGATGCCCAGGCATTTGGCGGCTATTTGCTGGGTTATAAAGCGCTTATCGATGCGGGATTGCGCCCGGAGCGCGATTTGCGCCTGAGGTTCACGGGTTTTCCTGCCGATGCGTTAGTGTATTTATTGCGTGAGAAAGCCGTTCAGGCCGTGATTGTGCCGGTGTGTCTGCTGGAAAAAATGGATGAAGAAGGGCTGATCCATAAAGCCGATTTTAAGGTGGTGCTCAACCATCCGACGTCGATTCCCTGCCTGAGCAGCACGCCGCTTTATCCTGACTGGTCCTTCGCCGCACTGCCTGCAGTGAGTGATGAACTTGCCGATCGCGTCACCCGGGTTCTGTTTAATGCACCACAAGATGCGCCTTTTCGCTGGGGAGCTCCCGCCTCGACCCGCGAGGTCGAAACGTTACTACGTGACGTTCGTCAGCACCCGCAGCAGCGTCAACTGTGGCTGGATATCAAAAGCTGGTTTATCCAGCATCAACTGGTAATGGGGGCAGCAGCGGTGGTTCTGCTGTTGCTCACACTCAACTACATCTGGGTGATGCTGTTGGTCCGTCGTCGCGGCAGGCTGCTGGAGCGTAACAATGTGCTGTTGCGCAAGCAGGAGCAGGCACTGGAAACCGCGCGTCAGATGAGCGTCCTCGGCGAGATGACGTCCGGGTTTGCCCATGAACTTAACCAGCCGCTCTCGGCTATCCGTCACTATGCGCAAGGCTGCCTGATTCGCCTGCGCGGTCAGGATCAACAGCATCCGCTGTTACCTGCGCTTGAACAGATAGATGCTCAGGCACAGCGGGGGGCCGATACGTTGCGCAATCTGCGTCTGTGGGCCAGCCAGGCCCAGGGCAATCCAGTAATGACGGATGACTGGCAGGCGATCAACATCCGTGATGCTGTCCACCACGTGTGGCAATTATTGCGTATGACACAGCAATTCCCTGACGTCACGCTGCAAACGACGGTCAGCGCAAACTTAACGCTGACGCTGCCCAGCGTTCTGCTGGAACAAGTACTGGCAAATCTGGTGCTTAACGCCGCTCAGGCAGGGGCCAGCACGGTGTGGTTTACCGCTCAACATGAGGACGACGGTATCAGCATACAGGTACAGGATAACGCCGGGGGAATCGATGAAACTCAGCTTTATCAAGCGTTCCAACCGTTTATGACTACCCGCAAAGAAGGAATGGGGCTGGGATTGGTCATATGCCAACGCCTGGTTCGCTATGCCGGCGGCGAGATTAGCATCAACAATCAACAGGCTCCAGATGGTCGGGCGGGTGTCGCGGTAAGATTACAATTTTAGCCAACACAGAAAGGGGGCGATTGTGGCGATCATTCATCTGCTGGATGACGATGTAGCCGTCACCCAGGCCTGCGCATTTTTACTGGAAAGTCTGGGATACGAGGTCCGGTGCTGGCAGCACGGAGAAACCTTCCTGGCCGAGGTCAATCTGCATCAGGTCGGGGTTGTATTGCTGGATATGCGTATGCCGGGACTGGATGGACAAGGTGTACATGACGAGATGCTACGGCGCGGCAGCACGCTGGCGGTGGTCTTTCTTACCGGGCATGGCGATGTACCGATGGCGGTCGCGCAAATGAAACGTGGAGCGGTCGATTTTCTGCAAAAGCCGGTTTCTGCCGGACCACTTCAGGTCGCGTTGGAACATGCTCTGCAGGTTTCCATTACGGCATGCACGCGCCATGAGATTGTCGCTTGCTACCAACAGCTTACCCCAAAGGAACGCCAACTGGCCGGTCTGGTGGCACAAGGGTTGATGAACCGGGAAATCGCAGATGCAATGAATATTGCGGTCCGTACCGTTGAGGTTCACCGGGCAAGAGTGATGGAAAAAATGCAGGCGGGGAGCCTGGCTGAGCTGGTTCACCGACTCCAGCAGATTCTGTAGATTCATGACAGTTATTTGATTTTCATTGATTTTTTGTCTAATAAGCCAGACTGATATATGCTGTTGGTTTGAGCTAATGACGAGCAGGCAAATATGGGTAATCAGACCAAAGATGACGAACTGTACCGCGAGATGTGCAGAGTTGTTGGTAAAGTAGTACTGGAAATGCGCGATCTGGGACAAGAGCCTAAGCATATCGTCATTGCCGGTGTACTGAGAACCACCCTCGCCAATCAGCGTGTGCAACGCAGTGAGTTAGAAAAACAGGCCATGGAGACGGTGATTAAAGCGTTAGCCGGTTAATCCTGAAAAGGGCGGTGGAGAAAGGCTACCGCCCTGTAATTCTGCCACGGTATTCTATCAATATATATAATTCATCTTTGAAAATAAAAAGTGCAGAAAAATGTATTTGTCGTTATGTATTATATTATATATCGATTAAAACAAACGCTTATATTTGGAGGTGTAATCACAAATATTTGTAATGCAGATGAAATACTATTTCAACCTGCCTTAATGATAATAAATATCACTCCGCATTAATTATTCTCCTTCCCGTTTTTACTTGATAACGATCAAGGTTACAGGCTATGAATAACCACATTATTTATCCGCCTAACCCTAAAGGGTTATTCCTGTCTTGAGGGTAAAGATTCACTCCGTTTAACCACCGTCATTGATGCGATCAGGTTAGGGCAAAAATATCACGTGTTGTCGGCAACATCAGTGGCCCGATTTGGCCTGCCCGGCGCGTATAAACATGAGCACTGGATGTGTTGCTGCTACAGCGTTTGCGAAGAGGAAGCGAAATAAATGAACCAGGTTGATCGTCCATTTTTAGATTGTGGTTTAACGCGACTTGAATTTCTACGGATATCAGGAAAAGGTCTGGCAGGGTTAACCATTGCCCCCGCACTGTTATCACTTTTTGGCTGTAAGCAGGAAGATGTCGATAGCGGCACTGTCGGGCTGATTAACACGCCGAAAGGAGTGCTGGTGACGCAACGCGCACGCTGCACAGGATGCCACCGCTGCGAAATTTCCTGTACGAATTATAACGATGGCGCCGTTGGCACCTTCTTTTCCCGTATCAAAATCCATCGCAACTTTTTCTTTGGTGACAACGGTGTCGGTTCCGGTGGCGGACTATACGGCGATTTAAACTACACCGCCGATACCTGCCGCCAGTGCAAAGATCCGCAATGTATGGCTGTCTGCCCGATAGGCGCAATTACCTGGAAACAGGAAGACGGTTGTATTGCGGTGGATCACAAGCGCTGTATTGGCTGTAGCGCGTGTACCACGGCCTGTCCTTGGATGATGGCGACCGTGAATACCGAAACTAAAAAATCCTCGAAATGTGTGTTGTGTGGGGAATGCGCCAATGCTTGTCCGACTGGAGCATTAAAAATTATCGAATGGAAAGAGATTACCGTTTGATGGATCGCAGGCTTGCCTGATACGCGTCATTAATTGCCAAAAAAATTGCCGCTATGTACAGAAATGCGGCCAGTAAAATGACGGGTATATCTATTAAACCTTCTCGCAAAGGAAAACATGATGGCTAATGGTTGGACAGGTAATATTTTACGGGTCAATCTCACGACGGGTAATATCACCGTGGAAGATTCCAGTAAATTTAAAAAATTTGTCGGTGGGATGGGCTTTGGTTATAAAATTATGTACGACGAAGTCCCGCCAGGCACAAAACCTTTTGATGAAGGGAATAAACTGGTTTTCGCCACCGGTCCCCTCACTGGCTCGGGCGCACCCTGCAGTTCACGCGTCAATATCACCTCATTATCAACCTTTACCAAAGGTAATTTAGTCGTTGATGCCCATATGGGCGGCTTCTTTGCGGCACAAATGAAATTTGCCGGCTATGACGCGATTGTGATTGAAGGTAAGGCGGCATCGCCTGTCTGGATCAATATCAAAGACGACAAAGTCAGCATCGAAAAAGCCGACTTCCTGTGGGGCAAGGGTACACGCGCTACGACCGAAGAAATTTGTCGCATCACCAGCCCAGAAACCTGCGTCACCGCCATCGGTCAGGCGGGAGAAAATCTGGTACCTCTGTCCTGTATGATCAACAGCCGCAACCACAGCGGCGGTGCTGGCACCGGTGCGGTGATGGGCTCGAAGAACCTGAAAGCCATTGCGGTTGAAGGCACAAAAGGGGTCAACATCGCCGATCGCAAAGAGATGAAGCGGCTGAACGATTACATGATGACCGAGCTTATCGGCGCTAACAACAACCATGTGGTGCCGAGCACGCCACAGGCGTGGGCTGAATATTCATCGCCAAACTCACGCTGGACGGCGCGTAAAGGGCTGTTCTGGGGCGCGGCGGAAGGCGGCCCGATTGAAACGGGGGAAATCCCGCCAGGCAACCAAAATACCGTCGGCTTTCGTACCTACAAGTCGGTGTTCGATCTCGGACCGGCCGCAGAAAAATACACGGTCAAAATGAGCGGCTGTCACTCATGCCCGATTCGCTGTATGACCCAGCTCAACGTCCCGCGTGTTAAAGATTTTGGTGTACCGAGTACCGGTGGTAACACCTGCGTGGCGAACTTCGTGCACACCACGATTTTCCCGAACGGCCCGAAAGATTTTGACGAGAAAGATGATGGCCGCGTGGTGGGGAATCTGGTTGGCCTGAACCTGTTCGACGACTACGGTATCTGGTGTAACTACGGGCAATTGCACCGTGATTTCACCTACTGCTATGCCAAAGGCGTTTTTAAACGCGTGCTGCCGGCTGAAGAGTATGCCGAGATCCGTTGGGATCAGCTGGAAGCGGGCGATCCTAATTTTATTAAAGATTTCTACTACCGCCTGGCGCATCGCGTCGGCGAACTCAGCCACCTTGCAGATGGGTCATATGCCATTGCCGAACGCTGGAATTTAGGCGACGAGTACTGGGGCTATGCCAAAAACAAATTGTGGTCGCCGTTTGGTTTTCCTGTTCACCATGCTAACGAGGCCTCGGCACAGGTGGGGGCGATCACCAACTGCATGTTTAACCGTGACTGCATGGCGCACACCCACATCAACTTTATCGGCTCTGGTTTGCCGTTGAAATTACAGCGTGAAGTGGCGGGTGAGTTGTTTGGCTCACAGGATGCCTACGACGAAACAAAAAACTACACCCCAATCAACGCCGCCAAAATTAAATATGCCAAATGGACGCTGCTGAAGGTCTGTCTCCATAACGCCGTCACGCTGTGCAACTGGGTCTGGCCGATGACGGTGTCGCCGTTGAAGAGTCGAAACTATCGTGGGGATCTGGATCTGGAAGCGAAATTCTTCCAGGCGGTAACCGGTGATGAAACAACGCAGGCAAGCCTGGATCTCGCCGCCGAGCGTATTTTTACGTTGCACCGTGCCTATACAGTGAAACTGATGCAAACCAAAGATATGCGCAATGAGCACGATCTTATCTGCTCTTGGGTCTTCGACAAAGATCCTAAGATCCCGGTGTTTACCGAAGGGACCGACAAAATGGATCGGGAAGATATGCGCCAGTCATTGACGATGTTCTATCAGGAAATGGGCTGGGACCCGGAACTCGGCTGCCCAACGCGTGAAACCCTGAATCGCCTCGGTCTTGAGGATGTGGCAGCCGATCTGGCTGCGCAGAATCTGCTGCCGGCGTAAGGAACGCGAGATGACTAACGTGAGCGACGTTCTGGTCGCCGATGAGGAAGCGTGTATAGCGCTTCCTGATGAGGTGGATAGCCAAAAACGACAGTGGCTACAGGCGTTACACCCGGCCGTAGAGCACAGCAACACGCCGCAGGTCGAAGAGCCGGTGACGGCGGAGTCAATAATGGCGGATTTTATCCGCCAGCACTCTACGTCGGGCCAGTTGGTGGCGCGCGGTGTGTTTTTGCAGCCACCTTATTCAATGCCTGAAACAGACCTTACGCTGCTGCTGGACGCCATGCATGAGCAGGCGGGAAGTGCGGATATTACCTGCGTGCAGGGTGCGGAAGATGTGTATTTCTACTCGACGCAGACCATGACGGCTAACTATGCCGACATGTGCGTGCAGGTGGTGGAAAACGATATCTGCCGGGCGATCGCCGAGGCTGTGCGCTTTGACTGCCGAACGTATCCTCGCCCGTATAAGGTCGCCATGCTCGGACAGTCGCCGTATCACTTTGCACCTCAACAGATAGCCGCGGCGCTGACTGCCATGGAAACGCACCCGGATTACGCAGATATACGCGTTGTGGAAGCGTCGAATGCGGAACCTTATCTGTTTAGCGAGCGCTTTATGCGCTACGGCAAGGCGTACGGCCTGTGTGAATGGCTTGAGGTTGAGCAGTACCAGAACCCCTGAATTGATCAGGTAAATGTCATGGAACGTGTGGACGATCACTGTCACAGCATTAGAGGATAACCCGATGTCCTTCACCCGACGAAAATTTGTCATTGGCATGGGGACGGTGATTTTTTTCACCGGCCCAGGCCAAACCTTGTTAGCAAGTACCAAAAATACGCAAGCGGTTCGTTATGTCATGATTCATGATGAGTCATTGTGCAACGGCTGTAATATTTGTGCCCGAGCGTGCAGAAAAACCAACCATGTTCCAGCCCAGGGTAGCCGTTTGTCGATTGCCCATATTCCGGTGTCGGATAACGACAACGAAACCCTGTATCACTATTTCCGCCAGTCCTGCCAGCATTGTGACGATGCGCCCTGTATTGAGGTGTGTCCGACTGGTGCTTCCTGGCGCGATGAGAATGGGATTGTGCGGGTTGACGCCGCGCGTTGCATTGGCTGTAGCTACTGCATAGGGGCCTGTCCTTATCAGGTTCGCTATCTTAATCCGCAAACCAAAGTGGCCGACAAATGTGACTTCTGCGCCGAGTCACGTCTGGCAAAAGGCTTCCCGCCTATCTGCGTGAATGCGTGCCCGGAACATGCGCTGATATTTGGGCGTGAAGATAGTCCGCAGGTTCAGGCCTGGCTGCGCGAAAACAAGTTTTACGAGTATCAGCTGGCAGGTGCCGGGAAACCCCATCTGTATCGTCGGTTCGGTCAACATTTGATTAAAAAGGATAATGTATGAACGCGTCGCAGAATGCCGAACAGTTTCATGCGCAACTGGCGCAGTACGTCCCCTTGTTTAAGCCCGACTACTGGCCCGTCTGGCTGGTGGCTGCCGGGTTAATGCTGGTGGGGATGTGGCTGGTGCTGGCGCTACACGCCATGTTGCGCTTTCGCTCTGCCAATAAAGCGTCAGCCGGGCACGGTGAGAAAGTTTATCTGTACTCTAAGGCGGTCCGCCTGTGGCACTGGTCGAATGCGCTGCTGTTTTTACTGCTGCTGGGCAGTGGCCTGGTCAACCACTTTTCTGCCGTCAGCGCCCCGGTAATGAAAAACCTGCATGCTGTGCACGAAATCTGTGGCTTCTTGCTGCTGGCGTGCTGGATTGGCTTTGTGCTGATCAACCTGATCGGTGGCAACGGGCATCACTATATGATTAAACGCCAGGGCTGGATTGGGCGGGCGCAACGACAGACGCGGTTTTATCTGTTTGGCATTATGCAGGGTGAGGCACACCCGTTCCCGGCATCCACGCGGTCTAAGTTCAACCCGTTACAGCAGGCGGCCTATGTCGGCGTAATGTACGGACTGTTACCGCTGTTGCTGATTTCTGGTTTGCTGTCGCTGTATCCGCAAGCGGTGGGCGATCTGTTCCCGGGTGTGCGTTACTGGTTGCTGCAGGCGCACTTTGCGCTGGCGATAGTGAGTCTGTTTTTCATTTTTGGACATCTTTATCTCTGCACCACGGGACGCACGCCGGGCGAAACCTTCAGGTGCATGGTGGATGGCTATCATCGCCATTAAGCAATGATGATAACCTCTAGTGACTTACGGGCCTGGCGCGTCGGGCCCGTGTTGTACCGCTGGTTTCTGCGTTCGTTTCCGGACGGTGGCAGCTATGCGGATGTTCACCGTGCGCTTGAGCGAGAGGGTTTCGGCGACTGGGCGGACAGCCTCGTGGAATATGGCTGGTCTAAATGGTTGGATGAAGCACGTTTTGTGCAGCAGGATATTTTCGCGATGGCGCGTTTAGCCAGCCCGCAAACGGCAGACGACAATGGCAGACAGCTGGCGAGTGCAACGGACAGCGACAGCCTTGGCAGTGCAGGTGATAACGTCAAAATCGCCAGCGCCGGGTACGCCGCACAGATTGCCAGCGCGGGGTACAGCGCCCGCATTGGCAGCGTGGGGTACAATACGCATGTCGGCAGCTCCGGCAATCGCAGCAGAATTGCGGTTGCGGGAAATTCCACGCGCGTCAGCAGCGTGGGAAACGGCACGCGCATCGCCAGTACCGGCATGCGTGTGCGTATCAGTTCGTTGGGCGAGCGCAGCCGTATTGCCAGCAGCGGCGATCTCACGCAGATCGCCAGCTTTGGCCCTGAGTCAAAGATTGCTAACTGTGCTGACAATGTGCACATTATTGCCAGCGGTGAAAATGCGGTCGTTGCCAGTACCGGCGAGGTCGATTCAATCATTCTCGGCCCCGGTGGATGTGCCGCGCTTGCCTATCACGACGGGGAGAGAATGCGGTTTGCCGTTGCCATCGAGGGTGAGAATAATATCCGTGCCGGTGTGAAATACCGGCTCAACGACGACCACCAGTTCGTGGCCTGTTGAGCCGTGGCATTATTTTAGCGCGAACCGATGCCGGGCGACTTTCTCCAGCCCAAAACACAGCAGGTAGTAAACCAGTCCGGTAAAGACAAAAATCGCAGCCGGGTAAATCTGCACGCGGCTGTTCACCTGACCGGCAACCGTCGTCAGTTCAGGGACGTTGACGATAAACGCCAGCGACGTATCTTTTAGTAACCCAATAAAAATCCCCGTCAGCGATGGCAGAATATTACGCAGCACCTGTGGCAGTAAAATCAGCCACAACGTCTGAAACGGGCGAAATCCTTGAGCCACTGACGCTTCATACTGACCGCCAGGCAGCGCGTTTAAGCCCGCATACACGGAGTGCATTACCGAGGCGGCGGTAAACCAGGCTAGCGCCAGCGTGACGGTCGCCGCCCCTGGCAGATCGCTGCCTGTCAGCATGGGCAGCAGGTACCACATCCAGAAAATGACAAAAATGAGCGGAATGCCACGAATAAACTCCGCCCAGACAAACAGTCCCTT
Source organism: Citrobacter sp. JUb117 (assembly GCF_024809055.1). NCBI lineage: Bacteria > Pseudomonadati > Pseudomonadota > Gammaproteobacteria > Enterobacterales > Enterobacteriaceae > Citrobacter > Citrobacter sp. JUb117. The sequence goes on from NZ_JANUFB010000008.1 coordinate 167,880, forward strand.
GCGCACCACGCCCGGGAACCGCCACGCGCAGCAGGCGAGGAGAATCCCGGCGGGCAGCGCCAGCACCGCAGCGCCAATTGCCATCAGTAACGTGAGCAGAACTCCCCCCGGCTGTCCCTGTGCCGCGCGTCCCCACAGGAGATAGTCCAGATTGTCGGTAATCACCGAAATATTAGCGATCATGCTGTGGACTCCGGATGCTCAAAATGTGGGTTTTTACCGCAGATCGCTTTGCCGGTACGGGCCGAGGGCCAAGTCGCGTGAGCAGCATTCCCAGCACAAGCCCAGTGAGCAGATACAGCCCGGTGCCGACGGCAAACGCTTCCAGTGCGTGGGCGTTATAACTCTCGATTTGCCGAACCTGGTAGGTCAGTTCAGCGAAACCAATACCGCTGGCAAGCGATGAGAGCTTCATTAAATTGAGATACTGCCCGACGATTGGCTGCCAGGCGTTCGCCAGGCCCTGAGGCAACAGAATATGCCGAAAGGCCGCCCAGGAAGAAAAACCCTGCGCCACGGCGGCTTCCCGCTGCCCGCTGGACACCGCCTGTAAACCGGAGGCGATTTCCTCCACCAAAAAAGCTGACGTAAAAATCCCCAGCCCCCAGGCCGAACAGAGAAACTCCGGCGTTAACCACCAGACCTCTCCCGGCAGAATGGACCACGGGTGCTCAGCATTGATGAAGGTAATTACCCCCCGGGGAAGCAGATTCCATGCGGCGAAATACCAGAACATCAGTTGTACCAGTAACGGCGTGTTGCGAAAAACTGAAACCCACACGCTGACCATGCCTCCGGCGATGCGATTACCCGAAAGGCGCAGGCCGAGCAGTAAGATGGCCAGCAATGTGGCGAGTACGATCCCCACCAGTGTCACCCATAGCGTGGTCAGAAAACCTGACATTATCCATTGCAGAGGTTGCCCGCTCAGCACTCCCTGCCAGTCCATTGCGTGCATTATAACGATGACTCCTGATGTAACGGGTCGAGAACTTTTTTCAGGAAGCGTCGGGTCCTTGGGTGCTGTGGGCGGGTAAAGAACGCCTCGGGGGGCGCCACTTCGAGAATGTCGCCGCCATCAATGAAAACCACCCGATCGGCAATCTCGCGGGCGAAATGCATTTCGTGAGTGACGACAATCATCGTGATGCCACTATGGGCGAGGTTTTTCATCACCAGCAGCACTTCGCCGATCATTTCGGGATCCAACGCGGAAGTGGGTTCATCAAACAGGATGATTTGTGGAGAGGAGGCCAGGGCGCGGGCGATGGCAACGCGCTGTTGCTGACCGCCGGAAAGCTGTGCGGCGTAGGCCTCGGCTTTGTCAGCCAGTCCGACCTGTTCCAGCAGCTCAAGTGCGCGTTGTTTCGCCTCCGTTTTATTCCAGCCGTGAACATATTCCAGCGCCAGCGAGATGTTCTGCTGCGCCGTCAGATGTGCGTAAAGATTGAACTGCTGGAATACAAAACCAATGCGACTGCGTAACTGACGTAAGGCCGCGCCGCGCAGCTGGCCGATCGGGTGGTCATCAATGAAAATATCGCCCCCGCTAAGTGATTCAAGCTGATTGATCAGGCGAATAAGCGTAGATTTCCCTGAGCCGGAAGGGCCCAGAATGGTGACCACTTCACCGGGCTCCACGGTCAGGTTAACGTCATTTAACACCACCTGCGCGTCATACTGTTTATGCACATTGCGCAGCTCGACCCGCGCCTGACGCAACTGCGTAAAATCCGCAGCTGGCGCTGCGGAGCGAGGAAACAGACCTGAGAGCATATTACTTCGCTTCTATTTTAAAGGCGCGGGGCTGGGGATTTTTGGTTTCAGGCCCAAACCAGACATCGTAGATTTTGGCCGCCTGACCGGTCGACTCAAGCTTCAGCAGCTCGTCGTTTACCGCGTTTAACAGCGCCGTTTCGCCTTTTTTCACCCCTACGCCGATCTCTTCTTTACTCAGCAGGTCAGGTAAAATTTTGAAATCTGCTTTATCCGGTGCGCCACCTAACAGGCCCGCCAGAATAGTACTGTCCTGGGTGATGGCCTGAACATTGCCATTGCGCAGTGCGGTCAGCGCCAGCGGAATATCGTCGTAAGCCAGCACGCGTGACTGTGGGAAGCGCTGATGTAGCGCTTGTTCACCGGTAGTGCCTTTCACCGCGCCGATGCGTGCCTTGCTGTAATCATCAAGCTTGTCCGGGGATTTTGCGGGCACCAGGAACTGCTGTCCGGTGACAAAATAGGGGACCGAAAAGTCGATGACCTGCGCCCGCTCCGGCGTAATCGTAATATCCGCAACGATTAAATCGGCCTTACTGGATTGCAACAGCGGAATGCGGTTGGCCGGATTGGTTGCCACCAGTTCCAGTTTTACACCGAGTGATTTTGCCAGCGCTTCGGCAAAATCCACGTCATAGCCGACAATTTTATGTGTTTTCGCATCAACAGAGCCAAACGGTGGGTTAGCGTCGAACGTTGCGACTTTCACCACGCCTGCAGCTTTGATATCGGCCAGTTGATCGGCCTGAGCCTGCGAAGCCATCATGCCCGACGCGGACAATATGCTAAGTGCCAGGATTGATTTTTTAGCGCGCTGAATTTTCGTTGCCATCATTATATGAAATCCCTGTAGTTATTGGTTTGTGCTATTAACGCTCCCATAACTTATCGATGGCGCAAAATAAGAAAAAATTCTTATCTATATACAAAATGATATTAGTGAAATAGCTGTTAATAATGGGTAAATACAATGCAAATTATCCAGAAACGCTACTGTATTTCCATGCGGGCCTGTACCATAAACCGATAACCGATGTGGAATTGGGGGCCAGTCATGCTGCGTGATAATTTTAACGATCTCTATTATCTCAAAGACGGCCAGGCGCGCCGTTTACGGGTTATTATTTGTATTATCCCAGTCGCAAACAGCACTCCGCTGCCTTTGCACAGCTGATTGAGGCATTGCGCTATACACGCTGACTGGAGATAAAAAAAACCGGCATTACGCCGGTTCAGGGATTAGATTTTGCAGGCATCGCCGCAGTCATTATCCGCAATCATTTCCTGTGCTTTTTTGTCTGCATCTTCCAGACGTTCCGCATTGCGCTCTTGCGCTTCATCGAGCCCATCAAAGACCAGATTATCGAGATCAATTTCCATCAGTCACCTGTTCAGGTTCAGCGTTTAACATTCCCTTATTATATTGCAAAAATGTTGCTGAACAGCAGCGATTCTTGCGATTTAGAGGCGACTATCAAATCAGATGTGCGTATTTTTCCGGTAGCGTGGTCCACAGATGTCGGTTGGCGGCGCTCAGGATGAGTATTGTCGAAAACCCGGCTGGACCTTAACGGATGAGGATAGAAATACGGTCGATCGCTTTATTGAACAGTTCGGTTTGTCGGTGTTGTCCGAACCGATAACCTGACATGCACGCCAACGCCGCGCCCCTGAACTGAAACACCGCTCCGGTGCGCGGCGGACCTCGCTAACCCCCTCTTTTTTGTCCGTTTTTGAACCCGTCACAACTCGCCAAGATGTTAATAAGATGTTTCGCAATCATGCGGCAAGCCTGTTTATTCAGGAACGTGATGAGCGATCATTTTTAACAATATCATGACAAAATCACTATACATATAACTTAATATCTTTTATACATTAATCGTTAACCCCTGTGACTATTCCACAAAAGAGAAAGAGATATGGAACAGATACCTGATAATAAAAACGATAATTTTCAAAAAGATGGCAAAGAGCAGTTCAACCGTTCGATCGGACTTATCTCTAACTTTGCGCTGGGTTTTACCTACCTGTCGCCACTCACCGCCGTGTATTCGCTGTTTGCGCTTGCCGTAACGCTGGCAGGGCCACCGGCGGTATGGTGGATTTTAATCGTCGCCTGTGGGCAGCTTCTGGTTGCGCTGGTGTTTGGCGAAGTGGCGTCTCAGTATCCGATTACCGGAGGGCTGTATCCCTGGGCCAGAAGGTTGTGGGGGAAAAAATATGCGTGGATCGCCGCCTGGATTTACCTGTGGGCGCTGGTGGTGACCATCACCTCAATCGCGGAATACACCTCAACCTTCGTCGAGTCATTATTCCACTATGGTCAGACTCCGGCCACCATGCTGCTGACATCCGTGGTGCTGCTGCTCTTGATGATGGCGGTGAATATGTCCGGGACAAAGAATCTTGCCCGGGTCGCCAAAATTGGTTTCTGGTGTGAGATCGTCAGCGTGATTGCGCTGGGGATTTACCTGCTGATATTCCACCGTTCACAGCCATTCTCGGTGATATTTGATTCAATGGGCGTGCTGGCCCAGGACGGGAGCTACTCCACCGCCTTTATGTCTGCCGCGCTGATGGGCCTGTTTATGTTCTTTGGCTTTGAAGCCTGCGGCAACGTTGCGGAAGAGGTGAAGAACCCAAGCAAAAAAATCCCGATTGCGATGATCCTGAGTATCGTGTTTGGTGCGATCTCGGCCATTATTTCCGTCATGGGGTATCTGCTGGCTTCGCCGAATCTGGTCAGTATTGTCAACGGTAAAACGGCCGATCCGATCCCGGCTATCCTCAATGAGGCTCTGGGGGAAACCGGCGCGACGGTCTTTATCATCGTCGCGATTATCGCCATGCTGTCGTGTATTCTGTCTCTCCAGGCTGCGCTGAGCCGCCTTATCTTCTCTTTCTCCCGTGACAGAATGCTGCCGGGAAGCGAGTGGATGTCCAAAATCTCTAAAAATGGTGTTCCCGATAATGCCATGGTGGTCAGTTGCTTACTGCCGGTGATTATCTGTGTTTGGGTCTATTTCCAGCCCGATAATCTGTCGCGCATTACCGCGTTTGCCGTTATCGGTATCTATATTTCCTTCCAGATGGTCGTGCTGGCAGCGCTGCGCCAGCGCCTGAAAGGCTGGAAACCGGCGGGTGAGTGGACCATCGGTGGTTGGGGGACTCTGGTTAACGTGCTGGCGTTAGCTTACGGATTGTGCGGGATCTGGCTGCTGGCCCAACCCGCCGACAGCAGTGATTTCATCGACCGCTGGACGGTGCTGTTTGGCCTGGCGATTGTGGTGGGTTCGGGGCTTATCTACATGTTCCTGACGCGTCCGTTTGGTCGCTCTGCTGCGCCGGAAAATGATGCGATAGCCTACGCAAACAAGCTCAATATGGGGCAGGATAATTAAACAAAGGGCCTTCGGGCCCTTAGAGCCTATCCCCTTAGTGTTGATAGTGGTAAAGAATGAAGTAGTCGCTCTGATACACAATACGGGTATTCGTCGGTGACAGTAATTCTCCCACGCGACAGCGCGGCCAACTGGAAAAGATAATCCGGTTTTCCAGATTGGTCAGAATGACATAGTCAGGTTGGGGGCAGGAGAGCAGTTCTGCCTCGATCTGGCTAACCAGCAGATCGACAGCGGCGACGCCAAGAAACTGGTCATGGTAGTAAACGGGCACCGCCGAGGTCAGTGTGTAAGAAATGTTGCAGATATAGTCGACGTAAGGCCCGTGAATATAGGCTTCACCTGCAGGAGGAGAATGCTTAAACCACTCGAAGGTTCTGAAATCCAGCCGCTGTTGGGTAGCCTGATCTAAATCCAGATGCGCCTGACTCAGACCGTTATCTTTCTTATACCACCACTCCAGCAGCCAATACTCGTTGCGGGTTGGCGTATTCTCAATATGGCTGGCGAATCCGGCACCCGAGCAATAGTGATTGTGATTCAGCGTGTGTTTAATGTGCTGCTGAACAGTGGCTCTCACTGCCGGGTCGAGGACCACTTCTGCCGAGCCTTTTTGTACACCGGCAATCGCCTCGTGGATGCTCCTCGCCAGCGCAACGGTAGACTCTACGGTAGAGACAGTAATATCATCAATTTTACGGATTAATGCGCTAAGGGATGTCGAAGAGCTCATGGTCTTTCCTGCCTTCACTGATGGTCAGTTCGCGTTATATTTCAGCTTTTTTTCAATAAGATAATAGGTACAGGTATCGATAATCTGGGTGGCAAATTGCACCGATTCTGTCTCATTATACGCGGCCAGCGCATCGGCCAGCGCAGAATAGAGCGCAATGATCTCGGCGTGAATAGTGCCAGAACGATAGAGTATAGCGACCAGCGAAGCCCACTCCGCCTGCACCTGCAGCTCCTGATTCGCCAGCCGCGCTGAATGCGAACTGGCGGCGATCGCCAGCAGGCAACGCATATCGGCCTGAGTCATTAATTCGGGTGAATCAGCCTTTCTTAACACCTCAACAAACTCGCGAAATTTAGCGATATCCGCATTGGTCATGCGCCGGGAGGCCAGCCTGGCGCTGTGGCTGATAATGGCGCAATGCATTTCGCCTAAGTCGGAAAGGTAATCGGTGCCAATCGATTTAAACGGATGCAGGACGCTATTTTTGCCATCAATATTTTCGCAAACGAAGCTGCCGCCATTTCGGCCACGAACCGTATGGATAAGATTATTAGCCCGAAGCGTGTTGAGTGCTTCTCTGATGGTGATATGTGAGACGCCCATCATCTTTGCCAGGTCGGTTTCGTTGGGCAGTTGCTCTTTTGGCTCGAGCAATCCCGTAATGATGGCGTTTGAAAGGCGCTGCACAATCTGGTCGGAACGACTGACCTGCCCGATAGGCGCAAATATGACCGCATGAGTAATCATAATCTTTTCTGCACTCAATTCCCTGAAACAACAACCCTTTCTAACACAAGCCTGTCAGGCAAGGAAGGTCAGAATGGTCGCGTTATTTTACCTGCCCATGCACAAAACCGTTGCACAGGCGGATGTGTGTCCCGTTAGCGTCAAATGACGATGAATAACCTTACCGCGAAAATGTAAAATTTAAGTTAAAAATGCGACGTTTATCATACTGTCAATGTTGCGCATTTGAAAAAATTTTACAATATATATATTACATAAGATTCTTTATGTATTAACGGGCAGGAGACAGTCATGAAAACCCTGAAGCATTTTATTAACGGACACTACGTGGCGGGCAGTACCGAAGACGCGTTTGAGCTGGTCAGCCCGGTGGACGGTGAAACATACGCGTTATCGCCCAATGGTGGGGCAGCAGAAGTCGATCTGGCCTACTCGGCCGCCGCTGCCGCGTTCAGTATCTGGAAGAAATCGACGCCCGCACAGCGGCAAAAAGCGCTTCTGGCGCTGGCTGATGAAATCGAACGCAATGTAGAGCGACTGGTTAACGCCCAGAGTCAGGAAACTGGACAGCTGCGCCATTTTATTGAGAAAGAAGAGATCGCGGCCTCCTGCGACGCCATTCGATTTTTTGCCGGTGCCGCGCGCTGCCTTGAAGGGAAGGCTGCCGGTGAATATTCTGCCGGGTTCACCTCAACCATTCGTCGCGAACCGCTGGGTATTGTGGGGCAAGTCACGCCGTGGAATTACCCGTTTATGATGGCGGTGTGGAAGATAGCCCCTGCGCTGGCGGCAGGCAATACGGTGGTGCTTAAACCGAGTGACACCACGCCGGTCAGCACGCTGTTGCTGGCTGAGCTGGCCGCGCCGCTGTTCCCGAAAGGGGCGTTTAATGTGGTATTAGGGAAAGCCAAAACCGGTTCGCTGGTGGTGTCGAACCCGACGGCCTCACTGGTTTCGATTACTGGCTCGGTACGTGCGGGTCTACAGGTGGCCGCGTCGGCGGCGGCAAACCTGACCAAAGCCCATTTGGAGTTGGGCGGTAAAGCGCCCGCCGTGGTATTTGCCGACGCGAATATCGACAGGGCGATTGAGACGATCGCTACCGCCGGCTTTTTCAATGCCGGGCAAGATTGTACTGCCGCCACGCGAATTCTCGTCGAGCAGTCCGTTTATGCTGAGTTTTTGGAAAAATTGATCCAGAAAACAAAAAGCATCAAATTTGGTCCCCCGCAGGATAGGGATGCGCTATATGGCGCGTTGAATAGCCGGAACCAACTGGAGCAGGTGCAAGGTTTTATTGCGCGTCTGCCTGCGCATGCAAAAATTGAAACGGGTGGCAGAGCAGGGCCCGGACCGGGCTTCTACTTTGAGCCAACCATCATCTCCGGTCTGCATCAGCACGACGAAGCCATTCAACATGAAGTGTTTGGTCCGGTAATGGCGATTCAGTCCTTTTCGACTGACGAAGACGCGTTGCACAAAGCCAATGATGTGGAATACGGCCTGGCCGCAAGCGTCTGGACCGGTAACCACGGCCGCGCACAGCGTTTTTGCATTGATCTCGATTTTGGCACGGTGTGGATCAACAACCATATTCCACTGTGTGCGGAAATGCCGCACGGCGGGTTCAAGAAATCCGGCTACGGTAAAGATCTCTCCTCTTATTCACTCGATGAGTACACCCGAGTGAAACATATCATGTGCGATATTTCTGAATAGCGGGTAATACGATGAAAACATTAAAAATAGCTGCGCTGTCGCTGGTGATGTTCTCGGGGTTTAGTCTGGCAGACAGCTCCCCGCTGAACACCGTAAAAGCGTATATGGCGGCCTGGAATGCGCATAACGCGCCGCTCGCAGCGCAGTATCTGGCCGACGACGCGGTCTATTACGATGCCGCTGCCGGGGAGCCGATAACTGGCAGGGAAAAAGCCGAGAAAGAGGTGATTGGAGCATTCATTAAGGCGGTCCCGGATCTGAACTGGAAAATGGTCGGCAAACCCGTCTATGACGAAGATACCGTGGCATTTCGTTGGGAGTTCTCGGGTAAAAATAGCGGCGAATGGGCAGGAAGTCCGCCGACAAATAATCCGATCAAATTTGAAGGCGTCAGCTATATTCATGTTAAGGCAGGAAAAATCACCTGGCAGGGTGATTATTATGATTCTAAAAAACTGGATGAAGAACTCAAGCCAGTGAAGTAGTCGGTGGTTCCCCTTGTGAGAGGGGGGCCTCTCATTTGTGCTGTGTTTAGGGCAGTGTGTGCGTGGCAAAAGGACAAGTTAATGGCAATTACCCGACGTGATTTTCTCAACGGTGTGGCGGTCACCATCGCCGCGGGGCTGACCCCTCTGGATATGGTCAGAGCGGCAGGAAAAGAACATGAATTTATCGATGGAAGTTATTACCCTCCCAGCCTGACGGGGCTGCGCGGTAACCATCCGGGCTCGTTTGAAATGGCTCACGCGTTGGGCCGGGAACAGAAAAAATTTGATTTAACGGCGCTTCCGGTCGAGGAAGAGTACGACCTGGTGGTGGTCGGTGGCGGCATTAGCGGGCTGGCGGCCGGATGTTTCTGGCGGCAACTTGTCGGGCAAAACAGCAAGGTTCTGATCCTCGACAACCATGATGATTTTGGCGGCCACGCCAAACGTAACGAATTTAGCACAGCCGGAAAAAAACTGATCGGCTATGGCGGCAGTGAGTCGTTTCAGTCGCCAGCGCATAATTTCAGCCCGGACGTACAAAAGCTGATGGAAACACTCGGCGTGAGCGCCACCAAGCTCAAAGAGAGTTTTGACGTCAACTTCTATCCAGACTGGCAGCTCAGTCGCGGTGTCTTTTTCGACAAAAAGAATTTTGGCGAGACCAAAATCGTCAGCGGCGATCCGGGACGCGCGGTTTCCGACGATATTCCACCGGACCGGCTCAACGGTCGTAAGATTGAAGACTTTATCAATGATTTTCCGTTGAGTGAGAGCGACCGAAAAGCGCTTATCGATCTGCATGTACGCCCTGGCGACTACCTTCCGGGCATGACGGTCGAGGAGAAAAGTAGCTGGCTGGATACCCACAGCTACAGTGAATTTCTGGCCACGAAAGTCGGTTTAAGCAAAATGGCACTGCTCTATTTCCAGCAGCGCTCCAACGATTTCTTTGCTATCGGCATTGAGGGCATTTCCTGTAGCGATGCCCGGGCATGCGCCTTACCGGGCATGGAAGCGTTAGGTTTGCCGCCGCTGGACGGCGAGTCACTGGCCGACCTCGAAGAGCCGTATGTTTATCACTTCCCCGATGGCAACGCGGGACTGGCGCGAATAATGGTCAGATATATGCTCCCGGATGCCTTGCCGGGGACCACCATGGAGGATTCCGTCCTCGCCAGATTGCATTACGAAAAGCTGGATCTGCCGGAAAATACCACGCGTTTGCGCCTCAACAGTAGCGTGATTAATGCGGCCAACGTGCCGGGCGGCGTGGCCGTAACCTATCTGCGTGACGGCAAATTGCATCGTGTGCACGCAAAAAACGCCATCATGGCGGGTTATAACATGATGATCCCGTACCTGGTGCCGGAAATGCCGAAACAACAACAGGCAGATCTCAAGCTGAACGTAAAGGCGCCGCTGGTGTACACCAACGTAGTGGTGAAAAACTGGCAGGCGTTTAAGCAACTCGGCGTACATGAGTTTTATTCCCCGGCTGCGCCGTACAGCCGCATTAAGCTCGACTATCCAGTCAGCATTGGCGGCTATCAGCACCCGGCGACCCCGGACGATCCGATGGTGATTCATATGGTCTATGTGCCAACCTATCCGGGCAGTAACTTACCGGCGAGAGAACAATTCCGCCTGGGACGGGCCTATCTGCTGGGGACCACGTTTGCTGCGCATGAAGAGATGATCCGTGGTCAGTTGCAGGAGATGTTTGGCTCGACAGGCTTTGACAATCAACGTGATATCGCGGCTATTACGGTTAACCGCTGGGCACATGGCTATGCCTATTACGCCAACCCGCTGTTCGACGACATGGATGAAATGGAGAAGGTTGTTGAGCGGGCACGCCAACCCATCGGCCGAATTGCGATTGCTAACTCTGATGCCGACTGGAGCGCGTATGCACATGCGGCGATCGATCAGGCATTGCGGGCGGTTAACGAACTCAAGGGTATGAGGTGATCTATGCGTAATGTAACCGTTCTTGTCGCCTGTTTGTTTAGCGCGACGGTTTCCGCCGCGGACTCTCACGGTGAGTACATCGCCAGAATTTCAGACTGTGTAGCCTGTCACACCGCTGAGGGTGGGGACGCGATGGCAGGGGGCAAAAAGTTTCCCACGCCGGTCGGTGATATTTTCTCGACAAATATCACGCCGGACAAAACCCACGGCATCGGTAACTATTCCTACGAGGATTTTGAAAAAGCGGTGCGTCAGGGCATTGCCAAAGATGGCCATCCGCTTTACCCGGCCATGCCATATCCGTCTTACGCAAAGCTCTCCGACGAAGATGTCCAGGCGCTGTATCGCTACTTTATGCATGATGTCACGCCGTCTGCGACAGCAAATAAAGAGAATGAGATCCCCTGGCTGATTTCAGCCCGCTGGCCGCTGCATATCTGGAACTGGCTCTTTACCGACGCTCCTGCAACGGCTGCGGTAGGTAGCAACAGTACCGATGCCAGTGCCGCGCGGATCCAGCGCGGAGCTTATCTGGTTGAAGGACCTGGCCACTGTGGCTCCTGCCATACCCCGAGGGGAATGGCGATGAATGAGAAAGCCTATACTCATGCCGATGCACAGTACCTGAGCGGGGCGATGATTGACGGCTGGTATGCGCCGTCCCTTCGGGGCACCGGGATGTCTGAGCAGGAGTTAACGTCGCTGTTACTGACCGGTAAAAGCAAGCATGCTGCGGTTTCGGGTTCAATGGCTGAAGTCGTCAGTGAGAGTACACAATACCTGACGGATGAAGATGCAGCAGCGATTGCACAGTATCTGCGGAGCCTGAAAAACGTCAAACCGGAGCCGACACGAGCGGGCACCACCACGGCGTCCTGGTCGAATTCACCGCAGGCGGGAAAAGTGGTCTACAACCGTTATTGCTCGACCTGTCACGGTCTGGAAGGCAAGGGCACGGATAACAACGCGCCGTCACTGATCCACAATCCGCTGGTGATGGTTGACGATCCGACCCCGCTGTTCAGGGTGATTTCGCAGGGCGCGGAAACGCCGACCACGCGGGGCAACGTGTCGTTTAAGATGCCAGCGTATAACGGATTGCTGACCGAAGTTGAGATGCGCGATGTGATCAACTATGTACGAAAAAGTTGGGGTGAAGGCAATGGCGAGGTCAGTCAGGAGGAGCTTGCCGGACTTAAACCAGCTACACACTAAGCGTTATGCCTGATGGCGCTGCGCTTATCCGACCTATAAAAACCGTATTGTAGGTCGGATAAGACGCGTTAGTGACGCCATCCGGCAACGTTTATCCTACGTTTGCCTTGATAATGCCCGCCAACCGGGAAAACGCCGCGGCCATCTCATGTTCTTCAATACTGGCAAAACCCAGCAACAGACCGCTGCGTTTCTCTTCGTTGACGTAGTAACGTGACAGCGGTCGTACCAATAACCCCTGCGTATTCGCCAGCTGTGCAATCATGCTGTCGTCGGCATGGGCTGGCAATTGTAATATCAGATGCAGCCCGGCGTTACTGTTGAACGGTCCCAGATAATCCTCTCCGAGTTGTGTGGCGATCAGGTCCACCAGCGTCTGACGACGGCGGCTGTACAGTTGGCGCATTTTACGGATATGCGCGGCGTAGTAGCCTTCGCGGATAAACTCTGCCAGCGCGGCCTGAATCAAAAGGTGTCCGCCGCGATAGAGGTCGTTATGCACTTTCTTCAGCGGTGCAGCGAGCGGTTTGGGCAGCACAACATACCCGAGTCGGAGGGCAGGATAGAGCGTTTTGCTGAATGTGCCGATGTAGATAACTGGACTTTCTTCCTCCAGTCCTTGCAGTGAAGGAATAGGCTGCCCCGAAAAGCGAAACTCGCTGTCGTAGTCATCTTCCACGATCCAACTGCGTGTTTCACGTGCGCGAAACAGTAACTGCCGTCGCCGGCTCAGGCTCATCACCGACCCCAGCGGATACTGATGTGACGGTGTCACAAAAATCAGCTTCGGGGACACCGCTGACGACACTGGCGGTACCATGCCCTGTTCATCAACCGCCATCGCCGAGAAGTTAACCGCGTTGATGCGCAGAATATTTTTGATTCCCCAATAGCCTGGCTCTTCAATCCAGGCGTTATCGCCAGGGTTACACAGGGTGCGGGTCACCAGATCCAACGCCTGGTGAATGCCTTCGGTGATCAGTATCTGTTCAGGAGCACACCTGACGCCGCGCGCGGTACGCAAATAGTCCGCCAGCGCTTCTTTTAGTTCACCGTCGCCACCCGCCGCATCATAGGTGAGAAACTCCGGGCGCAGGCGTCTTGCCAGCCGGTCCTGAATTTTTTTAAGCGTGCGGTGGGGGAAATGTTGCACATCCGGAACGCCAGGAATAAACGCCCCCCACTGGCGTGGGCTGGCGCTGGCATTACCGAGCAGCTCCAGGCAGCGGGCGGACAGGCTGGCGCGGTCTTCCTGTGCGGGGGGCACGTTTTTTTTATCGGGCCGTTGCGCGAGGTTGTCCAGCACGCTGTCGGTGACAAACGTGCCGCTGCTGGTACGTGCAGAAATATACCCTTCGGCTTGCAGTTGCTCATACACTCGCAAGACGGTATTGCGCGATAACGCCAGTTCGCCCGCCAGATCGCGCGAAGGTGGCATACGGGTGGCGGGTTTCAAGCTGCCTTCAAGAATGCAGCTGCAGATGGCGGCATACAAACGCCGGTGCAGTTTCTCGTCGGTTTGCTGGCTAAATGCATGCTTGATCACATCTCCGGCAAGTGAACGCATTTGGATCCTTAAAATAAAACGATTTGGCTCTCGATTAAAGTACCAGATGGCGTCTAGATTTAAAGGGTAATTCAACCCTGAATGTGTTTATGAACAAGGTGTAGAGAATGAATAATAAAAACCTGCAACAACGTCGTCTGGATGCAACCCCGCGTGGCGTGGGCGTAATGTGTGACTTTTTCGCCCAGTCGGCAGAAAACAGCACCATTACCGATATCGAAGGCAATCAATATATTGATTTTGCTGCCGGGATTGCCGTCCTGAATACTGGACACCGTCATCCTCGTATGGTGCAGGCGGTTGAAGCGCAACTTCAAGCCTTTACCCACACGGCCTATCAGATTGTCCCGTACGAAAGCTACGTCTCGCTGGCGGAGAAAATCAATGCGGCCGCGCCGATTGACGGTTTGCGTAAAACCACGTTCTTTACCACCGGCGCAGAAGCCGTCGAAAACGCGGTTAAAATTGCCCGCGCGCACACCGGCCGTCCCGGCGTGATCGCGTTTGGCGGGGGATTTCATGGCCGTACCTATATGACGATGGCGCTGACCGGCAAGGTCGCACCGTATAAAAAAGGCTTCGGGCCGTTCCCGGGATCGGTTTACCACGCACCGTATCCTTCTGAGTTGCAGGGCATCACCACCGCAGATTCGATAAAAGCCATCGAGCGTCTGTTTAAAGCTGATATCGACGCCAGTCAGGTCGCAGCGATTATCTTCGAACCTGTCCAGGGTGAAGGGGGCTTTGTGGTGGCCCCACCTGAATTCGTTGCCGCTATTCGTCGCATCTGCGATGAGCACGGTATTGTGATGATTGCCGATGAAGTCCAGAGTGGTTTTGCCCGCACCGGCGAGCTTTTTGCCATGGACCATTACGCCCACAAAGCCGATCTGATGACCATGGCGAAAAGCCTGGCGGGCGGTATGCCGCTGTCTGGCGTGGTCGGCAAAGCCGAAATTATGGATGCCCCTGCACCGGGTGGTCTGGGCGGTACCTATGCCGGTAACCCGCTCGCCGTGGCGGCCGCTCACGCGGTGCTTGATATCATTCATGATGAGCAACTGTGCCAGCGAGCAGCGGCGCTGGGTGAACAACTGCGTGCCACGCTGACCGATGCCCGTGCGTGGTGTCCGGAACTTGCCGAAGTGCGTGGGTTAGGATCGATGATTGCCGCTGAGTTTTGTGATGCCAGCACCGGAGAGCCTTCTGCGGCCACGGCGCAACGCGTACAGAAGAAAGCCCTTGAGCAGGGGCTGCTGCTGCTTACCTGCGGCCAGTACGGCAACGTGATCCGTTTCCTTTACCCGCTGACCATTCCGCAGGATCAGTTCGTAAAAGCGCTGGAAATTATTAAATCCGTCACTAAATCGTGATAGTGCGCGTATAGCGTCAACCCTGGCCGACGGTGGTACACATCGTCGGCTTTTTTGTTCCTGTCGGTTTCTTAACGTCAATTGATCTTCATCGGTAGAGTTACCTGATTATTGGAAATTCGTTGCCAGATACCTCGTTATATAATTTAATATATATCGATTTTTCTCCTGTCCAGATGGTATCTATGTTAACTCTTCGTTCATTTTTGCTGGTATGCGCCAGCATGTTGTTTGCGTTTTCGGCGCAGGCAGACCGCACGATAACCGATCAGCTTGGCCGCCAGGTCACGATCCCCGATAGCGTCAATAAGGTGGTGGTGTTACAACACCAGACGCTGAATATTCTGGTTCAACTGGATGCCACGCAGGACATTGTCGGCGTGATGTCGAGCTGGAAAAAACAGCTTGGACCGGCGTTCGCCCGCTTTATGCCGACGATTACGACCCTGCCGACGCCGGGCGATCTCACCAGCGTGAATATTGAAAGCCTGCTGGCTACCCACCCGCAAGTGGTGTTTGTTGCCAACTATGCACCTGCCGAGATGATTCAGCAGATTCAGAATGCCGGGATTCCGGTGGTGGCTATCTCATTACGTCAGGATGCTGCTGGCCAGCAGAACAAAATGAACCCGACTATGGCTGACGAAGAGCAGGTCTACAACGAAGGCTTAAAGCAGGGGATTCGCCTGATTGCCGACGTGGTGGGACGTAAACCGCAGGCTGAAACGCTGATCGACTACGTTTTTTCGGCCAGGGCTAAATTCAATGCGCCGGTAGCGGCGATTGCACAGGCGCAAAAAGTCCGTATCTATATGGCCAACCCCGATCTCATGACTTACGGTGCCGGAAAGTACACGGGCCTGATGATGCAGCATGCCGGAGGGCTAAACGTGGCTGCGGCGAGCGTTAAAGGCGCGCGGCAGGTTTCGCTGGAGCAGGTGTTAGTGTGGAACCCGCAGGTGATTTTTGTCCAGGACCGCTACCCGCAGGTGGTGACGGAGATCCTAAACGATCCCAACTGGCAGAACATCGATGCGGTAAAAAATCATCGCGTCTGGCTGATGCCGGAATACGCCAAAGCCTGGGGATATCCGATGCCGGAAGCGCTGGCGCTGGGTGAATTGTGGATGGCAAAAAAACTCTATCCGAATGCCTATAAAAACATCGATGTTGATGTGCAGGCACAGGATTACTACCACCGTTTTTACCGCGTGAACTGGCAGTCCGATGCTGCTAAGTAATCGCGCTTTCCCCCTGCAACCGATACTGATTACCGTGGTGCTACTGCTGGGTGTTGGTTCACTGTGTGTGGGGCAATATCCGCTGTCGCTGTGCGATGTGTTCTCACTGTTGAGCCATTACGCAGACTCGCAGGGTATGGCGCACCAGGTCGTCTGGACCGTCAGACTCCCGCGTATTTTGATGGCACTGCTGGCGGGCGGCGCGCTGGGGTTATGTGGGGCTACGCTGCAAGGCGTGTTTCATAATCCGCTGGTGGACCCGCATATTATTGGGGTGACCTCAGGCTCAGCATTTGGCGGCACGCTGGCGATTTTGCTTGGGCTTGATCCGTTCCTGATGATGGGGTCGACGTTCTTCTTTGGTCTGGCGGCGTTGATTCTGGTATATGCCATTGCCGCGCTACAGGGGCTGGAAAACACGCTGGTGCTGATCCTCTCGGGCATTATTTTGAGTGGTTTTTTTGCCGCGCTGGTGAGCCTGATTCAATACCAGGCCGATACCGAAGAGACGTTACCCAGCATTGTATTTTGGCTGTTGGGCAGTTTTGCAACCGCCAACTGGCATAAAGTGTGGCTGCTGGCGGTGCCGGTCGGCATTGCGGCCATGCTGTTGTACCAGTTGCGCTGGCGAATCAACCTGTTATCACTCAACGATAAAGACGCCACAGCGCTCGGGGTGGCGGTGGTTCCGCTGCGGCGCAGTGTGTTGCTGTGCTGCGCATTGCTGGTTGCGGCGCAGGTCTCCGTCAGCGGCAGTATTGCCTGGGTGGGGCTGGTGATCCCGCATCTGGCCCGCCTGCTGGTAGGCGTTGATCACCGTCGGTTACTCCCCTGCGCTTTCTGGCTGGGCGGCGGTTTTATGATTGTGGTAGATGATATTGCCCGCACGCTGCTACCTGCGGAAATTCCTCTGGGGATCATCACCGCCTTGCTCGGCGCGCCGCTGTTTGCCTTTTTGCTGATTCAGTCCAGCCGACGGGGGAAACGATGATATCTGCCGCACTTAACGTCGATCAGCTGGAGTATGGTTACCGGATGCCGTTGTTTGCGCCGCTCACGTTCCGCTGTGAGAAAGGCAATATCTGGGCCGTGCTCGGGCGTAACGGTTTGGGGAAGAGCACGTTGCTGGATACGCTGACCGGTACGCTGCCGTTGTTGGGTGGAAACATACAAAGTGAGGGGGGAATGGGTATTGTGGCGCAGCATACGCGCTTACCGTTTCCCTACACCGTTAGCGATGTCGTGCTGATGGGCCGCGCGCAGCATGTAAAGTTATTTGCTCAACCGGGCCAGCAGGATAAAAAGCGGGCGATGCAGGCGCTGGAGCAGCTCAATATTGCGCATCTTGCGTCCTGTACCTTTTGTTCACTTTCCGGCGGGCAGCAACAGTTGGTAATGATCGCCCGGGCGTTGGTCACGGATTGTCAAACGCTGTTGCTTGATGAACCCTGTTCCGCGCTGGATTTAGCCAATCAGCAGGTGGTGCTGCAGCTTATCAGCGATCTGGCGTATCGCCAGGGCTGCAGCATTCTCTTTACAACGCACGATCCGCAGCATGCACTACAGATAGCCAGTCATACGCTGCTGTTGTTGCCGCAGGGGAGATGGCTGGCGGGGCCAACTCAGGAGATTGTGACGGAAGATAATTTGTTCCAGGCGTACGGTTTACCGCTGCGAAAATTTAGCGTGGACCCGCATCCGACGCCGTTTATCGCGCCGCTGTTTACCATTCATCGTTAAGTGTTTTAAAACCGGCGCTGGCCAAACATGTTTGTCCGTCGCGCGCGAGGATAAAATCAACCAGCGCTTTGACGTTTTTAGACGCCTCGAGCACCGCCAGCTGGTATTCACAGCGAATGTTATGGTCCGTGGGGATCGTTACGCAGCGAATATCGGGCTGCCCGGCAAGTGCTGTTGCATAGTGCGCGTAGCCAATAAACAAATCCGCCAGGCCCTGGCGAATAATCCACGCGCTGGCCAGTTCGCCATTTGGCACCTTAACCGTGTCACGGCCACCGACAAGGGGAATAGCGCGTTCGCGCAGGCGCTGTCCAAGGCCGGGTTCGAGCACATCTAGGCTGTCGAATAATGCCCAGGTATAATCCCCGGAAGGGTCACAGCCGGGGGTTGAGGTGCCAATACGCAGGGTTGGATCTCGCAGTAACTCCAGCCATTCGCCGGTTTTGCGGGTGGTGAGGCTCAGTTGGTTCCAGCAAAAGGTATGCGCGGACAGTGCCCTACCGCTGGCCAGCAACTGCTGCGGATGTGCACGATTGGCCGAGGCAAATAAGGCACAAGGTTCACCGGCTTCTATACGTTCGCGTAATAATCCGGCCGGGCCGTATTCCACACAAACGTCAATTCCGCTTAGAGACGTGAACTGGTTTATCAGCGGGGTAAAGGCCAGCCGTAAACTGCCAGCAGCGAAGAGCGTGATGGGGCATGACATAATGTAGCGAGTCCTGAATTCGAGGTCCGAAATGAATGACAGACATCTTAAACGTCATCATATTGTATATGACCAACTATTCGATGCAAATGGCAATAATTATCTGGGTAATAATTTTTTTAAGATATTAACAATTGAATTAATGATTAGCTGTACCCGGAAAGGCTGCTGGGTCTTTTTACTGTAAATCACAAACAGATCCAGATGGGTGGAGAAGTTATCAGGAAGTGTAGGGACCAGACCGTCGATATCTGTTTCTTTAATGATCAACTCGGGCATAAATAAATAACCAAGACCCGCTTTGGCGAGTTCGATTGCGGCATACGAGTTATCGCAGGCAAAATCACCGCTAATGATTATCTTTCTTATTTCTTTATGTGAGTCGTCATTTATATACCAGATGTTATGATTGTCTTCCATATGTGAGAAAAAAAGTATACAGGGACTGTGTCCATAATCTTCAATGGAGTGGATCGGATATCTCGCAATCATGTCGCGGGTGCCATATATATTGGCCGGAATCGATGCGATATTTCGCGCAATAAGTTCGTCATTGTCGGGCAATGAATGCGTAAACAAGATGTCGCAGTCATCACTAAAAGGGACGCCAAGGGTAAATTCAGCGTTGCTGAGGTTACTGGTGGTCAGCATTAATTTAATTTCCGGATGCTGCGCTTTCAACCCAGGAATGACGTACTTGGAGATAAATAACAGCTGACCGGTAGGGGCATGGATCCTGACAAACCCATCAGACGCCAGCTTATAGGCCATTGTAAACTTCTGGATATCTTCACATGACTTCATGTGTTTTTTGACGTAGGGGAGAAGCTCTTCACCGAAACGGGTCAATTTTATCGGCCGACAAGAGCGATCGAACACGGAGAATCCAAAACGGTCCTCCAGTTGTTGTAAGGTTCTACTGATATTGGGTTGCGCAATTTTTAGCGTTTCCGCAGCCAGACTCAAACTACGGGTACACGAAAGTTCATAAAGGATACGGAGTTCGTTATCGTTAAAGCTGATTTTCTGGACCACTGAGACCTCAGATATGCCTTGTGAATATTATCTGTATACATTCCCGCACGGCTTCGGCCAGTGTCTTTTGAAATTGAATGTATACAGTCCAGCCAACAAAAATAGCGCAGGCATGTTACGTGAACATACCTTTTAAACGGTTGCACAATAATATTTCAACCAATTCTTATCCATTAAAAGATAGCATGGTTTGTGTAAGAAAACAAAAAAGCAAAATGCGAAAATTACAATGAATAAACGTGTTGTTACGGGGTTCATGACTATTTTGATAATGGGTGGGCGGTAGATAAAGCCTGTTTCTACCCATTTTAAGGTTACTGCAGGAGTGTAGGTAACGCATTATATCTATTACGCATAATGTTATGCACATTGTTTGCGAGACGCATGAGGTGAATCTGACTAGAATACCGCGCAAATTTATGGTCACAGGCTGGATTCAGGGATAACGAGTTAATACTTAAGCAAATTTTACCGAATGAATAACGTTTTATTCACTTTTATTACAAATTAAACCCTGAGCCCTCTGTAAAAGTCGCACACTTATTATGATCGAAAGAACTGCATGGCTTTGCCTGATTGTACACCTGTCGATCATTACGACGCCGGTACTGGCAACAATAACAAGCGAACCTCAATCGTCGCAATGGCAAAGCGAATTACTTGCACGACCTTCTGTCGTATATGTGCTTCAGGCCGAAGAAACGACGGATTCCGTTGCCGAACGCTTAGGTCTGACGACCACCCAACTGCGCTATTTCAACCAATTCAGAACATTTAACAAACCGTTTGAACAATTAGATCAGGGTGATGAGCTTGATATTCCGGCCTCAGCCTCCGGTGGGAATAAGGCGGCAGGCGCGAGTGACAAGCTACACCAGGAACAGGAAAACGACGCCGGGGTTAAACGCCTTGCCAGCGGTGCTTCGGGCCTGGCGAATATTCTGGAAAACGGCGATGCGGCACAAGCGGCCAGCGGTCTGGTCCGTTCAGAAATTAACAGTAAAGCGAATGAAACAGTCACTGGCTGGTTAGGGCAGTTTGGCACGGTACGGGCGCAGTTGAATGTCGGCGAACAGTTTTCCCTTGATGATAGCAGCGTAGATTGGCTGGTGCCGGTATATGAAACACAGACGAATGTCTTATTCACCCAACTGGGTTATCAGAATCAGGACGACCGTAATACGCTGAACGTTGGCGTGGGCGTACGTCATTTCAGCCATGACTGGATGCTGGGATTTAATACCTTTTATGACGCCGATTTGAGCGGCGATCATCGTCGCCTTGGCGTTGGGGCTGAACTGTGGCGCGACTATTTTCAACTTGCTACCAACGGGTATTTCAGACTGTCTGACTGGAAGGCCTCGAAAGACGTGGAAAATTATGACGAACGCCCGGCGAACGGTTTTGATGTCAGAGTGCAAGGTTGGTTGCCTGACTATCCGCACCTTGGCGGCAAGTTTATCTATGAGCAGTATTTTGGCGATGAGGTCGGGCTGTCTGGCGAAGACGAACGTGAGAAAAATGCCTGGGCCTTCACGACCGGTATCACCTGGACGCCGTTCCCACTGATGACGCTGGGTATTGAGCAGAGTATGGAAAAGGGTGATGAGCGAGACACCAGCGTGCAAATGGAGCTGGCGTGGCGACCGGGTGAAACCCTGGAGTCTCAACTTTCGCCTGATGAAGTGGCCTCTCTGCGCGAGCTGGAAGGTAGCCGCTACAGCCTGGTTGATCGTAATAATGTCATCACTCTGGAATATCAGGCACAGGATCTTGTGCAGTTGACGCTTTCTGAAGAGGCGATTCAGGACGCTGAATATACAGTGCATACGATTTCGACCGATGTCACGAGTGAATACCCGCTGGCGCAGGTCACCTGGGATAACGCGGCGTTTCTGGCGGCTGGCGGAGAGTTTCGCGAGCTGAGCGTGAATATGTTTTCACTGACATTGCCTCCTTACCAACGCTCTCCATCCTCAGACGGGACGGCAAACCAGTATCGCGTCGTTGCGATGGCAGAGGATACCGAAGGGAATACCAGTAATGCCCAGACCTTGCTGATTGAGGTTCTACCCGTAAATCTGGCGTTTGGCGATGCGTTACAGGTCACCGGTAACGGTGCGCCCGCTGATGGTAAAACGCCGGTTACTGTGACCGCAACCCTGGTCGATGATGACGGCAAACCGGTTAGCGGAAAAAATATCACCATGGGAATGACATTCGCCGACGGCAGTATCACCGCTGAGGATGTGATGAGCGATGCGGCAGGGCGGGCGATGTACAGCGTGGTCTCTCACGTTGCGGGTCAGGCAACGGCGACGGCCAGGGTGCATGAACTGAGCCAGAGCGCGAAAGTATTGTATAGCCAGGCGAATTCGGGTGTCGATGAAATGTACTCGGCGTTGCTGGTGAACCCGGCGGTGATTCGGGCCGATGGCGAAGATGTTGCTGAAATGACCTACAAAGCCAATAACAGCGAGGGCGAGCCGGTAACGGGCCTCGAGAACGTGTCGTTTCAGGTGTCCGGTGTGCCCAATACCACCTCCACAGTAGTGCGTGAAGTCGCGCCGGGTATCTATCGTGCAAAGTTGAGCGGTATTCATGCCGGGAAAGGCGTGGTGCAGGTTATGCAGGGAAATGTCGTGGCGAAGACCTTGCGCCGTCCGGTTACCCTCATCTCCACCGGTAACCCTGTCGACCCGCAGCAATCTTCTTTAAATGCGACGCCGGGAAGAATATCCGCCAATGGTAACGCGGAATCGACTCTGGTTCTGCAGTTAACCGACAGCAGCGGGAACCCACTGAAAGAAAAAAACGTCCGATTTACCAGTAGCCTCGCCGGAACGACGATCGGCAACGTCACTAACCGGGAGGATGGTACGTATACCGCCACATTGACGGGTACCGCAACCGGAAACGCAAAAATAAGGACGCATGTTAACGGGTTTCTGACCACTATCGCGCCGACGGTGGTCAAGCTGGTACGTGATGACAATTCGGTCAGTCTTGAGGCTGTGGTGGTGCTTGACGATCATGCGCTGGCGGATGGTGTAGATGAGAATGTCATCAAAGTCACCACCTTTAACGCGGATGGGACGCCTGCTGCGGGTGAAACCGTACGACTGTACGCGAACAATCATGCGGATATTCCTCCAGCAGCCACCACCGATGCTAACGGTGAGGTCTCGGTGTCGTTGACCAGTCGGGTCGCGGGTGAGGTCACGGTGATTGTCGAACTTAACGGCAGCACAGAGGAAGTTGAAACGAGTTTTGCCGTTGATGATGACAGCCTGGATCCAGCGAAATCTCAACTGAATGTCGTCCCTGAACGTATTGAAGCGAATGGCAATGCTGAATCATTTATTCACTTTTTATTAAGGGATCAGCAGGGCAACCCGGTTACCGGGCAAAAAGTGACCTTCACCAGTCCTCTGGAGGGCACGACTATCAGTCAGGCTAAGGATAACCATAACGGCCTGTATAAAGCGTCGTTATCTGGCGTAACAGCGGGCGTGGCCGAGATTTCTGTCAACGTGAATGACCATCACTTTGCGGTTACTCCAGTGAGCGTAACGCTCACGCCAAAAGTGGGTGAGGCCGGGCAGGGCGTCACGCAGGTGGTGGCAGACAATGCGCCGGCCAATGGCAGATCGGCGAATCAGGTGAAGGTCACCATACACCATGCGGATGGGCGTCCGGCCAGCGCGCAGGCGGTGCGATTCGTGGCGACTAACGGGGCGGCAGTACCCACCTCGGTGATGACTAATAGCGAAGGCGAAGCAATGGCCATGGTGACCAACCGCATCGCCGGAAAATCCGTGGTGTCGGTGATGTTAAACGGACATGTCCAGCAGGTTGAACTCACCTTTCTGTCTGATGAAGGCAGCGCCACCATTTTCCCTGGCGACCTGCGCATCATAGCGGACAACGCATTAGCTAACGGCGCTGCTGAAAATAAAGTCAGCGCGACCGTCAGGGATGCGTTTGGTAATCCTGTGGCGGGGCAGCAGGTGAAATTTAAGGCCAGCCACGGCGTACGTGCTTCTGCACAGGGTGTGACTGATGCGAACGGCGTGATAACAGCGACCCTGACGAGCGCGACTGCGGGACGCAGCGAGGTTGTGGCGCTAATTAATCGTCGCGGCGAGCACGTGTCGGTTAATTTTGCCCCCTTTGCATCATCGGTGAAAGTGCTACGCAATGGGCAAGCGCTGACCACCCATCCGCAGGTGGGCGACCGTTTATCCGCTGTCGTCATGTGCGGTGAAATTGTCTGCGAAGAGCAGCCAGAACATTTTCAGTGGCAGGGGGAAACCGCTGCAGGCAGTAACCAGTTCACCGCGATTCCACAGGCGACGGGCCGTATCTATGTTGTGTCTGGCGAATGGCAAAAACGTGCTTTGCGCGTGGAAACACAAGAATCACCCTGAAACCCGTAATTTCCCGGCTGACGCCTTAATCCCTTTTTATTATTGAGTACGCAAATGAAACGCAAAAACTTTACCTTAACCGCCAGTAGCGCGATGTTAATCCTGTCATTTCCCGCCCTGGCCGTCTTGTCCGATCCAACCGATACCGTAAAAGGACGCGTGCCGGTTATCACCCAGAGCACGATTGTTTCTGCTGATACCAACAGCAACGGCGTCTTCGACATTGGCGATGTGATTTCCATCAGCCAGCAGGGCGCGTTCAGCGACCCGGACGGGGATGCAGAATCGCAAAGAACCTTTCAGTGGCAGGCGGATGGGGCAGATATTTCGGGCGCCACCAGTGATACCTACACCGTGACGGCGAGTGATTTAGGCAAAAAGATCACCGTGTTGGTTACGCCGCATACTGATCCAACGATAACCGATCCGGATACCGGTATCGCAGTTGCGTCAAATGAGCTGTCAGCGGCTTCTGCATCAACGCCGATCGCCGTACAGATTGATGGCGCAGTGAATGGCTTCCCGCAGGTTGATACTGAACTTAGCGCCGTCGTACAACTGGCTGACGGCAGCGCCGGTGATGCTGGCACCTATCAGTGGAAGATTGAGACCGCGATTGGTTCTGGCGTATACCAAAATATTCCAGGTGCGAACGGTAAGACTTACAAACCGGTAGCCGGGGATCAGAAACGTAAGATACAGATCGAGGTGAATTAATGTCACCCATTGTGCAGCAGCGAAGTGTTCAAGCGCTGCTGCGTATAATCGCCGTTTATTCGGATTGCCTGAGCTATGAAGCTGAATAGTGTCGCGCTCACTCTGCGCAGCGCCGCGGGTGTGCTGGTTGTTTTTGTCGCCACTGAAGCCCTGGCGGTGACAGCACAGACCGCGACGGTAAAAGGACGCCCGCCCGTGGCCGGTCAACTGCAGGTGATTAACACCTCTGCGCCGGGATTAAATCCGGCTCAGGGAGATACGCTGGAGATTGCGTATCAATTTCACGATCCTGATGGTTTGCAGGAAAGTCCATCAGAGACCCTGTTTCGCTGGTTGGCCGACGAGCAGGTAATCTCAGGGGCGAATGAGCGTCTTTACACGCCCGGCCCCGCGCAGAATAAACGCTACCTGACGGTTAAGGTGTTGCCGGTTGAGATTGAACCTTCCGATCCCGACCGACCGGATGCGCCTTTTGTCAGCCCAAACGCGAACGCGCCGGTGCTACCCGCGCGAGCAGACTTGTCGGCCGCGTTTCATTATGCTTCGCCAGCGCTGCGCTGGGGGGATGCGTATATGCACTGTGCGAACAACGGCATGCGTTTACCAGATGAGGGCGATCTGCAGGATATGTTTGTGACCTACACTCGGGCAAATCGTGTGGGGCAAGATTCTAAAGGCGATTTACGGCATACCTATGGCATTGCTGGACGTAACGCTATCTGGACGACACGCGCGCTCAATGATACGCACCATGCGGTGATTAATGCTTTTACCGATGGGCGTAGTAGCGCGGCGGCAAACGCCAGCAGACAGACAGTGGTGTGCGCGCAAACCGGTACGCCGGACACGCTCCCGGCGATCGTCAATTTAGCGATACCGGCGCCCCGCGAAGGGGAAGATGTCACGCTTTCCTATCTTTATCAGGGGAATGAGACTATTCCCGACCGGTCGCGTTTTCAGTGGTTTCGTGCGGATAATGCCGCAGGAACAGCCGGAAAAACGGCAATTCGTGGGGCGGTTGAAAAAAGCTATACCCCCGTTGCGGAGGATGTAAATCGCTATCTGGTGGTGGAGGCCACGCCGGCAAGCTATGACACGGTAACGGGGACAATGGTCAGTGCGGTCAGTGAACGCGTCGCAGCAGGTGGCGTCAGCGTCGTTCCCGGAACAACGACGATTCACGTCAATGGCGCCACGTTTGATACTCAGAGCGGATTTCCGCGCAGTGGATTGGTCGGCGCCAGCTTTCAGTTGCGTATGAATGGCAATGCTGCCAGCAACCGCGATTACAGCTGGAGCGATAATCGGTCGTGGTTGAGCGTGGATGAGAAGGGCGTGGTGACGTTTAACCGTCGGCCTGAGGGGGCGGAGAAAACCGCCACCATTACCCTACGGTCGAAAAATGATGGTGGATCTTATGCTTATACCTTTACGGTCACGAGGTGGCTAATTACTGACGGCAATCCAACAGGGTTTAATAATGACTGGTGCGGTAAACAAGATGATGGCTATCGCCGACCGACCGCTGAAGAATCGACCCGCAACGGCGAGCGAGCGGCATCAACCGGACGCTGGTGGAGCGAATGGGGGCCGTTGTACAACTTTGGCGGCAGCTGGGTCAACGCGTCGTACTGGATAGATGAACTGGGCAGTAAAAATACGTTGAATATGAGTAACGGGATAGTGACGAATACCAGAAAAAGCAGTCATGTGGTCTGTATAGCAGATGTGAATTAAGGCGTTTTTCTAAACGGATGGTTGCCTGTAGGACGGTGAGGATGGCAGGCAGCCACAGCCAATTGTTGAAGGCTGAATAGCAATCAGTGAAATTATTTTTTGAGAAAGTGAAAATATTGAGGGAAAACGAGAGAGTAAGCACCAAATCAACGGGAATTGATTTGGTGCGTCCGAGTGGACTCGAACCACCGACCCCCACCATGTCAAGGTGGTGCTCTAACCAACTGAGCTACGGACGCAAGATGGTGCGTTCAATTGGACTCGAACCAACGACCCCCACCATGTCAAGGTGGTGCTCTAACCAACTGAGCTATGAACGCAACGTTGTAGGTGACAACGGGGACGAATATTAGCGGCACAGACCGAATGAGGCAAGAGGGAAATTGTGTTTTTCTGCATGTTTTCACGCGATTGCAGAGTAATTAAGCAAGTTGATTATATTTTGTTGATTTTTCAGCGTGTTTTTTAATCAGGCTGTGTGTTTGCATTTCTGAATCGGCCTCAGAGCGTTAGTTTCAGTGCCTCCCGCAGTATCTCCTTATCCATACAGTTTCTCCAGCCGCTGATTTTCATCCTGCTACTATAGACGCCGCAGCTCGGTCACGCCGGTTCGGCAAATGTTGTCAGGGGGAGGGTCAATACCTTATCAGCCTGAATTGGCGACACATCACATCAATTGGCTGATTTCATAGTTATCTTTATATATAAACACGTTAAATCACTTTATGTTACCTTAACACTTCATCAGCTGTATTTTTCAGGTACTTGCGAAAAACTGGTTAAACTCCGATCAAGTAGGATTTATCCTTGGGATAAATGCTAAATAATCGTGATTTGCATCACGCAATTGCAATTAATATGCTCTATAAGCCTAACATTTATGAATTCATAAACTGTTAAATATGGCTAATCATTCCCTTGTTCATTGCGTATGAAGTAGGACTTAAATTGATATATGTCAATTTACAGTGGCGGTTGTACGCATGCTAACATTAGCACATGCTTATAATTTTAAAGATCGCAATAATTTTAAGCTTCAAAACAATTAAGAGGCGTTTCTGTTTTGATTATTTTGAAATTTTTAACTATTTAAAAAATATAACTATTTATTAATGTTATATAAGATATAACTATTTAAAATCAACTGGTTATGTTTTTATGCCGACTTGGTTTTCTTTGTTGAGCCAGAATGCGTGGTATGAGTTTTCTTTATGTAATACCCCCACCTAACAAACAGTATCTAAATTTAACTCTTATGTATTTATGTATTACTATCTGAAAATAATGTTTCATACTGTAAAAGCATCAGAGACGGATATGACTAAAGAAATTTTAAAGGTGAGCATGGCGGGAGAGGTTTTCTCTCATAAATGTGGATTGACTAAAATTATCGCGATCGTTGATGAATGCGTTTATAACAGACTGACAATTGAGAAATTCATTTCCTGTTTCACTAAGGAAAGCGAAATTTATTCGTTTTCATGCTTCACAGATTACAAGAGTTGGGACAGTTTCCGCAATGATGACAAGGAGTCTTGCTATGTGATCATCAATACGTCATCAGCCTCTTTATTTGGTGATGATGTCGTGAGTTTTCTTCGATATGAGAGATTACGAGCTGATGCTTCAGGCGTTGAAAGGCCTGTTTTATTGTTGAGGAAAACTCAGGATAATTTGACTTGCCAGAATGCGATTATGAATCATTATCTACTACAAATACAAAAATCATCGTTGTTAACTGTTGTGGACTGTGACAGTGACTTACCTTCGAAAAAATTGATAAGGCAGCTATTTAATTTTATAAAACAGGGGGTGACCTATTCGATACGGGATGCTGCGAATCCTTTGCGTGAGCATTTAGGTACTGGATATAACAGGACTGTCAGAGTGATATTATACTCGCGTAGCCTCTCATATTGGTCAGCCTGTTATAATACTAAAGTGCGATACACGCAACGAGCATCATTACTATTAAAACTACGAAGCAAACCGGTCACTACTTAAAGTTAGATAAAGTGTTAGCCATTAAAGATGGCAGTAATGTAACTGTAAAATATGATTGCGGTACGGTAGTGAAGAATATTGGGCGAATTCAATGCGCTAATATTTATAAGGAGTGAAGGACGACACTGTCAAGTTAATGGTAATCTCTATAATCATAATGGATTAAAATAAAATATGGTATCAATTTATGGGCTAAAAGACATTGATTTGAAATCAATTATTTCATTCATCGTTACGATGGAAACAGGCAGTCAATATAATGCCTCGCGATTGCTTGGGTGTTCGGTGGCGACCATTAGCCATAACATCAAGCGCACGCAATTATATTGTGGTACACCATTATTTATTCGTGAGGGACGGAGGTTGACGCCAACTAAAGATGCTGTTTTATTAAAGGCTGAACTAAAGTCATGTTTACTTCAGCTTAGTTCTGTTTTATGCAAAGAAAATGAATGAGGATATATGTATCAGCAATCGTCAAAGTAATTGAATGATAAGATTCTTGCTATTGGCGCTCTAGAATTTACTTGAGATTATTTATTAAAAACAACATGTTTTACAGATGGCGTGAATTATCTAATTATCATTTCATTTGGGAAGTGTGTTGGTGTGATTTATGTATACTGAAACTAAGGAAGAATAATAACCGCATCGGAGCTTTGCTTTGCGGTAAATAATAAAAATATGCAATGACCATTTTAAAACATCAATCAAACATGTGGTTTAATACAACGGGGAAATATTAACATGATGAAAACACAAGTAATATCACGCATAAATTACAGCGACAGCACCTATAGACGGAGTGATATACCGTTGGTCTTCAATACCAGAGGTGCGATGCATATGACAGCAACGCGCCTTACTGTTATTGCAGCAGCCGTATTATTTGCACTTTCAACGCTGCCGGCGCCCGCATGGGCTCTATCTACTGGTGGTAATGGTGGCGGCGATGCCGCAGGCCAAGTTGGTGGAAACGGTGGAATCGTTGGCGGGGATGGTCAATCTGGCCCTTCAGGAGCCGCTGGCGGCGGCGGTGGTGGCGGCGTGGGTGGCTCTAATCCAGTTAACAATGACCCTGGCGGCAACGGTGGTGCGGCTGGTGCTAACCCTACTACGCCATCCTCAGGCGCCATCACCAATACAGGTGTGTTGGTTGGTAACAGCGGTGAGGCAGGATCTAACGGGTCTTCTGGTACTTCTGCTGGGGGTAATGGCGGCGGCGGCGGCGGCGGCGGAACTGGCACCAATGTTGGTTCTGCAGGCTCTGCAGGCTCTGCTAGTGCAAGTGGCACGGGTGGTACAGGTGGCACAGGTGGAGGCAACGGAGGTTCTGCGACTAATGGTGGTGGCGGCGGCGGTGGCGGCGGAGGCAGTAGCGGCGGTCTCGGAGGGGCTTTTGGCGGTCTCGGTGGAACGGGGACTACGGGCTCGGGTAACACAGGCACTGGCGGTAATGGAGGAACTGGTGGCGGCGGTGGTGGTGGTGGCGGCGGTAGTGGCCTGGCCGGTGATAATATTGGGGGTGGCGGTGGTGGTGGTGGTGGCAACGCCGCGATACGTTTTACCAGTGGCATTGACAGCCTTACCAACAGCGGCAGCATTACTGGCGGCGCTGGCGGCGCTCCTGGTAACGGTGGACGAAGCGGTGGCGGCGGCGGGGGTGGTAACGCTGTGGAATTCCTGTCGGGATTAGCATCCACGTTAACCAATTCTGGCTCAATCACTGGTGGTGCGGGTGGTTTTGGACCCACTCTGGTGAGTCCTGGTGGTGGTGGGGGCGGACTGGGGATCTATGGCAGTCATGTTACGATAACCAACGAATTAACGGGCCAGATCTCCGGTGGTCAGGGCAGCTCGGGTGGCTCAGGCGGTAGTGGTGGTTCTGGGATTGGCGGAGCCAATTTGACTATTATTAATGATGGCACAATCACAGGGGCAAACGGGATTGGGCTCGGTGGCAATGGTATTACCGGTGCAGATCTTAATATTATCACATCGGGTAGAATCGCAGGTGGTAGGAAGATTATCAACGGGGCACCCGACGGCGTACAAGCCAATGCGATCCAATTCAACAGCGGTACTAACCGCCTGGAGTTGCAAAATGGTTATGTCATCGATGGTGCGATCATGGGGCAAACGACGAATGACACTCTCGCATTGGGTGGCAACAGCGCGACTCCATCCACCTTCAATATCGCCAGCCTCAACGCAGGTCAGGAGTTTGCTGGCTTCGGGCTTTTCGAAAAAGTAGGCACTAGCAGTTGGACATTACTCGGCACGACCTCGGCCAAGACACCGTGGACCCTCGCACAAGGGATACTGAGAATATATAGCGACGACGCGTTGGGCGTACAAGCAGGTACTCTGACATTTGGCAGCACCGGAGGTAACACGTTCAACAACGGTACTCTGCAGGTGACGGCGAGTACAGCCGCGAACCGCAATATCGTTATGAATGGGGTCAGCGGTACCATTGACGTCACTAGCGGCAGTGTATACACGATTGCTGGCGTGATCAGCGATGGTGCAGCGGGCGAAGGCTCGTTGATCAAAACCGGCGCTGGCACCACCGTGCTGACCGCCAATAACACTTATACTGGTAGTACCACTATCAGTGCAGGGACCCTGCAGCTCGGTGACGGCACTACCTCTGGCACAATTGTGGGTAATATTCTCGATAATGCAGCCCTGGTCATTAATAACCCGACGCAAATAAACCTTGTGGGTACGATCTCGGGAACCGGCTCACTGACTCAAGAGGGCACAGGTACCACCGTGCTATCCGGTGTGGGCAGTTCAGTAGGCAGTGCAGAAGTCACCGCAGGCACGCTGCGCTTTGAGCAGGTAGACGGGTTCACTACGGCTGGGGATTACACCACGCAGACCGGTGCCACAACTGATATCGGACGAAATAGCTCCACTCTGGCGGTAGGGGGTATCTTCACCCAGGCAGCAAACTCAGTGCTGAATACTACACTGCGAGCTCCAGACGCACCTGTCATTACGGCTGATACGGCCAGCATTGATGGTCAGCTCATCGTCAACGGATTTGTTGCTAGCCCTACGCCGGTTAAGGCCAGCGAAGTGGCCAACAACACGTGGACAGTCATCCATACCACGAACGGTATCACAGGCGACTTCGTCAACAACCCACTTGATGAGTCCGGATTGGACTACTTGCTACACGATGGGCATCTCTCTTTAGATGGTAAGGATTACAACCTTGGCTTCCGCCTGGCATGGACTGAAGGCTCACAGGAGAAAGGTACCGGTAACTTTACGGTAAATGACGGTACTGCATTTGATGTCGACACCGTGCTGGCAGATCAGACAGTACCTGCGGGCGGTTTCACGACTGGCTGGGATGGTAAAAGTCTGACGAAGGCTGGCAACGGATTGTTAGTCCTCTCCGCCCTCAATACCTACACCGGCAGCACGACACTCAATGGCGGTACTTTGCGTACCGACGCTGTAGACAGCATTGCCAGCAGCAGTGAGCTGAACATTAATGGCGGCCTGTTCGACCTGAACGGTAATAACCAGCAGGTAAATCGTCTGGGAGGTTCCGCTGGCGACGTGCGCCTTAATGGCGCAACACTGACCGTTAACAATGCAGCGGTAACGGATAACACAGCTTTTGCCGGTAATATTGTTGACGGTTCATCGCAAGGAAGTCTGACCAAAGCCGGCGATGGCACCCTGACGCTGTCCGGCAACACCCTCTGGACCGGGGACACCCATATCGACGGCGGTGAACTGGTGCT
>NZ_JANUFB010000009.1:0-182709 GCF_024809055.1 Citrobacter sp. JUb117
AGGTTGTGATAATGAAAAGTAAATCTGCCCAAGTAAATTACCTCCTGCTACTGGCAGCGCTCCGGCAGCCAGTTTTATTGTTTCTACTAAACCAAGGTTTTGTAGAAATAATGCGACATTCGGTATATCCGCGCCGTTCCGGTCTTTAGCCAGTCGCGCATTCGCATTATCCATTACGATCTTAACTGCCGCAGGGGTGGCGGCCTGCGTTTCACTGGTGCTGTTCACCGTACTATTAAGTTGTACAAGCCCCTTTCGTTGTGTCGTGCCATCGAGGACACCAATGGATTCACGCGACGTTTTTTGTGCTTCCGCGCCCCGCGTTTTTATCTCTTTCAGGTTCTGGTCAATGCGCAGAAATAACCCGTCGCCGGTTGCAACATTCAGCGTGATATTTGAGGTATCTGATACCGCCAGGCGAAACTGCATATTAACGCTGACACCACCAACCGGCTTATCGATCGATGGGCAGTTTGCCACCGCGTAAAGCTCTCCGGTGTCAGTCATTAAACCGACTTCGCGAACGGTGAATCCACCAACCCCGGTCGGCAGAACGATTTTTGCCATTAACTGCGTGGACTGTTCCGGGGACACCACCAGCTCAGCGATATCTCCCCGGTACGTTTCATTGATCAACCGGATTTGTGCCGGATCGGGTTTGACCTGCTTGCCATTACTGTCACCCACCACAAAGTGAGTCAGTACAATCAGGCGACCACTGGCCAGCGCCTCCGCCTCCAGTTCTTTACCCCGGTTAGTGATAATTGAGTAGTAATCAGCCATGAGATTCCCCGGCAAAAATGTCCACATCGATATGCGCTGTTGTCGCACCCGAAATATAAAAAGCCCCGTCCATACCCACATTCGCCATCACATCGATTTTGCTCAGATAGCTGCGCAGGTTCTTGGCCCGCTCGGTAAGCTGGCGGATCTGATGATAGAGAGCGTCGCTGACCCCCTCACTGCTCTGTACTTCGATCCGGAAGGTGTAAGGTTCAGCGCGCGGCGTGTCTTCCCACCACTCAACCACGGTCGTGGGCAGGTTTACGGAGCCGAGGGAACGACGTACCGCCCCGGCCGTTCCCCTGTGCTGATGCACATAAGCGGCATCTTTTATCACCTGTCGCTTCTGCGCCTCTGTCCAGCCGTCATCCCAGAAATCAACGGCATGCTCCCAGGCCAGCCAGGGGAGAAGATGCGCCGGACAGGTGTCAGGATTTTTGGACTTGCGCACCATATTGGTATCGAGGGTGGCGATCTGCTCAGCGCTGGCCTGCTCCTGCGCCCGCTCTTCATGAAATGCGCCAGGAGGTAGCAGAGATCGAAACTTAGCCGTCATTGCTGCTTACCTCCGTGCGGGTGACATTAATGGCGGTACACCAGGGCGCTTTACCCGGTTCCGCTTCCAGATCTGCCACCGGAGAAATCAGCCTTACCCGGACCACACCGGATTGCTGCAGCGCAGCATAAATGGCGGACAGCGGGACGACGGTTTTAATCCGATGGGAAAGCGTGGTGTATGACCGTAATACATCGATGGCATTATTCAGCACCGTACTGGCGTCCGGTCCTTCCGGGATCTCCAGCTCTGCCGTAACGGCATAGTTTTCTATCGTGGCACTTTTAACCGTCACGTAGTCCGTTAACGGGCGGATTTCATCCGCATTCAGTGTGCTGTTAACCTTATCAAGCAGGGGCTGCCCCGCCGCCCCATCCCCGGTACGTGACAGGACATAGACATCAACGTAGCCGGGCCGGTTATGGGTTTCCGGCCCATAGGCATCGGCATCCAGCACATCCGTATCGGCAGACTTCGCATGAAAGCGGTATGAATTACGCGCGCCTGCTGTATTCAGCTGCGCCCATGAAAGCTGGATACGTTCACGAAATGCCGCATCGTCTTCCAGTTCAGGCTCCACTGGCGGAATGGCAAGCGGATCGCCGGGCTTAATCACCTGCCGTTTAACGTTGAATGCGGCGCCTATCTGGTCAAGGTCAGCCTCTTTTGCACTCGCGAGAAATACCGCCCGCACGGCATCATTAACCCGCTGGAACGCCAGCGTCAGCTGGTAGGCATTCACCTCCCCCTGTTTAAACGTTGGATCGGATTCCACCAGCGCATCAAACTGCTTATCAAGTTCCCGCAGGCGCGCCAGCCACCGGGTGAATATTTCATTCGCATCCGGCACCACAATGGCATCCGGTACGTCCAGTTCGGACAGGTTGATCACGTCATAGCCGCTTGCCATAAATCGTTATGTCTCCCGTTCTGACAGGTAAATTGGTTTCCTTGTTGATCCCCTCAATATCCAGCACACAGCCGGACTCCTCTTCAGGAAAGGAAACAAGCACACGTGTTACCTTCAGCCGCGTCTCCCACCGGGCCAGTGCGGTCGCAGACGCAGCAATTATTTGTAGCCGGGTCAAATCATCCCGGGGGTTATCCACCAGCGAAAACAGATCACTGCCATAGTCCCGGACAAGAACCCGGCTCCCGATGGGCGTGGTCAGTATGTCGCTGACCGACTGGCGCAAATGGGCGACGCCGGACAGGCGTTTTCCTGTCCGGTTGTTTACACCGTTCATGATTAAATTCCGTTGCTGAGTCGCCGGATGGCGGGAGGGTTAACCGAAGTAGGACGGGCCTGTTTTGTCCTGCTTTTCTGATTTTTTCGAAGCCGCTGCGGGTTTACGAATATCCACGACAAGGTTGTAGGTGTAGCTGAATCCTGCTGACGTCAGAGAAAAGACCAGAGACTCAACCACCCAGGCCCGATCCTCACGGGAGCCAAAACCGGAAGTCGACACACTTGCTTCTGCTGTCAGCGGAACATGTTTCGGGCGACATGGCCCCGTGAGCGTCATTTTCTGCTCGTTACGCTTCGCCTGTGTTTTCCTGGAATTTGCCTGTTGCTCGGCGGTGTTTCTCTCCGACTGGGTACAGGCCCAGAAAATGGCGGCTTTCCACCAGTGCATGCCTGACCAGCGCTCGTCTGACAGACCGGTACTGCGTCTGTGTACTGAGTGTCAGAATATCTGCAATCACGTCGCTATAGCTGAACGCGCGGATATCGTAATAATCCGGGCGGTGGGTAATTGACGCCGGGTTATTCGCCCACAGGTAATCCTGTCTGTCAGAGAAATAAAACCGGCCATCTGCGGCGGCAAGCTGTATCGTCCAGAGAATGTCCTTGTGGCTTTTCCCTTCCTGGAATCTCAGGTCATGCTCGCGAATGTACGATGAACGGATTATCTGCAGCCACAGATAATGCGGCCATTCCCTCTGCCTGACGCAATGGCGTATCCACTGCTGACCCGTCAGCGTCTGACCATAAGACTGTCTGCGGTGAACGGTATGCCGCAGATGTCCGCCGCTGTCTGTATGCCGGGCATTGAAAAGGACGACATCGGCCAGTGCTTCGCGGGCTGTGCGCAGCCGCTCCTGCAGAAAATCTGCCGCAACCCGGTCATCCGCATCCAGGAACACCACCCATTCGCCACGGTGAATCGCCAGTGCTGCATTACGGGCAGCATACACCCCCTGATTTTCCTGACGAATGAGAATAAGTCGTTCATCTGTAATGGCGCTGAGTACCGTCCATGTTTCGTCGGTTGAGCCATCATCCACAACAATGATTTCAGTACTGAGCGTTGTTTCGCAAAGCAGTGTATGGACCAGAACCCCGATGCTGTCAGCCGCATTGAAGGCAGGAATGATGACGCTGATATCGATGTTGATTTTCATTGCACTAAGGGAATGTAAACAGAGGGAAGGTTCAGAGTTGTCACCCCATCAGGGGCAATAACCTGCCGGGTAAGAAACATTATCAGGAAGAGCGTTCAGGTGATTTTTGTACAGGTGTGGATACCACTCGTTTTTCTCTGATTTGCTGGTTAACCACCATCAGACAGCCATCGCAAAATTCTTTATCAAGCCCGAATATCCGGTCCAGAATGCTTCTTTTCTTGTTACATCTGGCACATCTTTTCATTCCATCACCTGCTGTCGCATTCCCATGCCGTGCCCGCAGGACAAAAGAAGGGCGCCCACCAGAAGACAGGAAATAAATTAATAAACAATACGTTAAATGAATTGTTGGGAATTTAGCACAGGCACTAGCGTGCCGGATAATTCATTTTGCAGATCAATTTTATAAAATCGATCGGTTTAATCGATCATCTTTTTCACTCTGCTTTACACGCCATCCGTGTGCCTGCATACCCTATCGGAGCGTTCGGTTTGTCGAGCTGTAAAGGATGCTATGCCTGCTGGATAGTCAAACCATTCCCGATAACTGACATCATGTGGAAGAGAAAATATACAAAAATTATTATCGCTTTGAATGGCAGCTATAAGCGAGATATAGTCATTCGCACCCTGAGAATTACACTTTGAAGTGATTCAGGGTATGCGCTTACTGGTTACGAATATTGAGCGAGAATCATGCGATGATCGCCGCTTTTCTTTCGAGCCAGTAGGTGCTCCACGTTCGCTAACGAATACTCAGGGCATGCAGATAACTGCTGGCTATATTTCTTTCGAAGAGCGTGGAATGCATACCAATCCCCGATAAAAAGGAGTTGGTGATGACTGAGACTAATCAATTTGCTGCGCACGTTGGTCTGGACTGGGCAGATAAAAAGCACGATGTCTGTGTTCAGTTTAAAAACGGTGAACGCACATTCCATGTGATTGAACATACGCCGGAAGCGCTTGATGTCTGGCTTACCGAGTTACACCAGAAGGTAAAAGGCAGGATCGCTATCGCCGTTGAGCTGAAGAAAGGTCCCGTGGTGTATGCTCTTCAGAAATATCCATTTATCACCGTTTTCCCCGTCCACGCTTTGTCTCTGGCTCGTTACCGGCAAGCCTTCTCGCCCAGCGGTGCTAAAGATGACCCGCAGGATGCCGAGCTGGCATTAGAGTTAATGCTGCGTTATCCCCAAAAGATAAAAGCCATTGAACCCGACAATGCCGATATCCGGTTACTCCAGCAACTGGTTGAGCAGCGTCGTCAGTTGGTTGAAGATAAGCGCCGTTTTGTGAACCGGCTAATCAACACACTCAAACAGTATTATCCTCAGCCCCTGGAGTGGTTCTCACATCGGGGTAGCTTGCTATTGTGTGAACTGATTATGCGATGGCCCAGTCTGCAACAACTAAAACGAGCCAGGCGAGACACGATCCGCAACTTTCTCAATGCCAAAGGTGGCCGCGCAATGGCCCTTACCGAGCAGCGTGTTGTGAGTATTGATAACGCCATTCCGTTGACGACAGACCCGAGTGTTATAGAGGCTAATGCTTTGATGGCAACAGCACTGGCGACACAAATTAAAGTCGTGAGTGAAATCATCAAAACCTATGACGAACGAATCGAAACGCTGTTTGACACATTGCCAGATTCGGGGCTGTTCAAATCACTTCCGGGCATGGGGCCGTGTTTGGGACCACGAATGCTTGCTGCACTTGGTGATAACCGTGACCGGTTTAACAGCGCTGAAGAAATTCAAAACTACGCAGGTATTGCACCGGTGACAGAACGAAGTGGCCAGAAATCCTGGGTTCACTGGCGATGGCAGTGTGCCAAGTTCGTCCGGCAAACCTTTGTTGAATGGGCTGCCAAGACGGTTAACTCATCATACTGGGCCAGACTTTATTATCGGGGACTGCGAGAAAAAGGAAAATCTCACCAGTCTGCAATCCGGGCTCTGGCCTTCAAATGGATAAGGATCATTTACCGCTGCTGGAAGACCAAGACCCAGTACGATGAAGCGAAGTATTTGCTGGCACTGGAAGCGCGAAAGTCGCCCTTACTGAAGCCATAAAAAAGCTTGTCGAATGTCTCAGGGCGTGAAGCGGACCTTCAAATCCGAGCAGGTTCAATTGATTAACCTTGGTTGTCAGTTACGCCATCGTTAACATGAAGCCGATCGAATAATCCCCTGTCCCATTTTTTACAAATACGCAGTGGCAAGAAAGATAGATTCTGGCTCATGACAAGAAGAGTTGTTCATTTGTATAAAGAGACTTCGCCTTCAGGACGCGTTTTGAACCTGCGATGCATCCACAGGTATTGCTCAGGAGCACGGAGAATTTCACGCTCGATGATCTTGTTCATATAAGCCGCTGCGGCGATCTTGTCTTCCCCTGGATAGCCTGACAACGGATTGCTGATATACATGTGATAACCTTTTTTATCGCTACGTCGAATCATGCTAAGTGTGATCAAGTGTGCACCAGCGAGTTTTGACAGAGCATACGTTCCGTTCGTCGTGGCTGCTTTTTTTACCGAGAAAAAAGGTGCAAAAACGCTTCCTTTAGACCCATAATCCTGGTCTGGTGCAAACCAAACGGCTTCACCTGCTTTTAGCGCATGAACAAAACCTGATAAATTACGTCGATTAATCATAGCCTTATTTGAACGCATACGCCCTTTTGTCTGTACCCATTCCATTAATGGATCATTGTGTGGGCGATACGTTGCCATCATAGGATGGCATAACCCCATTACTCTTCCACACAACTCAAGGGACATAAAATGAATCCCGACGACCATTACTCCTCTTGTCGCACCGGTCAGGTTTTCAAGCCCTTCGACATCAAACCATTTTTTGACTCTCGCATCGCTCCAGAACCAGGCCATTCCTGTTTCCATCAGTCCCAGCCCGAGAGAAACAAAGTTTTTATTGACCATCTGGCTCCGGGCAAACGGTGTCATCTCGGGAAAGCACAGTTCGATATTTCTAATCGCAATCCGTTCCCGGCGTTTCAGAAAGGGTCTGGAAATTTTTCCAAGGCCAGAGCCCAGAATATGTAAAATCGGGTAAGGAAGTTGAACGAGAAGCCACAGCAGACCCAAACCAGACCAGGTAAGCCAGTGGCGAGGATGAAGTAAATTATGAGTAAAAGTCTGTGCCATAAATTTCCTTAATGCTAATGAAGGTTATAACGCAAAAGGAAAACAATGAGGCAATTCGTCTTTAGCGATACATTTTGTTTTAGATAATTTAAATTCATCTAAATTCAGGAAAAAATATTTTCCAATGACTGGAGAATAATTTAAAGAGCCAGGGGTGAATTGTAAGCCAGAAAATTTATTCTGTTATAAATCCATGGTTTTATCATTGATACTCAAGGAATTGTCTTCTTGATTCATCATCATCAAGGTACTCAAAAGAAAGAAGCCGAATTTTGGTAAGTTTATAAAACCACTCACAATCGTTTCGTTGAATAATTTCGCCTGGTTTGAAACATATCCCGGATGCCACCCGAATAATCGCATATTTACCATTACTAAACCTGACCCGGTGAATACAGAAAGGTTGGCCAGGCTGTCCGTGACAGCTGTTCGACATGATATGCCCTTCAATAAAAACAGATTTTTTAGATTTCATTATCATACCCTCGACAACAGCAGTACAGGAGGAATGTTGTCATTTTCCGACATCACTGACGTTAAGTGGCAGAAGCTGATCAGCCGCCGATACACCAGCATTCTGAAGGTCTGAACAACAGTCCGCAGGCAGGGCACTCAAGAACCGCATCTTTTCTTAGTTTACCTGCTTTCTGATCGGCTCTGTGTGCACATACCGGGCAGGCAACATGAACCGGTCTTTCTTTAAAATACCTGAGCCCATTTGTATAAGACATAAATAATTCTCTGAGGAATACAGTAATTATT
Organism: Citrobacter sp. JUb117; assembly: GCF_024809055.1. Classification (NCBI taxonomy): domain Bacteria; kingdom Pseudomonadati; phylum Pseudomonadota; class Gammaproteobacteria; order Enterobacterales; family Enterobacteriaceae; genus Citrobacter; species Citrobacter sp. JUb117. Next base: position 7,683 of record NZ_JANUFB010000009.1, read on the forward strand.
ATACGCTTTAATATAAAAATAACTGGCATAAGTTATGTTAAGTTGTGTCTGAATCAGGATATCAGATATTGAAAATTGAACGTCTTATTTATGATACACTACCCTTCCGTGAGAAATTTAAGATGAAATCAGAAGACACCCTTGACTGGTATCCGGCACAACTACCGCCTGTGAAAATTATTCTTGGCGAAGCCGTGCTGGCTGTGGGTAAACAGGGCCGACCGATTAATACCCGCACCTTGCTGGAATACCTTCAGGTCATGCAGGACAAACAAAAAAGGCGGGATGACAAAATCGCCATGCAGACTGCGATTGATGTTCTCAGGGATAATCAGCGCATTAACGGCAGACGTTAATGCACCTCCGGGATCAGTGTCAGTTCTGAATGATCTCAACCGTATGGTTTTGTCCATCATCCTTCAGCGGTATTCTGTCATCAGGGAGGAGAACACCATCCAGCGTCACGCAATATTCTGCATCGCCGCGTGAAACACTAATCTGATAATGGCTTTCACCATATTGATATGCCATAGAAAAAGACGACCACTCATCCGGTAACCTGGCATGAACACTAAAGTCAGTGCCGGAACGTTTTATCCCCAGTAATTCCTCGGTAAGTAAACGCCAGGCCCAGCCTGCGGAACCGGTATACCAGCTCCACCCTGCACGTCCGGTATGGGGAGCGACGCTGTAGACATCAGCACTCATGACATAAGGCTCAGCTTTATAAATCCCGACAGAGTCCGCATTCAGGGTATGATTTATAGGGTTGAGCATTGACCAGAGTTGCCAGGCTCGTCCGGCATTCCCCATTCGGGCAAAGGCCATCACTGCCCAGATGGCGCCATGCGTATACTGCCCTCCGTTTTCCCGCACGCCGGGCAGGTACCCCTGTATGTAGCCCGGATTTGGACCGTGTCCGTCGAAAGGAGGCGTTAACAGTTTGATCAGCCCTCCTTCGTTATCCACAAGGTGCTTATCCAGCGCCTGCATGGCCTTTGCGCACCGTCCCGGGCTCGCGGCGCCGGACAATACAGACCAGCTCTGCGCAATCGCATCAATCCGGCAGTCCTGTGAGGTTTTCGATCCCAGGGGAGTACCATCGTCAAAATACCCGCGCCGGTACCATTCCCCATCCCAGGCGTGGGCTTCGAGATTACTTTGCAGGCGCAGAGCCTGTGAACGGCACATCGCGGCGACGCTTTCATCCAGCCTGCGCTCCGCCAGCGCTGCAAACCGCTGCAAAATGTCGTACAGGAAGAAGCCCAGCCAGACGCTTTCACCTTTGCCTTCGATACCCACCCGGTTCATCCCGTCATTCCAGTCACCAGCCCCCATCAGCGGCAGGCCATGCTCCCCGAAGCGAAGTCCATAGTGAATAGCTTTGACGCAGTGTAACCAGAGTGTCTCTTCGGTGCCGCTGATGACCGGCGTGTCATAGACAGACTCTTCACCAGGCTGAAGCGAGCGTCCCTCCAGATAAGGAATGCGTATTTCCAGTGCATCCATATCCCCCGTCGTTTCAACATAGTGGCAAACAGCAAGCGGCAGCCAAAGATAGTCATCGGAACAGCGGGTACGCACACCGTTGCCGTGTGGCGGGTGCCACCAGTGCTGCACATCCCCCTCGATAAACTGCCGTGATGCACAGAGTATTATCTGTTCACGCATCCGGTCCGGAGCAGCGTGGCTCAGAGCCAGCGTATCCTGCAGCTGATCGCGAAAACCAAATGCACCGCCAGACTGATAGTAGCCACTCCGGGCCATAAGACGGCAGGCGACCGTCTGATACAACAGCCAGCCATTAACCAGTAAATTTACGGACGTGTCGGGGGTGTTAACTACGATTTTATCGAGAACATTGTGCCAGTGATTATGAATCCGGTTCAGCTCCTGGCGGACCGTATCCTCGTTCATGTAGCGGGCCAGCGTCTCCTGAGCACAGACATCATTCTCCTCTGCGCCGAGGATAAAAATAAACGTCCTCTGGTCCCCGTCAATTAATGTAACCGCCGATTGCACCGCTCCGCAGGGATCCAGACCGGCCCCCGTCTTACCAGAAAGCTTTTGCAGTTTCATAGCCGAAGGGGCGTGAAGGGAACCATTACGGCCAATAAACTCCCGGCGGTCCCCTGTCAGAGAACAGTCATTACCGCTGACGGCAAAAAATGTAGTTCGGCCGCCACCATTATCACCATAAAAGTTATTCGCAAGTATCCCGCAGCCGCCGGGCGTTCTGGCCACATGTGTCACAATGTGAGGGGCTGAGCGCGTTCGTGTTTCTCCGAGCGTCCACTCTACATAGCCTGTGACGGAAAGTTGACGTGTCCGTCCCGAAGAGTTACTGAGCGTCAGGAGCACCAGTTTAACCGGATCTTCTTCAGCAACCAGGACCGTCAACTCGCTGTCTATACCACTCTCACGATGGGCAAAAACGCTGTAGCCAAAACCATGGCGGGTCAGGTAATCACCGTGTCCGCGAACAGGTAAAGCCGTCGGCGACCAGCACTCCCCGCTCTCTTCATCGCGCAGGTAAAATGCCTCGCCGCTGCGATCGCTCACCGGATCGTTCTCCCACGGCGTCAACCGGTATTCATGGGCATTCTCATACCAGGTATAGGCCTGCCCTGCCTCTGAGATCACACTGCCAAAACGAGAATTTGCCAGTATGTTCGACCAGGGAGCCGGTGTAAGCGCATTTTCCCGAAGGACGATCTGATACTCCCGCCCATCCTGAGAAAATCCACCGTACCCATTGAAATGGCATAACTGACTGGTATCAGGGCTCCAGTCCGTATGTTGATTACGCTCGCGCACAGCACGCGGAATGAATGCCCTTGCCGGCGATTTCAGGGTATGAATACGCTGGTTAAGCTGCTCATTAATACCCCCTGCGCGGTCATCAAGATAAAGACAGGCCACGCTCATCAAAAGCAACTTATCCTCAGCGGAGAGATGCTCACCGTTGCGGACAAAAAGCCCGCCCTTTTTATCCAGCAGACTGGCTTCAGACCCGGCATAAATTAACTCCATAATCTGATTTTGTAATCCCTGCTGGTAGCCGCCGGGGCTGTTATTCAGGATAACTAAATCAACATCCAGCCCTTTCTGTCTCCAGTAACGGTGTGCCTGAATCAGTGTGGTCACTGAGGTGATACTTTCCTCGCTGGTTATAGTCAGCAGCACTATCGGCAGATCCCCTGAAATTGCCCAGCCCCACAGTCCGGACTGGCCACGCCGGTTGCGGCCGATCGCCTGGCCTTCGGCGCGCAGCTCCTGGACAGGGTAAAGCACAGCGCTGGCGAGACTATTGAACAACGTGGCATCATCTTCACTGGCGTTCATCTGGCGCAATACCACCAGACTGTGAGACCAGGCCAGTTCAAAGACGCGATCGGCGATAGGGTAATCGCGATATTTCTCCAGCAACGCCAGGCTCTGCTGACGGGTCTCGCTGATGCCATAAATGATATCAATCGTAACCGGCTGCCCCGGCTGCAGAATAATGGCGTTGCGAATTGCCAGTATCGGATCCAGCACCGAGCCCGACGTGTTGCCTAGCATCCCTCCCGTCTCTATTGCCTGTGCATTCGCAGGGTTTCTGCCACGTCCAATAAACCTTGCCCTGTCCGTTTCAAACGACACGTTATGTCGGTTATCGCCGTGCACCACCATCATGTGAAACAGGCAAGGGCCCGGTTCATCCGGTGAGCGCGGGCGCCGGTGGCAAAGAATAGCGTCACGCTCAGGAGCCAGCTCAGTCTGAATAAACAAATTGCTGAATGCCGGGTGTGCCAGATCGCTGGCATCAGGTGCCAGTACCACTTCAGCATAGGTTGTCAGCTCCAGAGAGCGAGGCTTGCGACCACGATGAATCAGTGTGAGCCGTCGCAATTCAACATCATCCTCCGGAGAGATCACCACCTGAGTTTTGACGCTGAGTCCCCCTAAGCTGCGTCTGAATTCTGCCCCCGCATCGGTGAACAACACTTCCTCGTCTTGTCCGCTGGTGTAGCCTGTTGGTTGCCAGGTATTGCTCCACACATCTCCCGTCTGGATATCGCGGATGTAGCAGAATGCTCCCCAGTTATCACGGGTGGTATCACTGCGCCAGCGCGTTAGTGCAATATCATTCCAGCGACTGTAACCGCCGCCGCCCGCGGTCAACATCAGATGATAATGGCCGTTGGACAGGAGTTGAATATCCGGGGCGGGGGTATCCACGCTATAGAAAATACGGGGTTCATAGCGAACGGGTTTGACCATGCCCTCATGAGATTCAAAATGACGGCGCGGACTGTACAGATCGACCGCATCCGGCACGCGCTCCTGTAACAGCAGACTCGCTGACCGGAATACCGTACTGGACATAAAGCGTTCAGTCATGGGGGCATCAAGCAGCACATGAGCCAGCGCCTGAAATGCCATACCCTGGTGATGCGCCATCCAGGACTGTACCACCGCATAGAGCTGACCGGTTGCAAGACGTGAGGGGGTATAGTCCAGCGCTTCATAAAAACCGTATTCTCCGCATGCACCATTTTTTTGCAGCCTGAACAGGTTCTCACAGGCTTTCTGCGGGGAAACCATCAGCGCCAGCAGCGTGGCGTAAGGAGCGACAACCATGTCATCGGCAAGTCCCCTGCGTAGACCGAGCCCCGGTACGCCAAATGCCTGATACTGATAATTATGCTGAACATCAAAAGCATGATAGCCAGACTCTGAAACACCCCATGGTACCCCGCGTTCTTTCCCCCAGTGAATCTGGCGCATAACCGCCGACTGACTCATTTCATCGAGCAGGCTGCCGGGCCAGGTGGGCATCACCAGATTCGGCATCAGATATTCAAACATGGATCCGCTCCATGACATCAGGGCAGTTTCATTATCAATCGTGGTAAACAATCGACCCAGCGCGTACCAGCTTTTAAGAGGCAGCTGATTAGTCGCAATGGCAAGAAAACTGGTCAGGCGGATTTCAGACGGCAGGAGATCGTAGTGGCTCTTGTCAGGCATATTGGTGTCACAGTTATAACCGACGCTGAGCAGACTGGTTGCTTCACTGTACAGAAAGGCGAAATCCATCCGGGCATGCTCATCCAGCCGCTGTTCCAGCTCGGTGATAATATTGAGTCGCATTCGGGCCTGCTCCGCCACTGACGCCGGAGGCGTTCCTGTACCGGTTAATGTCGGACGGGCAAGCTCGCTCAGCGTCGGCAGCATCTGTTCATTCCAGGATGCAGGCAACCAGCCAAGCAACAGAGACCACTCATGGCAAAGCTGAACCAGTTGATGCTCCAGATGTCCAGCCCAGCGCATCTGAAGAGGAGATCCCTGATGACATGCGCTGGTCAGATGGTTGCACTGGGTGCGCATGCTTTTCAGTTCGCTGAAAAGCGCCTGCGGAGAGAGCGACACCGCGTTCAGGCAATGCTTGCGCAGCAGTCTCAGGCTGTCAGGTGGGTTCTTACCCCACTGTTTTTCCAGAATATCCAGCGTATCGTTCAGTCCTGCCAGTATCTGTTGGTTGCTTAAAACAGGCTGATGACGCATGGCGGACAGGCCTGCACGCAGGGTCAATAAATGCCCGGCCATATTGCCGCTGTCGACGCTGGAGATATAGCGTGGACTGAGGGGGACCAGCGTACGGGTGTCATACCAGTTGTAGAGATGGCCCCGGTAGTGCTCCATTTTATCCATCGTGTCGAGCGTGAGCGACACGCGCCGGAGCACCTCTCCGCCAGGCAGGTAGCCAAAGTCCCATGCCGTCAGGTTAGCCATAAGTGAAAGACCAATATTGGTAGGAGAAGTTCGGTGTGCCACCGTCGGTTGTGGTATTTCCTGATAATTATCAGGCGGAAGCCAGTTCTCTTTTGCTGTGGCAAATGTTTCAAAAAAAGCCCAGATTTCACGGCTTGTCTGGCGTAACAGCTGTTTTTGTTCCTGATTAGGCGAAAAAACCTTTCGCACGGGCTGGCGACTCAGCCAGCTCATCAGCAGCGGTGCCACACACCATACCAAACCGATCGGTAACGCAATCCCCAGCAGCTGTGGGGCAAATTGTCCGGTCAGTATTGTCAGCGCCACGCCACCGGCAGCGTTCAGCCACATCGCCTGATAAAAACGTGCAACAGTGGGTCTGGCCTGACTGCTGTCCTGGCTGTGGCTGACCCACTGGCTGAGGTGACGCCTGCTTATCCCCAGTCGCCATAGCGTCACGGCGATCGCTTTCAGCGAATATCCGGCTTCGTGCGGCAGTATCGCAAAATTAAGGCTGATACCTGACAGACGCTTTAGCACGCCCGCCCCCACCAGTAACAGATGCGGCTTCACGCGGCGACGCAGAGGTTTATGCAGAAGGTCGTGGCTAATGCAGAGGATGGCTGGCAACAACCATATCAGCAACAGTATGCCCAGCCAGTAAACCGGATTGGGTACCCAAAGCAGAGTGAAGAACAGCAATATCAGTAAGGAGGGGGCGACCAGACTGCGACGTAGATTATCGAGTAATTTCCAGTAAGAAAGCGCGGTCAGCGGATTCCTGACCCGGGTTCCATCGGCTTTTCTGACGCGTGGTTTTAGCCAGTTAAGCAGTTGCCAGTCACCCCGGATCCAGCGTGAACGTCGTGCAACATCCGACAGATAATTATTAGGGTACTGTTCGTACAGTAACACCTCGCTCAGCAGACCCGAACGTGCATAGCATCCTTCAAGCAGATCGTGGCTGAGTACCAGATTTTCCGGGCAGATGTTCGTAGTGGCCTGCATAAAAATATCAACATCGTAAATCCCTTTGCCCACAAACGAGCCTTCCCCAAAGAGATCCTGATAAATATCCGAAGACATCATCGAATAAGGGTTATTGCCCGGTACGCTGCTGCGCAGGGCTGCGTAACGCCCCTGACCGTTGCGTGGTATCTCCTCCGCAAGACCGGGCTGTAAAATACCGAATCCTTTGACAACCCTCTGGCGTACCGGATCATACTCAGGCGTATTCAGCGGATGCGCCATCGTCGCGACGAGTTTGTGTGCCGTATCGCGCGGGAGCACCGTATCGCTGTCCAGGGTAATGACGTATTTTATGTGACCCGGTAAAAGGTGGGCAGGCATCTCTGCAACGCTGACGAATTGCGTTCCGGGATGGCGCAACCAGCTGTTCAGTAACGCCAGTTTTCCCCGCTTGCGTTCATAGCCCATCCACGCGCCTTCCGAGGGGTTCCATTCAGGCTGGCGATGTAACAGATAAAAACGTGGTCGGCCGGAGGGGTAGCGGCGATTAAGCGCCTGCGTATCGGCGATAGCCTGTCTGAGCAGCGCGTGACTTTCCGGCGAGGGTTCATTTTCAGAATCAGCAAAATCAGTGAGCAGCGCGAACCTGAGATTTTCGTTTTCATTCCCCAACCAGCAGACTTCAAGACTGGTGAGGAGCTGGCTGAAACTTTCGTGGCTGGTCAACATGCAGGGAATGACTAACATGGTGGCACTGTCAGCGGGAATACCGGCTGAAAAATCCATCCCCGGCAAGGGTCGAGGAACGCGAAAACGGGTGGTTGCATCACTGAGCAAATCGCTCATTAACTGAGTTAATGCGATAATCAGAGGTAATATCACCGCGATCAATAGCCAGTCTGCGCCCTGCATGGCGGTTTCGTGCAATATTGCTGCGGTCGCTGCGGTTGTCAGCAACGCCAGGCTTCCAAGCCATGACAGCAGGGTTATTCTGTTGAAACTGTGCCGCAAGCGTATGAGCCTTGAGGCGTCTGCCAGGAGATGAATATCCAGCGCCTGTCGACCTTCGCCCGCAAGATAATAACCAACATGATGTTCCGGTGTATCAGGCGCTTTTTCCTCTGAAAACGCCAGCGCCTTCTCAGCAACCTCAGGCTCGCTGAGACCGCTGTCTCTGGCCAGAACCTCAACTACGTGCCGGTAATGATCCCGGGTATTGAAATGCATCCGGGGATAGATGCCGGCAGGATCATTGCGTAATGCCTGTTCGACAACGCTTATCGTTTCGGCGAAATCAGCCCAGTCCGTTTCACTCAATAAACGCAGGCCCGCGATGCTGTTACTGACGGACAGCTGGCTGGCGGCAAGCTGCTGATTGAAACTATGTATGAGAACATCAGTGGTGATCCCCTGTTCCCGAAGGCACTGATCAACCCAGGTCAGAGGTAACGACAGCGCGTTGCCATGCCCCTGCAGGCGCCGCACCAGCTCTGCGACAAACGCACTGGTTAACGGAGGTCGGGAGCGCGCCATATCGGCAACCACCATGATTAAATCACCAGGCGCACTCTCTGCACATTCGACAATCCTTGTTATCCACGTATCAGCAAGGTTTCTGTCCTGCTGCGCTTTTATCACTTCCATACTGATACGACGAAGATTTTCAATCAGCGCAAGGCGCAGCATTCCCGGTAACGCCCAGACTTCACCCAGCGTCAGCGGCGTCACTTGTTGATAGGCAGTGAGATAGCTGGTCAGGCTGGCGGCATCCCAGCGGCCATCGCCGTGAGCAATGGCCTCTGATGCAACATGATAAATTCGTGGGCAATTCAACGGCGATACCAGCGACGGAAGACCTTTGCCAAAGCTTTTCGGCAGATGCTGGCGGACAGTGCGGATTTGTTCTTCAATCAGATAATAATTGTCCAGCAGCCATTCACCGGCGGGCATGATACTGGTCTTTTTACCCGCGTTAAGCTCATAGCAGTTTTGGGTAATGACGGCCTCATTGTCGCCAAGCCGTTTCAGAAGATAATAAGGATGCTTATCCGGTGATACTTTATGAGTCCGCGCCAGCTTCTGGCCGTAGCGTTCCATCTGGACGGTCGAAAAGAGTTCTGACCGCGGCGAGCTTTCACCGGCAGGATCGTTCGCCGAAAACGTTATGTTTTCGGCAGCATTAATCAGAATACGGGAGCGGTTAAACCACGCTCTGGGGATCATTTTCATAGCATTGCTCTGATGCGACGTTAGCGCGCAGGAGCAGTTGCGAAATCAGTTCAGAAACGTTCTCTCAGGATGGGCGTCAGGCATCAGGGATTTAACAGCTGCCGGAATCTAACATAAGTATAGGACATGAGCTCTGTTCTGCGATTTTGGTCGAGCTAGCGTCGGGAGATAAACAGAGCCTTACATCCGGGGCAAAGCATGGTCTGGTTGAGCCGGATTTTTGACAACGGTTGTACTGATTTTAAGCCACAAACAGGACAGGCAGCAGTGGCAGTAGACGCACTGCTGAAGAATTTCATTGCGTAATTGATAACAGACATAACCATTAACCTTTCAATGAATGAGCTTCACCGTACCACATGTGGTTAAGTTTTAATCTATCTATTTTGACATACTGAAAATCAGGAAAGATAAATGCTCGCAGCCACAGGCCCCCTGAGACCGTTTATCCGGCAAAACTCTATGCGGCTTCCAGGGATGCGTAATTCTGATTAGCGAGAGTTAACGGCTGAAATGTGAAGCAGAACGTCTTTTCGTCCATCAGATGGGATGATGAGGCCTTTACCACTAAGAATATCAAAGCTTTTGACAATTCCTGTCATTTTATGGGACAAGTCAATTCCTTATTAAAACACGTAAAGACTATACATTGAAAATGGCATTCAGCCACTTTTATTTTCCCTACAGGACCTCTGGACGGCTAAAAGATAATTTGCTTATATCGATTCCCTGTGACTTAATGAATCCCATCAGTTCGATGTACTAATGAAAGTTAGAAATTTTCCGGGCAGTTCTCATTACCAGGCGCTATCGTTGATATCCCCTCTTTTGAGTCCATACGTTTAATCTTATACGTTTACTATCAATACAATCATGTATAACGGAGTCAGTATGACCTCGAGAATTATGGGCCTGGTTAAATGGTTTAACGAAGACAAAGGTTTTGGCTTCATCTCTCCTCTTGATGGCAGCAAAGATATCTTTGTCCATTTGTCTGCACTTAATGGCGACAACTTTAAAACTTTATTTGAAGGTCAGAAAGTTGAATTCGCCATTCACCGCGGAGACAAGGGTCCTGCTGCTGCAAACGTAACACTTTGCGATAAATAAATCATTATGGGTCTGCAATAACGATGAAGGATTATTCCTGAGTAGACAGATCCATAACTTAAATCAGATGAAAGTCGTTTATTTTTAATATCTGATCAGCATATTTTTCAAAATTATGAGTATGCTAAGCGATGTGATGAAGTGCAGTACTACTGCATAAAAAGTCTAAAAGCACAAGCTAACCACATGTTAAATAAGAAGTGCGTAATGGCTTTGACCTTAATGGCATCTGCCAGTTAATATCCACGAGAGAACAGGGTAATAGAATATGATTAAAGTCCTTGTTTTCTTTAATGCTGAATCCTGTAAAGTCATGACCGTTCTGGAAGGTATATCCTCTATCAGGCAGGAATATCCAAACGGTGAAGAAACACATCTTCGGATTATGTCTGCAGGTTTTCCTTCCTTAACTGGCGATCATGGCATTGTTTACGTGGCTACTGACAGGGAGTTAACGTCACAGGAGATATTTGATGCGGCCAGGAAATATTTATAGCATTTTTGTTATGCTCTCTGATTCACGTTTAATTGCATGCTTACCCTATTTATCAGAATCGAACAAAAAATGAGTTAAAAGCATTTATGGCCTGCTAACAGCAGGCTTTTTTTTACATTACACTTTTTTAGAAACGCCTCTATAAAGAGAGAGTAATTCGCTACCCTCTGACAAAATGCAGGTGTCTCCCCCCTGCGTGCCATCTTGCCATTTGTGAAAAACCTTGCTAAGTGGCGGCGCTGCCTCTCCTCATTTTAAATCTCATCAGGTGTGACTGAAGCAATAAGTTATGAGGGTATAAAAAGGCTCTCCGGATGACTCCTGGCATCATAGTTTTAAGTACCTTCAAAAATGCATGGACATTTCGTAGGAGTTGTAATTTAGTTCTTGCACATTCTTCTTAATTTTGTCTTGCGATAAGAGATTTATATAAGTAGTCTAAACCTCGTTAATAACAATATGTACCAATCGGATTAAAATGCTCAGTAAGAAAAATCGGGTTGATGAGCAACCGTCGACATTGGTATTTGCTGAACAACGAAAAAACTTTAAAAGGTCTCTTTATGTCAGATGCTCTTACACAGTTAAACAATATCCGTACCTTACGTTCTCAGACTCGTGAAATGTCATTAGATGTACTGGAAGATGTTCTGGAAAAGTTTAAAATTATTCTTATAGAACGACGAGAAGAAGAGACATTACGTCTTGCAAATGAAAGTCAGCGCCGCGATAAACTGGAAACACTTCGTCAGATGATGCTTGATGAGGGTATCGACCCCTCCGAACTTTTAGCTGCTATTGGCTCTCCGGGTAAGGCTAAAAGGACGCGCTCCCCCCGCCCCGCGAAGTATCGATATACTGACGAAACTGGAGAGTCAAAAACATGGTCAGGTCAGGGGCGAATGCCGAAGCGGATCTCAAATCTGATTGCTGAAGGTGGGGAATTAAAAGATTTCGAAATCAGCTAAAAAAGAGCCGGGCATACCCGGCTCTTTTTACGGATAGCCCACAACCATCCTTAGAGGATCGTCGAGAAGCATCTGGTTCGTAACCGGCTTCAACAAGGTGTTTCATGAAGAGATTATGTTGCGCTATAAACTGGGTAAAGAAGGTATTAATGGTGACATTACGCAGTTGTAATGCAGCCAACACCACAGTATTTCCTCTCATAGCATAATGCGGACGGGGTTAGTAGGCTGGAGGTCTTTAGTGAACGGCAAGCGGACGCCATCGTAGATTAAACAGGCGTCCGATATCTTGAAGTGGACAGATTACCTAACCCGCTTTCCCGTTTCGTCAATGACCTTCTCGCCATCCTCTTTGGTAAACGCTCCTTTCTGACCTTCCGGAAGAATATCCAGCACTATTTCCGAAGGGCGGCAAAGACGAGTACCGAGCGGCGTAACGACTACCGGCCGATTAATCAGGATTGGATCTTGAAGCATGAAATCAATCAACTGCTCATCACTAAATTTCTCTTCATCAAGACCCAGGCGTTCATAAGGTTCAGCGTTTTTACGCAGCAAGGCGCGCACTGTAATCCCCATATCTGAAATAAGTTTAATAAGCTCATCACGGGTCGGGGGAGTATCGAGATAATAAATTATTGTCGGTTCGTTGCCGCTGTTGCGGATCATCTCCAGCGTGTTACGTGAGGTGCCACAGGCCGGGTTGTGATAGATGGTAATATTGCTCATATCAATATCTCGCTACAAGGTGACAGAGAGCCGCCACGCCAGCACGGCCAGAGTGACGAAAAGCACGGGCAGGGTCATGATTATGCCGGTGCGGAAGTAATATCCCCAGGTGATGGTCATGTTTTTCTGTGCCAGCACATGTAGCCACAGCAGGGTTGCCAGACTGCCAATCGGAGTGATTTTCGGGCCTAAATCGCAGCCAATCACGTTGGCATAAATCATTGCCTCTTTGACGACGCCTGTCGCCGTACTTCCGTCAATCGACAGCGCACCAATCAGCACCGTCGGCATGTTATTCATTACCGACGACAGGAACGCGGTCAGGAAGCCGGTGCCGAACGTTGCTGCCCATAACCCCTTTTCTGCCAGCAGGTTTAGCACGTCAGACAGAGACTCCGTGAGCCCTGCATTGCGCAGGCCATAGACCACCAGGTACATGCCCAGTGAAAAAATAACTATCTGCCATGGTGCATCGCGCAGGACTTTTCCTGTGTTGATGGCGTGACCTCTTTTCGCCACTATGAACAGTACTGCTGCGCCAGTAGCGGCTATCGCACTTATCGGGATCCCAAGAGGTTCCAGAACAAAGAAACCGACAAGCAGCAAAAACAGGACAATCCAGCCCGCCCTGAACGTTGCCGGATCCTTTATCACACTGGCAGGCGTCTTCAGCAGCGAAACGTCATACGTCACCGGAATATCCCTGCGGAAGAAGAGATGCAGCATGACCAGCGTGGCCGTAATCGCGGCCACATCTACGGGGATCATCACGGAGGCATACTGCGTAAAGCCCAGACCGAAAAAGTCCGCCGAGACGATATTCACCAGGTTAGAAACAATGAGCGGCAGGCTGGCCGTATCTGCAATAAATCCTGCGGCCATGACAAAGGCCAGTGTCGTGCCCTGACTGAATCCCAGTGCGAGCAGCATCGCAATTACGATCGGCGTCAGGATCAGTGCGGCTCCGTCATTGGCAAACAGTGTAGCAACAGCAGCCCCAAGCAAGACTATCCAGCTAAACAAAAGGCGGCCACGTCCGTTACCCCAGCGGGAGACGTGCAGTGCGGCCCATTCAAAGAAGCCGGACTCATCGAGCAGCAGGCTGATGATGATGACCGCAATAAATGCCGCTGTCGCGTTCCAGACGATATTCCAGACAACGGGAATATCAGCGATATGGATGACTCCAGTTACCAGCGCCAGCACAGCCCCGATACTCGCACTCCAGCCAATACTCAGGCCTCCGGGTTGCCAGATCACCAGTATCAACGTCAGTAAAAATATACTCCCCGCCAAAAGCATCTCAGACTCCGTTATATATGATTATGTGAATTTGATTTCTTTTCTCAGCAGGAGGTGCAGGCTGATTTATCCAGCCATTTACACAAATCCTCCCGCATACACTGCCAGGACGTCGTGATTGTCTCAGCTGCCCATGCCGGTATGTGGGGTGACAGACGATAGTGGATCCATTTGCCTTCACGACGGTCCAGAACCAGCCCGGCCTCACGAAGGATAGCCATATGTCGCGAGACTTTGGGCTGTGATTCGGAAATGGCTGCGCAGATATCACAAACGCACAGTTCTCCTGACTCCCGGAGAATCATGACGATGGCGAGCCGAGTTTCATCCGACAGGATTTTGAAAAGCTGAACAGGTTGTAGCATTTTTCACTCCGTTCCCTTTAGAATATATATATGATAAATCATATGTGTTAAATTTGAAATCATCTACTCTCTCCGGAGGAGAAAAATGGAACAATTTCCTGCCCTTAATATTGAATTCTTTGATCAACACATCGCTGAACGCATGAACCAGCAAGCGCCACCACGGATTCTTATCCTGTATGGCTCAGTAAGAGAGCGCTCCTACAGCCGCTTTGCCGCGGAGGAAGCCGGTCGTCTTCTGACTGCAATGGGCGCGGAGGTGGAATTCTTTAACCCCTCTGGTTTACCCCTGCCTGATGATGCGCCAGACACGCACCCTAAGGTCACCGAACTACGCGGCCTGGTCAGATGGTGTGACGGGATGGTGTGGAGTTCCCCTGAGCGGCATGGGACGATGAGCGCGGTGATGAAGGCGCAAATAGACTGGATACCCTTAAGTGAAGGCGCGGTTCGTCCTTCGCAGGGCAAGACACTTGCAGTGATGCAGGTCTGCGGTGGTTCGCAGTCCTTTAATGCGGTGAACCAAATGCGCATTCTGGGCCGATGGATGCGGATGTTCACTATCCCCAACCAGTCCTCCATTGCTAAGGCATGGCAAGAGTTCGACGAAAACGGCCGAATGAAACCTTCGTCATGGTATGACCGTATCGTCGATGTAGCCGAGGAGCTGTTTAAAATCACGGTGCTGCTTAAGGGACAAACTGGTTATCTTGCAGATCGTTACAGCGAGAGAAAAGAGAGCTATCAGGAGCTTTCATCCCGTGTCAATCAGGACAAAATTTAACGTATATTTTTCGTGAATCCATACTGCATGAGATTAATAACATCCACTATGGCACAAAGGAGATATCCCATCCTGTGTCAGAATATGAAAAACTACCTTGAGGTGAACTAGTAACTCTGGTTATGACGTGGCGCTTGCGCGTCATGATGCAAAACTAATTTTGATGTTTAATGAAATCCTGGTTGCACCCAAGCTAAGCGCTTCATGCTAAATTTTAGGCGAAGGAATAACAGAAGTCCTGTCCATTGCGTGTTATAACCGAGGTTGAAAACCGGCACACTGGCGGTTGAGAGGCATCGCATGAAATTACAAATCACAAGAGCAATTGGCCTCAGTAAGCTCTCTCCACGTTGGGTTAAGGTTATCTGCTTACGGTTAATTAAAAATGATATTGAATGCTCTCTCAACGCTCTTCTGGTCAAAATTGATGAATCTGAACTCTCTACGGAGCAACTTAAAGCGTTTAAGGAATGCGTTGAAAGAATTAACCTGGCACGGGGTAAGGGGATGCAGGCGTGAGCATTTTTAATTAAGCATTTTTCGATGCTGCATTGGTGATGATGGCTTTTATCCAAAAAATTTCGCAGGCGAATAGTAGTCTAAGCGTTTGATAAAAGGTAAGCCCAAACCGTATATGCGCGGCGCGTTTGCTGCGCAAGAAATGGTTACCAGGTCAAATCTGTTTTTCAGTGTGACGACTCAACTAGATATCACCACGCACAGTCCCTATCTCGTCTTCTTTCTCATCAAAGGGAGAAAAAACTTTTAGGCACCCAAATAGGCACCTAAGAAAAGTTGAACTAAAAGTTATTCAAATTAATTCAATGAATTACACAACCAATTCAGACTCCGCCAGCCTCATCCGATGAAGTCCTAAGAGCCCGCACGGTGCAAGCCCTGCGGGCTTTTTTGTGTCTGTAATTTGTCTTGGGAACTCTGAAGCCAACTCATTAAATCGGAACCTTTTAGGCACCTCATAGAGCTTTATTGTTTTTGAGGTGCCTAAAACTATGGAAACCCGGCAATGGCAGCTTTTTGCACCGATCATGTCATTACCCTGGGATCCAGGGCAATGACCCAATAAACAGATTTTCCAGAGAATAAAAGCAACTAACGTTCGCTGATAACCATAATCATCAAACTCATTCCCCTATTTATCCGCGGGATAATCGCGGTTAATCCATGCGTGGTCATCTTCCCAGGTGAACATCCATTGACGCACCGGACCGGCCATCACGTTCAGGTAGTAACTGTCATAGCCTGCCAGGGTGGCCACCGGATGATAGCCCTTCGGCACCATCACCACATCGCGGTTGTAGACTGCCATACACTCATCGAGCGTCCGGTCGTCGGTATACACCCGCTGCATGCAGAACCCCTGCTCCGGGTTGAGGCGATGGTAGTACGTCTCCTCAAGATAGGTTTCCTGTGGGGGATTGTCAGTATCGTGCTTATGGCTCGGGTACGAACTGGTGCATCCCTCATTGGTCCAGACCTCGACCACCAGCAGGCTGTCGGCAGGTTTGTCTTGCGGCAGAATGTTATGCACATAGCGCTGGTTATTTCCCTTGCCGCGCGCTTCACCGTCGATATCCTGCGGGGCGATCAGTCGTGTCGGGTACGTGCCCTTCCCCGGCGCAGCGCACACCGCCAGCTCAAGCGTCGTCAGCGCGGTGACCTGCACAGCCTCCTGAGAGGTCACGTAAACCGCCCACGGCTTGATGCGCTCAAAGGGACTCATACGCTCGCCGATGTCGGTAAACGTTGCCCCCGGCGTGCTGATGGTCGCGCGTCCGGCCACCAGCACCAGACAACGTTCTTCGCTGACGGCGGGCAGCGTCAACTGCTGCCCCTCCGCCAGTTCATACGCCTCAAAGCCCACATATCCCCAGCCCGCCCCTTCCGGCGTCACCGACTGGGTACGCCCTTGCGCGTTCGGCGGCTGCCAGGGTGATAATAAACGTGACATGTCGCCTCCTCAGATAAGCCCGGCATCCCGCGCCAGACGGCTAAGATTGTTATAGCCCAGACGTGCATAGGTCAGCGGATGCGCAATAGCCGGATCCTGCTCTGCCTCCACCACCAGCCAACCCTGATACTGATTTGCCTTTAGCAGCGCCATTATCGGCGGGTAGTCCACGCAACCGTCGCCTGGTACGGTGAAGACGCCGCTCAGTACCGCGTCGAGGAAGCTGGTTTTACGGTTTTTCACGTCGGCCAGCACGTCGGCCCGCACATCTTTACAGTGAACATGATTAATACGCGATGCCCAGCGCTGCGCCACCGCCAACGGGTCTGCACCGGCAAATGTCAGATGGCCGGTATCCAGCAGCAATCCCACCTCATTGCCAGTATGCGTCATCAGATTATCCACATCCTCAGCGGACTCAATCACTGTCCCCATATGGTGATGATAGGCAATCTGTACGCCCTGCTGCTGGGTATAGCGGGCAAACTCGCTCAGCTTCTCGCCGTATTCCTGCCAGCGCTCCTGCGGGAATCGCGGACGCAGATGAACCGGCGTCTGCTGCTCGCCATGAATGCAGCCGCTCACTTCAGCGAACACCAGCACCTTCGCACCCAGCTCACGTAGCAGCGTCAGGTGTGACTGCACGGCGGCAATTTCCTCCTCCACGCTGCGCTCCAACAGACGACCGGAATACCAGCCGGAAACCAGCTGCAGGTCGTGGCGTTGTAGGATCGGCCCCAGCAAGCGCGCTTCACGCGGGAATTTATTACCCAGCTCGAACCCGGCAAACCCGGCCTCTTTGCCTTCGCTCAGACAGGTATCAAGCGAAGTCTCAGCGCCAAGTGAAGGAAGATCGTCGTTGGTCCATGTCAGTGGATTAATGCCTAATTGTACCGTCATTCTCTTCTCCTGAATTATGCGTGTCCGCGCTCGCGCCACCAGGCGATAAGCTGCAGGTAGTTGTCCCGAATACGCGCCACTAGCTGCGCATCGTCGATATCGTGTTTCAGCCAGGCGCGGGAGGCATCGCCAAATAATGTCCGTCCCACGGCAAACCCTTTCACCAGCGCCTGACCCGCAGCGGCTTTGAAATCAGCACGGAGCTGATCGGCCGGCGCATCAAGCCCTAAAATGACTACCCCACGGCAGTGCGGATCGCGACGTGCAATGATCTCGCTCAGCGCCGTCCAGCCCGCAGAAGAGAGCGGCGGTAGCTTCCACCAGTCGGGGTAAATCCCCAGGTTATAAAAGCGGGAAATGGCGCGCAGATAGAGCTCATCGCTGCGTGGCATGCTGGCGGGCAGGATCACTTCCAGCAGCAGTTCATGCCCGGACTGGCAGCAAGCGTGGTACACCTCCGCGACTTTTTGCTCCTGCTCCAGACGCAAGACGTGAGCATCTTCCGGATGGAAAAAGACCAGGCATTTCACCACGTGTTCCTGCGGCCAGCTGATCAGCTGCGTGCCGATATTGCCGTGCTCCATCTCCAGCGGACGCGAGCCCGGCAGTTCGATGGGGCGGCCTATCCACCACCCTTCACCGGTGATGGCATTCAGCGCATCCTGACCAAACGTGCCGTCACACAACAGCCCGGCTTTGCCATCCAGCCCGGCACAACTCGCCGCTTCCCGGCTGGCCTGTAAGATCAGCTGTTTTAGTGCCGGGATGCGTTTTAGCGAAGCGCCACACTGCAAGGCCATCTCTTCAAGCTGGCTGCGGTGATCGAAGGCCATCACGCACAGTTCCGGCCATTCCCGACGACGCGTGGTGACGCGGTGCAGATGGTTAAGACGCGGGTCGATATCCGGGCGTGGCACCGTGTCAGCCCGAGATAAATAATCATCCAGCTCCAGTTTGCTCGGCATGGCCGGGGCGCAACCGTGGCGCGATACCACCAGTGCGCCGCAGGCGTTAGCATAGCGACAGGCCTGCTCCCAGCCTTCATCGTTAAGGTAGCCACGCAGCAGGCCGGACATAAACGCATCGCCCGCGCCCAGCACATTGAGCACCTCCACGCGCACGCCGGTCACCGTCAGACCGTCATCCAGTCGCGGTGGAATGGCGTCGGTGTATACCGAACAGCCGAGCGCCCCACGTTTGCAGACCAGCGTCGCCTTACTCACTGCCCGCACCTGTGCCAGCGCCTGCAGCGTATCGGTGCTGCCACCGGCAATATGAAACTCCTCCTCGGTACCGACAATCACATCAAAAAGATGCAGTACGTCCTGCAACTGTCGCGTTACCTGCTCGGCGGCAATAAAGCGGGTTTCGCCGTCGCCTAATGAGGTCAGCCCCCATAGCACCGGGCGATAGTCGATATCCAGTGCCGTACGCACACCGTGACGGCGGGCATATTCGAGCGCGGTCAGCACCGCGTCGCGGGTTTGCGGGTGCGAAAGATGGGTCCCGGTGATGGCCAGACAGCGGGCAGACGCGATGTACTGTTCATCCACATCGCTGGCGACAATCGCCATATCCGCGCAGTTGTCACGGTAAAAAATGAGAGGAAAGGTGTCCCGGTCTTTAATGCCGAGTAGCACCAGCGCCGTCAGGCGTTCTTTATCCGTTATCAGGTGGCTGGTATCGCATCCTACCTGGTGTAATTCTTCGCGCAGAAAACGGCCCATATGCTCGTCACCTACGCGCGCCAGCATTGACGAGCGCAGCCCCTGGCGCGCCGTGCCGTAAGCCACATTACCTGACGAGCCGCCAAGGTATTTAGCAAAACTGGAAACATCCTCCAGACGCGCACCAATCTGCTGGCTGTAGAGGTCAACCGCCACGCGGCCCATGCATATCACATCAAACTGCTTTTCCACGTTGATACCTCTTCAGACAATATCGTTCACGTTCAGCCAGCGGCCTTCCCGGTGTGAGAGCGCAATGGCGTCCAGCACGCGCGACACCTTCCAGCCCTCTTCGAAGTCCGGCCACATCGGCACATCGGCGGCGATGCCGTCGACCAGATCACGCACTTCCACCGTTTTCTGGTCGTTAAAGCCGATACCGTGCCCCGCCCCCAGGCAAAATGCGGCATAGTCCGGATGCGCAGGCCCCACCAGCAGCGTACGAAATCCCTGGCGATTCACCGGATCGTCATGCAGATAGAGCTTCAGTTCCGCCATACGCTCTTGGGTAAAACTGATGGTCCCTTTGGTCCCGGTTATCACATACGAAAGCCCCATTTTGCGCCCGCAGGCGACGCGAGAAGTTTCAATCACGCCCTGTGCACCGCCCGCAAAACGCACCATCGCGTGCGCCTGATCTTCGTTTTCTACCGCCACCTTTTGCGATGAACCGGCCTGCGCCGGGCGTTCCGGCACCACAATTTTCAAATCACCGCAGACCTGCTGAATATCACCGACCAGATACTGGGCCATGTTGACGATATGCGCAGCCAGATCGCCGAGCGCTCCCAGCCCTGCGGTCTCTTTAAAACAGTGCCAGTGAATGGGCGAAAGTGGGTCTGCCATATAGTCTTCGTTGTGGGTGCCGTAGAAGTGGATCACCTCACCAATCTCACCGCGCTCGACGATCTCTTTCGCCAGCTTCGCCGTCGGGTTTTTCATGTAATTAAACCCCACCAGCGTTTTCACCCCGGCCCGCTTCGCCGCTTCAACCATCTCGTGAGCGTCACGCGCATTGAGCGCCAGCGGCTTTTCCGAGTAGACGTGCTTGCCGTGGCGAATCGCCTCCAGCGCCATCTCTTTGTGCAAATGATTGGGCGAACAAATATCCACCACATCGATGGCAGGGTCTGCCACCAGCGCGCGCCAGTCCCCGGTTGAACGGTTAAAGCCAAACGCCTGCGCCCGCTGCGCCGCCAGCTCCGGCGTGACTTCGGCGACCATTTCGCGCACCAGCTTGCCGCGCAGGTTGAACACCGTCGGCGCCTGGGCATAGGCAATGGCGTGCGCCCTGCCGATATACCCGGTGCCAATCAATCCAATGCGTACCTCTTTCATTATTTATCCCTCACAATGCGCCGCGACGGCTCTTGGCATAGGTGTCGAACGCCACCGCCAGAACGATAATTAACCCGGTAATAATTTGCTGGTAGTAAGCCGAGACGTTCATTAGGACCAGGCCGTTAATCAGAATACCCATGATGATTGAGCCGATAATGGTGCCGCCGATCCGCCCGTATCCGCCCATTAACGACGTTCCGCCGATCACCACCGAGGCGATAACGCGCAGCTCAAACGAGATCCCGGCCACCGCCTCCGCGCTGCCCAACCTCGCGCTAAGAATGAAGCCCGCCAGCCCGGCCAGACAGCCAATCAGCACATACACACTCACCAGTACCCGTTTGACGTTGACCCCCGCCAGACGCGCCGCTTCCGGGTTGCCGCCAATGGCGTACACAAAGCGACCCCAGCGGGTTTTATGCAGCGCCAGATAGCCGCCGATAGCCACCAGTGCGAAGATCCAGATAGGAATGGAAATGCCGAGCAGTTCGCCACGTCCCCACCAGCGGTAGCCCGCATCGAAACCGGCGATCGGCGCTCCGTCGTTTACCACCAGCGTCAGGCCGCGCCAGATGGTCATCCCACCGAGGGTGACGATAAACGGCGGCAGGCGCAGGCGAGTCACGCCGAGTCCGTGCAGAAAACCAATCGCGGTCCCCATCGCAAGGCAAATCCCCAGCCCAACCAGCCAGCTCAGGCCGCCCCAGGCGTTCGGGTCAACGGTGGTAAAGTTGTCGCCTTTAATCACATACGCGGCGGTCATGGCGCAGACCGCGAGAATGGACCCCACCGACAGGTCGATCCCGGCGGTCAGAATGACAAAGGTCATCCCCACGGCCATGATCCCGTAGATCGACACTTCGGTCAGAATGTTGAAAATATTACGTTCAGAGAGAAAATTGCTGTTCTGCAACTGGAAGAAAATCAGCAGCAGGATCATAAAAATCAGCACGCCGAAGCGCTCAAAAAAGGCGATGGGATCGAGGCGTCCGGCACGTTTACCCGGAACCTGCGTTTTAGAAATCATCTGCGTCATGAAAAACTCCGTTATGCCGCGTTCAGGGCGTTGTGGTTGATGGCCATCATCGTCATCAGCCGCTCGTCGTTGGCGTCATCGCCGTGGATCTCGCCGGTCACCCGGCCTTCACTCAGGGTGATTATCCGGTCGGAAACCGCCATTACTTCAGGCAGATCGGAGGAGATCACTATCACCGCCACGCCCTTTTTCGCCATTTCAAACAGCACCTGATGCACCTCTGATTTAGTGCCGACATCAATGCCACGAGTCGGCTCATCAACGATCAGTACGCGGGGATTGAGCGCCATGCAGCGCGCCAGAATCACTTTTTGCTGGTTGCCACCGGAGAGCTTGCGCACTTCCTGGGCGCTGTTGACCATTTTGATCTGCAGCGCCTGGCGATAAGCCTCAATCAGCGCATCCTCTTTGCGGGTGTTGACGAACCAGCGCCAATGCAACAGAGAAGAGAGGCTGGAGAGCGACAGGTTGTCGCGAATCGACAACCCCAGCACCGCGCCCTCTTTTTTGCGATCTTCAGGGACCATCGCCACGCCCTGATCCAGGGCATACAGCGGATCGCGCGGCAGGTACGGCACACCATCCAGTTCAAAGGTGCCAGAGGTAAAGGCGTCGGCACCAAACAGACAGCGCGCGACTTCAGTACGCCCGGCGCCCACCAGACCGGCAATGCCTAACACTTCTCCGGCATGGACGTGAAAGCTGATGTCATGCAGCGCAATGCCGTGCGGATCCAGCGGCGGTTTTACGCGGCTTAGTCCCTTGATCGCCAGACGGACAGGTTTGTCCTGATGATGGGTTTCACTCGGCGGGCGACGGTTAAACGCCACGTCACGCCCAACCATCAGGCGGATCAGCTGTTCTACCGTGGTCTGGGCAACCTCGCCGCTGCCGGTAAAGCGGCCATCCTGGAAAACGGTGAACCGATCGCAGAGTTGGAACACTTCGTGTAGACGGTGGGTGACATAAATAATGCTCACGCCGCGGCTTTTAAGCTCCCGCACCACCCGATGCAGGCTTTCCACTTCGCTGTCGCTCAGTGCGGCAGAAGGCTCATCCATGATGATCAGCTTCGCATTGAGGGTCAGCGCACGGGCAATTTCCACCATTTGTTGTTGTGCCACGCTCAGGCGGGCCACTGCGGTGGTTGGCGCCACGTTCAACTGCAGATAATCCAGAATCACCTGCGCTTCCTGATTCACCGCCTTTTCATCAACAATCAGATTGCGTTTGCGCGGTTCACGTCCGAGGAACATATTCTCGGCGACGGTCATATTCGGCAGCAGGTTAAATTCCTGATAGATAGTGATAATGCCCTTGTTCTGCCGCTCAACGGGGGAATCATCCACCGGCAACGTTTCACCGTTGAACCAGATATCACCGCGAGTTTGCGGCTGCGCGCCCGCCAGCGCCTTCAGCAAGGTCGATTTTCCTGCGCCGTTTTCACCCAGCAGCGCGTGAATCTCACCTGCCCCAACGGTCAATTGCGCGCTGCTCAGCGCCCAGACACCGGAAAAACTTTTTGCCAGGTCGGTCACATTCAGTAAGGGTTGCGACATCAGCCTGCTCCTCCTTTAGAGTGAGCCCCCGTAACGGCGGCTCCAGATATACACAAAATCATTCAAGCTGCATCAAGGCGGCAAGTCTGAGAATCCCCAGGAGCTTACTCAAGTAAGTGACTGGGGTGAGCAGATGCAGCCAACACAGAGGCAGCTTGAAGGATGACGTGTATAAATTAGTTACCGGCCTCGTTAATACGCTCAGCCTGCTGCAGGGTCTCTTTGGTGATAAGCGTTGGCGGATAGTCCGCGCCGGTGATCGGCTTCTTCTCACGCACGTTGGCGACCAGCTGGCTCATCGCCGTGGTGACCGCAAAGCCAGGACGCTGATCCGCCGTCACCGCCATCCAGCCATCACGCACACGCGCCAGCGCTTCCGGCACCGCATCGAAGCCCGTTACCAGCACTTCACCGGGTTTCATCCCCTGGGCTTGCAGCGCTTCAATGGCCCCCAGCGCCATGTCGTCGTTAGCGGAGAGGATCACCTGCGGACGTTTCGGCAACGAAGGCAGTACGCTCTCAACAATGCGCATCCCTTCAGAACGCATCCAGTTACCCGTCTGATCGGCGACGATCTTGTACTTTTCGCCACCCGCTTTCAGGCTGTCGCGAATACCCTTGGTCCGTTCAATGTTGGAAGACGATCCCGGCTGGCCGGTGAGCAGAATAATGTCCGCCCCTTCAGGGAATTTGGTTTTCACAAAGTCGCCAATCACCTGGCCACCTTTGTAGTTGTTGGCACCGAAGTGCGGCACTTTCTTCTGGCTGTCAACGGAGCGATCAAGCGTGACAACCGGCAGTTTTGCATCCTGGATTTCATCTACCGCGCTGGAGACGGCGTTAACATCATTGGGGGAGACGATAAATCCCTGCGCCCCACGGGTGATGGCGTTTTCCAGGTCAGCGACCTGCTTCGGCGAGCTACCCTGCCCGTCAAGAACCTGTAGATTTACGCCCATCTCTTTTGCGGCTTTCACCGCCGTACGCTGCATGTGGACTTCAAACGGCATCGCCAGGTTTGGCGTACTGAACACGATCTGTTCGTTTTCAGCCATTGCTGTCCCGGAGGTCATGGCGATGAGGACAGCTAAGATCAGTTTTTTCATTATTATGTCTCTCTGTGTAGGGGGGGTTGGGTATAACAATCAGAGGAGAACTTCACGCTGGCTGTGCAGGGATTCCAGCGCTTTATCCGCGAGGTACAGCGCACGCTCACCGTCATCACCACTGCAATCCGGGACCGCTTCGCCACGCAGCACGGCCACAAAATGTTCCCATTCCGCGGCATAAGCTGATTTGTAGCGTTGCAGGAAGAAATGTTCCGGCAGGGCACTGGTGCAGCCGGTCTTGCCATAGTGCTGCACCTGATTTTCCAGAATGTTGCCCGCACACAGCAGCCCTTCAGAGCCGTGCAGCTCCAGGCGCTGGTCATAACCGTAAGCAGAGCGGCGGCTGTTGACGATGGTCGCCATCGCGCCAGAGGCATATTTCAGGACGATAAACGCGGTATCGATGTCCCCGGCTTCACCAATCGCCGGGTCGACCAGGTTGCTGCCCTGGGCGTATACCGAGACCGGCTCTTCTCCCATGATAAAACGCGCCATATCAAAATCATGGATCGTCATATCGCGGAACATCCCGCCGGACACACGGACATATTCAGCCGGCGGCGGTGACGGGTCGCGGGAAATGATCAGCAGGGATTCCGGCTTACCGATACGCCCGGCCAGCACATCCGTTTTCACGCGGCGAAACTGCGGATCGAAGCGGCGGTTAAAACCGATAAACAGCGGTACGTCGTACTCTTTGACCACTTTCAGGCAATCGCGAACGCGGGCCAGGTCCAGATGTACCGGTTTCTCGCAGAAGATGGCCTTGCCGTGACGGGCAGCCAGTTCAATCAGATCCGCGTGGGTATCCGTGGCGGAGGCGATCAGCACGGCATGAACATTCGGATCAGTCATCGCCTCATCCAGGCTCTGCAGACGGGCCTGATATTGCGAGGCAAGACGGGTGGCAAATTCCTGATTCGGGTCGACAACGGACCAGAGTGTGGTGGCACTGTGACTGGCAATGTTAGCTGCATGTACCTGGCCAATTCGGCCAGCGCCCAGTAAAGCAATGTTAAACATAACGGCTCCCGGTGTTGGTGAATGCGATGAACTAACGACACCATAAATAAAACATTTATTTCATTTTTATAAATAGTGAAAATTATGTTTTTGGGTGCGGGTTAACACTTTTGAGATAAGTGAGACAAAATCTGTTATCAATATCACAACATCGACGGGTGCCAGATAGGGAAATTCGCCCTCTTCCGGTCGGGAAGAGGGCAACGTGTGAAAAACCAGGAGAAATGAAATGAAAATTTCGTTATGGAGGATTGCCGGATGGCGGTGCTAATGCCTTATCCGGCCGTTAACCATAGTCCGTAGGCCGGGTAAGCTCAGCGCCATCCGGCATGACTCTACCTCAGTACTGACGGGCGTTTTTCAGCTGCGTTAGCGTCTGTTCTGCGGCCTGGCGTACCGCAGGTGATTCAGCCATCTGCGCATCGCCGGTTCGCCACCATGAGGCGTAATCATGGGTCATAGTTTTCGGCAGTACTTTGATGTCCAGCAGCGTCGGGCCGGGATGCGCACGTGATGCCGCCAGTGCCGCCAGCAGGCTTTGCTCATCATGAATCTTCCACGCACGACAGCCGTAGCTTTCGGCATTTTGGGCAAAATCGACCTTCACCAGCGGCCCGTCCAGCCGCCCGGTTTTCGGGTTGCGATGGCGATTTTCGGTAGCAAAACTGCCCATCCCATGGCCCATCTGCAGATTGTTAATGCAGCCAAAGCTGGCATTATCAAACAGCAGAATGGTGACTTTTATGCCCTCCTGCACGGCAGTTTGCAGCTCAGAGTGCAGCATCATGTACGAACCATCGCCCACCATGGCGTACACCGGCTGCTGTGGTTTTGCCAGCCTGGCCCCGACGGCGGCGGCAATCTCGTACCCCATACAGGAATAGCCGTATTCCAGGTGATAGCTGTCCGGCGTTTTAACTTGCCAGAGTCGCTGTAAATCCCCCGGTAACGAACCGGCCGCGCCCACCACAATGGCGTTATCTTCAATATGCTGGTTGATAAGCCCCAGTACCCGCGTCTGGGTCAGGCGGGTGTTGAGCGTGTCGCCATATTCCGCCAGTTGCGCATCAAGATGCCCTGCCACTTCGGGCACATCATCAGGACGCCAGTCGCGCGTCCATAAACGCTGGCACTCTTCGCGCCAGGCCGATTGCGCGACAGCAATCTCATCTCCCCAACGGCTACGATACGCCGTCATGGCCTGCGTTAACGCGGTCAACCCGGTTTGGGCATCGGCAATCAGCGCGGTAGCATCCAGCTTTAAAGCGTCAAATTCCGCCACGTTCAGCAGCAGAAATTCCACGTCCGGGTGCGAAAACAAGGCTTTCGAACCGGTGGTAAAGTCGGTGAGACGGGTGCCAATGCCAATAACCAGATCTGCCTGGGTTGCCAGTTGATTCGCCGCCATACCTCCCGTCACGCCGATACCGCCCAGGTTAAGTGGGTGGTCACTTACCAGCGCGCCCTTTCCGGCCTGGGTTTCAGCAAACGGCAGATGCAGCGTCTCGACAAACGTACGAAACGCCTCATGTGCGCCGGCGTAACGCACGCCACCACCGCACACCACCAGCGGGCGCTGTTTACGCGCAATCAGCGCCCGGGCCCTCTCCAGACGCTGAGGGTCAGGCGGTCGGCGTTCAATGTAGTGAACACGGCGCGCGAAGAAGCTAAGCGGATACTCCCAGACCTCACCCTGCACATCCTGCGGCAGGCAAATCGTCACTGCGCCAGTATCTGCGGGGTCAGTAAGTGTTCGCATCGCACTTAACATTGCGCTCATTAACTGCTCTGGACGGTTAATACGATCCCAGTAACGAGAGACCGGACGGAAGCAGTCGTTGGTGCTGATGCTAAGATCATGATACTGCTCAATCTGCTGTAATACCGGGTCCGGCTGGCGGCTGGCGTAAACATCCCCCGGCAACAGCAGCAGCGGAATGCGGTTCGCCGTGGCGGTCGCCGCCGCCGTCACCATATTGGCCGCTCCGGGACCTACCGACGATGTCACGGCCCAAATACGCTGTCGGCGATGCTGTTTGGCGAACCCTGTCGCCATATGCGCAATTCCCTGCTCATTACATCCCTGCATCACCTTCAGATGCCCGGCATCCTGCTCCAGCGCCTGGCCGATTCCGAGCACATTACCGTGACCAAAGATGGTCGCCACGCCCTCCACGAAGGGCGTTTCATGTCCATCAACGCAGACATATTGTTGATTGAGGAATTTGACCAGCGCCTGGGCCATGGTCATACGTTCGGTTTGCATAGCTCCTCCTGTCAGCCCAGCGTCGGCATGGAGAACGCCGCGCCCGTGTCCTGCTGCATTTCCGGCCAGCGTGCGGTGACGGTTTTCATTCGGGTGTAGAAACGCACGCCGTCGTTGCCATGAACGTTAAGCGCACCAAAGATAGAGCGTTTCCAGCCGCCAAAGCTGTGGAACGCCATCGGCACCGGGATCGGGACGTTTACCCCAACCATCCCGGCCTGAACCTCTTCGCAGAAACGACGCGCGCAGCCGCCGTCACGGGTGAAGATAGCCGTGCCATTACCATATTCATGACGGTTAATCAGTTCCACCGCACTGGCGTAATCTGCTACCCGCACCACAGAAAGTACCGGTCCAAAAATCTCTTCTTTATAGATGGTCATCTCTGGCGTGACCTTGTCGAACAACGTCGGCCCGACAAAGTAGCCCTGCTCATGACCTTTGACGCTAAAGCCACGACCGTCAACGCGCAAACGGGCACCCTGAGATTCACCGCTATCAATATAGCCGAGTACTTTACTGCGGTGCACCGAGGAGATCAGCGGTCCCATTTCATTTTCCGGCGTCTGGTCAAGGCCCGGCCCGACGCGCAGCGCCGCAATCTGTTGTTCCAGTCGGGCACAGAGTTCATCTGCCGTTTTATCGCCGACGGCCAGGACGACGGAAAGCGCCATGCAGCGTTCCCCTGCCGCGCCATAAGCTGCGCCCATAATGGCGCTGGTGGCCATCTCCATGTCGGCATCCGGCATTAAAATACAGTGGTTTTTTGCCCCACCGAGCGCCTGACAGCGTTTACCGTGAGCCGATGCAGTTTGATAAATGTATTCGGCTATGGGGGTTGAACCGACAAAGCTCACGGCCTGAACCCGCGGGTCGGTCAGCAGCACGTCTACCGACGCTTTATCGCCCTGAACCACGTTGAACACACCGTCCGGCAGCCCCGCCTGTTGCAGCAGTTTTGCCAGTTCGAGCACCAGAGAAGGATCTTTTTCCGACGGCTTCAGCACAAAGGTGTTGCCGGTCGCCAGCGCGATGGGGAACATCCACATCGGCACCATCGCCGGGAAGTTAAACGGCGTGATCCCTACGCACACACCGAGCGGTTGCATCAGCGAGTGGCTATCGACGCCCGTTCCCACGTTGGCTGAGTGCTCACCTTTTTGCAGGTGAGGAATGCCACAGGCAAACTCCACCACTTCCAGACCTCGGGTGATTTCGCCGACGGCATCAGAGAACACTTTGCCATGCTCTTCGCTGATTAAGCGGGCAAGTCGCGTCATGTTCTCTTCCAGCAAAGCCTTAAAGCGGAACATCACTCGCGCACGCTTTAGCGGAGAATAGCGCGCCCATGCAGGAAAGGCTTCATGCGCCGCCGCAACGGCCTGCTCGGTTTCCTGTACCGTACTCATCACCACCTGGCGGATTTGTTCGCCGGTGGCTGGGTTGAAGATTGCCTGCACACGCTGGCCTGAACCGGTGACACATTCGCCGTGAATAAAATTCGCTACCGTCTCCATCCTTAACCTCTCGCTGTTGATACGTGGCTGTTACCTGAACACTGTTCTCTGTGTACTATATATGAAACAAATATTCCATTTTAAGTTGAAATAAAACAAATATTGATTAATGTGATCAAGGATGGATTTTTATGTTAACAAGCAGCATTGCCAGAATAATCTGGCTATCCGTGTATTTCACGCGAAGAGAGGATTGAAGCTTTTGTTTCATTTTTAACAGCAATTGAATCATCAACATTTAAAAGACGCGGCTTTGCGTTTAGAATCATAAAACGATGTAACAGGAGGTAAAATGACGACAGCAACCAGCCTGAACGAGCTGCAGCAGCAAATCCGCGATCGCTACGATAGCCTGAGCAAGAGGCTGCAGCAGGTGTCCCGCTATGTGCTGGATAATACCAATAGCGTGGCCTTCGATACGGTTGCCGTCATTGCCGAGCGTGCCGGAGTACCACCATCGACGCTGATCCGCTTTGCTAATGCCTTTGACTTCTCCGGTTTCAACGAAATGAAACAGCTGTTTCGTATGAACCTGGTGGAAGAGACCGCCAGCTACAGCGACCGCGCACGACTGTTTCGTGAAATGGAAAGTGAAGCGGTGCCGGAAACCCCGCTGGACATCCTGCAGGAATTTGCCCGTTCGAATGCGCAGGCCTTACAGCAGCTGGCGGCCCGCGCTGAACCCGAAATGCTGGTACGTGCAGTACAACTGTTGGCAGATGCCGACACGATTTACATCGCCGGTTTGCGCCGCTCATTTAGCGTAGCCGCCTATCTTACTTATGCCCTGAGCCATCTTGAGTGCCGCCCTATTCTGCTCGACGGGATGGGGGGAATGCTGCGCGAACAGATAAACCGCATTAAAGCGAACGATATCGTAGTGTCGATTAGCTTCTCGCCTTACGCAGAAGAGACCGTCATGGTCAGTGAAACGGCAGCGAATGCCGGTGCTCGCCAGATTGTGATTACTGACAGCCAGATCAGCCCGCTGGCAACGTTCAGCGATCTCTGCTTTGTGGTGAAAGAGGCGCAGGTCGACGCCTTTCGATCGCAGTCTGCCACGCTGTGTCTGGTGCAATCGTTAGTGGTAGCGCTGGCGTACAAATTAGGTGATGGCAGCAACGAAAAAAGCCGTTCTGCTGGGTAAGTATGGCAACCAGGCCATTGAAAGGACGAACCCATCGCGACGAATGCCGGATAGCATGTTGTCCAATAAACAGGTATCTGGCACGCCGCGAGCGCAATCATCTTACGCGCTGATCTAATCCTTGCAATGCTTGCAAAGAGCGTTCGGCATAGCGTAATAGGCCTGTGCCTTATCTCTTTCATCGTTCAACATGATCCGAGTCAGACTGCGGTTCTCTCACAGGGCCGCAGAATGCGAGACCGCGCCGCTGGGTAACCAGAGCCGTTAAGCGCCTTATCCGCACGAGAAAACGACATATTCCTATATATTATAAGATTTATAATGCAAACAAATATTATTTTTCAATATGTTGCCAATGTTTGATTTTTTATGAATTTTATTTCCATGACAAACTATCCTACACTTGTTTTTACGCATATATATAGCAGGAATATCCCATGAACGAACCGCCTGGACACCATCGTTCGTTGTGCAGAAAACAGATCAGCAATATGCTTTTTCATACTTTCGGGTGATAACAATTTCGATCAGGCATTTTTTCATCATTTAAGGAGAGAAACAGGATACCAGAATTGCAACGCATGTTGCCTTGCTGGTAGTAAACGAAGCAATTGATTGATGGTGTAGAGTAAAATGAATCAAATACGAGAATCATTAAACAATGTTATATTCCCGGATAACATGCCTGACTCCTGGCCTTATCAATCCTGGTGTTCCCCGGCAGATATTGACACCGATATTACCTGGTATTCTTTTACTGAGCTTGATTTAACACTCAACGCCTGGCTAGGACAAAACGCCTTAATCCCTGTGCGAACATCTGTTTGGGGGTTTGTTTATGAGAATGAACCATTAGTCCAGATAAATATCAAAGATGATACTGCATTTATTGCAATTAACCGGAGATTCTACTCTTGGGTAATTATTGTTGCAGGAACCTACAACTTAAATATCAGCCTCGATTTATCCACGATCTTTAAGCACACGGCATTAGCAGATACGGCTCTATGTATGATTGCCAATAGAGTTGATACTCAATCAGTAGACGTCGCACTGAACACAGCAAAATCTTTTATGAACTTTGTTTTTTTTCATGAAATGGTTCATCTAATATGCAGTCATCATGCGTTTTTTCAGCACAATGGACATCAACCGTCCTACATCAGAACTATGGCGTTTATTGCTGATTTTTTAGCTTTCGAAAACTCACTTATGCCCTTAAGCGGTAATGACACTACGCACAAACGAAATAGAGATCTGGAAATCGGTACCGCCCGCTGTCTTGGTTTTATAATAGCTTCCTATTTCATCATCAAAACTAAACAAATGAACACCGTAAACGTCTACCCTACGGTAAATGAAAGAACTATCTTGTTACTGAGCTATATATTATCACCCTATTTAAAAAGATGTGAATGGGCAAACATGTTGTTGAAACATGAAGCCAGAGGAATAATGGATGCCTATACTCGACGAAGGAAATTAGGATTTAACCTAGACAATGATGATTGTATCATCTCTACTGATTACGCCACATGTCATTGCAACTGTAGTCAGTGCAGTGCTTTCGCCACGGAGATATACACAAAGGCCAGACCATTAAATACTGAAGTGTTAAACCATATGGATGTCTATACTGCATGTTTCTCTAAAAATAGAAACGGCATGACCTATCCCAACCTGGAGAAAATAAACAACGCTACGTCTTATTTTTGTGGTTTAAAACACCCAGTGTTATTTTCATTAGAGAATTCAATTAAGAGATTGATGTAGTGCACCAGTGCACGTGAACGTCATGCGTAAACAACAAAACACATCAGTAGGGAACGCGGCCGGCCCCCCTGTGACTCTGGCACACCAGAGCCACAGGAGACAAACATTAATCAGGCTTGACTGGGTAATGCACCAATAGCGTGGGAGTTTTTCACGGTCAGCGTCACCACTGCCGAACAAATCAATGCCGCAATCATAAAGATAAATGCGCTGTTGTAGCTGCCGCCGCTGCTTTGGATTAACCAACCAATGACCGGTGCGGAAACCACCCCTGCCATTTGTCCACCAAAGTTAACGATGCCGGATGCGCGACCCATGATGTTGCTGGGAATAGTGTCCATCAAAATCCCCCAGAATGTCGCCATGGCGAAGAACATAAACAGTGCTGAAATACACTGGTAAACCACCGCCATATCCGCGCTGCTTACGCTAAAGGTCAAATACAGGAAACCTGCGGCAATAACGGATGTCACAACGTAGAACATCTTACGCAACGACTTGTATTTGTCGGAGCAATATCCACCGATCAATGTGCCACATGCGCCAAACAGGAATGGAATCGCCGCCATCACACCGGTCTTCGCCAGTGAGAACTCACGGACGGTGATCAAATAGCTTGGCAGCCAGGTAGAGAAGCCCCAGAAGGTGATATCAAACAAGAACCAGATAGCCGCCATCTGCCATAGCACGGGCATTCTGAGCACGTCTTTGAACGCAACGGCACGGGTACTTTGCTGGCTACCTTGATCGTCAGCCGCCAGTTCCGCCAGATCCTGCTGCGTAATAGCCGGGTGATCTTTCGGGTTGTCCCGGGTAAAGAAATAGATACCCGCCGCAATAAACAGACCGGGAATACCGAGCACGATAAAGACCATGTGCCAGCCAAATGCCCCGATGATGCTCGCCGCAACCACCACCGCCAGCGCCGGGCCTAAGGTATTCACCGTCGACTGAATCGCCGTTGCACGACCACGCTCTTTTGACGGGAAGTAGGTCGAGATCATCTTCCAGGACGCAGACGGGAAGCACCCTTCACCGATGCCAAATAAGAAGCGGACGGCCAGCATCAGAGGAAGCGTCAGTACCGCACCGGTTAAGCTGGTGAAAATTGACCACCAGGCAATGCCAATGGCCATAATTTTACGCGAGCCAAATTTATCCGCCAATAAACCGCCGGGAATTTGAAATGCCGCGTAACCAATAAAGAAGGCGCTAATAATTAAACCTTGTTGCGTGGTATCAAGATTTAAATCTTTACCGATATACGGTAATGAAACGCTCATCACCATACGGTCGAGAAAAGAAAGCAGCCATGCCAGCCAGATTAATGACAGGACGGTATATCTTGCTTTCCAGGTCTTTGGTTTACCTGAAGGTAAAGATGCTTGTTGGTTCATTGTGATGTCCTTGGGGTGTAGTGATCTCTCGCGGCTATAAATGGTCGCGAGAGATCAACGCGTGTTGCGCGTTATTTATTAGTATTGTTTTCTAATAACAGTACCGCTACAGGCATAGCTCTCTATGCCATTAATTAAAGCAATACGTCCATTGACCATCACCAGTTCGATCCCTTCAGGATACTGATTAGGTTCAACAAATGTGCCTTTATCGGTAATGGTGTAGGGATCGAACATCACAATATCCGCAGCATAACCGACCTTAATCAGCCCTCGATCCTGCAAGCCCAACACCTCGGCAGGTTTTCCGGTCATTTTACGGATTGCCGATTCCCAGGTCAGACAGCCTTCTTCCCGCACATATTTACCCAGTACACGAGGGAAAGCACCGAACACGCGCGGATGCGGCTTACCTGCGCCCATCAGGCCATCGGTACAGACGTTCTGTTCCGGGCGGCAGAGGAACTTAATTACGTGTTCTTCCGTGCCGTAGAAATCGACCATCCCAACGGCATTTTCTTCTTCAAACAGCAGATCAAAGGTGGCGTTGTACGGATCTTTACCACGCAGTTCACCCAACTCGACGAGGTTCAGGCCAACGGCATCCTGATTTTTTTCTGTCTTCACGCTGGTAACAAAAATCTGATCCAGACCGGCGAAATCAATAAAGTTATCCCAGCCCGGAATGCCCTGTTGAATATCAGCGATCATCTTCTCCCGCAGTTCAGGCGAGGCCAGACGTTCAAGCAGCTTGTCGGTTCCACCCGAATGGACCCACGGTGGCAGGATCACACCAAGCATGGTGCTGCCCGCAACGTAAGGATACTGATCGAAAGAGATGCGGATCCCCTCTTCCTGCGCCTGCTCCAGCATGCCCAGCATCCGATCAATCAGCGTCCAGTTTTTCTTGCCGCAAACTTTCATATGCGAAATGTGCAGCCAGACGCCGGTTGCTTTAGCGATATCGATCAGTTCCTGGGTGGAGTTGATGATGTCGTCGGCTTCACTGCGCTGATGCACCACGAAGATCCCGTTGTATTTCGCCGTGACCTTGCACAGCGCAATCATCTCAGCGGTATCGCCAAAAGCGCACGGCATATAGATAAGCCCGGTGGACAGGCCAAATGCTCCAGCCTTTAACTCCCGCTCGAGGACCTCGCACATCTTGGCCACGTCTTCACGGGTGGAAGGTCGCCCATCCAGCCCCATCGCTTCCATACGCACATTGCCATGCGGGACCAGATACGCAAGGTTAGTGGCCGGGTGACGAGAGGCCAATAAATTGAGATAACCGTCCGTATTCTTGTATTTCCAGTCAATTTTGTCGGTATCGCCATCCAGTCCGGCAATATTTTTACGCCAGGCCGGAATATATTCCTCAGGCAACGGCGCAAGTGCCACGCCATCCTGTCCGAGTAATTCCGTGGTAATACCCTGACGAATTTTTGCCGACAGCGCGGGATTAATAATTGCCGACAAATCAGAATGTGTGTGGGTATCAATAAAGCCAGGACAAATTACTTTTCCTGTTGCATCAATAACCTGTTCATTTACGCCAGCATCAATTTGGCCGATCGCCACAATACGACCGTCATCAACCATCACATCGGCAATCCTGCCTTCGCTGCCCGTCCCATCGATCACATTTCCGTTTTTGAAAATGGTTTTCATCGTAATTCTCCATTGCGGTACAGATAAACTGCACCGCCTGTAGGGTAAGAGGGTTTTATCTTTATTTTTTTAATAGCGATACAATGTCTGGATAATGCTGTAATACCCGCTGGCCGAACCGGTTAGCTGATCGATTTCAATAAACTCATCGATGGTGTGCGCCAGGTTTTCACGCGATGGGCCAAAACCGATGGTTTTGATGCCCGCTTCGCCCGCATAGTGGCTACCGTTCGTGCAAAAGGAATACTGGGTGATGGTCGGTTCAAACCCTGCCGCACGCACGCCGGCCAGCGCGGCCTGCACAAACTCGTCAGACTCTTCGTAAACCCACCCAGGGAAGAAACGCTCACCCTCAATGGTGGCGCCGGTGTAGCAGGACTCCTGGCCTACAGCGTAGGAAACGCTGGCCTTAAATTGTGGATCCTGAGCGACCAGCTCGGCCAATGCGCTTTCCAGTGGCGCAATGACGCTTTCTTTGGTTTCGCCCACCAGCAGGCGGCGATCGTAGGTCGCACGGCAGTAATCTGGCACCACAGATGCCCCCGGATACGGCGACGATTTAATATCCGTCAGTTCGAGAATGCCAGGCCCTAACACCGGATGCGTTGGCGGGGTAATGGTGCGAATTTTGTCGATCAGCTGCGCCATTTTGTACACCGCGTTAATACCTGCCTGCGGATTAGCGGAGTGCGCCGGTTTGCCAAACGTTTCAACCACAATTTCAGCGCGGCCACGCTGACCAATTTTCAGGTTTAATTCGGATGCTTCGCCGATAATCACATAGTCAGGTTTATAGCGCTCGCTGACCAGACGGGCGGCGATCCCTTCGAAGCACTCTTCATGTACGATGCAAGCCACGTAGATTTTACCGGCAAACTCACGCTGATTATCCTGGCCGAAAAATCCGACGGCAGAGATCATCGCCGCCACAGCGCCTTTCATGTCCGTCGTGCCACGGCCATAAATTTTACCGTCCTCAATGTCGCCACCGTACGGATTGTGGGTCCACTTTTCCGGATTCACGGGCACAGTATCAATGTGTCCATCCAGCACCAGCGTTTTTCCTGGTTTATTGCCGACAATACCGCCAACAATATTTCCGTATTTATCGACGTGAATATCATCGAACTGGTAATGCTCCATCATTGTTTTTATTGCATTTACCACTTCCCCTTCCTGACCGGAATAACTTTTCTGCTGGATCAGCGCCTGGCAATTCTTAATCACTTCTTCAATACGGTTTGCAGATAACATGGTTTTCTCCGTTATAACTTCAATCAGGAATGGATTAATTAATGCCGGGGTACTGACCGCCCCAGACAATATCCAGATATTGTTGGGGGTCGGTATCACCTTCTGTGCTTATCAACAGCACGCGAGAATGCGCATCCAGCCCCAGTTGTTCACGCGTCTGTGCCAGTGCTGGCGAGGTCATTAGCAATGCCAGCAGACCGGTGGTCACAGCACCGGATTCACCGGACGTAATTTGGGGATCGCCCGTTAATGGGTTACCCAGCATGCGCATCCCCAGCGCGGCCACTTCATCAGGGCAGGAGGCAAATGCGTCGGCATAATCACGCAACAGTTTCCAGCCGATGCTGTTGGCTTCGCCGCAGGCAAGTCCTGCCATAACGGTCTGCAAATCTCCCCCAACGGCCACCGCCTCGCCCTCTTTAGCCAGAGCAGAACGGTAGAGGCAGTCGGCAATTAACGCCTCAGCGACAATCACTTTCGGACGGTTTTCCCCCCAGGCCGCCGTCACCATTCCCTGCACCATCCCGGCAAAAGAGCCCACGCCCGCCTGAACGAATACGTGTGTTGGCGCAACCTGGTGAAGCTGATCTATCGCTTCCAGCATCAGCGTGCCGTAGCCTTGCATAATCCACAGCGGGATCTTTTCATAGCCTTCCCAGGCCGTATCCTGCACCACGATCCAGCCATGTTCTTCAGCTTGTTCGGCGGTCATACGCACGGCATCGTCGTAGTTCATATCGACAATCTCCGCCGTCGCGCCTTCATTGCGAATTGCGGTCAGACGCTGCTCAGATGAGCCTTTCGGCATGTAAACCACCGCATTCTGCTTGAGCTGCCGCGCCATCCATGCCACTCCGCGTCCGTGGTTGCCGTCGGTCGTGGTAGCAAACGTCACGGTCTTCAGGTCGCGGCGCACTTCGTCGCTGGTCATCACATCAAAAGGTAATTCGCTGATATCCTTACCCACTAATTCCGCGATGTGGCATGCCATCGCATAGGCACCTCCCAGCGCTTTAAAGGCTTTGAGACCAAAACGCTGAGACTCATCCTTCAGATAAATATTTTTAACGCCCAGTTTTTGCGAAAGAACCGGTAACGAATACAGCGGCGTCGGCGCATAACCCGGAATAGAGCGATGAAAATTCAGCGCTTTTACCAATTCCTGGCGACTAAACGGCGCCAGCGGCGCATTGGGGTGTTCAGTAAACGGCGTCTGGTTGATAAAAAACGATAAGTTTTCCTGCATCATAGAACCTCATTGTCCTGATATTTCATTCCCTGTAATCGGTGCCATACAGAGAGCGTTAAGCGAGCGGTATTCCCTAAAAGCAAAATGCTTACCAGTTTTTTATAAAACGACAAAATCATGAGGAGAAAATTAACAATCGCTTTAACTTCAATGAATTAAAAAATAGCGAACGGATTAATGTCGTAAAAACAGCGTGCTGAGTTTATCGCGTTATTTTGATAAATTATCACCAATGATAAATAGTGTGATCGCGGAAGATAAAACAAAAAATATATCTAAAAACAACGTAATAGATTGATTATGCGCAAGCCGAGCTGGTCATATTTCGCATATTTATCATTCTCCTTGATAAATTCGCTGCCCAACCGGAGAGGGATCATGATTTCAGTACTCAGTAATATTCAGGATGATATCTGCAATTATGCTGACGCCATTTCCGGTATTACCGGGACCGATGTTGAAATCATTGATGAATCTTTAATGCGCATTGCGGGCACCGGAAAATACCGGCACATGCTCAATGAGAATGTGGCAAAAAATGGCTATATCTATCGCCATGTTCTGCAGGTGCGCGAAACGGTGCTGATCAAAAATCCCGGTGAACATCCGCTGTGCCAGATGTGTGAAAAACATCGCTATTGTTCAGAAATGCTGGATTTGAACGCGCCCATCTTTCTTAATAATCGCGTCATTGGGGTGATCGGGATTATTTGTTCAACCCAGGCACAGCGAGAAACGCTGCTCAGTCAGATTGATAAATTCGTTACCTTCATTGAACAAATCGCCGTCATGATCTCAAGCAAGGTCTTTGAGTGCCTGGAACGCTTACGCGCCCAGGAGACGCTGGGCGCATTCCGTCGCCTGATCGATGCGATGGATCGCGGCGTCGTGGCGATCGATGGTCATGGCCGTATCTGGCATGCCAACCACTCCGCCGATCGTATTCTCAACCGGGAGGTTCAGGGACTCCCCCTCACCATTGAAACAACCGGTGACAGTTTGTATGGCGATGAAGAAGCGTGGCTGACGCTCGAAGGTCAGAAACATCATGTATTGTGCAAACAGATTTCACTCTCGTCACAAGATAACGATCGTTTAACCATGGTTATTTTTCGCGATGCTCATGACTACCTGAGCAGCATGACGATGCCGCCTTATGAGTCCGATACTCAGGTGCGGTTAATTGGCCATTCCCCGTCAATGGAGCAGCTTAGAAGTACCGTAGGGAAAATCGCTAACAGCTACGCCAGCGTGCTGATTACCGGGGAGAGCGGATCGGGGAAAGAAGTGGTGGCATTTGCGATTCACCAGAGCAGTCCGCGTAAAACCGCGCCTTTTGTGACGATCAACTGCGCAGCCATCCCCGAGCAGTTACTGGAAAGTGAACTGTTCGGCTACGTCCGTGGGGCGTTCAGCGGTGCGGACCCCAAAGGACGAATGGGCAAATTTGAACTGGCCAACGGCGGCAGCTTGTTCCTGGATGAAATAGGCGATATGCCGCTGCACCTGCAGGCTAAGTTGCTCAGGGTACTGCAGGAAAAAGCGATTACCCGGGTAGGCTCGAATAACACCATCGAAATTGATGTCCGCATTATCGCAGCGACCAACAAAAATATTCACACGATGGTTGAGAATCATCAGTTTCGCGAAGATCTTTTTTATCGTCTGAACGTGGTTCCGCTGGTACTCCCTTCCCTGCGGGAACGACGTGCGGATATCGCCGTCCTCGCCCAGTATTTTGCCGATGAGTTCTCAGCAAGCTACCAACGGCCACCACAAAAACTGCCCGATGATGTGATCAACCGCCTGTATACCTGGCACTGGCCCGGAAACGTCCGCGAACTGCGTAACGTCATCGAATATATTTTTGTCATGCGTGGGGAAGCGACCGGGATCAACGCCAGCCACCTGCCTCCATACCTGCTCACCGCGGCGGACAGCAGAAAACCCGCTATATCGGCACAACCACGTCAGCTTGCCAGTCAGGGAAAACAAGCCGAAAGAGAAGCCATTGAGCGTGTTTTACAGCGTTTTGGCTCAAGTGTAGAGGGCAAGAAACAGGCGGCAGCAGAGCTAGGGATCGGCATCGCCACGCTCTACCGAAAAATTAAGCTGTACGGAATGTAAGCCATCTGTCCATGCTCTAAAAAAGAAGAAGCCCGCATAACGCATAACGCATAACGCATAACGCATAACGCGGGCTACATTGTGCATCAGATTTGCGGTTTATATCGATACTGTTCAAAGTATTTCCGCGCCCTGCCATCGGCTTCTTCTAAAGCGGCAGGAGAGAGGTTTTCCCGCGAAGCATCTAGCCCGGCCTGAGCATCAAAGTTTCCGTTAGCAACGGCCACGGCATTCCAGATATAGGCTTGCGCATAGTCCTTATCTACTCCTTTCCCTTCCAGGTACATCCTGCCCAACAATCTCTGGGCTTCCGGACTACCCATTTTGGCTGCGCGCTCAATATGTTCGACGGCTTTCTTGTCATCCTGAGCGACCCCTTTGCCCTCGAGGTACATCAATCCCAGGTCCGTGTGAGATCCCGCATCGCCTTGTGCGGCAGCCTTCTGATACCATTCGAAGGCCTTTTTATCGTTCTGCGCGGTTCCCTCACCTTTTGAGTACATCATGCCGAGCATCCCTTGTGCCAGCACATCCCCCTGGGCTGCCGCCTGCTGAAATAACTCAAATGCTTTCTTGTGATCCTGCGTGACGCCGACGCTTTCTCCCAGGTAATACATCACGCCCAGCACGCCCTGAGACAGCGCATCACCCTGGCTGACGCCCTTACTTAACAGCGCAAAGGCTTTGTTGCGATCCATACCGACGCCATGCCCTTCAAAGTAGCGCCGACCCAGCAGCCCCTGCGCTTTTGCATCTCCCTGTTCAGCGGCTTTACTCAATGCTTTAACTGTGTTGTAACCCTCGGACAGCGACTTTTTACTGTTGAGAGCACGCTGTGCTTCGGGATTCCCCTTATCAACCGCCTGGTGTAACCACTCTATCGCCAGATAGTTTCCGCGCTCGGCAGCGAGGGTGAGCCAGTTGATCGCTTGCTGATTACCCTGTTCGGCTTGATGGTTAAACCACTCAATCACCTTGCCGTCATTCCACCGTGCTCCTTCACCATCAAAATAGACTAAGGCGAGGACGTAACGTGCGTCGGGATTTCCCTGCTCAGCCGCGCGGGTCAACCACTCAACGGCCTTCGTATCATCACGCGCAACACCTTTTCCTTCGCAATACAGGGTTCCAAGGTAGTACTGCGCCTTTACATCCCCCGCCTCGGCCCCTTGCTGTAAAACAGCCATCGGCTCTTTGTTCCACTCTTTTGCATATCCTTGCGATATTCCCGCGCCCCATAATAAGCCAATGAAAGTGAAGGCGAGGAGAGGCCGAATGTTCATAAAACAGAATCCTTGTTAAGAAAAATACACATGATGGAGAAGACGCTTCAACAATCCAACGTATTTGGCTGGCATTGCGATCTACATCAGAATTATTAACTATATACTGCATAAGGATGAGAAATAACCCCCTTAAATTAAGTTGATTCTCACTCACTTATCCACGAAGGAAATCAGGACGGGTCAAAGATAATAAAAAAGCCACGACTTATCGTGGCTTTTTGCGTTCACACCGCATCTACAATTAGTCAAACACCCCGTTAATCACCGAGGTCACAATCGCGGTGCTCAGCGCAATCAGCACCAGATTGTCGCCCACCACCTGCCATTCGTAGCCGGGGTAATAGGGCAATTGATTGAGCATCGAGGCCGGAACGTTCTTCTTCGCAATACCCGGAGGCAGCGGCTTGCCACGCGCCAGGTTTTTGGCGATGCCAGGAGGAAGCGATTGATACCCGGTCAAACCGTATCTGACCGCATACTGTCTTGCCACATTAAAGCTAATATCGCTATCAACATGATCCGGCTTGCCATAATTTTTACGTTGTTCAGATTGCTGATTGTTTTTTGAACCTGAATTACCTTTCTGACTATTACCGCTATTACCCTTGTTACCATGATTACCGCTGTTACCGTTCCCGTTTCCGTTACCCGGGTTAGCGAATGCAGGCATGGTGCACATCGTCATCGCAGCAACCGCGACCAAAGCGGTTGCTAAAGTACGAAACCTGGACATGATGATTCCTTAATATGGAGGTACCTTTAAAAGGTACGATACTTCGTAAATGCTAGCCATCTCTATAGTTCCGATTTATGTGCAAAAAAAGCGGTCCCTGTCTTGAGTTAGAACAGTGCCGCCTGATCGAGTAAGAGTAAGGCTGTTACCGGTTCATCAGGCATAGATATGCCCTGACCGGCTATAAATACTTCCTCTTCTCTGCGCGAGTGTTAAACTGGAAAGTGTGATCTTCATCATAACCTGCTTAAACAGAGAAAAGAGACACTGCTATGCAACATATCATTGAGGGCTTCCTCAACTTCCAAAAAGAGATTTTCCCTCAACGTAAGGAACTCTTTCGCAGCCTGGCCTCCAGCCAGAATCCTAAAGCACTTTTCATCTCCTGCTCAGACAGTCGTCTGGTGCCAGAACTGGTTACGCAGCAGGAGCCAGGACAGCTTTTCGTTATCCGCAACGCGGGCAATATCGTCCCTTCTTTTGGCCCGGAACCGGGCGGTGTATCTGCCACCATCGAATACGCGGTCTTGGCGTTAGGCGTGACGGATATCGTTATTTGTGGGCACTCCAACTGTGGTGCGATGAAAGCGATTGCTGAAAGCCAGAGTCTGGATCCGATGCCTGCGGTCGCCCACTGGTTGCACTACGCCGATGCGGCGAAAGCGGTAGTCGAGAAGAAAACCTGGGATAACGCTATCGACAAAGTGAATGCCATGGTGGAAGAGAACGTTATCGCTCAACTGAATAATATTAAAACGCATCCGTCTGTCGCTGTCGGACTGCGTAATAATGCGCTGCGTCTGCACGGCTGGGTGTACGACATTGAAAGCGGTGAGATCCGTACGCTGGATAAAAACAGCAAAACGTACGTTTCACTGGCAGACAATCCGCAGGTGCATTTCGAGTAAAATCTTTATCTGGAGCAAGGATGCTCTGGCAACGTCACGCCGCCCCTTCCCCCCGCCACTCGTTCCGTAAGTGGACAAAAAACGCGCTTGCGACTAGCTTTTAAACTAACCGTTAATATTGCTGTATGGCACCCGGTGAATTGAAGCGACAAAAGGAACTCGTGCGAATGCAGGCCAAATATAAAAAAATAATAAATATGCTTTTTTATCATGAGTCGTGGGACATCATGATTATCAAGGATAATGGTTCGCATACCTTTCCTACTAACACGTTGGATATACTGAAGCGTACCCCTGCGCAGCAACTTAAAAAGAAACACACCTTTCAGGCCGATCCTTTCATCATTGAAAGAGATAATAAAGTTTATATTTTTTATGAGGCTTTACGCTTCCGTAATTCGAAGGGGATCCTACGCTGCCGTATACTCGATGCCGACTTAGCGGAACTCGATGATGTGAAGCTCGACGGTTTCGATTATCTAAAATGCCATTTATCCTTTCCTTTTGTATTTGAGAACAATGGCCAGCTCTTTATGATCCCTGAGTCTTCAGAAAGAAAAGAGGTTATTTTATTTCAGTGCGTAGATTTCCCGCAACGCTGGAAGGCGATAAACGTTTTAATCTCGGACGAAGCATTAACCGATAACGTATTTTTCTCACTACACGGTGCCTGTTATCTGTTATCGACGACAATGAATAATGAGCTGATGATCCATACTGCCGAGAGCGTGAGCGGTCCGTGGCAGAAAATCACGCCCACTTTGCAGTTGAGCAACCTGCATCAGCGAGGCGCCGGGGCGCCCCATAACATCGGCAATACACTGTACTTTCTCACTCAGGAATGCACGCCTGAAACCTATGGAAAATCAATTTACATCAAAGCATTAGTCACGCTAAACGCATTTTCTTTTGATGAAAAGCTTATTGCACAGGTCAATGCCGCCATCAACCAAAGCGACGGTGTACATACCTTAAACTTCACGAATAACTATCTTGTCTACGATAGTAAAATAAACACCTTTAGTTTTTTATCGATACTCAAAAAAATATCTTATAAGTGCATGGTGAAATTCAGAAATTTATCTCTTACCCGACGCCACTCATAGCCCTGTATTTATAGCCGTGGCCTTGGTGAGTCAACAATCTTTTTCATAAGATTTCCTCTGGAGGCTGTATGGCAATACTTGTCACAGGTGGCGCAGGTTATATTGGTTCACATACCGTGTTGACGCTTCTCGAAAGAGGTGATGAAGTTGTGATCATCGATAATCTCACGAATGCCTCACAAACATCATTACATCGGGTCGCAGAACTCA
The DNA here is from genome assembly GCF_024809055.1 of Citrobacter sp. JUb117. Classification (NCBI taxonomy): domain Bacteria; kingdom Pseudomonadati; phylum Pseudomonadota; class Gammaproteobacteria; order Enterobacterales; family Enterobacteriaceae; genus Citrobacter; species Citrobacter sp. JUb117. The sequence continues at coordinate 51,703 of NZ_JANUFB010000009.1, forward strand.
CCGGAAAAGAACCGATTATTTACATTGCCGACGTTCTGGACAGAGAGGCATTAAAAACGATTTTTTCACACCATGACATTAGTGATGTCATTCATTTTGCTGGGTTAAAATCAGTTTCAGCATCCATAAAAGAACCCCTCGCGTATTATAATAACAATGTCACCGGAACGCTGGTTTTACTGAGTGAGATGCTGACTGCGGGTGTTCACAGCCTAATCTTCAGCTCTTCCGCAACGGTCTACGGAGATCCGGAAAGCGTGCCGCTCAGCGAACAATCGCGCACCGGGGGAACAACGAATCCGTATGGCACCTCTAAATTAATGGTCGAACAGATTCTGGCGGATTTTTCCCACGCACACCCTGAGTTTCGCCTCACCTGCCTGCGCTATTTTAACCCCGTCGGTGCCCATTCCTCAGGCCGAATTGGTGAGGATCCAAATGGTATCCCCAACAACCTGGTTCCCTATATTTCTCAGGTCGCGATTGGCAAGCTTGAAACCGTGTCGGTGTTTGGCAATGACTACCCAACCCCGGATGGCACTGGGGTACGTGATTATATTCACGTGATGGATCTGGCAACCGGCCATTTAGCGGCTTTGGATTGCCAGAATAAAGGTCCAGCCTATAAGGTGATAAACCTCGGTACCGGCATCGGCTATTCGGTGATGGATCTTATTGCCGCTTTTGAAAAAGCGGCTCAACGAAAAATTAATTATCAGATTGTTGCACGAAGACCCGGGGACATCGCCGAATGTTGGTCTGACCCGTCGCTGGCGCGCGAAGTACTGGGCTGGCAGGCTACCTACACGCTTGATGACATGATGCGCGACACCTGGAACTGGCAGAAAAATAATCCTGATGGTTATCACGCTTAACACCCATCAACAATGAGCCTGCGGGCAGGCTCATTGTTGCTAATGGCTAACGCGCCGTGATCGTCGACACACGATACCATCCGCTGCTCTGCTTCCCTTCATTGGCAAAGTTAATTCTCGCGGCACCCGACTTATCCACGATCGCCACTTCAATGGCGTATTTTCCTCTCGGTAACGCACCGGGCATAGGGAGTTGATAATTCAGCTGATGTTGACCCGGCAGCCAGCGACGAATGTCTTCCGGTGAATTCCCCTGAGCAACAACATTGTTAGCATCATTAATAATACGAAATGACAGGGTGTAAGGAAGGTAAATCGGCGCAACGCCGTCATTATACCAGGTACTGATCAGCGCCAGGCTGCGACCATTTTCCCATACTGACTCATGGCTCAGAGAGGCCAGACGAAAGCGATAGCCCAGCCTGGCCAGTGCATCATCGACAATCGGCCGATACTCACTGGGCACCGTTCGCGATTTCAGGTTGAGGGTACTGGCATGATGCTTCACCGCCCAGTCAAAAATCCCCTGCACCTCTGCGCGCGTATAATGAAAAAGATTCTTCCAGTCCAGCATATACGAACAAATCTCCAGACTCACCGGCGATCGTTTCCAGGCATCGTTTAACCCGGAATAACTTTTCTGCGCAGCCAGCAATCGTTGCGGGTAATCATCTGCCATGTGATTCCAGTCATTGGAAAACACACGCAGGTCGCCCCAGCAGTCCGCGCGCCATCCAGCTCCTCGTGCCACCGCATTGGCCAGGCTTTGCCCACCGCTCATCAACATAATTTTTGGCGTTACGGGAAATGCAGCAAAGTGCATGGCGACGTAGCGATCTAGCTGCTCGGTGGTATATCGTTCCAGCAAGGGTTGCAGCACATCTTTCGGGAAGTTGCTGTTATGCCATTCTCCCCACGATCCCACCATGCCAATATCGACAAACGCCAGGTTCTGATTACCATCGTAGCGCTTGCCAAAAGCGTTCAGCAGACGTTGGCTGTAGGCTATAAACAGGGGATCGTCGAGATCCGGGATAAAGGTTTTATGATCGGGCGTCCATTTTCCTTTCACCCCTTTTTTAATCAGCCAATCGGGGATCTGCGAGCCGCTTTCAGGCTCCGCAAGGGCCATAAACCGCAGCCCCACGTTCATCGCGGGCCGATGCGCCGCCGCATATTTGAAGGCATCATCAACCAGCACAAAATTGTACTGGCCTTCCACTGGCTCCAGTTCCCGCCAGTAGAAGCGTTCATATTCAAACCCGGTATTAGGGTAATCCGCCAGGCCCAACGTTTCACCATAACCCTGATGAAAACTGGCCACCCCAATCCCGGGGTTGGTCAGCGGACCGGTTACGGCTTTGGGAGTGACGGTGGTTAATGCAGCCATGGCCGTCAGCGGAAAGAACACACTCAATAGCGCCAAACCCCATTGACTCTTCATCGCCGTAACGCCTCCACCCGTTGGTTAACGCTAGTGGTTTTTCAGGCTTAGCCACCAGTCCCAAATACCCACATGAAAATTCTGGAACACATCAATACCCAACGCGGATTTGATCATATACAGCGTCAGCAATACGCAGCAGGTAACGAACAACACAACAAACAGCAGTAACAATGCGATCAGGATATTGGATAGCGTCGATTCCCGACGATGCCAGTGACGTAAATCCCTGCCAAACAAAAAGACCAGGTAAAAACGTCTACCGAAAAAGGGAAAGCTTCTACGAATATCAACCTGGTGTCTCGATCCCAGGGTAATAGCAAGGACCGCTTTTTCGACGCCGTCTTTTTGTTCAGCGGTCAACCCCTGCGAGATCTTCTCATCCAGTTGAGCATAAAATCGTTCAATGACGGGCGGTCGGTTCTGAGAGTTGGGCAAAATTAACCTATATCTTTATCAATAGCGTGATAGACGGTGACTGTTTGTCTGGCGATTTCATGCCAGTTATAGTTTTGCAAATATACACTATAGTCAACGCTATTTGCTGTCGCCCATCTCGCCATTTTCCCGGCCAGACTCGCCAGATTACCCACCTGAAAATACGCCTCTGCGGGTAACTTGACCTCCAGATTCGCCGGAATATCGCTCACCACCGCAGGCAGAGAAAATGACATCGCCTCCAGCAGCGCTATCGGCAACCCCTCATGATACGACGGCATGACAAACAGTTTTGCCTGCGAAAACACCGCCTGAAGTTCATCGCCGCGTAAAAATCCGGTCATCACCACACCAGGCGTATCAGCGGCCTGCTGTTTGAGACGAATACTGTATTCGGTCGGGTGATCCGCATCGCCAATTAACACTAATGGCATCGTCAAACCACTTTGTTGGTAGGCTGAAATGGCATCATGCATGCCTTTTTCTTCCACGAATCGCCCCACCACCACAAGATAGTTTTTCGGCTGGAGACCATAACGCGACAGCGTCTGGTGAAGGGTATGTTCTGATAATGTTCGCGGTGCGTTCACGCCATTGTGAATTAAATGCGCATCATAGCGGCGATGCTTATTCTGGATAAGCTGATTAATAACTTCAGATATTACAATCACTTCATTGGCATATCTCACTGCCCAGCGTTCACCGAGCAATAATATTTTCTTTGCCACATACCCCCATTTCTGGCGGTCATAGTCAGGTCCATGATGGGTGAAAACGACCTTCTTGCCCAGTAACCGCAATACCGGAACCACTAATCCCGGACCAATCGCGTGGACGTGCACGATAGTCGAGTGGTCAAAACAGGTGCTGAACGCGGCTAAAACGGAATGAACAATCGCTTCCAGCGAGCGTTTTTTAGGTGCCCACAGTGCATGGGTTTCGACATTCTTATACGATGAACGGGTGTAATTCACGTACGGCGAGCGGGCGATAACACAAATATCAACATCGCATAGCCGTTTAATTTCCGGATAAAGATGTTGGCAGTGCGTTTCCACCCCACCCAATACATCGGGAATACCGCGCGTGCCAAATACCGTTATTTTTTTACGCATATTATGGCCTGCCCAGCAGTTCTTTATACAGTGCCTGCAACGTTTCCATATGACCACTGAGCGCATATTTATCACTCAGCCGTTGACGTCCATTGATGCCCATTACCCGTGCTTTCTCCGGGTCTTCGACCAGCGTATCCATCGCCTCTGCCAACGCCTGCGCATTACCCGGCGTAAATAATATCCCTTCAATACCATCGCGAATTTGTTCAGGGATCCCGCCAATACGTGAGCCAATGACCGGCTTACCTAATGACATTGCCTCTAACACCGCCATCGAACAGTTTTCATAACATTCCGAAGGCAGGATCACCGCCCGGGCATGTTTAATCAGTTGGTCCAGGGCTTCCCCTTGTTGTACATAGCCTAAAAACTCCACGTCCGGATATTGGGCAATCAACTCGTCATGTAACGGGCCATGACCGACAATTTTCAGCGGCGCCGGGTTACGCATTTTCTGGTGAGCGGCCAGTAACGTAGCCACCCCTTTTTCCCGGCTCAGGCGGCCAAAGTACAGCATATAACCTTCATCGCCAGTCATCTCCACGGGCCGGCTGTCATCTACGCCATTGACGATGACATCGATACGCGAATGCGGCAGCACACGTAGCAAAATGCCGCGTAAAAATGCGCTGGGGGACACGATCACATCCAGCGCCTGATAATTTTGCGCAATGTATTGCCAGGTAGCCTCTAAAGAGAGCAGTAAACTCCTGGCGGCAGACCCTTCCTGACAGCGGTATCTGAAAGCATTGAAGACGGTCCCGGTAATACAGGCATCGCACACTTTCCCGTCGCGTAGCATAGAGTATGAAGGACAGACAATTTTATAGTCATGGGCGGTCAGCACCGTTTTACAGCCAAAATTGCGTGCGACTTTAATTAGCGCTGGCGTTAGCTGATGATAGATATTATGAAAGTGAACGATATCCGGGCGTTCTTTTTGCAGCAAGACCTGCATTTTTCGACAGGCTTCGGCGTTATGAATAAAGTTAACCGCCGTTTTAATACCGCCTAACAGGTTACTGTCTGTATGGTAATCAACATTTTTGACAAAAAAATTCGCATACTCCGAGGGGAAATTTTTCTCATGCTGCATCGAAAAATCAATCACCTGCACGCCGGCCTTTTTCAGCATCTCGCGTTCCTGAAAATAAACCGTTTCCGCCCCGCCCTTTATAAAGAAAAACTTGTTAACCAATAAAATTTTCATTACACCCGCTCTTTTTATTGTTGAATGATTTTACTGTTGGGCGGCGTCAGCGGATCGCGCACAGGATGAAGACACCCTTTCAGCAATCCCACGGAACGGACAATCATATTAATGACGCTTTGAACCCCATCGCTGAGAGAACGATTTTGCACAATTTTCCACAGTGTGAACGCCAGTAATGGCAGCAACACCAGGGTAATAATGCTGCCGTTGACGGTGACCAGTGCGGCAAGCAAGATCAACAGATACAGCGCAAATACCGCCTCATTTTTGACCATCTTGAGGGCGCGGGTGAAATACGGTGTTCCAAAACTACAGCGCAACAGCTCTCCCGGCGCCTGGTAATAGCCGCTCAACCACCGATGTTTCAGCATCTTGAAGGTCGGCAGGGTGTGTGACGTATGGCTAAAATAAGGGATATCCAGACGACGCAGTTTGTAGCCGGCATCGGTTAATCGCAGCCCCAGTTCGGCCTCTTCATAGGCGTGCAAATTCCGGTTGGTCAGATAGCCAATCTTTTCAATCGCCGCGCGACGATACAGCCCGCCGCCGCCTAAATGGTCACAATCGCCCACGGGATAGATCTGGTTAATGCGCTGTTTACGGGATTTGAACTCATAGTTCACGGCATCATCCATTTCGACGGTTCCCGCCACGCCGGCATACTCTTCATGCGCCTGTAAAAAGGCGACGGCCCGATCGACAAATCCCTCTTCCAGCGCCATATCGCCGTCCATCAGCAGCAGATATTCGCCTTCGCTATAGAGGTAGCCCAGCTGGTGTCCGACACCGCAGCAGCGATCGCCCGGCTCCGTTAATGACACCACCGTCACCCCTTTATTCACCGCCAGTTGCTGGGTGCTATCTGTCGACAGGCTATCAGCCACAATAATTTTATGCGGATATCCCACCAGCTGTCGGCGGATGCTGTCGATGGTTTTCTCAATACCTTTCGCTTCGTTGAGCGTTTTAATACTCACCGAGATAAACGGGATATTATCCATACCCTCCTCCTGCGCTGCGAAGAACGGTGCGACGAATCACTAAGCTTGAACCGAGCGATAAATAAAACAGGAACTGTAGCATCGGCGTTATCATCAGGATTTGGCTATAAGGTAAGCTCACTAAACACGCGATCGCAAAAGCGTTATACGCTGGCGCAAAGCTCAACAGTTGCAGATCCTGCGCGTCCAGTTGTTCAAGCGCCAGTACCGGTTTCGGCTGACACACTTTTAGAATATAAATAAACAGACCGATAAACAGCAGCGTGCCAATCACGCCAATTTCCCACAGCAGCATACTCAGCGACGTGGAGTCCAGGATCAGGTTATAAACAATATTCAAAAACCCAGGTGATACCGAACTTCCGCTGTTGGTCGCATTCAGGCCGTAGCCAAATAGCGTACCGGACAGTCCCCACAGATCGTTATTTTTAAGCCAGAACAGAAACGTCGTGAAGCGGCCCAGTTCACCGGTCGACATGATGTAGTTGGGATCAAAGATATAGCTGAGTGAATCGATAAAAACGCTAAAGGCGCTTTTGGTCGGATCGCCGCCAAAAGCAGACGAATAGTACCAGGCCAGAATCATCACCGACAGACCGATGAGTACCAGCATGCCAATAACAATCAGCAATAACGTTTTGAGATTAATTTTACTGACGTCTTTAACATAGCTCGGCGAAATCCACACCCAGGCCAGGAACAGCGGTGAAAGCAAGATGACAAACTTCACTTCACCAATAATACACAGCCCAAACCCAAGAATAATATGCAGCGCCATCGATTTAAACGTCGTCAGCCCGTGTTTATATTCCGAGAGCTTAAGCAACATAATCAGCAGGCAAAATAACCCCATTGCCGCCGTATTACCGCCGCCCATTGGGTCGCCCCCGAAGGTCCCGACCACCGAGTCCCATTTTTCCTCTTCGCCGCGCTGCGCCACGCGCTGGGGAACCACCAGTAATACCTGATAAATCATCACCGGGACCTGGGCGTAAAACACCCAATACAGATAGCGTGTTGCCCGATAAATCTGTGATTCCCGGCAGAATCCCAGCAGTAAACAGATCATCACCAGCGACAGTGCTATCTCGTTTTTAAAGGCCACAATCGCGACGGTTACCCCGCCCTGCAGCAGGGTTGAAGCCCCAGCCAACAGCAGAAAAGAGAAATACAGCGCAAGAATAATGGTCTCCTGGGTATCCAGATGCAGCGGGCTCTCACGCGTTTGCATCACCATTAATCCGACCATGAGCAGCGTCAGGAAAAACGGGATCCACAGCACCGATTGCATACCGGTAAAATATTGCACCAGTCCACACAGGATCAGCGTGATAAAGGTATAGGCCTGTAAATAATATCCGGTATTCAGGGTCATAATATCACCGGCTTGTCTTTCAGCAGATTGGCGCGCTGGTTCATTTTGAAATAAATAAACCCATAGCGAATAAATGTCAGCGCAGAGAACAAGATGACTGACGTGGCATAGTCTTTATAAAAATAGGGCACCACCACAAAAGCGACTAACACAATCGCCAGCTGTTCGAGCTGAATACGCAAAAAATAGCGATGGGAGCCAAAAATAAGTTCAATTACCGTGAGTGGGCTGATTGCCAGCGCTGGGAACAAATAGGGCAGCATATAGCGGGATGTCTCAATGGAGTTAATCCAGTCCTCGCTAAACCCCAGCCGCATCACGATGGGATAGAAAATAAACACCCCGAGCGTACAAACCACCCCAAGCACTAACAGCAGCAAACGCACCTTTGTATATTCCTGATAATTAAAGGTGTTATTTCTGAAATCAATAGACCACTTGGAGAAAATGGTATTGCGCACCGCATTGCCGATGATCACCACAGGTGCCAGACAGAACCGACTGACGACGGAAAAATAGCCCGCCGTCAGCGCCGAGAACCAGAAGTTAATCAGCATAATCGGTAAGTTGCTGCTGGCCATCGCCAGCACCTCAGCGCTGCCGACCTTGCTGATGTGATGAATGTTTTGCTTAAAAAATCTCCAGTTATTCAATGGATGCAGATGCCCAGACGTCACCGAGCGGATATCAAACGAATGCAAAATACAGCTCGATGTCAGTAGGATCATCGCGCACGCCCACGACCAGTAAAAGGTCTGTACCTGATGCGTGAGCAGTACCGAGAGCACCACCACTACCGAAACCGAAATACGCTGAAAAATCAGAAAATAAAAATTGGCCGTGCGCAGCGATAAGTTTTCTGAGATTAACGCCCACGCCGTAGAGAGCGTCAATAAATAGAGAAACAGGATATTCTGGTGAAACAACCACGCAGTCAGTACAGCGTAGGGCAACGCAATCAGCGTGCTTTGCAGCAGGCAAAACACCACATTTTGCGCGAGACTGTCGTCCTGCTGCTTAGGAATTAACAGCTGTGAGGCAAAGGTGCAAACCTGCGCCCCCACCACGGCAATACTGTAGTTAAGCGCATAAAGCCCAACTTCGGCCATGTCATACTTATGTGAGATCAACCAGATAGACAGCGCACCAATCAACTGCGAGATGATTGATGAGCCAGCTATCGTGGATGCGCTCTTCAGTAGACTCATACGCGGCCTGGTGTCGTCAACAGTTGGTCAGTGCTGAAGTTCAGTGAACGCAGCCCTTCTTGCGTTTCGAGGTTTTTTTCTTCCACCCCGTTCAACACCGCGCCAATTACCACCCCCTGATTATCCTCAATCTTATCCAGCGCGCTGGCGATCGTCTGTGCCGTCCCCACACCGGCTTTCACGATGAAAATAACCCCGTCGGCAGCGCGCTTAATCAGCTGAATATCCTGGCTCTGATTCACCGCCGCCACATCAATAATAATGCGCTGATAGCGCGACTTCAGCTCGCGCATCAAAGGCTCTACATTTTCCGACGACAGCATCAGTAAAGAGGAGATAGTGGACTTACCTCGCGGGATAAAATCAAGATTCTCATGTATCGTCATCCGCGCGTTCTCCAGCACGATTTCGCCCCGTAGCAGCTCCGCCATGCCCGCAGATGCCGGCGTGGCGAGTTCATTCGTCAGGCCATCGTTATTAAAGAAGTCTGCATCAATGAGTAGCGTTTTCTGATCGAAACTAAAGGAGCTTGCCAGCAAATTTGCCAGCAGGGAACGCCCTTCACCGTGCCCGGCAGACGCCACCGCAACCGTCTGTAATGGCCGGCTATCCAGCATTATCCGGGTACGAATACCGTGAATAATGTCGGCATTCAGCGGGTTCTTCAAAATCATATCCCGTACCTGCGCGCGCCCGGTTGTCCCGCTAAACCGGCGGATTTCACCCAGTGGGGTGACGTTAAGGCGTTGACTCATACGGCTCAGGGTGCGAATGGAATTGTCCATTGCTGCTTTGACGATGAAGTACATGATGCTAAACACCACCGCCATCAGGACCACCATCATCAACAGCAATGACTTATTCGGTTTTACCGGTTTTAACGGTGGCACTGCAGGATCGTACAGCACGGCATCTGCATTGACACCGGACAACGACAGTTCCTGAGTGCGCTGATACAGCGATTTATACAGGTCTTCCATTTTGTCTAACGACAGTTTCTGGCTGTTATAGCCATCTCGTTTGGACGCCATTTGTTGGAAGATGTCTTTCTGCTGCGCCACCTGCTGCTGATAATTCTTTTCATCCGCCAGCGCGGCCAGATATTGCTGACGTAAGCCAACTTTCAGTTCGCCCAGCACCCGCCCGGTTTGACTTTGGATCGACTGAACGTCGGCTTCCGCTTTTAAAATCGTCGCGTGTTTCGGCCCATACAGTTTTCGCTGTTCCGACAGCGCGCGCTGCGCCTGAATCAACGCGATACGTAAGTCCTGAATCTGGGCGTGGTCAGAAACAGAGGGCAAAGAAATGATGCTCTCAAGGGTTCTCCCCCGGCCATTCACTTCGTTATAGACCGACTCCGCCGCAACCCGACGCTGGGTCGCATCGGCCAGACGATTAGTCACAATACTAAGCTGCTCGGTTTCAAAGCCATCAATACCGCGAAAGGTCAGCAGGCCGGCATTTTTCAGGTAGCCATCCATCGTCTCTTTTTGCTTCACGATCGCAGCCTGTAGCTCTGCCATCTTTTCCGCATTCAGCGCCTTCGCGTCCTCCACTTTCTGCCGTTTTTGCTCAACCGTATAGTTGATGAAAGCCTGCGCGACGCCGTTGGCTATTTCAGCCGATTGCTGTGCTGAAGGTGATTCATAGGAAATAGAGGCCAGATTGGTCGTGCGAATGCCGATGACTTTCAGATGTTGTGATAAGGTCTTCAGCGCCTGGTCGACTCTCTGTTGTTGATTATCCCCGCTATTAGCCCCCGCTACGGCCAATTTAGTGCCGGTAAAATCGGGATTTTCATCCAACTTCAGGTCGCGTACCGCCTGCTCGAGAATAATACGTGACTGCATCAGCGCGTATTGCGTTTCGTAATATCCGCTACGCGTTGAATCAAAACCATCCACCTGTGGAAACGGCGAAACGTTATCGGCTTGTGCCTTAATCAGCACCGTCGCCGTCGAGACATACTTTGCTGACATCATGCTGATCAAGGGATACGCCACTACTCCGGCGATAATTCCGGTTAGCGCAATTTTCCAGGCGTTCTTTTTAAGTTCTTTGGCAAAGCGGGAGAGTTCGACTGCGTTTTCTCGCTTTTTGCCGTTTTCCACTATAGAGAGTTTCATCATTAGAAGAACCCCATGCCAATGATCACAACGTCACCTGGACGCACCGAGTGCGTTAAATCCACATTCTCCAGCAGCTGATGACTGCCCGCCTGGCGAATATTGATATCTTTACGGTCAGCGCGATCGGTAAATCCGCCCGCCTGAGCGATCGCTTTCTCCACGGTAAGCCCCGGCTCATACGCAAAAGCATTAGGGCTTTTCACTTCGCCTGATACGTAGTATTTACGGAATTCAGCGACGCTAACCGTCACCATGGGATTAACCATATATCCATTACGCAAGCGTTGCGTTAATTCCGCAGTCACCTGGTCCGGCGTTTTCTCTTTTAATGCGAGCGTGCCAATATAAGGGAAATTGATGGTTCCGCTTTTATCGACGATAAATTTCATGGTCATCTCGGGTTCGCCGTAAACCACAATATTGACCGTATCCCCCGCACCAAGACGGTAATCCTCTGCGCTTGCCGCAGGGTCGTCCGTTAATGGTGGCCTGGACGTTGCGCATCCGACCAACAGGATACTGAATAGAAAAAACGCGCACAGTTCTATTATTTTCATTTTAGATCTGAACCTTAGCTGTAAGCATAATCATAGAATTATCATAACCTAGCGTTCTGATGACTTTATATTTGTCGTTGGGACCGATATAAAACGAGTCAGTATCCTTATTAGAATTCAATGTATCTACCTGATATTTAATCGCAAAATTCACCGACGGCGTGTAGTCATAGCTCATCGTTACGCTAAATACACCATTTTTATCATGGCGATCTTTGTTCTGTTTTTTATAATCTTCCATGGTGTATGCATAGTCGAGAAGGGTAGAAAAGCGATTACCCAACCAAAAATGCTGGTAAGAAATCCCATATTCAGTAACTAAAATATAGCCCCCAACTTCCGATGGGTCTTTAATACTTTGTGACGTCCGCGCGGTGAAAACTGACTGCTGTAACGGTTTCCACTCTCCTTTTACATCCCAGTTTAGACCATTAAAATCATGCGAGTTTGGATCGTTTTCAAATGTTTTGTATAACCATGAAATATTCATGTCGACATTCGTTTTACCCGTCAACTGCGATTTCAGGCCGTAAAGCAAATAGTATTCATTACTGTCTTTTTCTGAGTTGTTATCGTAATGACGCTGGTTAGTAATAAAGCTATAGCGAAAACGTGTTCTCGACGTGTACTGGTCAAATATCTCCGCAACCAGGCTATTCTCATGCCATTCCTGCTGCTGAATGTAGGTATAAAATTCTTTACTGGTATCCTGAACATCCGACGTATTACCGAACGTCAGCTTTTTATATAACAACGCCAGTTCCGCTTTACCGCGCCCATCCGGCGCGCCGTAGCTGTAGCGCAGTTCGCTGTTGATAAAATTGGTCGTCAGTGGAGATTTAATCCCATACTGGCGAAACTGACTCGGCAAAAAGCCCTCAGTAATATCGCGACCACGATCTTCATGCCCAAGCGAATCTTCCAGATTTAGGGTTAAGCCGTGCATTCGCCCGTAACGCCAGGCACCGTTAAAACGGAAAAAATGATCGTTGTAGTTATCCGCAGAATCGCTGGAGTAGTGGCGATAATCCCCCGAATACATCAGCAAATACGTATCCTGACCGCGCTCACCGATCATACTCAACACGGGCGCAGCACTCTGAAAGGCGGAACCTTTCGCATCACGGTTATGTGGCTGATATGTCACGTTATCATCATAACCATAATCCACAGCAACCTTGCCCTGGAAGTCGATCCCCGCAAAGCCAATGTGTGATTTCGGTGTCAGATCAGCCCATGCGGACTGCGATATCACGATCCCGGTAATAACGAGTATTTTAGTATGCATTCTTACCGACAAATCCTTTGAAAATAGTTTTAATAATAATTTTTATATCCAACCATAATGACCAGTTTTGAATATATTCAATGTCATACTGGACTCGTTTTTCCATCTTATAGAGCGCATCGATTTCCCCACGAAACCCATTAATCTGCGCGAGACCGGTGATCCCTGGCTTCACTTTATGGCGGATCATGTAATTTTCGACCTGCTTACGGTACTGCTCGTTATGCGTAACTGCATGCGGTCTGGGACCGACAATCGACATACTTCCCTGCAACACATTAATAAATTGCGGCAGTTCATCGAGCGAGGTGCGACGTAAAAAACTACCGAATTTCGTCACCCGTGGATCGTTCTTCGTAGCCTGAATAACGGTGTCAGAATTCTCCATCACCCGCATTGAGCGAAACTTCCAGACCTTAATTTTTTGCCCACTCAGACCATAGCGGTCTTGTTTGAAAAATACCGGGCCGCGCGAGGTGAGTTTGATCCCAATGGCGATGACTAGCATCAGTGAGGAGATCATCACCATAATGAGACTCCCGAGTACCAGATCTTCAGTCCGCTTAATAAACGATCCTGCACCTTCAAACGGCGAGCTAAAAATGCCGATGGTTTGCAGGTTGTGGATCGAGCGCAGCTTGGACATATTGTTACTGTAGGTATAAAAGTCAGGCACAATATAGGTATCGACCGTGGTATCAGACATCATCGCCAAAAAATGACGAATGCGCTGTAACGCCACCATCGGTAGCGCAATATAGATCTCATCTATATTCCCATTTTTGGCTTCTTCAACTAAATTAATGACCGAGCCGCGAAAGGGGCTTTTTATTTTATCAACCACATCGCCACAACGATCTGGACTGCGCTCATCATAAAATGCCAGGTCTAACTTGATGTTGGCGTATTCCGTAGTCAACGCATTTTCCGCCGCCAGACCATTCTCAGTCAGGCCAATAACGGCAACACGCACATATTTTTTTGTTGAATATTTAAAAAGAAAAAAACGAATAGAATAGAGAAAAGGCAGTGGAATAAAATACCAGTAGATGATGGCAGAGCAAAAAGGAGGTGCCAGAGGCTCGAGGTATCCCAGTGACTCAGGTTCAGCTACCGTCATGCTCAGCAGTTCGTTAAAAAAAATAGCCAGCAGCGTGCACGAAATCAGCCGTTTCTGATTACGTAAACCAATGGTTTTTATCTTTTGCTGATACATTTTAGTGTATTCAGCAAACAACAAAAACATCAGCGAGAAGATCACACTGAGGATAACAATCGTCGAAAACGGCACTATGCCTAGCAGATGCGCGCTAAAAATTAACGTAATATTGATGACAAGGAAATCGACCAGTTTTAAAAAGACTGGATATCCTTGACTGCTAATCTTTAGCGAATTCTTAAGCATATCTCAGCCTATTATCGGTTGATCTTTAATTGTTTTTTTTCTCATTTCATATTGTTAATTATATCACAAGCTTAAAAATCGCAATGTTGGACTGTCAGTAAATGTAAAAATAAATATTACAAAATGTGACAATGATCGCAAGTGAAATTTACATCATTATGATTTTATTGCATATTAAATTTTATAACATTTATTTTTTATTATTAGAAAAGATGATTACCTGCGAAAAATATATTATTGACAGTTAACCATTCGTCGACTAGCAAAATAGGTTATACCTGATTATTTTTAGCTGCTTTAACCCGCGACGCATAAAAACCGCACCCGCACGCTTAACCCTCCCAGAGTTTCACTGCGCGACAGTTGTGGGTGCGTGCGGTGCAGGCGAGCAATATCATTGACCAGCGCCAGCCCAATCCCCGCCCCGGGTACATTGTCCACATTATCCAGGCGATGAAACGGTAACAGCGCCTGATGCACCCGATCGTCATCAATACCGGGGCCACTGTCTTCAACCACCAGCACCACGCTTTCTCCCTCACGCAGCAGGCGGGCGGTGACCATCCCCTGTGCAGGCGTGTATTTCAGCGCATTATCCAGCAGATTTCCGCACAGTTCACCGAGCAAAACATCATCCCCTTCAATCCACACCGCCTCTTGTTCCCCTTCATAGCCGAGATCGATGGCTTTGCTGCGCGCCTGCGCCAGGCGGGTAAAACAGCTGGTTTGCACCACCTCAAACAGATTGACCGGTGAAAAGTGTCTTTCTCCCTGCTCTTTGCGCTTCACGGCAGAAAGCTGTAACAATCGCTCCGTCAATTGAATGGTGCTGTCGAGCGTAGTGCTCATGGCCTGTAAACTCTCATACCACTGCTGCGGCTGCGGGCTAGCAAGGGCTACCGCAGCCTGCGTTTTTAGCACCGCCAGCGGGGTTTTTAACTGATGAGAAGCATCTGCGCTGAACCGCTCCTGGCGCGATATCAGTGCGCGTAGCCGGTCAATGTAGCGATTGAAGGCCACGATCAGCAAACGAGTTTCCGACCACGGCAGCAGCTCCGGCAGTGGCGTCAGCAGCCCCGGCTCGCGGCGTACCATCAATGATGACAGCTGGCGCATCGGGCGTAATACCCGTCGCAGCAGCCAGCCGACCAGCACCAGCGTCAGCAGTACCAGCAACCCCTGGGATACCCAGGATGAGAACAGCAGCTGTCGCGCCAGATAGCGTCGTGATTGCAGCGTTTCGGCGACATAAATCTCCGCCATACCGACAATCCCGCCTTCATTCACCGGCTGGAGCAGGCGTGCCACACGAATAGCCTCCCCGCGATATTCAGTATGATAAAACCACGCCAGCGCCGGGTATAGCCGGGTGCGCGAGGTGGAAGGCGGCATCGCCGGCAAATCGTCATAGCCAGAAATGACCTTCCCCGTCGGATCCACCACCTTGTAGTACAGCCGATCGTTCATGTTCAGCTCAAAGCTGTCCAGTACCACCCACGGTACGTTGACTTCCAGGCGTTTATTGCGCACCACCAGCCGCTCGGATACCGTTCTCGCCGATGAGAGCAGCGTCCGGTCATACGCCTGGGTCGCTGCCTGCAGGGCACTGACATAGCTGTTAAACGCCGACAGCCCCCACAGCAGTAGCAGCGGTAAGCCAAGGAACATCAGCAGTTGCAGATACAGCGACTGCGGCTTAACCCACTTCATCACTGCGCTCCAGCACATAGCCCAGGCCGCGCAGGGTCGCGATACGCACGTCGCTGCCGTTCAGTTTTTTACGCAAACGGTGGATGTAAAGTTCAATACTTTCGGGGCTGACCTCATCGCTCAGGCTGAAGACCTGTTCAAACAACTGCTGGCGCGAGACCGGACGCAACCGTCGGTACATCAGCACCGTCAGCAGCGCCTGTTCGCGCGGCGTCAGCGCCAGCGGTTGTCCCTGCAGCAGAAAATAACCCTCATCATGAAACGCCAGCTCACCGAGTTGCTGTATACCCTGCACTTGCCCCGCGCTACGCCGCAGCAGCGCCCGCAGCCTGGCATCCAGCTCTTCAAGCTCAAACGGTTTTGCCAGGTAATCATCCGCACCGGCGTTAAGCCCTTTTACCCGATCCGCCACCGCACTACGTGCTGTCAGCAGCAAAACGGGAAGTGTTTGCCCGCGCTTACGCAGCCGCTGAACCACCTCAAGACCGTCCAGCCCAGGCATATTGATGTCCAGCACCGCCAGCGCATAGGTTTCACTGTGTAACAGGTGATCGGCCGCCAGACCATCAAACACGCAGTCAACGGCAAAACCGTTTTGCACCAGCGCTTTCTCCAGCCAGTGAGCGAGCTCACGGTTATCTTCCGCTAATAAGAGACGCATATCACATCCTGTAAAGTTTCTGCCGCATTGAAAGGGAATTGAAAGGTTAATGTTTTAACAATCACGCAACCGAACTGCTACACATCGGCTCACATAATCACAAAAATAATCTTCCGTACCCGAAATCCGGTCATCCGGCGTGAGGATAAATAATGAAAAAACAATTACTTCGTACCCTTACTGCAAGCATGTTACTGATGAGTACCTCTGTTCTGGCGGAACAAGCGCCTTCACGCACCGAATGTATCGCCCCGGCAAAACCCGGCGGCGGTTTTGACCTCACCTGTAAGCTGATTCAGGTGAGCATGATGGAAACCGGCGCCATCGAAAAACCGATGCGCGTGACCTATATGCCTGGCGGCGTCGGGGCGGTCGCCTATAACGCCATCGTCGCCCAACGCCCTGCCGAAGCAGGCACCGTGGTGGCCTTCTCCGGCGGGTCGCTGCTGAACCTGTCGCAGGGTAAATTTGGCCGTTACGGCGTCGACGATGTGCGCTGGCTGGCAAGCGTCGGCACCGACTACGGCATGATTGCCGTGCGCAACGATGCCCCATGGAAAACGCTGAAAGACCTGCTGACGGCCATGGAGAAAGATCCCAACAGCGTAGTGATTGGCGCCGGTGCCTCTATTGGCAGTCAGGACTGGATGAAGTCGGCGCTGCTGGCGCAAAAAGCCAACGTCGATCCGCATAAGATGCGTTACGTGGCGTTTGAGGGCGGCGGTGAACCGGTCACGGCGCTGATGGGCAATCACGTGCAGGTGGTCTCCGGCGATCTCAGCGAGATGGTGCCCTACCTCAACGGCGACAAAATCCGCGTCCTGGCGGTGTTCTCCGACCAGCGTTTACCGGGTCAGTTAGCCAATGTGCCCACCGCCAAAGAGCAGGGATATGACCTCGTGTGGCCGATTATCCGCGGCTTCTACGTCGGACCCAAAGTCAGCGACGCCGAGTATCAATGGTGGGTGGACGCCTTTGCCAAACTCCAACAAACCGATGAATTTAAAAAGCAACGCGATCTTCGCGGTCTGTTTGAATTCAACATGAGTGGGCAACAACTCGACGCCTACGTGAAGAAGCAGGTCACCGATTATCGTGAGCAGGCAAAAGCCTTCGGTCTGGCTAAATAAGCGCAGGGGCAACAATGATGAGCGATCGTATTTTTGCGGGTATCTGGCTGTTGCTCTGTGTAGCCGGGCTGTTCGTGGCCTGGCAAATAACCAGCGAATACAGCTATGAGCCGGTCGGCCCGCGTCCCTTTCCGCTGGGCATTATCGGCCTGATGTTGCTGTGCGCCGTGGCGTTACTCCTGCGCCACCCGGACACCATCAGCTGGCCTCGTCGCCACGTACTGCAAAAGCTGCTGACGATGGTGATTATTCTGTTTATGTACGCCTGGGGATTCGAGTGGCTGGGCTTTCCCATTGCCACCGCCATTCTCACCGTGGTGATTGGCCTGCTGTTCGGGGCCACCATCCCGGCGGCGGGTATTTCCGGGTCGGTTCTTGGCATTCTGCTGTGGTATGCCTTCGATCGGCTGCTTGACGTCACCTTACCTCTCGGCGCCTGGCTGAGTTAACGGAGAAACGATGGATACCTGGATATATCTTTCTCAGGGTTTTGCGGTGGCGATGACGCCTGAAAACCTGGTCATTGCGCTGATCGGCTGTTTTGTTGGCACCATTGTCGGGCTGTTGCCGGGGCTAGGCCCCATTAACGGCGTGGCGATCCTGCTGCCGCTGGCTTTTGCGTTGCACCTGCCCGCAGAGTCCGCACTGATCCTGCTGGCGACCGTTTACATCGGCTGCGAATACGGCGGGCGAATCTCGTCGATTTTGCTGAACGTGCCCGGCGATGCCGCCGCTATTATGACCGCCCTCGACGGCTACCCGATGGCGCAGCAAGGACGCGGCGGCGTGGCACTCTCTATCTCGGCGGTCAGCTCTTTCTTTGGCTCGCTGATCGCCATCGGCGGCATCATTCTGTTTGCTCCGGCACTGGCTCAATGGTCGCTGGCCTTCGGTCCGGCAGAATACTTTGCCTTAATGGTCTTCGCCATTGCTTGCCTCGGCAGCATGATGGCGCAAAACCCGCTGAAATCCTTTCTGGCAGCGCTGATCGGTCTTGGCCTTGCGACCGTCGGCGTAGACGCCAACACCGGGGTATATCGCTTCACCTTTGACAGTGTTCATCTCTCCGACGGCGTGCAGTTTATCGTGGTGGTGATTGGGCTGTTCTCTGTCTCAGAAATCCTGTTAATGCTGGAACATACCAGCAGCGGTCAGGCGCTGGTACGTAAAACCGGCCGCATGATGTTCAACGCCAAAGAAGGTGCGCAATGCGTGGGCGCGACGCTGCGCTCGTCGGTGATAGGCTTTTTTGTCGGCGTGTTGCCTGGCGCCGGGGCGACCATCGCCAGCGCCATCACCTACATGACCGAGAAAAAGCTCAGCGGTAACAGCGACAGCTTCGGTAAAGGGGATATTCGCGGCGTTGCCGCACCGGAGGCGGCGAACAACGCCTCGGCCTGCGGCTCGTTTATTCCAATGCTGACGCTCGGCGTACCTGGCTCCGGCACCACGGCGGTGATGATGGGCGCGCTGACGCTGTACAACATCACGCCGGGTCCGGCGATGTTTACCGAGCAACCGGACATCGTCTGGGGATTGATTGCGGCACTGCTGATTGCCAACGTGATGCTGCTGGTGATGAACATCCCGCTGATCGGTCTGTTTACCCGCATGTTGACCATCCCGCTGTGGTTTTTGGTGCCGGCCATCGCGGCGGTCTCCGCTGTCGGTGTGTACGCGGTACACAGTACGACGTTCGATCTGGTGCTGATGGTCGGGCTCGGCGTCTTCGGCTACATTTTGCGTAAAATGCACTTCCCGATGTCGCCGTTGATTTTGGGCTTTGTACTGGGCGAAATGCTGGAGCAGAACCTGCGCCGCGCGCTGTCGATCAGCAACGGCAGTATGGATATTCTGTGGGCCAGCGGCGTGGCAAAAGTCCTGCTGGCGATGGCGGTGATGGTTATCGTGATCCCACCGGTGCTGCGCCTGATCCGCAAGCGCAACCGCAAACCGCAGGTGGATATCGGCTAATAATAGGCCGGATGGGGCGCTGACGCGTCTAGTCCGGCCTACAATAGCTACCTCCCGTAGGCCGGATTAGCGCAGCGCCATCCGGCATTTTTATTTTCAGCGTAACCCCTGCGTGCCTTCCAGCATCTGCTCGACAAACTGCGTCAGTTTCGGCAAGGGGCGTAAATCCTGACGCCACAGCAGATGAATCGGTCGCGGCTGTGGCGTAAAGCCCTCCAGCACTCGAACCAGTTTGCCGCTGGCAAGCTCGTCCGCCAGCAACACTTCCGGCTGCAACAGCAACCCCGCGCCCGCCACTGCCGCCATGCGCAGACCGTGACCATCGTTACAGCGCAGGATCGCATCGCGTTTCCATCTGACTTCACCTTCCATACCCGGCAACGTCCATTCGTTACGCGCCGTCCACACCGTGTGGGACAAGCACAGATGGTCCACCAGATCTGCAGGCGTCCGGGGCGTACCGTAACGCGCCAGATAGTCCGCTGACGCGCAGATCGCCATACGGTACGGGCACAGATATTTCGCCACCACATCCGTCTGGTGAATATCACCAATGCGGATCGCCAGATCGACCCCCTCGTTCACCAAATCCACCATCCGGTTAGTCAGATCCAGTTCAATACGCACCTCGGGCCAGCGTTGTAAAAAAGCCGCGGCCAGCGGCGAAACGACACAGGCGCCAAAAGACGTGGGCGCGCTGATGCGCAGCGTCCCCGCCGGTGCCAACCGCAGTCGTTCAACCGAGCGTTCGGCTATCGACACCTGTTCCAGCACCCGCCGGGCTTCCTCAACATAGACGCGCCCGGCGTCGGTCAGACTTTGGCGACGGGTGTTGCGCTCCAGTAACCGTGTACCGAGCTGCGCTTCCAGCAGTGCGATATATTTCCCTACCATCACCGCCGACATTTCCAGCCGCGTTGCCGCCCCGGCAAAGCTGCCGCTTTCCACCACGGCGATAAACGTTTCCATGCCGCGAAGCTTATCCATATTACAAACCTATGGTTAGTAATCATCTAACTTTTAGCCAGTTTATCCGATTTCATTTTCATTAAAGAATAGCGGCTCACACAATTGCGGAGGTGGTTATGAAAATCGTCATTATTGGTGCCAGCGGTACCGTCGGCCGCGCAGTCGCAGAAGAACTGGGTCGCAAACATGAGATTGTTCGCGTGGGCCGCACGCAGGGTGATTACCAGGTCGATATCACCTCACAGCACAGCGTGCAGGCGCTGTTTGAAAAAATCGGTCGGGTAGATGCCATCGTTTCCGCCACCGGTAGCCTGTTCTTTGGCCCCCTGTCGACCATGACCGACGGCGAGTTTAATCAGGGGTTGCAGGATAAGTTGCTAGGCCAGGTGCGGCTGGCATTGACCGGGCAGCATTACCTTAACGAGGGCGGCTCGATTACGCTGATTAGCGGCATTATCGCCCATGAGCCGATTGCGCAAGGGGCCAGCGCGGCAACGGTCAACGCCGGACTGGAAGGGTTTGTACGCGCCGCAGCCTGCGAATTAGGGCGCGGCATACGCATTAACCTGATAAGCCCCACCGTGCTGAGTGAATCCGCTGCGGCGTATGACGGTTTCTTCCCCGGCTTTGAAAGCGTCCCCGCCGCCACGGTCGCTAACGCCTATCGCCGCAGCGTCGAAGGCATTCAAACCGGTCGTATTTACAAAGTCGGCTACTGATATTGTGGCTGTCGCGGCGCTCCGCCAGCGGCAGCCTGATTAACCCTCTGTTTTAAAAGATCCTTCTCCGTATATCCTCCCGCTCCGCGTAATTACCCTCACCTTTTATAATGTTAAATATTTGTTGCCTTTGATCACAAATAATAAACAAACAAGTTCATTCTGTGCGCGTTTTCCAAAAATGTAGATATTTTTAATTTATGGCTACGAAACGAGCAGCGCCATGTCTCCCTGACAATCTACTGAGAGGATCGATTCTGATGAACGCACTGACTGCCGTACAACCGAACGCTGAAGATCCAGCCCAGCACTACCGTGGCTTCACGCTGAAACCGTCAGCGCAGTCACCACGCTTGCTGGAGCTGACATTTTCTGCCCAAACCGCTGAGCAATTTCTGCAGGCCGTAGCGCAATGGCCGGTGCAGGCGCTGGAATACAAATCCTTCCTGCGCTTCAAAGTGGCAAACATCCTCGACGACTTCTGCGGCAATCAGCTGCAACCGTTGCTGCTAAAAACGCTGCTGGATCGCGCCGAAGGTGCATTGCTGATCAACGCGGAAGGTGTCGATGACGTGGCGCAGGCAGAGGAGATGGTCAAACTGGCAACGGCAGTGGCGCATCTGATCGGCCGCTCCAACTTTGATGCGATGAGCGGTCAGTTCTACGCGCGTTTCGTGGTGAAAAACGTCGATAACTCCGACAGCTACCTGCGCCAGCCACACCGCGTGATGGAGCTGCATAACGACGGCACCTACCTCGAAGAGATCACCGACTACGTGCTGATGATGAAAATCGATGAGCAGAACATGACCGGCGGCAATTCGCTGCTGCTGCACCTCGACGACTGGGAACATCTGGAGAACTACTTCACCCATCCGCTGGCCCGCCGCCCAATGCGTTTTGCCGCGCCGCCAAGCAAAAACGTCAGCCAGGACGTGTTTCATCCGGTGTTTGACGTCGACCAGCAGGGTCGCCCGGTAATGCGCTACATCGACCAGTTCGTCCAGCCAAAAGATTATGAAGAGGGTGTCTGGCTAAGCGCGCTCTCCGATGCGCTGGAGACCAGCAAAAGCATCCTGTCCGTTCCGGTTTCGGTCGGTAAATTCCTGCTGATCAACAACCTGTTCTGGCTGCACGGGCGCGATCGCTTTACGTCGCATCCGGACCTGCGCCGCGAACTGATGCGCCAGCGTGGTTACTTTGCCTACGCTACAAACCACTACCAGACGCATCAGTAAGCGCGAAGGAATTAAGCGGATGTATGATTTTGTGATTATTGGCGGCGGCATTATCGGCATGTCGACCGCCATGCAGCTGATTGATGTCTACCCGGACGCCAGAATTGCTCTGCTGGAAAAAGAGTCCGGTCCGGCCTGTCATCAGACGGGCCACAACAGCGGAGTGATCCATGCCGGGGTCTATTACACCCCCGGCAGCCTGAAGGCGAAGTTTTGTCTGGCCGGCAATCTCGCCACCAAAGCCTTTTGCGATCAAAACGGCATCCGCTATGACGTCTGTGGAAAGATGCTGGTCGCCACCTCAACGCTTGAAATGGAGCGTATGCGCGCCCTGTGGGATCGCACCGCCGCCAACGGTCTTGAGCGCGAATGGCTCAATGCCGAAGAACTGCACGAGCGCGAGCCTAACATCACCGGGCTGGGCGGGATTTTTGTGCCATCAAGCGGGATTGTCAGCTACCGCGACGTCACCGCCGCGATGGCGAGAATTTTCCAGGCCAAAGGCGGCGAGATTGTTTACAACGCCGAAGTCAGCGGCCTGAAAGAACACGCAGCGGGCGTTATCGTACACACCCGCCAGGGCCAGGAGTATGAGGGTGCTACGCTGATTAGCTGCTCCGGGTTGATGGCTGACCGACTGGTGAAAATGCTCGGCGTTGAGCCGGGCTTTATCATCTGTCCGTTTCGCGGGGAATACTTCCGTCTGGCGCCGGAACATAACCACATCGTCAACCACCTGATCTACCCGATCCCCGATCCGGCAATGCCGTTTCTCGGCGTACATCTCACCCGCATGATTGACGGCAGCGTCACGGTCGGCCCCAACGCGGTGCTGGCGTTTAAGCGTGAAGGCTATCGTAAACGTGATATTTCGTTGAGTGACACGCTGGAAATCCTCGGCTCTTCCGGCATCCGTCGGGTGCTGCAAAACAATTTACGTTCCGGCTTAAGCGAGATGAAAAACTCGCTGTGCAAAAGCGGCTACCTGCGCCGGGTACAAAAATACTGCCCGAGCCTGACGCTAAAAGACCTGCAGCCCTGGCCTGCGGGCGTGCGGGCACAGGCGGTATCACCGGATGGCAAACTGATTGACGACTTCCTGTTTGTCACCACGCCGCGTTCGATTCACACCTGCAACGCGCCTTCTCCGGCGGCGACGTCGGCTCTCCCCATCGGGGCGCATATCGTCAGCAAAGTTCATGCGCTACTGGAAAACCAGAGCAATCCCGGACGCACGCTGCGTGCGGCACGTAGCGTGGAGACATTACACGCCGCCTTTACCCGTTAACCCTTTTACGACAGGACGCTATTATGCAACTTAACGATCCCACCTTATTTCGCCAGCAGGCGCTGATTGACGGCCACTGGCGCGACGCCAACGGCGGCGAAACTATCGCGGTGACCAATCCCGCCAACGGTCAGCAATTGGGTAGCGTACCGAAAATGGGCGCGGATGAAACCCGTGAAGCCATTGAGGCAGCTAACCGTGCACTGCCTGCCTGGCGTGCGCTAACCGCCAAAGAGCGGGCGACGATTCTGCGCCGCTGGTTCAACCTGATGATTGAGCACCAGGACGATCTCGCCCGCCTGATGACACTCGAACAAGGTAAGCCGCTGGCGGAAGCCAAAGGCGAAATCACCTATGCCGCCTCCTTTATTGAATGGTTTGCCGAGGAAGGTAAACGCATTTATGGCGACACCATTCCCGGCCATCAGGCCGATAAACGCCTGATCGTCATTAAGCAGCCCATTGGTGTCACCGCCGCAATTACGCCGTGGAACTTCCCGTCGGCAATGATCACCCGCAAAGCTGGTCCGGCGCTGGCCGCAGGCTGCACCATGGTGCTTAAACCCGCCAGCCAGACGCCGTTCTCCGCGCTGGCGCTGGCAGAACTGGCTAACCGCGCCGGGATCCCAGCAGGCGTCTTCAGCGTGGTCACCGGTTCGGCGGGCGCGGTCGGCAATGAGCTCACCAGCAACCCGCTGGTGCGCAAGCTGTCGTTTACCGGCTCCACTGAAATTGGTCGTCAGCTCATGCAGCAGTGTGCCAAAGACATCAAAAAAGTGTCGCTGGAGCTGGGCGGCAACGCGCCGTTTATCGTTTTTGACGATGCCGATCTCGACAAAGCAGTCGAAGGTGCGCTGGCCTCGAAGTTCCGCAATGCCGGGCAGACCTGCGTTTGCGCCAACCGTCTGTACGTCCAGGATGGCGTGTATGAGCGCTTTGCCGAAAAACTTCAGCAAGCCGTAAGCAAGCTGCACCTCGGTGACGGCCTGCAACCTGACGTCACCACCGGACCGCTGATCGATGAAAAGGCAGTCGCCAAAGTAGAGGAACACATTGCCGACGCACTGGATAAAGGCGCCCGGATTATCAGCGGCGGTAAGGCTCACGCGCTGGGCGGTAATTTCTTCCAGCCAACCATCCTCGTCGACGTGCCCAACCATGCCAAAGTTGCCAAAGAGGAGACGTTCGGCCCGCTGGCACCGCTGTTCCGCTTTAAAGACGAAGCTGACGTCATCGCGCAGGCCAACGATACCGAGTTCGGCCTGGCCGCCTATTTCTACGCCCGTGATTTGAGCCGCGTCTTCCGCGTCGGTGAAGCGCTGGAGTACGGCATTGTCGGCATTAACACCGGCATTATCTCCAACGAAGTCGCTCCCTTTGGTGGCATCAAAGCCTCCGGTCTTGGCCGTGAAGGATCGAAATACGGCATCGAAGACTATTTAGAAATCAAATACATGTGTATCGGACTTTAATAAAACAATACTGGAGAACACCTGATGAGCACCAATAAAGAACTCATGCAACGTCGTAGCAACGCAGTTCCACGTGGCGTAGGACAGATCCACCCGATTTTTGCCGAACGTGCAGAAAACTGCCGGGTCTGGGACGTTGAAGGGCGTGAATTCCTTGATTTTGCTGGCGGCATCGCGGTGCTGAACACCGGCCACCTGCACCCACAGATTGTCTCTGCGGTAGAAGCGCAGTTGAAAAAGCTGTCGCATACCTGCTTCCAGGTGCTGGCCTACGAGCCGTACCTCGAACTGTGTGAAATCATGAACCAAAAGGTGCCGGGCGATTTCGCCAAGAAAACCCTGCTGGTAACCACCGGCTCCGAAGCGGTGGAGAACGCGGTAAAAATTGCCCGCGCCGCCACCAAACGCAGCGGTACCATTGCCTTTAGCGGCGCTTACCATGGCCGAACTCACTACACCCTGTCGCTAACCGGAAAGGTAAACCCTTACTCTGCCGGTATGGGGCTGATGCCGGGCCATGTTTATCGCGCCCTGTATCCTTGTGCGCTGCATGACATCAGCGAAGACGATGCCATCGCCAGTATCCACCGCATCTTCAAAAACGATGCCGCACCGGAAGACATTGCCGCCATCGTCATTGAACCTATCCAGGGCGAAGGCGGTTTCTATGCCGCCTCCCCTGCCTTTATGCAGCGCCTGCGCGCCATTTGTGACGAGCATGGGATCATGCTGATTGCCGATGAAGTCCAGAGCGGCGCGGGCCGTACCGGCACGCTGTTCGCGATGGAACAAATGGGCGTCGCGCCGGATATCACCACGTTCGCCAAATCAATTGCCGGCGGCTTCCCGCTGGCGGGCGTAACCGGACGCGCCGAGGTGATGGACGCGATCCCACCGGGCGGTCTGGGCGGCACCTATGCCGGGAACCCGATTGCCTGTGCCGCCGCGCTGGCGGTGCTGAACATCTTCGAGCAGGAAAATCTGCTGCAAAAAGCCAATGACCTCGGCAACACCCTGCGCAACGGCCTGCTGGCGATTGCCGAAACCCACCGTGAGATTGGTGACGTACGTGGCCTGGGGGCGATGATTGCGATTGAACTGTTCGAAGACGGCGATCGCCATAAGCCTAATGCGAAATTGACCGCCGAAATTGTCGCCCGCGCCCGTGATAAAGGGCTGATCCTGCTCTCCTGCGGACCGTACTACAACGTGCTGCGCATCCTCGTTCCACTGACCATTGAAGACGGGCAAATCCGCCAGGGGCTGGACATTATCGCCGAGTGTTTTGCCGAGGCGAAGCAAGGCTAAACCCCGTATCTGAGCGGGGATTGTAGGCCGGATAAAGCGCATGCGCCGCCTCCGGCAATATTGTGATGCCCGGTAGCGCTCCGCTTACCGGGCCTACGGGTAAGGTGCAGGAAGCGACGTCAATAACAATAACGAGGTTAAAAGATGGGGCAAGTGTCACAATCACATGATTTAGGGGGCGGGCTGAAATCACGCCACGTCACCATGTTGTCTATTGCCGGGGTTATCGGCGCCAGCCTGTTTGTCGGTTCAAGCGTAGCGATTGCAGAAGCCGGTCCTGCGGTGCTACTGGCCTATCTGTTCGCCGGGTTACTGGTGGTGATGATTATGCGCATGCTGGCCGAAATGGCCGTCGCCACGCCGGATACCGGATCGTTTTCCACCTATGCCGATAAGGCCATCGGCCCGTGGGCTGGGTATACCATTGGCTGGCTGTACTGGTGGTTCTGGGTGCTGGTTATTCCGCTGGAAGCCAACATTGCCGCCATCATTCTGCATTCCTGGATCCCGGGCGTGCCCATCTGGTTATTTTCCCTGGTTATCACGCTGGCGTTAACCGGCAGTAATTTGCTAAGCGTCAAAAATTACGGCGAGTTTGAGTTCTGGCTGGCACTGTGCAAAGTGATTGCCATCCTGGCATTTATTGCCCTCGGGGCGGCGGCGATTAGTGGGTTTTATCCCTACGCCGAGGTCAGCGGAGTATCAAGGCTATGGGATCAGGGCGGTTTTATGCCCAACGGTTTTGGCGCAGTGCTGAGCGCGATGCTGATCACCATGTTCTCTTTTATGGGCGCAGAAATTGTCACCATTGCTGCCGCCGAGTCCGACACGCCGGATAAACACATCGTGCGCGCCACGAACTCGGTCATCTGGCGTATCTCCATTTTCTATCTGTGTTCCATTTTTGTGGTGGTCGCGCTGATCCCCTGGAATATGCCGGGGCTGAAAGAGGTGGGCTCTTACCGCTCGGTGCTGGAGTTACTGCATATCCCGCACGCTAAGCTGATCATGGACTGTGTCATTTTGCTGTCAGTCACCAGCTGTCTGAACTCAGCGCTGTATACCTCCTCCCGTATGCTGTATTCCCTGAGCCGTCGCGGTGATGCCCCGGCTTTTATGGGTAAACTCAACCGCAGCAAAACGCCTTATGTCGCCGTGCTACTCTCCACCGGGGCGGCGTTTCTCACCGTGATCGTGAATTATTACGCACCGGCAAAAGTGTTTAAATTTCTCATCGACAGCTCTGGTGCCATCGCGCTGCTGGTCTATCTGGTCATTGCTGTTTCCCAATTGCGGATGCGCAAAATCCTGCTGGCGGAAGGTGCAGATATCAAGATGAAAATGTGGCTCTATCCGTGGCTGACGTGGCTGGTGATCGGTTTTATTGGCTTTGTACTGGTGGCGATGCTGTTTCGTCCGGCACAACAGCTGGAAGTCATCTCAACCGGGCTGCTCGCCATCGCGATCATTTGCACCGTGCCGATTATGGCGCGCTGGAAAAAACTGCTATCGTGGCAAAAAGCACCGTTGCACAGTACACGCTAAACCTGTTCCCGGCGCAGGCCGGGACACCTTTTCAGGAGTAAGACCATGACCGCCATTTCCCAACCGACGGCCATTGATGGATACCGCTGGCTCAAGAACGACATTATCCGCGGGGTGTTTCAGCCCGATGAAAAATTGCGAATGAGTCTGCTGACGTCACGCTATGAACTCGGCGTAGGACCGTTGCGCGAGGCGCTTTCGCAACTGGTGGCGGAGCGACTGGTCACGGTGGTCAATCAGAAAGGGTATCGTGTGGCGTCAATGTCTGAGCAGGAGCTGCTGGATATTTTTGACGCCCGCGCCAATATGGAAGCCATGCTGGTCAGTCTGGCTATCGAACGCGGCGACGACGCCTGGGAAGCGGAAATTCTGGCGCGCGCGCATATGCTCAGCAAACTGGAAGCCGTTGATGCCAGCGAAGAGATGCTGGATGAATGGGATCAGCGCCATCAGGCGTTTCATACGGCGATTGTTGCCGGCTGTGGGTCGCAGTATCTGCTGCAAATGCGTGAACGGCTGTTCTCTCTGGCGGCGCGCTACCGGTTTATCTGGCTGCGTAAAACGGTGCTGTCGGTGGAAATGCTGGAAGATAAACACGATCAGCATCAGACGCTGACCGACGCAATTCTGGCGCGCGATGCCGTACGCGCCAGCGAATTAATGCGCCAGCACCTGCTGACGCCGATTCCGATTATTCAGCAGGCGATGTCCGGCAAACAGCTGGCAGAAAAAGTTTAATCACGGGTCTGTACCCAGAAAGCGTGGATCAGACCTGGGATATAGCCCAGCAGCGTCAGCACAATATTGAGGATAAACGCCCAGCCAAAACCTTTGCCCAGCAGCACGCCAAGCGGAGGTAAAATGATCGTTAAAACTATTCTCCAGAAACCCATACATACTCCCTACAAGCAAAAAATTAATCATTGTTTAGAAAGAGATTTTATCTCTAAGAATAATCAGTGTAGCTAACTCCACCCGTCTCGCCCTGCTGTTTTACCCTCCTTTACGCTCTTGACGCTGGCGTAAGCTGTCTCTTTATTTTAGACTATTCTTAATTTAGCAATTACTTAAATAAATATGACTGAACTCGAACAACTCCAGGCCAGCGCTGAACAGGCCGCCAGCTTGCTAAAAGCAATGAGCAACCCGAAGCGGTTGCTCATTTTGTGCATGCTTTGCGGGTCGCCGGGGACCAGCGCGGGTGAGCTCGCACGGATCACCGGACTCAGCCCCTCTGCCACCTCCCAGCATCTGGCGCGGATGCGCGAAGAAGGATTAATAGACCGCCAACGTGATGCCCAGCGCATTCTCTACTTCATCAAAAATGCGGCGGTGAATTCCCTCATCGCCACATTAAAAACACTGTATTGCCCGTAAGGAGCCAACATGACCATTGGGACGATTTCCCCGCGCGAGGCGCAGACGCTGTTAGCGCAAGGAGCCAAACTGATTGATATTCGTGATGCCGATGAGTATCTGCGCGAACATATTCCGCAGGCGCATCTGGCACCGTTGTCCGCGCTCGACCAGGGGTTATTGCCGGATAACTTACGCGCTGATCGCATTATTTTTCACTGCCAGTCGGGTAAGCGCACACAAAATGCGGCCACAAAACTGAGTGCAATTGCTGCACCAGCCCAGTCCTGGCTGCTTGAGGGGGGAATCGACGGCTGGAAGGCAGCAGGTTTGCCGGTCGTAGAAGATAAATCACAGCCGTTACCGCTGATGCGCCAGGTGCAGATTGCCGCAGGCAGTCTTATCTTACTCGGCGTGGTTCTCGGTTACGCCGTTGGCAGCACCTTCTTTCTGCTCAGCGGCTTTGTCGGCGCGGGGCTTATCCTGGCAGGCGTTACCGGCTTCTGCGGCATGGCGCGGCTGCTGGATAAAATGCCCTGGAATCGGCGTACTCATTAAGCGGTAATCAGTGAAACAGCGCTGTACCCGCCGATGGCCCTGATCTATGGTGGGTTTTGCCATCAAGAACGGAGGACAGCATGTTTAAACCCGGCGATCTGGTTCAACCGCGTATGGGCGGACCAAAATTGAAAGTTGTTGAAGTAAATGACGAGCAGATTGTGGCCGTGCAGGCCAGTAATGAAAGCGGTGAAAAATTCACCCTGAAAGCAGCAGATGTCACCCGATATAGCGAAGACGGCGATTTTGGCGTTTGCTGAAAATAAGCGGTGAGACACTCTCACCGCCTTGCTAATTAGATCAAAAAATCATCGAGTGATTTACCAGCAGCCAGCGCCTGCGCAATAGGTTTTGGCGTGCGGCCTTGTCCAGTCCAGGTTTTCACTTCACCATTGAGATCGGTAAAACGATATTTTGCCGGGCGCGGCTGACGTTTTTTAACTGCTCGCGACGTCACCGTCGTCATGCTTAGCAACTCTTCTGGCTCAATCCCATCTGCTTTCATCAGCGCCAGCAGCGTATTAATTTTTTCCTGCTGTTCTGCACGCTGGCGCTGTAACTGTTCTTCCTCGTCACGTCGTTCTTTGGTGACCACCCTGAATTTTTCCAGCATATCTTCCAGTACATCGACCGGAAATTCACGAGCCATTGCACGCAGCGAGCGGATATTATTTAAGTTTTTTAACATTGAACTCATATTAATAAAACCTCTTT
The DNA here is from genome assembly GCF_024809055.1 of Citrobacter sp. JUb117. Lineage (NCBI taxonomy): Bacteria > Pseudomonadati > Pseudomonadota > Gammaproteobacteria > Enterobacterales > Enterobacteriaceae > Citrobacter > Citrobacter sp. JUb117. The sequence goes on from NZ_JANUFB010000009.1 coordinate 82,396, forward strand.
AACGCATAAAGCAAAAATGGTATTACAGCAAAAATTATATTCGATTGATTATTCTATTTCCAGCCCCTGTCGATCTCGAGCTATTAATCAAAACGTTACCTTAATATTTATCACCCCATCGCAGGGGCATCCTGCAATGCAATTTTGTAATGACCCGATAATAAAAATAAATATGTCGGCGTAATATTCAAAAACATCTAGAAAAGTTCGTAAAAAAACCAGAAAAACAAATCAATATAACATAATGATTTGAAAGACATTTAATCAACATGACAACGAAAATGCCAAAACGAACAAAAAACAGACCATTACAGAGCATTTTATCGACAAAAAGACAATAAATAAAAATTTTAAGCTAGTTGATAGTTATTATGCAGGCAGATATCCTATTGAAACGCGAAAGCAGCAAAACAAATCACTAGAAACAAGGTATACGATACCTTTTTACCTCTTCTTACAAGGAGCATTAACATGTTCTCTCCGCAGTCACGCTTGCGTCATGCTGTAGCAGACACGTTCGCGATGGTTGTTTACTGTTCTGTCGTGAACATGTTGATTGAAGTATTCCTTTCCGGAATGACCTTTGAGCAGTCGCTCTCTTCCCGACTGGTGGCGATTCCTGTCAACATTCTGATCGCCTGGCCTTACGGTATGTACCGCGATCTGTTTATGCGTGCAGCGCGTAAAGCCACACCGGCGGGATGGGCAAAAAATCTGGCGGATGTGCTGGCATACGTGACCTTCCAGTCACCGGTGTATGTGGTCATTCTGCTCACGGTTGGCGCAGACTGGCACCAGATCACGGCGGCCGTCAGTTCCAACATCGTGGTTTCAATGTTGATGGGTGCAGTGTACGGCTACTTCCTTGATTATTGCCGCCGCCTGTTTAAAGTCAGCAGCTATCATCAGGCGAAAGCCTAAACGTCTCTTCGCGACTGGCCCCGCCAGTCGCGTCTTTAGTTTGTACTCACGTCACCAAACAACCCATTTAAATAACGTTCCAGCGCAATACGCGAGCTGAAGCCGTGTGGAATACCATAATGTTCATGGGTTTCTCCGGCTAAATAAAGCGGGAATTGCTGATAGTGATCGCAGGTTTTAATATCCGTTGACGGATCCGCTAACGAAGAACTTCGTTCTTTTAACGTGGGGTGGATCACTAATGCTGTGCGTCCCATACGCGCTTCACGATTAACATACACATAGTTTTCGCCACGTCGATAACCGTACGCTTTCTGCGTCACTACATCCACGGTAAAGCCTACTTTCTCAAGTACGCGCGCCACCTCATCGGGTCTTAAATACATATATTTTTCCTCGTTATCTTTTACCGCGGGCTTACCTTACCTGATTCAGCATTAGCAACGCTTTCAGAAAAGTCCATAAACGCATGAAGAGAGTGAGGCGGCTATCTTAAGCATGGCGCTGGATCAGGTTATTGCCAGCCGAAGTTGACGGGCGGCCTGCCGGGCCATTTCCACCGACGGGATATTGGTAAATGACAGTAATATACCGCCCTCTCCCGTTGAAGTTATTCGCCATTGGCTTAACGCCTGAACCGCCAGGCCAGCCTGATTCGCTTTGCGCACCAACGCCGTATCTTCGCCGCTCACCGATATCACCAGTTGAATTCCGCCTTGCTGAGGTACAACGGTAAAGCCGTATTCCGTCAGCGCACTTTCCATCCACTGACGCCGCTGGGCATAGTGTTGGCGCATTTTTTTCAGGTGCCGCCAGAAATGGCCATCACGAATAAAATCCGCCAGCGTTTGCTGCCATAACAGCGGCACGTGACAAGCCGTCAGCGCCGCCTGGCGGCGAAAGCGCGCGACCTCCGTCACCGGTACCACCAGCCAGGCTGTACGTAAAGCCGGAAATAATGATTTGCTGAAGGTACCGGCATAAATCACCCGCTGCGGCGCATCCAGGCTTTTTAGCGGCGGCAGCGGTTTTCCGTGGTAGCGAAACTCGCTGTCGTAGTCATCTTCAATGATCCATGCCCGCGCATGGGCGGCCCACTCCAGCAATTGGTGTCGACGGTCAAGCGAGAGAGCAACGCCCAACGGGCTTTGATGGGCTGGCGTGAGGAGGGCAAAACGCGCCTGCGGGTAGTCGCGGATCCCGGCGCTCACATCCAGACCCTCGCCATCGACCGGGACGGGCAGCAGTTCAACCTGTTCCTGCGTTATAACGGGGCGGATCAGCGGAAAACCGGGATCTTCTACCCACATTCCTGCGCCGGGATTTGCCAGCGCCCGCAGGATTAAGGTCATGGAGGCCGCATAGCCCGAAGTAATAAAAATCTGCTCTGGCAGGCACTCAATACTGCGGGATACGCGCAGATAATCAACGATCGCCTGGCGTAGCAACAGTTCGCCGCTGACATCACCCAAGGCGAGATCGGAACGTGTCTGCGTGCGTAAACGCCGCCCCATCACCCGCGCCCAGACTTCGCGGGGAAAGAGATCGAGCGCCGGTAATCCCATCTGAAAAAGTTGCGGTGTAGGGTTTTCTCCGGCAAAGACCGTTGGTGCGACGGGCGAAGTGTCCAGCCGCAGTTGCTGACTGACAAACGTTCCGGCCTGCCCGCGTCGTTCCAGCCAGCCTTGCGCCACCAGATCTGCGTAGGCGTTTTCCACCGTCGAGCGTGAAACGCCCAGTTCCTGGGACCAGGTGCGGCTGGACGGCAAGCGTGTGCCAGGCTTAAGTTCCCCTTTCTCAATAGCGGTTTTTAACTGACGGGCGATTTGCTGGTAGCGTGGCATTTATGGTCTGCTTTTTTGATAACAATATGGCTCTCTTTAGCAGACCATTATAGTGCTACATTGCGGGTCATCCAAACGAGGAGAAATACCATGACGATGTTACGCCAGCCCTATTATGAACTTAGCCCTGAAATCTATAACGCTCTGGTTCAGGCCAGCAAAGCGCTGGAAAACTGCGCGTTGGAGCCTACACTGACGGAGTTGATTTACCTGCGGGTCTCGCAAATCAACGGCTGCGCGTTTTGTCTGGAAATGCACAGTAAAGCCCTGCGTAAGTCTGGCGTAGAGCAGGCCAAACTGGATGCGCTGGCAGGATGGCGCGTCAGCCACCATTTCAGTGATCAGGAACGCGCAGCGCTGGCATGGGCCGAATCCGTTACCCACATCGCCTCGACGCACGCCGAAGACGACGTTTATTTGCCGCTGCTGAACCATTTTAGCGCCAAAGAAATAAGCGATCTGACGTTCGCCATTAGCCTGATGAACTGCTTTAACCGTCTGGCAGTAGGCATGCGCATGTAATTCTGTGGTGCCGGATGGCGGCGGAAACACCTTATCCGGCAACCCGTAATGCTACATACCCCGCCCTCCGCCACACTCATCTCCCGGCCCCTTACCACTCTAAAATCCCATATCTTGTATGGTTGAATCTTTTATAAACTACATCTAGTATTGATTACATCACGACACACACAACCCGACGCCATTATAGCGCCGCTTTTACACCCACAAATGGAAATACGAATCATGCGTATTATTATTTACACTCGCAATAACTGTATTCAGTGCCACGCCACGAAACGGGCGATGGAAGGCCGTGGGCTTGACGTCGAGATGATCAATGTCGATCTGGCACCCGAGCTGGCAGAAACCCTGCGCGAGCAGGGGTTTCGCCAATTACCGGTGGTGGTAGCAGGGGAAACCCGCTGGTCAGGATTTCGCCCGGACATGATCAATCGTCTGCGTCCGCAGCCCCATGTGGCCAACACATGAGCACCCTCGTCTACTTCTCCAGCAGCTCTGAAAATACCCATCGTTTTATACAGCGTCTGGGGCTGCCCGCCGTGCGAATTCCGCTTAACGAACGCGAGCGGATCCAGGTAGACGAACCTTACATTTTAGTCGTGCCGTCTTACGGCGGCGGCGGTACGGCAGGCGCGGTCCCGCGACAGGTGATCCGCTTTTTAAACGATCCCCACAATCGGGCGTTAATTCGCGGCGTCATCGCCGCTGGCAATCGTAATTTCGGCGACGCCTACGGCCGCGCGGGTGACGTAATTTCACAAAAATGCGCCGTGCCGTGGCTCTATCGCTTTGAGCTGATGGGGACGCCAGGCGACATCGACAACGTGCGAAAAGGAGTGAGCGAATTTTGGCAACAACAACCGCAGAACGCGTAGTTCAGCCCACGCTGGATTATCACGCACTTAACGCCATGCTGAATCTGTACGATAACGCCGGGCGTATTCAGTTTGAGAAAGACCATCAGGCGGTGGACGCGTTTATGACAAATCACGTGCAGCCCAACTCGGTGGTGTTTGCCAGCCAGGACGCGCGTCTGGATACGCTGGTAAGCGAAGGTTATTACGACGAAAGCGTTTTAACCCGTTACAATCGCGCTTTCGTGGTGAAGCTGTTTGCCCACGCTCACGCCAGCGGGTTTCGCTTCCAGACCTTTCTCGGCGCATGGAAGTATTACACCAGCTATACGCTGAAAACCTTTGACGGTAAACGCTACCTCGAGGATTTTGCCGATCGCGTGACGATGGTGGCGCTGACGCTGGCACAGGGTGATGAGACGCTTGCCCTGCGACTCACCGAGGATATGCTCGCCGGGCGTTTTCAGCCCGCCACGCCAACCTTCCTTAATTGCGGCAAAGCCCAGCGCGGCGAGCTGGTCTCCTGCTTCCTGTTACGTATTGAAGACAATATGGAGTCCATTGGTCGGGCGGTAAATTCGGCGCTGCAGCTTTCCAAACGCGGTGGCGGCGTGGCGTTTCTGCTCTCCAGCCTGCGCGAAGCCGGGGCACCGATTAAGCGTATTGAAAATCAGTCTTCCGGGGTGATCCCGGTGATGAAGATGCTGGAAGATGCGTTTTCGTATGCCAACCAACTGGGCGCGCGACAGGGCGCGGGCGCGGTGTATCTGCACGCGCACCATCCGGATATTCTGCGCTTTCTCGATACCAAGCGCGAAAACGCCGATGAAAAAATTCGCATTAAAACGCTGTCACTCGGCGTGGTGATCCCGGATGTTACCTTCCGTCTGGCAAAAGAGAATGCACAGATGGCGCTGTTCTCCCCCTATGACGTGGAGCGTATTTACGGGAAACCGTTTAGCGACATCGCCGTCAGCGAACGCTATGACGAGTTACTCGCCGACGCACGCGTGCGCAAGCGGTACATTAACGCCCGTGACTTCTTCCAGCGGTTGGCGGAAATCCAGTTTGAGTCCGGCTACCCCTACATCCTGTTTGAAGACACGGTGAACCGCGCCAACCCCATTGCCGGTCGCATCAACATGAGCAACCTGTGCGCGGAAATTTTGCAGGTCAACAGCGCCTCAACCTACGATGAAAACCTCGACTACGCGCAGATTGGACGCGATATCTCCTGCAATCTCGGCTCGCTGAACATTGCCCACACCATGGATTCGCCGGACTTTGGCCGCACCGTTGAAACAGCGGTTCGCGGCTTAACCGCCGTCTCCGACATGAGCCACATCCGCAGCGTTCCATCGATTGAAGCCGGGAACAGCGCTTCGCACGCGATTGGGCTGGGGCAGATGAACCTGCATGGCTATCTGGCGCGCGAAGGTATTGCCTATGGTTCAGCGGAGGGGCTGGATTTCACCAATCTCTATTTCTACACCGTCACCTGGCATGCCCTGCATACCTCCATGTTGCTGGCCAAAGAGCGTGGCCAGACCTTTGCCGGATTCAACCAGTCGCGCTACGCCAGTGGCGAGTATTTTGATCGCTATTTAAGCGGCGACTGGCAGCCAAAAACCGAGAAAGTCCGCGCGCTGTTTGCCACCCGCGGTGTGACGCTGCCGACGCGTGAAATGTGGTCACAGCTGCGTGAGAATGTAATGCGCTACGGTATTTATAACCAGAATTTACAGGCGGTGCCGCCAACCGGCTCCATCTCCTACATCAACCATGCCACCTCAAGTATTCATCCGATTGTGTCTAAGGTGGAGATTCGCAAAGAGGGTAAAACGGGGCGTGTGTATTACCCTGCCCCGTTTATGACCAACGAAAATCTGGCGCTGTATCAGGATGCCTACGAGATTGGCCCGCAAAAAATCATCGATACCTACGCCGAGGCAACCAAACACGTCGATCAGGGGCTGTCGCTGACGTTGTTTTTCCCGGACACCGCCACCACCCGCGATATCAACAAAGCGCAAATCTACGCGTGGAAAAAAGGCATCAAAACGCTGTACTACATCCGACTGCGCCAGCTGGCGCTGGAAGGTACTGAAATTGAAGGCTGCGTGTCATGCGCGCTGTAAGGAGAGCAGGATGAAGCTAAACCGCGTGAGCGCCATCAACTGGAACAAAATTGAGGATGATAAAGATCTGGAGGTGTGGAACCGGCTGACCAGTAATTTCTGGTTGCCGGAAAAAGTCCCGCTGTCGAATGATATTCCCGCCTGGCAAACGCTGAGCGTCGCCGAGCAGCAGCTCACCATTCGCGTCTTTACCGGGCTGACTCTGCTCGACACCATTCAGAATATTGCCGGCGCGCCCGCGCTGATGGCGGATGCATTAACCCCACATGAAGAAGCGGTGTTGTCAAATATCAGCTTTATGGAAGCGGTGCACGCTCGTTCCTACAGCTCTATTTTCTCCACCCTTTGCCAGACCAAAGATGTGGATGCGGCCTACGCCTGGAGTGAGGAAAATGCCGCGCTGCAACGCAAAGCGCAGATTATTTTGCAGCATTACGCCAGCGATAATCCACTGAAGAAGAAAATTGCCAGCGTATTTCTGGAATCGTTCCTGTTCTATTCCGGCTTCTGGCTGCCGATGTATTTCTCCAGCCGCGGTAAGCTGACCAATACCGCCGATCTCATCCGTCTGATTATTCGTGATGAAGCAGTTCACGGTTATTACATTGGTTATAAATATCAAAAGGGGCTGGAGCATATTTCACTGTCTGCTCGTGAGGAACTGAAGAATTTTGCCCTCGATCTGCTGATGGATTTGTACGATAACGAAGTTCACTACACGGAAGTGTTGTATGCCGAAACCGCCTGGGCCGACGAGGTGAAAGCGTTCCTGTGTTACAACGCCAATAAAGCCTTGATGAACCTGGGTTATGAGGCCCTGTTCCCGGTGGAAATGGCGGATGTTAACCCAGCAATCCTTGCCGCGCTGTCGCCCAACGCCGATGAAAACCATGATTTTTTCTCCGGTTCAGGCTCGTCATACGTGATGGGGAAAGCCGTCGAAACTGAAGACGACGACTGGAATTTCTAGATCTCATTTTCGCGGAAAATACCCTACACTTTTCGCGTTAATATTTTAACGGGATCACATTTTTATCACACAAATATCATTGTGTGATCTACACTCAATATTAGCCGCATTATTCGCCTGAGTTTCAACAATTCAGGCGACTTTTTACTGCCATTTACAAAAAATATCAAAGAAGTTTCATCCACGCTCAGCCCTTATATCACGGGAAATCTCGCCATCTGGCCTTTGGCAATATTCATGCCACAACCAAATTCAGGGTTGTCTCAGATTCTCAGTATGTTAGGGTAGAAAAAGATAACTATTTTCACCAGGTACTATATCGATATAAACAAATAACAGGAATAATTCTATTGCATGGCAATTAAATTAGAAGTTAAAAATCTCTATAAGATATTTGGCGAGCATCCCCAGAGAGCGTTCAAATATATTGAAAAAGGATTTTCAAAAGAGCAGATTCTGGAAAAAACAGGGCTATCGCTTGGCGTTAAAGACGCCAGTCTGGCCATTGAAGAAGGCGAGATATTTGTCATCATGGGATTATCCGGTTCGGGTAAATCCACAATGGTACGCCTTCTCAATCGCCTGATTGAACCCACCCGCGGGCAGGTACTGATTGACGGCGTGGATATCGCCAGGATATCCGATGCCGAGCTTCGCGAGGTGCGCAGAAAAAAGATTGCGATGGTATTCCAGTCCTTTGCCCTAATGCCGCACATGACGGTACTCGACAATACGGCCTTCGGTATGGAGTTAGCCGGTATTGCTGCGGATGAACGTCGTGAAAAAGCGCTGGATGCGCTCCGCCAGGTTGGGCTTGAGAATTACGCTCACGGATACCCGGATGAACTCTCCGGTGGTATGCGCCAGCGTGTCGGTCTCGCCCGCGCATTAGCCATTAACCCTGACATCTTATTAATGGATGAAGCCTTCTCTGCGCTCGATCCTTTAATTCGTACCGAGATGCAGGATGAGTTGGTAAAACTGCAGGCAAAGCATCAGAGAACCGTGGTCTTTATTTCCCACGATCTCGACGAAGCCATGCGCATTGGTGATCGCATCGCTATTATGCAAAATGGTGAAGTGGTGCAGGTCGGTACCCCGGATGAAATCCTGAATAACCCGGCCAATGATTATGTGCGCACCTTCTTCCGTGGTGTTGATATTAGCCAGGTATTCAGCGCGAAAGATATTTCCCGTCGTAGCCCTGAAGGCTTAATTCGTAAAACACCAGGGATTGGCCCACGTTCGGCACTGCAATTATTGCAGGATAAAGATCGTGAATTTGGTTACGTGATTGAACGCGGAAACAAGTTTGTTGGCGTGGTCTCCATCGACTCATTAAAAACCGCCTTACGTCAGGCGCAGGGTATTGAAGCCGCACTGATCGACGAACCGTTAGCCGTAGAGGCGAAAACGCCGCTGAGCGAGCTGCTTTCTCATGTCGGGCAAGCACCGTGCGCGGTACCGGTTGTCGATGAGGAACATCAGTATGTGGGCATTATTTCCAAACGCATGCTGCTACAGGCTTTAGATCGCGAGGGGGCAAACAATGACTGATCAAACAAATCCGTGGGACACGACACCAGCAGCCGATAGCGCTGCACAATCCGCTGATGCCTGGGGCACCGCGTCAAGCGCGCCTGCCGACGGCGGTAGCGCAGACTGGCTGACCAGCGCGCCCGCGCCAGCACCTGAGCATTTCAATATTATGGATCCGTTCCATAAAACGCTGATCCCGCTCGATAGCTGGGTCACCGAAGGGATCGACTGGGTGGTGACCCACTTTCGTCCCGTCTTCCAGGGCATTCGTGTCCCGGTAGATTACATTCTCAACGGCTTCCAGCAACTGCTGCTGGGGATGCCTGCGCCGGTGGCGATTATTCTTTTCGCTTTAATCGCCTGGCAGATTTCCGGCATCGGGATGGGCGTTGCCACGCTGATTTCACTGGTCGCGATTGGCGCGATTGGCGCCTGGTCACAGGCGATGATCACCCTGGCGCTGGTGCTGACCGCGCTGCTGTTCTGTGTGCTAATCGGTTTACCGATGGGGATCTGGCTGGCGCGCAGTCCGCGTGCGGCAAAGATCGTTCGTCCCCTGCTCGATGCCATGCAAACCACGCCTGCGTTCGTCTATCTGGTGCCGATTGTGATGTTATTCGGCATTGGTAACGTGCCGGGCGTCGTGGTGACGATTATCTTCGCCCTGCCACCGATTGTGCGTCTGACCATTCTGGGTATTAACCAGGTGCCAGCCGATCTGATTGAAGCTTCTCGCTCCTTTGGTGCCAGCCCGCGTCAGATGCTGTTTAAAGTCCAGCTGCCGCTGGCGATGCCCACCATTATGGCGGGGGTTAACCAGACGCTGATGCTGGCGCTTTCCATGGTCGTCATCGCCTCGATGATCGCCGTCGGTGGATTGGGTCAGATGGTACTGCGCGGTATCGGGCGCCTCGATATGGGGCTGGCTACCGTTGGCGGGGTTGGGATTGTGATCCTCGCCATCATTCTGGACCGCCTGACGCAGGCCGTCGGTCGCGACTCGCGCAGCCGGGGTAACCGTCGCTGGTACACCACCGGCCCTGTTGGGCTTATCACCCGCCCTTTCACTAAGTAATTCATCTGTTGCCCGGTGGTATTGCGCTTACCGGGCCTGCACGTCCCTCCAATAATTAAAGGAATAACGATGCGACATACCGTACTTTTTGCCACAGCGTTTGCCACCCTTGTCTCCACCAGCGCTTTCTCTGCCGACCTGCCGGGCAAAGGCATTACCGTGCAACCTATCCAGAGCACGATCTCTGAAGAATCGTTCCAGACACAGCTGGTCGCTCGTGCGCTGGAAAAACTGGGTTATACCGTCAACAAAGCCAGCGAAGTTGATTACAACGTCGGCTACACCTCTATTGCTTCTGGCGATGCCACCTTTACCGCCGTGAACTGGCAGCCACTGCATGACGACATGTACGCCGCCGCGGGCGGAGACAAAAAGTTCTATCGCGAAGGGGTATTCGTGACGGGGGCTGCACAGGGGTATCTGATCGACAAAAAAACCGCTGAGCAGTACAAAATCACCAATATCGCCCAGTTGAAAGACCCAAAGATTGCCAAAATCTTTGATACCAACGGCGACGGTAAAGCTGACATGATGGGCTGTTCACCAGGCTGGGGCTGCGAAGCGGTCATAAACCACCAGAATAAAGCCTTCGATCTGGAAAAAACGGTCGACGTCAGCCACGGCAACTACGCGGCGATGATGGCTGACACCATCACGCGCTTTAAAGAAGGCAAACCGATTCTCTACTACACCTGGACACCATACTGGGTGAGCGACGTGATGAAGCCGGGCAAAGACGTGGTCTGGCTGCAGGTGCCGTTCTCTTCCCTGCCGGGTGAGCAGAAAGACATTGACACCAAGCTGCCAAACGGCGCGAACTACGGCTTCCCGGTCAACACCATGCATATCGTTGCCAACAAGGCATGGGCAGAGAAAAACCCGGCCGCGGCGAAGCTGTTTGCCATCATCAAGCTGCCACTGGCGGACATCAACGCACAGAACGCGATGATGCATGAGGGCAAAGCTTCCGAAGCCGATGTGCAGGGTCACGTTGACGGTTGGATCAAAGCCCACCAGCAGCAGTTCGACGGCTGGGTAAAAGACGCGTTAGCTGCGCAGAAATAACCCACTCGTAGGCCTGATAAGCGTAGCGCCATCAGACACAGTAAGTAACCACACCAATGCCGGATGGTGGCGCAATGCGCCTTATCCGGCACGCAGCTCTTCACCCGCCCGAAACCGCACAATCCATCACCTAACAAATCAGCAACATTTATCCACTTCCGTTATGATTGTTTCAGAAATCCATTATTCAGCTGAAAACAATGACAAATTCCTCTCAGGGACTTAGCCGATCGCTGATCCTGCTCATGTCCATCGCCACGGGTCTCGCCGTCGCCAGTAACTATTACGCCCAGCCGCTGCTCGATACCATCGCGCGCAACTTCTCATTATCTGCCAGTACCGCAGGCTTTATCGTCACCGCGGCACAGCTTGGCTACGCCGCGGGCCTACTGTTTCTGGTACCACTTGGCGATATGTTTGAGCGGCGGGGGCTTATCGTGTCCATGACGTTACTCGCCGCTGGCGGCATGTTGATTACCGCCAGCAGCCAGTCGTTGGGCATGCTGATCCTCGGCACGGCACTGACCGGGTTGTTTTCCGTCGTAGCACAAATATTGGTTCCGCTGGCGGCCACACTCGCCACGCCGGAGACACGCGGCAAAGTTGTCGGCACCATTATGAGCGGTCTGCTGTTGGGGATTTTACTGGCTCGTACCGTGGCCGGGCTGCTGGCGAATCTCGGCGGCTGGCGCACGGTATTTTGGGTCGCCTCGGTGCTGATGGCGCTAATGGCTATCGCGCTATGGCGCGGACTGCCGAAGATGAAATCAGAAACCCATCTCAACTATCCACAGTTGTTAGGCTCGGTCTTCAGCCTGTTTATCCACGATAAACTGCTACGTACCCGGGCGATGCTGGGCTGCCTGACGTTTGCCAACTTTAGTATTCTCTGGACATCAATGGCATTTTTGCTAGCGGCACCGCCGTTTAACTATTCAGAAGGCATGATTGGCCTGTTTGGTCTGGCCGGTGCCGCCGGTGCGCTCGGCGCTCGTCCTGCAGGTGGATTTGCTGATAAGGGCAAATCCCATCTCACCACGACATTAGGTCTGTTGTTACTGCTGCTCTCCTGGCTGGCAATCTGGTTGGGTCATACGTCAGTACCGATGCTGATAATTGGCATTCTGGTACTGGATCTCACCGTTCAGGGCGTGCATATCACCAACCAGACGGTTATTTACCGCATTCACCCGGATGCGCGTAACCGACTGACCGCCGGCTATATGACCAGCTATTTTATTGGCGGGGCGGCAGGTTCACTGATTTCAGCCTCTGCCTGGCAGCATGCCGGCTGGGCTGGCGTTTGTCTGGCAGGATCGACCGTTGCCGTACTCAACCTGCTGGTCTGGTGGCGAGGTTTTCACCGCCAGGAAGCCGTAATTTAAGCGTATCGCGCGTGTTTGCCGCTGATTGAGCTCCTCAGGGTGTTAAGGAGCTCATCAGTCTGCTAAGGTTATAACTCATTGAGCCAGGTTATTTAAATTTCGGTAATGAAGCCTATAATCCTATGGAAAGCCCTGTTCCCCAGTCAGACCCCAGCCCGGCAACCTTAACGGAAGGATTCAAAGACAGTCTGCCGATCGTCATCAGCTATATTCCGGTCGCCTTTGCATTTGGTCTCAATGCCACTCGTCTGGGCTTTACGCCCGTCGAAAGCGTCTTTTTCTCCTGCATTATCTATGCCGGTGCCAGCCAGTTCGTCATCACTACCATGCTTGCCGCGGGCAGTTCGCTATGGGTCGCCGCGCTCACCGTGATGGCCATGGACGTACGCCATGTGTTGTATGGCCCTTCCCTGCGCAGCCGCATCGCCCAACGACTCAGTAAACCTAAAAGCGCAGTGTGGGCCTTTGGCCTCACTGATGAAGTGTTTGCCGCCGCAACGGCGAAGCTGGTGCGGGACAATCGCCGCTGGAGTGAGAACTGGATGATGGGGATCGCACTATGTGCCTGGATTTCCTGGGTATTCGGTACGATTATTGGCGCATTCTCCGGCAGTGGCTTACTGAAGGATTTTCCGGCGGTCGAAGCGGCGCTAGGTTTTATGCTCCCGGCGCTGTTTATGAGTTTTCTGCTCGCGTCATTTCAGCGTAAACAGTCGCTGTGTGTGACCGCGGCACTCGGCGGAGCACTGGCGGGCGTGACGTTTTTTTCTATTCCTGCCGCCATACTCGCTGGCATTGTTTGCGGATGTCTGACGGCGCTTATCCAGTCATTCTGGCAGGGGGCGCCTGATGAGTTATGAGGTTCTGCTGCTTGGCCTGCTGGTTGGCGGCGTCAACTACTGCTTTCGTTATTTACCGCTGCGTCTGGGGGTGGGAAATGTTCGCCCGACAAAACGCGGCGCAACCGGCATTTTACTCGACACCATTGGCATAGCATCAATTTGCGCCCTACTGGTGGTGTCTACCGCACCTGAAGTTATGCACGACGCTCGTCGGTTTGTGCCAACGTTGGTGGGGTTTGTTGTACTGGGCGCAAGCTATTTTAAGACCCGCAGCATCATCATTCCGACATTGCTGAGTGCTCTGGGCTACGGATTAGCCTGGAAAATGTGGGTTGTTTTATAGGTAAAAATAATCATTTTAAATAAATAATACATTTACTTTATTTGTCACTGTCGTTACTATATCGGCTGAAATTAATGAGGTTATACCCAAATGGATAGTTCGTTTACGCCCATTGAACAAATGCTAAAATTTCGCGCCAGCCGCTACGAAGAATTCCCTTACCAGGAAGTTCTTCTGACTCGTCTTTGCATGCACATGCAGGGCAAGCTGCTGGAAAACCGCAATAAAATGCTGAAAGCTCAAGGGATTAACGAGACGTTGTTTATGGCGTTGATTACGCTGGAGTCTCAGGAAAACCACAGTATTCAGCCTTCTGAACTGAGTTGCGCACTGGGTTCGTCGCGGACTAACGCCACGCGTATCGCGGATGAGTTAGAAAAACGTGGCTGGATCGAGCGTCGCGAAAGCGATAACGATCGCCGCTGCCTGCATCTACAGTTGACCGAGAAAGGCCATGCATTCTTGCAAGAGGTATTACCGCCTCAGCATAACTGTCTGCATCAGCTCTGGTCATCTCTTAGCACCACAGAAAAAGATCAGCTTGAGCACATCACCCGCAAGCTTCTGACCCGTCTTGATCAGATGGAACAGGATGGCACGGTACTCGACGCGCTGCGTTAACGCGCCGACACGCTCAAAAATCCAGATTGATAAATGAAAAACCGACAGGCCAGCAGGTCACCCTGCTGGCCTTTCTGATAAACAGGTCGGCTCAGCCGATGTGAAAAAAAATAAGATCGTGGAGAACAACATGAGCGCAAATGCGGAGACTCAAACCCCGCAGCAACCGGTCAAGAAGAATGGCAAACGTAAAAGTATGCTGCTGCTTCTGACCTTGCTCTTTATTATCATTGCCGTGGCATATGGGATTTATTGGTTTTTAGTACTGCGTCATGTCGAAGAGACAGACGATGCGTACGTGGCAGGGAACCAGGTTCAAATCATGGCGCAGGTATCAGGCAGCGTGACGAAAGTCTGGGCTGATAACACTGACTATGTCAAACAAGGCGACGTGCTGGTGACCCTCGACCAGACGGACGCTAAGCAGGCGCTTGAAAAAGCCAAGACCGCTCTGGCCTCCAGCGTGCGCCAGACGCACCAGTTGATGATCAACAGCAAGCAGCTTCAGGCCAGCATTGAGGTGCAGAAAACCGCCCTGGCGCAGGCACAAAGCGACTTTAATCGCCGCGTCCCATTGGGAAATGCTAACCTGATCGGTCGCGAAGAACTGCAACATGCGCGTGATGCCGTTGCCAGCGCGCAGGCTCAGCTTGATGTCGCAATACAGCAATACAATGCCAACCAGGCGATGATCCTCGGCAGTAAGCTTGAAGACCAGCCTGCCGTGCAACAAGCGGCCACCGAAGTGCGTAATGCCTGGCTGGCGCTGGAACGTACCAAAATTGTTAGCCCGATGACCGGCTACGTGTCCCGTCGTGCCGTGCAGCCTGGCGCGCAGATTAGCCCAACCACACCGCTGATGGCCGTTGTCCCTGCCACCAACCTGTGGGTGGACGCCAACTTCAAAGAAACCCAGCTTGCGCATATGCGCATCGGCCAACCGGCAACGGTGATCAGTGATATTTACGGCGATGACGTGAAATACACCGGTAAGGTTGTCGGCCTCGATATGGGGACCGGTAGCGCCTTCTCGCTGCTGCCAGCACAGAACGCAACCGGTAACTGGATCAAAGTCGTCCAGCGTCTGCCCGTGCGTATTGAACTGGATGCCCAGCAGTTAGCGCAACATCCACTGCGTATTGGCCTGTCTACGCTGGTAACGGTCGATACCCAAAATCGTGACGGACAGATTCTGGCAAGCCAGGTGCGTACGACGCCGGTTGCAGAAAGTAATGCTCGAGAAATCAACCTTGCTCCGGTCAATAAAATGATCGAAGAGATCGTGCGGGCCAACGCGGGCTAATTCAAAGGTGCGTGTGATGCAACAGCAAAAACCGCTGGAAGGCGCGCAGCTCGTCATTATGACGATCGCGTTGTCACTGGCGACATTCATGCAGGTGCTGGACTCCACCATTGCTAACGTGGCGATCCCCACTATTGCCGGGAACCTTGGCTCTTCATTGAGCCAGGGGACCTGGGTGATCACCTCTTTCGGGGTGGCGAATGCTATCTCCATTCCGATCACCGGCTGGCTGGCCAAACGCTTTGGCGAAGTAAAGCTGTTCATGTGGTCCACCATCGGCTTTGTCATTGCGTCCTGGGCGTGTGGGATGTCCAACAGCCTGACCATGCTGATTTTCTTCCGCGTGATTCAGGGGATTGTCGCCGGTCCATTAATTCCGCTTTCACAAAGCCTGTTACTGAATAACTATCCGCCCGCCAAACGGTCTATCGCCCTCGCGCTGTGGTCGATGACGGTGATTGTCGCCCCTATTTGTGGCCCGATTCTCGGAGGCTATATCAGCGACAACTATCACTGGGGCTGGATATTCTTCATTAACGTGCCGATCGGGGCGGTGGTGGTGTTGATGACGCTACAAACCCTGCGCGGCCGGGAAACCCGTACCGAACAGCGACGCATTGACGCTATTGGTCTGGCGCTGCTGGTTGTTGGTATCGGCAGTTTGCAGATTATGCTCGATCGCGGTAAAGAGCTGGACTGGTTCGCCTCGCAGGAGATAATTATCCTGACGGTCGTCGCCGTGGTAGCCATTAGCTTCCTGATTGTCTGGGAGCTTACCGACGATAACCCGATTGTCGATCTCTCGCTGTTTAAGTCGCGAAACTTTACCATCGGCTGCCTGTGTATCAGCCTGGCCTATATGCTCTACTTCGGCGCTATCGTCCTGCTGCCGCAGTTGTTGCAGGAGGTCTACGGATATACAGCGACCTGGGCAGGCCTGGCCTCCGCACCGGTGGGGATAATTCCGGTGATCCTGTCGCCGATTATTGGTCGTTTCGCCCACAAGCTGGATATGCGTCGGCTGGTCACGTTTAGTTTTATTATGTATGCCGTCTGTTTCTACTGGCGCGCGTGGACGTTCGAACCCGGTATGGATTTTGGCGCATCGGCCTGGCCGCAATTTATTCAGGGGTTCGCCGTAGCCTGCTTCTTTATGCCACTGACCACCATCACGCTGTCTGGCTTACCGCCTGAGCGTCTGGCAGCGGCGTCAAGCTTGTCTAACTTTACGCGAACGCTGGCAGGCTCAATCGGCACATCGATTACCACAACGATGTGGACTAGCCGTGAGTCGCTACATCACGCGCAGTTGACGGAGTCAGTAAACCCCTACAATCCTAATGCACAGGCGATGTATAGCCAGTTGCAGGATCTTGGGATGACCCAGCAGCAGGCCTCCGGCTGGCTAGCGCAGCAAATTACCAACCAGGGGCTGATAATTTCCGCCAACGAAATCTTCTGGATGTCGGCGGGGATATTCATCCTACTGCTCAGCCTGGTGTGGTTCGCCAAACCGCCATTCGGCGCGGGCGGCGGCGGCGGTGGAGCGCACTAACTCGATGTTTAAAGGGATCTGCGGATCCCTTTTTATTACATACCAGATTGCTAATCCGTTACCTGTCTGAACTCAAGCCAGTCGATCACCATGCCCGGTTTGGTCGCCTCAAACTGCAACAGATAGTTACCCGCCGTCATATCGATGCGGCATAGCTTCTGCGTAATCTGCTTCCCCAGCGCCCCGTGGGTCTGGATCGTGGCGACCACGCAGCCATTGAGCAGTAAGTTGCATCCAGTCTGGGCTAACGCCAGCCCCGCCGATGACGCGCTGAGCAGCAGATCGTAGGTCGCATCCTTCTCAAGGCTAATCACCCTCTCTCCGCTGTAGCGCAGCCGTGATACCGACGCTACCTTGATAGCTCCCCTATCCGCCAGCATAGCATCCGCATGGAATTTAGCCCTGGTTACCCGCGGCACGTCTCCCCGTTTAGCTACCTGCGTAGACAGGAGAAAACTCAGAATATTGCGGGCACAACGTTGCAGTTCCCCCAGCGTCAGCGTTCCGTCCTCCAGCGCTGAGAGCGTATTGTCATCACCGGCATTAATCTCCGCACCGTTGTTATTGACCACCATATAGAGGTCATTTTGCGCGCGGATCATCGCCGCCGTGTTGTTAACACTCGCCTCCCCCGCAGTGACAGGATCGTTCATTTTTGCCCACCAGTCCGTCATCACAATGCCCTGAAATCCCCAATCGTCGCGTAATATTGTCGTGTTCAGGCAATAATTCGCAGCAGACCAGTGCGCATTGACGGGGTTATAGGCGGTCATCACCGCACTCGCGCCACCGTGTTTGACGGCATATTCAAATCCCTTCAGATAAATTTCACGTAACGCCCTGGCCGAGACCACCGCATCAACCTGGGCGCGGGAAAACTCCTGACTGTTACAGGCAAAATGTTTCAGCGTCGCAATGCCCCCGCCAGCGCGAATACCTCGCGTCATCGCAGCAGCCATCATGCCTGTCACTAAAGGGTCCTCCGAATAATATTCAAAGTTGCGCCCGTTCAGTGGATGACGGTGAATATTCAGACCCGGCCCCAGCAGAACATCAATGTGATTTTGCTGTAGCTCCTTTCCTTCCATCATATACAGGCGCTCAACCAGCACCGGATCCCATGTGCAGGCCAGCAACGTCCCACTGGGAAGCAACGTGGCTTTTGCGCCATTATCCATGCGGATACCCGATGGACCATCCGCCGTAGACGCCACGGGTATCCCTTTTTCTCGCAGACTGTCGGTCACTCCGCCAAATGCAGATGCCACGCCGGGCGTCACTTTGAGACTACACATCCCCTCTCCGCGCACCAGACAGGCCAATTCCTCCACGGAAAGCTGGGCCAGAAATGTCTCCAGACAACGATGGCCTTGCACAACATCGCTGAAATGGATGCCTTTGTTGCCGGTCAACGGCTGCGCGGGAGGTAAACGCGATAAGATACGATCGCGTAAGGAGAAAGAGCGGCGCGGCGTGTCCTCCCATGCCTCTAACCAGCTCCCCTGTTGATGACGACCAGGCCGTAGGCGGGAGAACGCCACGCTGGGCGCCAGCGCCTGTTCATGGCGGGAGAAAACCTGGACGGATGGCACGATGAGCTCTTCACGCCCCGCGAAGCTAACCGGCTGGAGGTCACGCACGCTGTTACCGACGAACAAACAATACCCGCCCGCTTCCAGTAACCAACAGTGCGGATGACCGCTATCCCCGCTGTCATCCCACGATGTCAGACGCTCGCCAGGGATCGCCAGACCAATAATTTCACGCTCTCCCGGTTGCAGGAGATGGGTTTTACCAAAGGCAACCAGCACGCGCGAGGGCTTACCCAGCGCGCCTTGCGGTGCTTGCAGATAGACTTGAACAACCTCACTCCCCGCCCAGGTTTCGCCCGTATTCTGCACCGCAACGCTTAATTGAAAGCTGAGGGGATCGGTAATCACCTCCGCAGAGATAACCTCAAGGGTAAATGACGTATAGGAAAGCCCAAAGCCAAAGGGATACTGCACGCGCTGAGGGCAAAACGTTTCGAAATAACGATAACCGACATAAATATCTTCCTGATAAATATTCTGTCTGTCGCTTCCCCAGCAGGAGGCAGAGGGGTAATCCTCCAGTGAGTACGCAATACTGTCGGTCAGTTTTCCGCAGGGCGTGATCTCGCCGCACAATAACGCGGCGACGGCCTGTGCGCCAAACGCACCACCGTGCCAGGCGCATAGTATCGCCCCAATTCGCCCGCGTAATTCCGGGGTCTCAACCCACGACATGTCGATAATAGAAGAAATATTGAGTACGACTATCACATCGTTAAAGTGACGACAGACGCAGGCCAGCAGAGAAAATTCGTCAGGGGTCAGTCGATATCCGCCAGCAACATCGGCATTGTCTTTATCTTCTCCAGCGGTTCGACCAATAACCACAACGGCCTTTTGCGATATCGTCTTCGCCTGCGCCACTTCGCCTTCCTGCAGCGGCATCTCTTGTTGAAACCAGGGTTCCTGTGCCCAACCGCCGCCGCCGTTATCAAACGGATTTTCACCGACCCATTGCTCATACTTCTGCGCCAGCACGGGGTTTAACCGTGCAGAACAGCGTTCGCGCAAAGCCTGTAGTAAGTGACATTGCGCGACAACGTTAACGGCCCCGCCCGACCCTGTCCCACTGCGGTAATAATCAATCTGCGTGCGCCCAAACAGCGCAATAGTATCCTCAGGGCGCAGGGGAAGCACCGCATGATCATTTTTAAGTAGTACCGCCCCTTGTGCCGCAACAATCGTGGCAAACTCGCTAAACCCGTCAAGCGGTTTACCCATAAAATTCAAATGCATAATTGAGAAGCCCTGTGTCCATTGCCTTATTCTGTACTGAAATAAAACAAGGCCCATCGTTGATGGGCCTTGTTATTATCAGAAGTAATATTTGAATCTCAGACGTCCGCCGTAACGCGCATCTTCGCTGCTGTCGCCGTTATGTGGATCGGCCTCGACCCATGAGGCATAGGCACCGAGATAGATATTAAAGTTTTTCATATCCATCACGTTGGGGAATAAATATGAAGCATGGATGGTGTGGATATCATAATTGCCTGGATCGGTGATCCAGCAGTCATCTTCACACACGGCATCAATATTGGTCGCGTTGAACGCTTCAATTTTGTTATGCGCATAGATGTAACCCAGTTCAAAGCGATGCCATAACGCATTCACCCCGGCAGTAAAGTCGGTTTCATCGGTCGCATCCATATACGCCGTGTTGAGGTTAATGACAGCCCCCTCTTCAGGATCGGTTTTTTGTCCGTTCCAGGTCATGGTAAAACCATAGCCCGTACGATCTGACTGATCGATCCACTTGCCGTTATCGTAATAACCATAGGCGTTATTCACGACATTACTTTCCATCGCCAGCGCCGTGGAGAAGCGGCCATTTTGCCAGGCGATAACCGGTCGAACATAGGCCACATTTTTATCGCTGGTTAAATCCATGCCGTGATACTGCTTCTCGGAGAACAACGTACTGCCATTTTCCAGCAGCGTATTCACTTCAAAATACCAGTTATCGATGGTTTTACTCAGCAGGAAGTTACCGCCACTGTCGCTACGTCCACGCCCCTCTTTCATCATATAGATGTAGCCGTAGCCGTCACTGTAGAGGTCATTCGCCGTATTCCCCGAATACTCAACAAAGGTATCCTGATTCAGCGGGAACATATCATAGGCTTCAAAGCGCCCGACCTTAATTTTCCAGTCGTTCTCACGCCCAAAGAAGAAGACCGCATCATCGAGATTCATTTTGCCGGTCAGATCAGCCAGCGGTTGGACCGAGAAACCGGCAAAGTTACCGTTGTTCAGCCGCTGGTAGCCATCAAATCCCAGCAGCAGACGTCCGTTGATATCCCAGCGCTCATTGGTTCCCGGCGCCCAGTCTTTGTTGGCGGAGGTGCGCATTGATGTCAGGCTACCGGAACGACTGGCAGCATCCATATTAAACTCCACGTCACCGTAGAATTTAATATCGCTGAATCCGGATAACGTCAGTTTTGGTGGGTTAGCGCCTGCTGCGACGGGTTCGGCTGATTCAACTTTCACCGTAGGTGCTGCCGCTACCTGTTGTTGCTGTAGCGACTGAACCTGCGACTCGGCGTCAGTTGCCCGCTGTTCTGCGCGAATAACACGCTGCTCCAGTTCAGCAAGACGTTGCTCAATGGTACTATTATTTGCAGCCCACAGGTTTTGAGATAAGCAAGCACCGATCATCAGCGCCAAATATTTCGCTTTCATTATTCATCCCTAAAGTTTGATGTATACCAGATGAGATGTCGTAAACATCTCATCCTCCTGCTATTACAATATTTTGGTTATTATCAGGAATGCGCAAACTTACCGCTTTTAAGGTCGGTGACAATGCCATTCATTCTTGCTTCTGTTAATCCATAGAATTTAATAGAGAATGCCGTCAGAATATAAAACACTGCAGGAATAATGGTAAATAATAACGTAACGCCCTGTACGGCAGACGCGGACTGCACAGCACTACCTGAGGCATAATCAAATGCTGCGAGTACCCAGCCCAAAATAGCACCACCAACGGCAACACCCAATTTGATGACAAAAATATTTGCTGCGACGTTCATTCCGGTAATTCGACGGTGCGTTTTCCATTCACCGTAATTATTCGCATCGGTAATCATCGACCATTGCAGAGCACCATTACCGCCCTGAATAATGGAAATAATAATATGAACCGCAAGCACAACTATCCAATACTGAACCGGCACAAAGAAGCACAGCACACCAAATACGGCTGTGAGTAAGTTAACCCAAAAAGAGAGTTTGATTTTACAGAACCGGGTACCAAAGGGTTTAGCAAGTATCGACCCCAGCATTGAGGCAAACATGCTACCCAGCATAAAGACGGTAATAATATCAGCACCTTTGTTCAGCACCGTGTTAACGTAGTAAACGACTGCCCCACCGCGCAGCACCACCGCAACCAGCATCATAAAGTTATAAACAGATAAAATACGCCACTGTTCATTCTTGAATAAAATTTTTACATCACGGGTAATATTGAGGTTTTCCTCTTTGATCGGCTGCACACGTTCTTTGGTGGTTAAAAAACAGATGATAAACATCAGACAACCAATGACGCCGAAGATAGCCATTGAAACCTGAATCCCCGTCGCTCTATCACCAGGATAGAGATAATCTGCCAGCGGTAAAATTAACGCTGTTCCCAGCGCACCGCCGATTGGCGTAATCGCAAAACGCCATGACTGCAAGGACAGGTTTTCACGCGGGTCGGACGTCAGCGCAGCACCCAGTGAGCAGTAAGGAATATTAATGGCTGTATACATCAGCGTCATAAAGATATATGCCGCCACCGCATAGACCACTTTTCCACTGTCGGAAAAATCAGGAATGGAATAAACCAGCACACAGCTGACGGCAAAGGGTACACAAATCGCCATTAGCCATGGGCGAAAACGTCCCCAGCGCGTGGAGGTTGCATCGGCAATCGCCCCCATAATGGGATCGGTAATCGCATCCAGCAAGCGGACCAGTAAAAACATCGTTCCCATTACCGCAGGCGGTAAACCATAAATATCAGTATAAAAATACGCAAGAATTGCTACCGAAGAGTCAAAAACGATGTGGCTGGCCGCGTCACCCAGACTGTACCCCACCTTTTCCCTGATCGATATCTTGTCCCCTGTAGACATACAAACTCCTTTGCCAATACAAAAATGTAACCGGTTTCTGTCGTAGGGTATTTTTAAAACATCTTATCTGGCCTAATCCATTATGTTTTTCTGTTAACTGTTTATGTTTTTTTCTTTATGTGATCGCAGCGAGGTAGGTTTACTTATTGGCCCTTATTTTTGTTTCTTCGCTCACGTTTTATTCGTTGCGAACTTGTTAGTTATTAACACAAAATAATATTCACCAAACAAATGTAATATAAATATTTTATGGCTAAGGGAAAATGATAATAAAAAACCCCGGTTGCAGGCCGGGGTTTTCGAATAACAGGAAAACGTAATAAACCAGACTAAATATGCAGTTCCTGCAATTTTTCTTTCGGCAGCGCCAACTCTTCATTACTGTTAACACGTACGTCATGTTCCAGAATATGACGGGCAATTTCCTGCGCTTCGCTCAGCGAATGCATTTGATACGTTCCACACTGGTAGACGTTCAGTTCCGGGATCTGATTTTGATCCTGCACTTTCAGCACGTCAGCCATCGCCGCTTTCCAGGCGTCAGCCACGCGCTGTTCGTCCGGCGTGCCAATCAGGCTCATGTAGAAGCCAGTACGGCAGCCCATTGGAGAGATATCGATAATCTCAACGCCATTACCGTTAAGGTGGTTACGCATAAACCCGGCAAACAGGTGTTCCAGCGTGTGGATCCCTTTTTCAGGCATCACTTCTTTGTTCGGAATGCAGAAACGCAGATCAAACACGGTGATGGCGTCGCCATGCGGGGTGTTCATCGTTTTTGCAACCCGGACTGCGGGAGCTTCCATCCGGGTGTGATCGACAGTAAAACTATCTAACAACGGCATTTAGCCACCTCCGATAAAATTTTTAAAAATAATCTGAACTCTTTGTTCCGGGGCGAGTCTGAGTATATGAAAGACGCGCATTTGTTATCATCATCCCTGGTTTCAGAGATGAAATTTTGGCCACTCCCGAGTGGCCTTTTTCTTTTGTATCAAGCGTGCGTTTCCAGCCACGCGGCAAACGGCTCAGTATCCGCCGCTTCAATCTCCTGCTGACGACGCTTTGAAGCCGCTGTTTCAGCAATAAACGCCTCTTCCTGCACGATCTCTAACGGCTCTTCACGCAGCAGATTGCGATAAGCCTCGCCCAACGCTTTGCCCGTGCCGCCAATGCCCGTATCAATCATTGACCGCAGGATCCGCGCGGAGAATGTCAGTTCAGGATTATCAAAGCAGGCAACCAGTTCGTCACAGACTTTTTGATACTCCTCTCCTCCATGGATGCTGTCCAGCGTTTGCGCCACGCGCTTCAGGTCACGGAACAGATCTTTACCCACTTTCGGCAGCGGGAACTGGGCGGTTTCACAGCCAATGCCTAGCGTCAGGCCCGGCTTACGTCCTTCCAGAATCACACGATTCCAGTTGGTACGCGTGCAGAGCAGTTCATCGCTGCTCATTTCCGGAGCGTCCGCCAGGACACACCACACCATAAACAGATCGAGGAAACGTACCTGCTGCTCATCTACGCCGATGGGTGAGAAGGGGTTAATATCCAGCGAACGCACTTCAATGTATTCAATGCCGCCGCGAAGCAGCGCATCTGACGGCGATTCACCGCTACGGGTTACCCGTTTCGGGCGAATAGGCGCATACAGTTCATTTTCAATCTGCAGTACGTTGCTGTTAATTTGCAGACGTTTACCGTCTTTCTCCAGACCGATCGCCGCGTACTCCTCGGAAGGGGTTTTAATCGCGCGTTTTAATCCTGCCACATACTCATGCAAATCGTTAAACGTAATACCGAGATTGCTTTGCGACTTATTGGTATAACCCAAATCGCTCAGGCGCAGCGATGTCGCGTACGGCAGGTAATACATACCACAGTCCGTTTTTTCAAACGGTAGAGTTGTCGGCTTTCCTTGCAGGAAAGAAGAACAAATCGCCGGAGATGCGCCAAACAAGTACGGGATCACCCAACCAAAACGATAATAGTTGCGGATCAGGCGGAAGTAGCCAGCAGACACTTTCTCTTTGGCATCTTCATCGTCCGTTACGCCACATTTCGCCTGCCAGAATGCCATCGGCAGCGAGAAATTATAGTGAACGCCGGAAATCGTTTGCATCAGCGCGCCGTAACGGTTTTTGAGACCTTCACGGTAGAGCGTTTTCAGACGACCAATATTCGAGGTACCGTATTGCGCCAGTTCAATATCCTGACCTTCAGCGATATAGCAAGGCATGCTCAGTGGCCACATACGCTCGTCGCCCAGATTTCTGGCGGTATAGCGATGCAGATCACGCATAAACGTGAGCATTTTCTGGATGTCGTCGCCCGGAGGAGTAATAAACTCCAGCAGCGCTTCGGCAAAATCCGTTGTTATCCATTTATGCGTCAGCGCTGAGCCTAACACATCCGGGTGGCCTGTCGTCGCCAATGAGCCATCAGCATTAACACGCAGCGTTTCGCGCTCCAGACCACGTTGAATCCCCTGTAACGCCTGAGGATTTTTTTCCAGCCAGGCCAGTGCCTGTGATACGTCCGGGATCAAATTGACCTCCCGCCTGTCAAAATCGTTTTAATTAGCATCATAGTATTGGTTACCCTACAGGCATTTCCACAACACAATTAGTGCCACCACATAATGCCCTGCGTCGTAACCGCTGCGACCACAACATAACGCAACGCTTTGCCAAGGCATAAAAAAAAGAGTACTGGCCCCCACGAGATGCGCATCCATCCCGCTAGCAGGCACAGCAAATCCCCCACAACCGGCATCCAGCTTAATAATAGTGTGACAGCGCCATAGCGCTGCAGCCACCCCATCGCTTTCTCTTGCCATCGTGACGTTTTACGTAACGGGAAGAAACGCCCAAGGATAACGTTAGTTAACCCTCCAAGGCTATTACCCATTGTTGCTGTTAAGACTAAGACCCAGGGATGACTCACCCCGGAAACCAGCAGAGCCACTAAAACAACTTCAGAATTTCCAGGTAACAGCGTGGCGCTGAAGAAACTGCTGGCAAACAGTGACAGGAGTGACAGTCCATCACTCACAATAACCGGACATCCACGGCATCCATACCGGCCGCACGTGCAGCCTGCAGGCCGAAGTCAGCGTCTTCAAATACCACGCATTGAGTCGGGACAACGCCCATACGCTCGGCACACAGTAAAAACGTGTCAGGTGCGGGTTTATGGCGTTGTACGTGGTCAGCTGCGACGACGGCATCAAAATAGTGACGTAGCCCTAAATGCGCGAGCAGCGCCTCTGCAATGGCACTTTCGCTCCCGGTACCGACCGACATAGGCCGACGACCATGCCAGGCTTTAACAACATCAATAAGCGGCAATGGCTGAACGCTATCCAACAGCATGCTTTTAACGCTGTCGGTTTTTTCACGCGCCAGCGCGTGGGGATCGAGATCGGCATGATTCAGTTCAATGACCGACTGTGCAATACGCCACGTTGGGGAACCGTTGAGTGCGACCATGGCCTGCTCGTCAAAACGGAGCCCATGACGCCCTAACACCTCATGCCACGCTTTACGGTGCGTTGGCTCGGTATCGAGAATGGTGCCATCCATATCAAAAATCAAACCCGCATAACGTTCGTACATCGTCTTCTCACAAGCCGAATGACCAGACGTTACTTTATCGTAATTGATTGATTTTGTCGCTGACAGCGAATTGAGGATTGTTTTAGAAGTTTGATTCAGAAAAAGAGAGATGGTGCTGGGGATTATTTCGGAGAAGATGGTGCATCCGGGAGGATTACTCACTGGCGTTCACCCTACGGGCCGTTGCTGAAGCAACGTTATCCTCCCTGGTGCTTGCGACTGTCTCGCAGACCATGAAATAACGGTTTAGCTGTTATTTCGGAGAAGATGGTGCATCCGGGAGGATTCGAACCTCCGACCGCTCGGTTCGTAGCCGAGTACTCTATCCAGCTGAGCTACGGATGCATCAGGGAACTATTGATTTACAACTAATACTTCGGAGAAGATGGTGCATCCGGGAGGATTCGAACCTCCGACCGCTCGGTTCGTAGCCGAGTACTCTATCCAGCTGAGCTACGGATGCATCAGGGAACTATTGATTTACAATTAATACTGCGGAGAATATGGTGCATCCGGGAGGATTCGAACCTCCGACCGCTCGGTTCGTAGCCGAGTACTCTATCCAGCTGAGCTACGGATGCATCAGGGAAACTACTTTAGTGCAGATTTTTGATACCGCTGCTAAGGCCGTATCGATTATCCATTCTTTCATTGCTGAAGAAACAGAAAATATGGTGCATCCGGGAGGATTCGAACCTCCGACCGCTCGGTTCGTAGCCGAGTACTCTATCCAGCTGAGCTACGGATGCAAATGGCGGTGAGGCGGGGATTCGAACCCCGGATGCAGCTTTTGACCGCATACTCCCTTAGCAGGGGAGCGCCTTCAGCCTCTCGGCCACCTCACCAACAACGCCTCTTGCGAGTGCTTCGAAGAACTTGTTTCTGCTCATCGTCGCTGCGTGGCGCACATATTACTTTCTGGTACTTATAAGTCAAACAATTTTTCCAGTGCTTTTATCGTTTGCACATTTCACGCGCAATTAGTCTGCAAAAACGGCAAAAAGAGTGTTTTATCAACAGATAAATTGGCGTTTTCTCGGGGGGGCGGGCAAACAGAAAAATTGAGGAAAAGGCAAAAAGTGCAGTGCAGCAGTGAAAACAGCGTGAAATCAGAAGAACAAGATGGGTGTCAGGAGGTAAAGCGAAAAGGAAAAGTAACAGAAACAGGAAAAGAGAGGCGCTAAATCAGGTTGCGCCTCACCAGAAAGGTGAGACGCGAAAACCTTAGTAACTGGACTGCTGGGATTTTTCAGCCTGGATACGCTGGTAGATCTCTTCCCGATGGACAGAAACTTCTTTCGGGGCGTTTACGCCGATGCGTACCTGGTTGCCCTTCACCCCTAAAACTGTCACGGTGACCTCATCGCCAATCATGAGGGTTTCACCAACTCGACGAGTCAGAATCAGCATTCTTTGCTCCTTGAAAGATTAAAAGAGTCGGGTCTCTCTGTATCCCGGCATTATCCATCATATAACGCCAAAAAGTAAGCGATGACAAACACCTAAGTGTAAGCAGTCACGGCATCACATTCTGTTAAACCTAAGTTTAGCCGATATACACAACTTCAACCTGACTTTATCGTTGTCGATAGCGTTGATGCAAACGCTGCAGATTGACCTCCGCAGCGTTGGATTACGCTTATAATTATTACAGTTTTGCGCTGACCCAGCCTTTCACACTGGCTAACGCTGTAGGCAGAGCTGCGGCATCCGTACCACCGGCTTGCGCCATGTCCGGACGACCACCACCCTTACCGCCTACCTGCTGAGCGACCATGCCAATCAGTTCCCCTGCTTTCACACGGTCAGTCACATCCTTAGACACGCCCGCAATCAGAGAAACCTTACCTTCAACTACCGTTGCCAGTACGATAACGGTAGACCCCAGCTGATTTTTCAGATCATCAACCATGGTACGCAGCATTTTAGGTTCAACGTCGGTCAGTTCGCTGACCAGCAGTTTCACGCCGTTGATATCAACCGCTTTACTGGAAAGATTTGCACTCTCCTGCGCGGCGGCCTGTTCCTTCAATTGCTGCAATTCTTTCTCGAGCTGACGCGTACGCTCCAGTACGGAACGCACTTTGTCACCGATATTCTGGCTATCACCTTTCAGCAGATGCGCTATCTCGCTTAAGCGGTCGCTCTCAGCACGCACGGTATTGATAGCACCTTCGCCGGTTACAGCTTCGATACGACGCACACCCGCTGCAGTACCGGACTCAGACACGATGCGGAACAGGCCGATATCACCGGTACGGCTAGCGTGAGTACCACCACACAGTTCGGTAGAGAAATCCCCCATGCTCAGTACGCGCACGTGGTCATCATATTTCTCGCCAAACAGCGCCATTGCGCCTTTGGCTTTCGCCGCGTCGAGATCCATGATGTTAGTTTCAATCGGCAGGTTGCGACGAATTTGCGCATTCACCAGATCTTCAACAGCACGAATTTCAACCGGTTTCATCGCTTCGGTATGGGAGAAGTCGAAACGCAGAATTTTATCGTTAACCAGTGAGCCTTTCTGTGCCACGTGCGTGCCCAGAACCTGGCGCAGCGCCGCATGCATCAGGTGCGTTGCGGAGTGGTTCAAACGAATACGCGCACGACGCGCTTCATCGACGTCAGCCTGCACGGCATCGCCCACTTTCAGAGAACCCGCAGACAGTTTGCCGATGTGACCAATTGCCTGGCCATATTTTTGCGTATCGCTAACCGCAAACGCAAAGCCCGCACCTTTCAGTTCGCCTTTATCGCCAACCTGACCACCTGATTCCGCATAGAACGGCGTCTGGTCAAGGACGACAACAGCTTCCTGGCCTGCGTTAATTGCGTCTACCGCTTTACCATCTACAAACAGCGCGGTAACTTTACCGTTCAGTTCCAGATGCTCGTAGCCTTTAAATTCAGAGGTACCCTCAACGCGAATCATCGCATTGTAGTCGGCACCAAAACCGCTGGCTTCACGCGCGCGACGACGCTGTTCTTCCATTGCGGCTTCAAAGCCCGCTTCGTCAACCTTGATGTTGCGCTCACGGCAAACGTCTGCCGTCAGGTCAACCGGGAAGCCGTAGGTATCGTACAGGCGGAAGGCGGTTTCGCCATCCAGCGTATCGCCGGACAGTTTTGCCAGTTCTTCATCCAGCAGAGCCAGACCACGCTCCAGCGTGCGGGCAAACTGCTCTTCTTCAGTTTTCAGAACCTGCTCAACCAGTGCCTGCTGACGCTTCAGTTCTTCACCCGCAGAACCCATCACCTCAACCAGCGGCCCCACCAGCTTGTAGAAGAAGGTGTCTTTCGCGCCCAGCATGTTGCCATGACGCACCGCGCGACGAATGATACGACGCAGCACATAGCCACGGTTTTCATTCGACGGCACAACACCATCGGCAATCAGGAACGCGCAGGAACGGATATGGTCGGCAATCACGCGCAGCGATTTGTTGCTCAGATCGGTAGCACCGGTGACTTTCGCCACGGATTCAATCAGCGCGCGGAACAGGTCAATATCGTAGTTGGAGTTAACGTGTTGCAGCACAGCTGCAATACGCTCCAGACCCATACCGGTATCTACGGACGGCTTCGGCAGCGGTTCCATAGTACCGTCAGCCTGACGGTTAAACTGCATGAAGACGATGTTCCAGATCTCAATGTAGCGATCGCCATCTTCTTCTGCGCTTCCCGGAGGGCCACCCCAAATGTGGTCGCCGTGATCGTAGAAAATTTCGGTGCACGGACCGCAAGGACCGGTGTCACCCATCTGCCAGAAGTTGTCGGAGGCATAGGCCGCACCTTTGTTATCACCAATACGGATGATACGTTCGCGCGGAATACCGACTTCTTTCTCCCAGATTTCAAAGGCTTCATCGTCAGTTTCGTAAACGGTTACCCACAGACGCTCTTTCGGCAGGGCAAACCAGTTTTCACCGGTCAGCAGTTCCCATGCATACTGGATGGCGTCGTGTTTGAAGTAATCGCCGAAGCTGAAGTTACCCAGCATTTCGAAGAAAGTATGGTGACGTGCAGTGTAGCCGACGTTTTCCAGATCATTGTGTTTACCGCCCGCACGTACGCAACGCTGCGAAGTGGTTGCGCGGGAATAATTACGCTTGTCGAGACCAAGGAAAACATCCTTGAACTGGTTCATCCCGGCGTTGGTAAACAACAAAGTAGGGTCATTGTTTGGAACCAGGGAGCTGCTGGCAACTACCTGATGTCCTTTACTGTGGAAAAAATCGAGAAACGCCTGACGGATCTCAGCAGTGCTCTTGCTCATAATTATCCTGAAGAAATCAAGCTAACGAAATGTCATCACCAGCACAGGCACGTAAACAGCGCCGCTGGCAATCGAAAAGTGGGAATAAGATAAGTTTTCTTCACGGGGAAGTAAAATCCCGTATGCGCTCAATCGTCAAAATTTCGCCATATTGTCTGAATATCTTCCATCAGATAGCCGCGATAGAGCAAAAAACGCTGGACCTTCACCTTTTCTGCAAAATCCACCGGCAAGGGCTCACCGTATTTTCTGATGGCTTGATCTCGCGCCAACTGCGCCCAGTCAATCTCACATTCACGCATCGCGCGTTCAATGGCTTCGCGGGAAATACCTTTCTGTCCCAACTCCTGGCGCACACGTGCGGGGCCATAGCCTTTACGGCTACGACTGGCGATAAATTGCTGTACGAAACGGTCGTCATCCAGGTAGCGGCTTTCTATACACCAGGCAATAACCTTATCGTAATCCTCTGGCGTAGCATCAATTTCTTCCGGTCCATTTTTTCCCATAACCGGGGCTGCCAGTTTCCGTCGCAGTTCCTGCTCACTGTGATCGCGCATGGCAAGTATGCGCACAGCGCGGTCAAGCAGTCGAGAATACGCGGATCGGCGAGACGTTGAATCTGTCATAGTGCACCTTCAGAAATGGAAAAGGGCCGCATCATATGCAGCCCTTTTTATACGATAAAATCAGATTATCAGAAATCTTCGTTCGTTTCTTTTACGCCTTCACTGCTGTCATCAACGGAGAAGTCCGGTTTTGAATCCTGGTTATTGAGCAGTAACTCGCGAACTTTTTTCTCAATTTCTTTTGCGGTAGTCGGGTTTTCTTTCAGCCAGTTGGTTGCGTTCGCTTTACCCTGACCAATTTTTTCACCGTTGTAGCTGTACCATGCGCCGGCTTTTTCAATCAACTTCTCTTTCACGCCCAGGTCAACCAGTTCACCGTAGAAGTTGATGCCTTCACCGTAAAGGATCTGGAATTCGGCCTGTTTAAACGGCGCAGCAATTTTGTTTTTCACGACCTTAACGCGGGTTTCACTACCGACTACGTTATCGCCCTCTTTCACCGCGCCAATACGACGGATGTCCAGACGAACAGAGGCGTAGAATTTCAGTGCGTTACCACCGGTCGTGGTTTCCGGGTTACCGAACATGACGCCAATCTTCATACGGATCTGGTTGATGAAAATCAGCAGCGTATTGGACTGTTTCAGGTTACCCGCCAGTTTACGCATTGCCTGACTCATCATACGTGCCGCGAGGCCCATGTGAGAGTCACCGATCTCGCCTTCGATTTCCGCCTTCGGCGTCAGCGCGGCAACGGAGTCAACAACGATAACGTCTACGGCACCGGAACGCGCCAGTGCGTCACAGATTTCCAGCGCTTGTTCACCGGTATCTGGCTGAGAGCACAGCAGGTTGTCGATATCAACACCAAGCTTACGGGCATAAACAGGGTCAAGCGCGTGTTCTGCATCGATGAACGCACAGGTTTTACCTTCACGCTGTGCGGCAGCAATCACCTGCAGCGTCAGGGTTGTTTTACCGGAGGATTCTGGCCCGTAGATTTCGACGATACGCCCCATCGGCAAACCGCCTGCACCCAATGCGATATCCAGAGAAAGCGAACCGGTGGAGATGGTTTCCACGTCCATGGAACGGTCTTCACCCAGGCGCATGATGGAGCCTTTACCGAATTGCTTTTCGATCTGGCCCAGCGCTGCCGCCAACGCTTTCTGTTTGTTTTCGTCGATAGCCATTAATTACTCCTGTCATGCCACTCTCGGGTTGAACCAAGAATCGTGAAAGATGATGTTCTGTTGACGCAATTATACTGTATGCTCATACAGTATCAAGTATTTTGTAGAAATTGTTGCCACAGAGTCTGTAACGCATAGGCGGTCGCCTGTCTACGCACCGCATCGCGGTCGCCGCTGAAGCATTCCCGGCGCGTGATCCCCTCGCCGCTTACGCTGGCAAAGGCAAACCAGACGGTCCCAACCGGCTTGTCTTCACTGCCTCCATCCGGCCCGGCAACTCCGCTTATAGAAACGGCGAAATCAGCACGGGCCGCTTTTAGCGCGCCAATGGCCATTTCAACAACCACCGGTTCACTCACCGCGCCATGCTGTGCCAGCGTCGCTTCTCGCACACCAATCATCTGCGACTTGGCTTCGTTACTGTAGGTCACAAATCCGCGCTCAAACCAGGCGGAACTGCCGGCGATATCCGTAATGACTTTCGCTACCCAACCGCCGGTACAGGACTCTGCGGTGGTCATCGTCGCGCCGCGCGCTTTCAATGCCAGCCCTACCTGTTCACTTAACTGCATCAGTTCACTGTCGGTCATTTCAGCCTCTGTCAGTTAAAAAATATGCCGGACAAGATAGCACTTTCAAAACAAATGTGGGGATGAGGAGAGTAATTTACGAGGGGGATTCCGGAAATAGATCCGTCGCGTCAAGAAGATCTGCCGGATGGCGCTGCCAGGCATCCTATCCGGCCTACAAGAGGTTTCCTCATGTAGACCGGTTGCGGGTAATTACTGTACGCGCGCCAGCGCTACAGCCTGACCTAATTGCCAGACGGCCATCGCGTAATGCGTGCTGTGGTTGTAGCGGGTAATGGTGTAGAAGTTCGGCAGCCCGTACCAGTATTGGTAACCGGTGCCAATATCCAGACGCAGCAGGCTGGCCTGCTGATGGTTACCCAACGACTGCTGTGGCGTCAGACCTGCAGCCGCAAGCTGAGAAATGCTGTACTGGGTTTTAAACCCGTTTGCCAGCCCTGGCGCCTGGCCATTTGCCGGCACCGCCACCGTATCGCCTTTCACCCAACCGTGACCTTTAAAGTAGTTTGCCACACTGCCGATGGCATCCTCCGGATCCCACAGGTTGATGTGCCCATCGCCATTGAAATCAACCGCATACTCTTTGTAAGAGGACGGCATGAACTGCCCGTAGCCCATTGCACCGGCAAAGGAGCCTTTCAGGTCCAGCGGGTCATCGCTTTCATCTCGAGCCATCAGCAGGAAGGTTTCCAGCTCACCGGAGAAGTATTCCGCCCGACGCGGATAGTTAAACGACAGCGTCGCCAGCGCATCCAGAATACGCGTTTTACCCATCACGCGGCCCCAGCGGGTTTCGACACCGATAATGCCAACAATAATTTCCGGTGGTACGCCGTAGACCTGCCATGCGCGCTTCAGCGCATCTTCATGCTGGTTCCAGAACGCCACGCCATTTTGTACGTTATCTGGCGTGATGAACTGCTTGCGATAGCGCAGCCATGCACCGTTAGGCCCGGCTGGCGGCTGCGTTGTCGGTGCCTGACGGTCCATCAAGCGCAGAACGTAGTCCAGACGTTTGGCCTGCGACAGGATCTCCTGCAACTGCTGACGGTCAAAGCCGTGCTTGCTCACCATTTTATCGATGAACTGTTGCGCATTCGGATTATTGGCGAAGTCGCCGCCCGACAGCATGACGTTGTGTTGCGGCTCAAGCAGGAAGCCGCCAGAAGGCGTACCCGTTGTCGTTTGAGTCTCTGAAGGTTTTGGTTTGCTACTACAGGCAGCAAGCAACACACAAAGGGGAAGTAATGCTACATAACGACGCTTGAACATGAGACATCCATTAAACAGATTCAGCCAGAGAGAAGTATGGTAAAGCATCCACCGCCACACAAGGAAGCGGTAGTCGCGCTCCTTCGCAGAATTTACCGCCCCTTTCACCGTTTACCACCCCATTTGCGATCCCTCACGCAATAACTTTCACAATAAAATATTTATCTTTCATTTTGCGATCAAAATAACACTTTAAAATCTTTCATTGTGATTAAAATAAGCCACGTTCTAGCAAATTCCCAACCCCCTACAGGAGAGAATAATGATCGACACCATCACCCTGGGCGCAGAGTGGTTCATCGGGCTGTTTCAGAAAGGCGGAGAAGTGTTCACCAGCATGGTCACCGGGATTCTTCCACTGTTAATTAGCCTGCTGGTCATCATGAACGCGCTCATTAACTTTATTGGCCAGCAGCGAATTGAACGTTTTGCTCAACGCTGTGCCGGAAACCCGCTGTCTCGCTATCTACTGCTGCCGTGCATCGGCACCTTTGTTTTTTGTAATCCGATGACGTTGAGTCTGGGCCGGTTTATGCCCGAGAAGTACAAACCCAGTTACTACGCGGCAGCCTCTTATAGCTGCCACTCAATGAACGGGCTGTTTCCACACATCAATCCCGGCGAACTGTTTGTCTATCTGGGGATCGCCAGCGGCCTGACCACGCTTGGCCTGCCGCTCGGTCCACTCGCGGTGAGCTATCTGCTGGTTGGCCTGGTGACAAACTTCTTCCGCGGCTGGGTGACCGACCTCACCACCTCCATCTTCGAAAAGAAAATGGGCATTCAACTTGAGCAGAAAGTCCATCTGGCGGGAGCGACATCATGAGGCGTATTCGTATTGAAAGAGGTACCGGTGGCTGGGGTGGCCCGCTTGAACTGGACGCCCCCCCCGGTAAGAAAATTGTCTATATCACCGCAGGAACACGCCCGGCGATTGTCGACAAGCTGGCGCAATTAACCGGTTGGCAGGCTATTGATGGCTTTAAAGAGGGCGAGCCTGCAGAAGACGAAATCGGCGCAGCCATCATCGACTGCGGCGGCACGCTACGCTGCGGTATTTACCCGAAACGCCGGATTCCGACAATTAACATTCATTCCACCGGGAAGTCCGGCCCACTGGCGCAGTACATTACCGAAGATATTTATGTCTCCGGCGTCAAAGAAGACAACATTACCGCAGTCGGTGAAGCCGCCGCGACGCCACCACCGGCAGGCACCACGGCGGGTCGCGACTACGACACCAGTAAAAAGATCACTGAACAGAGCGATGGCCTGCTGGCGAAAGTCGGCATGGGCATGGGTTCCGCCGTGGCGGTATTGTTCCAGTCCGGGCGAGACACGATTGATACCGTACTGAAAACCATTCTGCCGTTTATGGCATTCGTCTCGGCGTTGATCGGCATCATCATGGCCTCCGGTCTGGGTGACTGGATCGCCCACGGCCTGGCGCCGCTGGCCAGCCATCCGCTGGGGCTCGTGACGCTGGCATTAATCTGTTCCTTCCCGCTGCTGTCGCCGTTTCTCGGCCCAGGCGCGGTAATCGCTCAGGTTATCGGCGTATTGATTGGTGTGCAGATTGGTCTGGGCAACATCCCTCCACATCTGGCGCTGCCTGCGCTATTCGCGATCAACGCCCAGGCCGCCTGTGACTTCATCCCTGTGGGATTATCACTGGCAGAAGCCCGTCAGGACACCGTGCGCGTCGGCGTGCCGTCCGTACTGGTAAGCCGCTTCCTGACCGGCGCGCCTACCGTTCTCATCGCCTGGTTTGTTTCCGGCTTTATTTATCAATAAGAGGCGCTCAAAGATGACCGTGATCTATCAAACCACCATCACCCGCATTGGCCAGAGCGCACCGGATGCACTCTGTGACCAGATGCTGATTACCTTTCGTGAAGGCGCGCCTGCGGATATCGAAGAGTTTTGTTTCATCCACTGCCACGGCGAGCTAAATGGCGTTCTGCAGGCGGGTATTCAGTTTGAGCTGGGCCAGCATCGCTACCCGGTCACCGCCGTGGGTAGTGTTGCAGAAATGAACTTGCGTGAACTGGGGCATATCACCCTGCGCTTCGACGGACAGAGTGAAGCGGAATTTCCTGGCACCGTACACGTTGCGGGGCCGGTACCGGACGCCATCGCGCCGGGCTGTATTTTGAAGTTTGTTGCTTAAGCGTAAAGGAGAGAAAAATGAATCAAGTTGCCGTTGTCATTGGTGGAGGCCAGACCCTGGGGGCATTCCTTTGCCGTGGGCTTGCGACAGAGGGATACCGCGTTGCGGTGGTCGATATTCAAAGCGATAAAGCCGCAAACGTGGCGCAGGAAATTAATGCCGAGTTTGGTGAGGGTACCGCTTACGGCTTTGGTGCCGACGCCACCAGCGAACAAAGCGTGCTGGCGCTATCACGCGGGGTAGATGAGATATTCGGTCGCGCCGACCTGCTGGTTTACAGTGCCGGTATCGCCAAAGCGGCGTTTATCAGCGACTTTGAGCTTGGAGATTTCGACCGCTCGCTGCAGGTGAATCTGGTCGGTTATTTCCTCTGTGCACGTGAATTCTCACGCCTGATGATCCGCGACGGCGTGCAGGGGCGCATTATCCAGATCAACTCAAAATCCGGCAAAGTGGGCAGCAAACACAACTCAGGTTACAGCGCAGCAAAATTCGGCGGCGTGGGATTAACCCAGTCACTGGCGCTGGATCTCGCGGAATACGGGATTACCGTGCATTCCTTGATGCTCGGTAATCTGTTGAAATCACCGATGTTCCAGTCGTTGTTACCACAGTATGCCACCAAGCTTGGCCTCAAACCGGATGAAGTGGAGCAGTACTATGTGGATAAGGTCCCACTCAAGCGCGGCTGCGATTATCAGGACGTGCTGAACATGTTGCTGTTTTACGCCAGCCCGAAAGCGTCTTACTGCACCGGACAATCGATTAACGTCACCGGCGGTCAGGTGATGTTCTAATGTTGAATTGCCGGATGGCGGTTTCACCTTATCCGACCTACGCCCTCCCTGTAGGCCGGGTAAGCGTAGCGCCACCCGGCATATAATCAAGGAGCAATAACATGGTTTCCGCACTGATTACCGTCGCCGCCATCGCCTGGTGCCTACAGCTAGCGCTGGGCGGCTGGCAAATATCCCGCTTTAATCGCGCGTTCGACAAGCTTTGTCAGCAGGGTCGGGTCGGCGTCGGGCGTTCCGGCGGACGTTTTAAACCGCGCGTTGTGGTTGCTATCGCTCTGGATGAGCAACAGCGGGTAACTGATACGTTATTTATGAAAGGTCTTACCGTATTCGCCAGACCAGGCAAAATTGCCCCGATAATGGGCAAACATCTTGATGAATTACAGCCTGATGTGATCTTTCCCCATGATCCTCTCTCCCAAAATGCACTATCATTGGCGCTTAAACTGAAACATGGATAATTTCGTTATGAATGCTATTAGCTTGCGAAATTATCATTTTGCAACCTACACCCTAAATAATTCGAGTTGCAGGACAAAACGCCTCGGCTGTTTTGAACAGCGCTTGCGCTGGCCCCGAAGGGGTGAGGCCGTAAGGCCGAATAAAGCCTACGCACATGCAGCTTGAAGTATGACGGGTATATACATAAGTCAGGGTAATCACGCCTATGAAACCTCGTCAGCGTCAGGCTGCCATACTGGAGCACCTGCAAAAGCAGGGAAAATGCTCGGTTGAAGAACTGGCCCACTACTTTGACACAACCGGCACGACCATTCGCAAAGACCTGGTCACTCTGGAAAATGCCGGCACCGTCATTCGCACCTATGGCGGCGTAGTATTAAACAAAGACGAATCTGACCCGCCCATCGATCACAAAACGCTAATCAACACGCATAAAAAAGCGCAAATTGCCGAAGCCGCCGTGCGTTTTATTCACGACGGCGACTCAATCATTCTCGACGCAGGCAGCACCGTTTTGCAGATGGTGCCGATGCTCACCCGCTTTAGTAACATCACCGTGATGACCAACAGCCTGCACATTGTTAACGCCCTTTCGGAACTGGACAACGAGCAAACTATCCTGATGCCCGGCGGGACATTTCGCAAAAAATCGGCGTCATTTCACGGACAGCTGGCAGAAAATGCCTTCGAGCAGTTCAGCTTTGATAAACTCTTCATGGGGACCGACGGCATCGATCTGAATGCGGGTGTGACCACTTTTAATGAGGTCTATACCGTCAGCAAGGCGATGTGCAATGCCGCTCGCGAAGTAATTCTGATGGCGGACTCGTCGAAATTCGGGCGCAAAAGCCCCAATGTGGTATGCAGTCTGGAAAGCGTCGACAAGCTGATTACTGATGCGGGCATCGACCCTGCATTTCGTCAGGCGCTGGAAGCAAAAGGGATAGAAGTGATCATAACCGGAGAAACCAATGAGTGATGCACTACTGAACGCGGGCCGTCAGACGTTAATGCTGGAACTCCAGGAAGCCAGCCGACTGCCAGAACGCCTCGGCGATGACTTTGTTCGTGCCGCCAATACTATCATCCACTGCGAAGGCAAAGTAATTGTCTCCGGAATTGGTAAGTCTGGCCATATTGGCAAAAAAATCGCCGCGACCCTCGCCAGCACCGGCACCCCGGCATTCTTCGTGCATCCAGCGGAAGCACTGCACGGCGACTTAGGCATGATTGAAAGCCGCGATGTGATGCTCTTCATCTCCTACTCCGGCGGCGCGAAAGAGTTGGATCTCATCATTCCGCGTCTGGAAGACAAATCCGTCGCGCTGCTGGCGATGACCGGAAAACCCACCTCGCCATTAGGTCTGGCCGCCAAAGCCGTACTGGATATTTCGGTTGAACGTGAAGCCTGTCCGATGCGTCTGGCACCCACCTCCAGCACCGTCAACACACTGATGATGGGCGATGCGCTGGCAATTGCCGTCATGCAAGCGCGCGGTTTTAACGAAGAGGATTTTGCGCGCTCTCATCCGGCCGGAGCACTGGGCGCTCGTCTGTTAAACAAGGTGCACCACCTGATGCGTCGCGACGACGCCGTACCGCAGGTGACGCTTACTACCAGCGTTATGGACGCCATGCTGGAACTGAGCCGCACCGGTCTGGGTCTGGTGGCGGTCTGCGACGAGCAGTCTCTGGTGAAAGGTGTCTTTACCGACGGTGACCTGCGTCGCTGGCTGGTTGGTGGCGGCGCACTCAGCACGGAAGTACGCGAAGCGATGACCCCGAATGGCGTCACGCTGCAGGCACAAAGCCGCGCGATTGACGCCAAAGAGGTTCTGATGAAGCGCAAAATCACTGCCGCACCGGTGGTGGATGAAAACGGCAAACTCACCGGCGCAATTAACCTGCAGGATTTTTATCAGGCGGGCATTCTCTAATCCTTCAGTCCCAGACGCTTCGCCAGCCGATGCAGGTTGGCGACGTCAGTTTCCAGCGCCCGCGCGCTTGCCGCCCAGCTATGGTTATTCTGCGCCAGCGCCCGGCGGATCATCTCCCGCTGAAAAGACTCCGTGGCTTCGCGCAGATTGTGATTCAGCGGGATCTCCGCCATGACGTCGGCTTCAGCCTGCGGAGTATGCGCCTCTTCCTGTAAGGCAAAGTGCTGCGGCTCCAGCACCACTTCATCCCCTGCCCTTGTTGCCCTGGCCAGCACCACCGCACGATGAATAGCATGTTCCAGCTCACGCACGTTACCCGGCCAACCGTAGCTCAGCAGATGGCGACGCGCACCAGGGCTTAGCACCACACGGGAAAGTCCCAGCCGCAGCCGGCACTGTTCGCAAAAATAACCCGCCAGCAAAACCACATCTTCACCGCGCTCACGCAGCGGTGGCACCGAAAGGGGAAAGACGCTCAGACGGTGGAACAGGTCGGCGCGGAAATTCCCGGCCAGCACCTCTTCGCGTAAATCACGGTTGGTGGCTGCCAGCACGCGAACATCCACCCGCAAGCTGCGATCGTCACCCACTCGCTGAATATCACCGTACTGCAACACGCGCAGCAGCTTGGCCTGCAACGCCAGTGACAGTTCGCCAATCTCGTCCAGGAACAGCGTGCCGTTGTCCGCCATTTCAAACTTGCCGCTACGGTTGCTGATGGCCCCGGTAAAGGCGCCTTTCACATGGCCAAACAGTTCGCTTTCCGCGACGCTTTCTGGCAACGCGGCACAGTTAAGATACACCAGCGGATTCACCGCTCGCGGCGAGCCTTCATGAATTGCTTTCGCCACCAGTTCTTTCCCGGTTCCCGTTTCGCCGCTGATTAAGACGTTAAGATCGGAGCCTGCCACAATCTCAATCTCTTTTTTCAGCTGCATCATATTAGGCGACAGGCCAATCATCTGCGTTTCCGTCACCTGTTCGAAAGCGGTGGACGAACCCGGCAGCATATTCTGGCTTTCCAGCTGTTCAATCAGCAGCGCATTGCTCAGCGCCCCCGCCGCCAGTGCGGCAATCAACCTAAGCTCTTCATCGCTGAAGACATCGAACTGATCTGGCTCCATACCATCCAGCGTCAGCGCGCCAATCAAATTTTGTCCGGCAAACAGCGGCAGCCCAATGCAGGCATGGACCTTCAGGCTTTCCTGGCCGGGGATCAGCCCATCGTACGGATCGGGCAAATCGCTGTCGGCTGGAAAACGCACCACGTCCCCGGCGCGGGCAATCGCTTCCAGACGCGGATGCCCCTCCAGCGTAAAACGTCTGCCGAGAACATCCTGCGCCAGCCCGTCGATCGCCAGCGGAATAAACTGTCGTGATTCATAGCGCAGCAGCGCCGACGCATCACACTCCAGCACCTGACGCAGCGTCGTGATCAGGCGTTGAAAACGATCCTGATGCCCAATACCGCTTTGTAATTCAATGGCGATACCCGCCAGCACATCAACGGAAAAACTCATGGCTACCTCATTGTCATTTTGACAATGCATATTGTCATATTGACAACAAAAAGCATAGTCATTTTGACAGCCAACTTAGAGGGGTAAAACATAAAACCGTTATAAATCAATCAAATAAAAAGTTGGCACGCAACCTGCAATAAGCAAAACATCTTTTTTAGAAACACGCTAAATTAATTACTGAGGTTGCTATGTCTATTCTGGTTAAAAATAACATTCATTGGGTTGGCCAACGTGACTGGGAAGTTCGTGATTTCCACGGGACCGAATACAAAACGCTGCGCGGTAGCAGCTACAACAGCTATCTTATCCGTGAAGAAAAAAATGTCCTGATCGATACAGTAGACCACAAGTTTAGCCGTGAATTCGTGCAGAATCTGCGCAATGAAATTGACCTGGCAGATATTGACTACATCATCATTAACCATGCAGAAGAAGACCACGCCGGTGCGCTGACCGAGCTGATGTCCTGCATCCCGGACACGCCGATTTACTGCACCGCTAACGCTATTGACTCCATCACCGGCCACCACCATCACCCGGAATGGAACTTCAACGTGGTAAAAACCGGTGACTCACTGGATATCGGTAATGGCAAACAGCTGATCTTCGTTGAAACCCCGATGCTGCACTGGCCGGACAGCATGATGACTTACATGACCGGTGACGCCGTGCTGTTCAGTAACGATGCTTTTGGTCAGCACTACTGTGACGAACGTCTGTTCAACGACGAAGTAGATCAGACTGAACTGTTCGAACAGTGCCAGCGCTACTACGCCAACATCCTGACACCGTTCAGCCGCCTGGTTACGCCAAAAATCACTGAAATCCTCGGCTTCAATCTGCCGGTTGACATGATTGCCACCTCTCACGGTGTGGTATGGCGCGACAACCCAACGCAGATCGTTGAGATGTACCTGAAATGGGCGGCGGATTATCAGGAAGACCGCATCACCATTTTCTACGACACCATGTCCAACAACACCCGTATGATGGCCGACGCCATTGCCCAGGGCATCAACGAAGTTGACCCAAATGTGGCAGTGAAAATCTTTAACGTCGCCCGCAGCGATAAAAACGAAGTCCTGACGAACGTCTTCCGCTCTAAAGGCGTGCTGGTCGGCACCTCCACGATGAACAACGTGATGATGCCGAAGATCGCCGGTCTGGTCGAAGAGATGACCGGCCTGCGTTTTCGCAATAAACGCGCCAGCGCCTTCGGCTCCCACGGCTGGAGCGGCGGTGCGGTAGACCGTCTGTCCACGCGTCTGCAGGATGCCGGTTTTGAAATGTCCCTGAGCCTGAAAGCCAAATGGCGCCCGGATCTGGATGCGCTGGAACTGTGCCGTCAGCACGGTCGTGAAATTGCACGTCAGTGGGCGCTCGCTCCACTGCCGGAAACCAGCGTCAAAGCCGCAACCAAAGAGGAAGAGTGCGCCTGTGCCGCCGCCGCGGCCGCTGACCTTGGACCTTGCATGCAGTGCAGCGTTTGCCAGTGGGTCTACGATCCAGAGAAAGGCGAGCCGCTGCAGGATGTCGCACCGGGTACACCGTGGAGCGACGTGCCGGAAAACTTCCTGTGCCCGGAATGTTCATTAGGCAAAGACGTCTTCGACGTACTGGCTACGGAGGCAAAATGAGCCGCGGAATTGTCATTATTGGTTCGGGCTTCGCCGCCCGCCAGTTAGTCAAAAATATCCGTAAGCAGGATGCGACTGTCCCGCTGACCCTGATTGCCGCTGACAGCATCGATGAGTATAACAAGCCCGATCTCAGCCATGTTATCAGCCAGGCACAGCGTGCCGACGACCTCACCCGCCAGTCGGCGGGGGAGTTTGCCGAACAGTTTAATTTGCGCCTGTTCCCGCACACCTGGGTGACCGACATCGATGCCGATGCTCACGTAGTGAAAAGCCAGGACAAGCAGTGGCAGTATGACAAGCTGGTGCTGGCTACGGGGGCATCAGCCTTTGTACCGCCGGTAACCGGACGTGAGTTAATGCTCACACTGAACAGCCAGCAGGAGTATCGCGCCTGTGAAACGCAACTGCGCGATGCGCAGCGAGTCCTGATTGTTGGCGGAGGTTTGATTGGCAGCGAGCTGGCGATGGATTTCTGCCGTGCCGGTAAAGCGGTGACGCTT
Organism: Citrobacter sp. JUb117; assembly: GCF_024809055.1. Lineage (NCBI taxonomy): Bacteria > Pseudomonadati > Pseudomonadota > Gammaproteobacteria > Enterobacterales > Enterobacteriaceae > Citrobacter > Citrobacter sp. JUb117. The sequence continues at coordinate 125,644 of NZ_JANUFB010000009.1, forward strand.
ATCGATAACGCCGCCAGCATTCTGGCCTCGTTAATGCCGCCAGAAGTCAGCAGCCGTTTACAGCATCGTCTGACCGATATGGGCGTACACCTGCTGCTGAAATCACAGTTGCAGAGTCTGGAGAAAACCAGCACCGGTATTCGCGCCACGCTCGATCGTAACCGCAGTGTAGACGTTGATGCGGTAATTGCCGCAACCGGTCTGCGTGCAGAAACCGCGCTGGCGCGTCGCGCCGGGTTAACCATCAATCGCGGCGTTTGCGTTGACAGCTATCTGCAAACCAGCCACCCGGATATTTACGCCCTCGGTGACTGCGCAGAAATTAATGGTCAGGTCCTGCCGTTCCTGCAGCCGATTCAGCTCAGCGCGATGTATCTGGCGAAAAACCTGCTCGGCGGCAATGCCCCGCTGAAGCTGCCAGCCATGCTGGTAAAAATCAAAACGCCGGAGCTGCCATTACACCTGGCAGGGGAAACCCAGCGTCGCGATCTGAACTGGCATATTGCGGCTGAAGCAGAAGGTATGGTCGCCAGAGGAATGAACAGCGAAGGCCAACTGTGTGCCTTCGTGGTGAGCGAAGATCGTATGAAGGAGGCCTTCGCGCTGCTGAAAACACTGCCCGTGTAAACAATGTTGTGCCATTGCTTGTTTTATTAACCTCACGCACACGGATGTGCGTTGCCACTTGTCGGTATGCCCCGACTTGCTTTTCTTGCCCCGCCAGTCCCGGGGCTTTTTTTATTTCTACGGCAATGCCCGCGCCGCGGCAATCACGCCCTGCCCCAGCGACAATCCTCCATCCCCAGCCGGTAAACGCTGCGGGAACAGTAACGTAAAGTCATGCAGATAAAACGCCAGACGGGCTGACAGCAAACGGTTATGCATCACGCCCCCGCTAAATACCAGCGTCGTAATACCGCGTAACTGTGCCTGTTGGCGCATCAGCGTGGCAAACCCACGCGCCAGCGCATCGTGGAAAGCCCAGGCGCGTTCAGGGGGAGTCGCCTGCCAGTTCAGCCACTGCTGCCAGAAAACCGCCAAATCCAACTGGTTGTTGTTAAGTGGTATGGTGACCGGGTGTTCAACGCCTGCACATTGTGACGCTAACGCCTCCAGCGCACAGGCGGCCTCACCTTCATAGCTCAGGGATTGCGGTGCGCACTGCAGTGCGGCGGCAACGGCATCAAACAAGCGTCCACACGATGATGCCAACGGCGCGTTGATCCCACGCTCGATGGCACGAGCCAGTACGCTCCAGTTTTGCTGCTGCACAAACGCTGTTTCCGGATAACGCTGCCAGTCAGGCACAAAGCGCAGACACTGCGCCAGCAGATTGCGCCACGGCTGTTTTGCCGCCAGATCGCCCCCCACCAGCGCCACCGCGGGCAAGCCACCCAGGTATTCGCATTCGCGATAATTCACCCGCAGGCACTCGCCGCCCCACAGCGCACCGTTTTCGCCCATGCCGATACCGTCCAGCGTCAGGGCAATAACATCGCCACCGTTCAATGGCCAGCCGTGCTCAGCCAGGCAGGCCGCAGCATGCGCATGATGGTGCAGCACCGTTTCAATTGGCAACGTCATCTCACGGGCCCACTGGCTGGAAACGTAGCCAGGATGTGCGTCACAGACAATACGCTGCGGGGTAAAATCATAAATGTTCTGGATCAGATGCAGCGCATCGCGCCACTGATGCTGAATGCCGTCATCGCTCAGATCGCCCAGATGCTGACTAATCACCGCCTGTTCCCCCCGGATCAGACAGAACGTATTTTTCAGATCAGCGCCTAAGCACAGCATCGGCGGCACGTCGCGAAAACCTGGCGGCAGCGCCACGGCATCTGGCACGTAGCCTCGGGAGCGACGCAACATCTCCCCGCTTTCTCGCACCACGGAGTCATCCATGCGCTGCACAATCTCGCGGTTATGCAGCAAAAAGCCGTCGGCAATGTCGTGCAAATCGTCCAGCGCCTGCGCATTAGTAATGGCTGGCGGCCTGCCGCTAAGGTTGCCGGAGGTCATCACCAGCGGCCCCTTCATCTCCTGCAACAGCAAATGCTGTAACGGGTTGGCAGGCAGCATGACGCCGACCTCGGTAAGTCCTGGCGCAATCCCTTCGCACAGTGAAACCACATACTGTTTATTGACCAACACGATGGGGGCAGCGGGCGTAGTCAGCAAACGCCGTGCCGCTTCTGGCAGTCCGTCATCCCCCGGCAGCATTACCGCCAGCGGTTTAGCCGGGCGATGTTTACGCCGACGGAGTAGCGCCACAGCAGCGTCGTTGCGCGCATCACAGACCAGATGAAATCCGCCAATGCCTTTAACCGCCACAATGCCACCTGCTTTCAACCGCGTAACCGCCGCCTGTAGCGCCGGTTCTTTTTCCGCTCGCTCGTCTGCGCTTATCCACGCCAGATGCGGGCCACACGCCGGGCAGGCGACAGGCTGGGCATGAAAACGACGATCATACGGATCGCGATATTCAGCATCGCATTGTGGGCACAACGGGAATGAAGCCATGACGGTAAACGGACGGTCATACGGCATTGCGCGAATAATGGTGAAGCGCGGGCCGCAGTGGGTACAGTTGATAAAAGGGTAACGATAACGGCGTTCACCGGGGGTGTTCATTTCAGCAAGACATTCAGGGCAGGTTGCAGCGTCCGGTACGATCTGCGTATTCATCGTTCCGCCAGCGCTTTGGCGGATGGAGAAATCTGCAGGTCGTTGTTGCCAGACAAACGGCGCACTCTCGACGCTATCAATCCGCGCCAGCGGCGGGCAGTGCTGATGCAGTTCGGCAATAAATTGCGCTGCGTCTTCGAGCAAACGCACCACCACCCCGTCGCCGTCGTTACAGACGTCGCCATGCAGCTGTAGCCGCTGCGCCAGTTGCCAGACAAAGGGTCGGAACCCAACGCCCTGTACCTTACCGCGAATGCGCAGCTCTACACCGGAGTGGTTGCTTAGTATCATGTTGAATTCCCGCGATCGTGTATCCCTGAAATATCCCTTTGCCGGATGGCGGCTTCGCCTTATCCGGCCTACGTGTTATTGCCCTGTAGGCCTGATAAGCGTAGCGCTATTAGCGCAGGTATTTTACGCGGATTTTGGACAATCAGAACAGCAAAGATGCGGTGGAGTCCAGTGCCGCACGACGGCGTTTTTCCGCGCTCAGCTGCTCCAGTTTATTGCGATCGACATAAATCAGCGCATGCGTCGGGCAGACTTCCATACAGGCAGGACCGGCTTCGCGATGGTGGCACAGGTCGCATTTGTTGGCTTCGGCTTTTTCAGCACGCACGTTCAGACCCGCGCCGCTGTTACGAATAACCGGACGGACAACCACTTCCATTGCGCCATAAGGACAAGCGACTACGCAGGTTTTACAGCCAATGCAGCGTTCCTGCATCACGTGGACAAAGCCTTTATCGCGGCTAATTGCACCGTTCGGGCAGACGTTGGCACACGGCGCATCTTCACACTGACGGCACAGCGTCGCGGTAGAGACGTTAACGCCTTTGATCACGTGAATGCGCGGTAAAAAGGTTTCAGGGGTCAGCGATGCGCAGTCCTGGTTATCCTGATGGGATACCACGCAGGCCACTTCACAGGTACGGCAACCAATGCATTTATTGGCGTCTGCAATGATGAAACGGTTCATCAAATTCTCCAGCAATGACAGATTATCTGCCTAAGCATTCATAAATCGTGCCAGAATTTAATGCACTGTTATTAAAGGTTTTTTATTTTACTCCGCTGCAAAAATGCCTGTCATCGTCACTAGTGACGATGACAAATGACAGCATCAGCGTGAAAGTGTCGGGGCAAGAGAGGCGCGAGGGATAAGCTCGCCGGTAAAGTTTTTCGCTGGCGTAAAGGCTCCGCCGTCCAACATAAAGATCAGGCGTCCTATGGTTTCCTGGACCATCTCCGTGACCGGGATTTTGACGCTGGCAAGTGCCGGAATGGTGTACGGCGCAAGGGCTATATCATCGAAACCAATCACCGACACCTGCGCGGGAACATTAATGCCCTGCTCGTCCAACTGCTTCATCGCGCCAATCGCCATATCATCATTGCTGGCCACCAGCGCGGTGAAATTCACCTTGCGTAAAAGTAAGGTTTTAACGCCTTCAGCGCCACAGGCTGGCGTCCATTTACCCTTCACAATCAAATCATTATTCAACGGAATGCCGTGCTGCGCCAGCGCGTCTTTATAACCGGAAAGTCGCTCCACGCCGGTGGGCGAATCCATTGAGCCACTGATAAAAGCAATCTCGGTATGCCCGGCGCGAATCAACTGCGTGACGGCATTAAAGCTGGTCTGTTTTTGATCGCACCAGACGCAGTGGCTGGTGTTTTTACGCAGGCGTCGGTTAAGCACCATAATGGGCTGGGCGTGTGCATCGATAATCTCATCGATGTCATCCACACTGAGAAAACGCGGATAGATCATGACAGCATCACAGCGCAGGTCGAGCAGATATTGAATCGCCTGACGCTCTTCCTCGGCACTATGTTTACCGTCGGCAAGCAGAAGCTGGCGTCCTTTATCCTCCGCCATACGCGCAGTGTGAAATAGCAACTCGCTAAAATAAACGCCGTGATACAGGGTGTTGGTCACTACCAGACCCAGCGTCTGCGTGCTCTTCGCCGCCAGGCTGCGCGCCAGCAAATTGGGACGATAGCCACTCTCTTCAATAGCCTGGAACACGCGGTCTTTGGTCTCCTGGCTGACGTAGCCGTTCCCCGAAAGCACCCGGGAAACCGTAGCTTTCGACACGCCAGCACGCTTCGCCACTTCCAACATCGTGGTCATCTTACTCATCCCTTTTCACGCAATGTGACGCAGTGTACTGCACCGTTTCACCGCTGTCCTTGCTGCTCAATCGCAGAACGCGTTATCTGGTGATCGTAGTCACAAATACAAAAAATGATCAAAATATAATCTTGTATAAATAGTATAAATTAAACATGATTTTGTGGAACCGGTTTCCTATCAATGTTTCATCATCACCAACATGAGACGAAAATAAACGGTAAGACATTACCTACCCTACTGATAAAACAGGATTAAATCCGATGTCTAAAAATTATGCAGCGCTGGCGCGCTCGGTTGTGACGGCTCTGGGCGGCGTCGAGAACATCACCGCAGTAACCCACTGCATGACCCGTTTACGTTTCGTTATCAAAGATGATTCGCAGGTCGACAGCGCCACGTTAAAAACGCTTAATGGCGTACTCGGCGTAGTGCGTAGCGACAATCAGTGCCAGGTGATTATTGGTAATACCGTGTCCCAGGCGTATCGCGAGGTCGTCAGCCTGCTGCCGGGCGATATGCAGCCCAGCGAACCCGCAGGCAAACCCAAACTGACGCTCAAGCGTATTGGGGCAGGGATCCTTGATGCGCTGATCGGCACTATGTCACCGCTGATCCCGGCGATTATCGGTGGATCGATGCTGAAACTGCTGGCAATGATCCTCGAAATGACCGGCGTGCTGCAAAAAGGCTCCTCGACGCTGACGATCCTGACAGTGATTGGCGACGGCGCATTCTTCTTCCTGCCGCTGATGGTCGCCGCCTCTGCCGCCATTAAATTCAAAACCAACATGTCGCTGGCTATTGCTATTGCGGGCGTACTGGTGCATCCGAGCTTTATTGATCTGATGGCTAAGGCCGCACAGGGCGAGCACGTTGAGTTCGCGCTGATCCCGGTCACGGCGGTGAAATACACCTACACGGTGATCCCGGCGCTGGTCATGACCTGGTGCCTGTCGTACATCGAACGGTGGGTGGATCGCATTACGCCAGCCGTAACCAAAAACTTCCTGAAACCAATGCTGATCGTGCTGATCGCCGCCCCGCTCGCCATCGTCTTAATTGGCCCGATTGGCATCTGGATCGGCAGCGCGATCTCCGCGTTGGTGTACACCATTCACGGTTATCTGGGCTGGCTGTCGGTGGCCATTATGGGCGCACTGTGGCCGCTTCTGGTGATGACCGGCATGCACCGCGTCTTTACCCCCACCATTATTCAAACCATTGCCGAAACCGGTAAAGAAGGCATGGTTATGCCGTCTGAAATTGGCGCCAACCTGTCGCTGGGTGGCTCTTCTTTAGCGGTCGCCTGGAAAACTAAAAACCCGGAACTGCGTCAGACAGCGTTAGCCGCGGCGGCCTCCGCCATTATGGCAGGGATTTCCGAGCCGGCGCTGTATGGCGTGGCGGTACGCCTGAAACGTCCGCTGATTGCCAGTCTTATCAGCGGCTTTATCTGCGGTGCCGTAGCCGGGATGGCCGGACTGGCAAGCCACTCGATGGCTGCACCAGGTCTGTTCACCAGCGTACAGTTTTTTGACCCGGCCAATCCGATGACCATTGTCTGGGTATTTGGCGTCATGGCGCTGGCGGTAGTGCTGTCGTTTGTCTTAACGCTGCTGCTCGGCTTTGAGGATATTCCCGTCGAAGATGCGGCCGCGCAGGCCAGAAAAAATCAGGCTTTGCAGCCGGGAAATATCAATGGCGCCAGCATCTGACGGATACTAACTGAGGTTTATTATGTCTGTTTTTCCGCAAGGATTTTTATGGGGCGGCGCACTGGCCGCCAACCAGTCTGAAGGGGCGTATCGGGAAGGCGGCAAAGGGCTGACTACCGTGGATATGATCCCCCACGGCGCACATCGAATGCCGGTTAAACTGGGTCAGGAAAAGCGCGTTCAACTGCGGGATGACGAGTTTTATCCCAGCCATGAAGCGATTGATTTTTATCATCGCTATAAAGACGATATCGCCCTGATGGCAGAAATGGGGTTCACGGTGTTTCGTACCTCAATTGCCTGGAGTCGGCTCTATCCGAACGGGGATGAACTGACGCCAAATCAGGAAGGCATTGATTTTTATCGCTCGGTGTTTGCCGAGTGCAAAAAGTACGGTATTGAGCCGTTGGTGACGTTGTGCCACTTTGATGTACCGATGCACCTGGTCACCGAGTATGGCTCCTGGCGTAACCGCAAAATGGTGGAGTTTTTCACCCGCTACGCCCGTACCTGCTTCGAGGCCTTTGATGGTCTGGTGAAATACTGGCTGACGTTCAATGAAATCAACATCCTGCTGCACAGCCCTTTTTCCGGCGCGGGACTGGTGTTTGAAGCGGGTGAAAATCAGGATCAGGTGAAATACCAGGCCGCGCACCACGAACTGATTGCCAGCGCACTGGCAACCAAAATCGCCCATGAAATCAATCCGCACAACCAGGTCGGGTGCATGCTGGCGGGTGGAAACTTTTACCCCTACTCGTGCAAACCTGAAGATGTGTGGACCGCGCTGGAAAAGGACCGTGAAAACCTGTTCTTTATTGATGTACAGGCGCGTGGTGCTTATCCCGCCTACTCAGCCCGCGTGTTTCGTGACAAGGGTGTAGTGATTGAGAAAGCCCCGGAAGATGACGACATCCTGAAAAATACCGTCGATTTTGTCTCCTTCAGCTATTACGCCTCGCGCTGCGCCTCGGCAGAAATGAACACCGGCAACACCAGCGCCGCCAACGTGGTGAAGTCGCTGCGCAATCCGTACATTGCAGCCAGCGAATGGGGCTGGGGCATTGACCCACTGGGTCTGCGCATCACCATAAACATGATGTATGACCGCTACCAGAAACCGCTGTTTCTGGTGGAGAACGGACTGGGGGCAAAAGATGAAATCGATGCCAACGGCGAGATCAACGATGACTATCGCATCCGCTATTTACGCGACCATATTCGCGCCATGGCAGACGCCATTGAAGACGGCGTGCCGCTGATGGGTTACACCACCTGGGGATGTATCGATCTGGTTTCCGCCTCCACCGGCGAGATGAGCAAACGCTACGGTTTTGTCTATGTCGACCGCGATGACGCAGGCAATGGCACGCTGACGCGGACTCGCAAGAAATCATTCTGGTGGTATAAAAAAGTGATCGCCAGCAACGGGGCTGATCTGGACTGATCGTCGGGCCGGATGGCGCTTGCTATCCGGCCCACATGATCACCCGCCACAAACATCCTCCCTTCCTTCCCGTTTCATTTTTTACATTCATTTTTCTGGATCGTCATTCCATTCTGCGGTTTGCTGTCGCGCATTATTACTGGCATTTTATTCAGTAGTTTTTACTTTTCACCGTTCGTAACAAGGAAACGTTCATGTCTACTGATAATGTTCAAACACCAATGATTATCGCCAAACCCGTGCGTCGTTTAAAAGTGGGTTACGTCAGAAGACGCTACGAAGATCGCCGTACCGGATTCACCCTGCGTATCAGTCGACACGCCTCATTAACGCTGAATGGCGACTGGCTGGAACAGGCGGGTTTTCCGACCGGCACAGAGGTGAATGTTTCGGTGATGCAGGGGAAATTAATTATTGAGCAGGCAACTGAATAACGGCTGGATATGTAAAGGCGGAACAGGCCGGATGCCGCGCGTGGCTGACATCCGGCGCTGGGAATGCTTACTCTTCTGGCGCTTCTAACTCAGCAAATCCGCCATGGCCTTCCCAACCGGCTAATCGCTGATACACGGTCTCGACCGCCTCTTTGATTGGCTGTGTCATCGGGTAATAAAAGCCGACAATATCCGGTTGAATGCCGAGGAAAATCACCTCGCCAACATCCTCTTTGAGCTGATCAACCAAATAGTTCAACGGCATATTATGGGTGGTCATCATGAACATCTCGGCAATATCATTGGGATCGATAATGCGGATCTCGCCGGGATTGAGGCCCATGTCAGTGGCATCAACAATCAGCAGACGTTCCGGGCGCAGTTCGCGGATCGCGACGACGTCATTTTCTGGCGCACTTCCGCCGTCGATGACCACCCAGTTGCCTTTAGGCTCAGCCGCGCACATTTCTGCCAGCAGCGGACCCGCACCGTCGTCACCCATCATGCTGTTGCCGACACACAATAAAACGTCAGTCACGGTGTCTCCTCACCATCAGATAGATGGCGCTTTCCTGGTGAATGTCATGCAGCATGCTGAGCACCAGCTTGCTCCATTCCTGCTGTTGCGGTGTCTGCACGGCGAGCGCGTCATCAAACGCGCGCGCCAGCATCTGCACATGGTTAAAATCGATGACGATTTCACCGTACTTCGGCACGCCTTCCATCTTACGGCGAGCTTCGCTTCCTTCGGCAAGCGTGGCAATCCACGCCAGATAGTCATCCCACGGGCAGGTTAACGCCGCTTCCAGGCAGTCGATTATGCCTAAGTGGTGACCAATCGCCAGGCTGTAATAGACAACCTGCTGCGCCTCGGCGGGCGTTGCATCGTTCTCATCAATAAACTTACGGCTCAGTTGACTGAACACCACCGTTTCACTCATCGGATACGCGCCTCTTCTACAACATGATTAAGATGCGTGACGATCTCGGTCAGACGCGGATCGTTTTCCGCTTCCAGCCAGCGCGCCACCTGTTGCTCACCCTGCCCCAACTGATTCATATAGTCATCGGCAATCTGACGACCATAGCGATAACCCGCCAGACGACGTGCTTCGCGATCGACCTTCACACGCAGCGGCTGAACCATATCCGGGTGCAAAATTTCCGCAGGCTGTGCGTCCAGTTCGCCTGGTGCACGTGCGTGAATTTTCTGCTCCAGCAGGCCAAGCGCCATCGCAAAGCCGTACAGCGTGGCGGCAGGCGTCGGTGGGCAACCGGGAATATACACATCCACGGGAACAATTTTGTCGGTGCCGCCCCATACGCAGTATAAGTCGTGGAAGATACCGCCGCTGTTGCCGCAGGCCCCATAGGAGATACAAATTTTCGGGTCCGGGGCAGACTGCCAGGCACGCAGTGCCGGAGAACGCATCGCGCGGGTTACCGCACCGGTGAACAGCAGAATATCCGCATGGCGCGGCGACGGAACCACTTTGATGCCAAAACGTTCGGCGTCAAACAGCGGGGACAAGGTGGCGAAGATTTCGATTTCGCAACCGTTGCAGCCACCACAGTCGACGCGGTAAACGTACGCTGAACGCTTGATGCTTTTCAGCAATGACGCTTTCATGCTGGCAATGGATTCATCCACGGTCATCGGGACCGGAATTCCGTTGGCATCACGTGGGCCTAATAAATTGCTCATCAGCTGGCCTCTTTCATATGGCGAGTCAGTTCAATACGGTCAGACGGCACCAGGCATTTCTGGCGCTTACAATCCGGGCAGGTCTCAAAGCCTTCACGGTGATTTTCCGCACGGGAATCACCGTTGTGCTTCAGTAACGCAATGGCGTAATCAATCTCTTTTTGCACCGCAAAAGGACGGTTACAGACGCGGCAATTACACAGCGCAAAACGAGACTGCTGCAGGAAATCTTCTTTCTTCCATACCGCCAGCTCATACTCCTGCGATAGCTTGATCGCCGCCGTCGGGCAGACTTCTTCACAGCGGCCACAGAAAATACAGCGACCGAGGTTGAACTGCCACGCCAGCTCATTGGTGACCAGATCTGTTTCTACTGTCAGCGCGTTAGATGGGCACGCATTGATACAGGCCGCACAGCCAATACACTGCTGCGGATTATGTTCCGGCTTACCGCGGAAGTTTTTATCAACCGCAATCGGCTCCAGCGGGTAAGACGACGTTGGTGCCCCGGTTTTGATGACTTTTTTGATAAAAGTAAACATGGCGATTCCTTATTTCAGCGGCGAGTTTTTACGCTCGATGCTGTAGCGCTCAAGTTCTTTGTACGGCACGACTTTGCTTTTCTTCTTACGTACATCGACCACGGTCATACGGTCAGTACAGGAGTAGCAAGGATCGAGGCTACCGATAATCAGCGGGGCATCGGAGACGGTGTTACCACGCAGCATGTAACGCAGCGTCGGCCAGTTGGCGTAGGTGGCCGCACGGCAGCGCCAGCGATACAGCTTCTGGTTATCGCCGGTCATGCTCCAGTGGATGTCATCGCCACGCGGTGCTTCGGCAAAGCCCAGCGCGAAGCGGTGCGGAATATAGGTAAAGCCTTCCACCGCCAGCGGGCCGCCCGGCAGGTTATCCAGACCAAAGTCGATCATGTTCAGCGCGGTATAGACTTCGTTGATACGCACTTTCAGACGGGAAATAACGTCGCAGCCCTGCTCGCTGTGCACTTCCATCGGCAGTAAACCGTAACCGACGAACGGGTGGTCCGCGCGGGTATCACGCGCGTGGCCGCTGGCACGCACCATTGGGCCGACGTTACTGAAGTCACGAGCAATTTCCGGGTCCAGACGACCAATGCCGACGGTGCGCTGTTCCATGTTCGGCGTACTGAGCAGCATGTCGACCAGATCCTGTACATCACGACGCATCTGCTGCGCCAGCTGACGGGTCTGGATCATGTCCTCTTTCAGCAGGTCACGACGGATGCCGCCGATCAGGTTCATGCCGTAGGTTTTACGCGCCCCGGTGAGGATCTCCGCCATTTTCATCGACGTTTCACGCACGCGGAAGAACTGCATAAAGCCGGAGTCAAAGCCGGTGAAGTGGCACGCCAGGCCAAGGTTCAGCAGGTGCGAGTGCAGACGTTCCACTTCCAGCAGAATGGCGCGGATCATCTGCGCGCGTTCCGGCACCACAATCCCCATCGCATTTTCCACGGAGGTGGTGTACGCCGTGCTGTGGGCAAAACCACAAATACCGCATACGCGATCCGACAGGAACGTCACTTCGTTATAACCCATACGGGTTTCCGCCAGTTTCTCCATGCCGCGGTGGACATAGAACAGGCGGTAGTCGGCGTCGATGATATTTTCGCCATCAACAAACAGGCGGAAGTGACCTGGTTCATCAGAGGTGACGTGCAGCGGGCCAATCGGCACCACGTTATTTTTCTTGTCACCCAGTTCGTTGATGAACTCGTAGGTTTCAGCATCGGTAGTCGGCGCCGGGCGCTGACGGTAATCCATGCTGTCTTTACGCAGCGGATAGAGTTCGTCCGGCCAGTCATCCGGCAGTACCAGACGGCGTTCGTCCGGTAACCCTACCGGGATCAAGCCGTACATGTCGCGCACTTCACGCTCGCCCCAAACGGCGGCCGGTACGCGCGGCGTCACGGACGGGAACTCCAGTTTATTGGCGTCGACTTCTACGCGAACGGTTATCCAGCACTTGGTGCCCTGCTCCATCGACATGACATAGTAGACGGCGTAATGACCGCACAGCTGACGTTCGTCGTTACCAAACAGCACCGACAACCAGCCGCCCTGTTTGTAGTAGAGAAATTCAACTACTTCCGGCAGATAGTTGACCTTCACGGTGATGGTCAGCTGATCTTTGGTCTGCCAGCCTTCATCCAGCACCACGCCCGGGAAGGCCTGGTGCAGAGCGGCGAGATAGTGTTGACCTACTTTTTCTTCAGACATGTTCAAACTCTCTTAAATCACGCCACCAGCAAGGAGACGAAGGCTAAAAACGCAAACCCAAAACCGGCCCAGGTCACGCGTGAAGTGGCGCAAAAACGCAGACGCGCCATGCTGTTTTCAAACAGGGCAATGACCAGCACGCCGAGGACCAGCTTAACGACAGCAATCACCAGCGCCAGCAGCAGCCCGCCCGCAGTGAAGGTTTCCACCTGCCCCCACGGCAGGAACACGCCGACAAACATTTGCAAAACGACCAGTTGCTTGAGGCTGATACCCCACTTGAGCACCGCAAAACCGCTGCCGCTGTATTCGGTCAGCGGACCTTCCTGCAACTCCTGCTCGGCTTCCGCGAGGTCGAACGGCAGCTTGCCCATTTCGATAAAGGTGGCGAAGGCACAGGCGCACAGCGCCAGAATCAACGGGATGCTACGCGCGGCAGGCCAGTGATAAATGGTATCGGCAATGTTGCTGATGTGGGTCGAACCAGCAACCTGCGCCGCCACCCACAAGCCCAGCAGCAGAATCGGCTCCACCAGTACGCCGAGCATCGCTTCACGGCTGGCGCCGATAGCGGTGAACGGGCTACCGGTATCCAGACCGGCGATAGAAAAGAAGAAGCGGGCAATGGCAAACAGGTAAATCAGCGTGATCAAATCACCCAGTTGCGGTAGCGGCGAGCCCACGGTCACCACCGGCAGCGCGGTAGCGATAGTCAGCATAACGCCCACCATCACAAACGGCGTCAGGCGGAAGACCCAGCTGGAATCCGCTGGCGCAATGCTCTGACGGCCCAGCAGCTTGATAATGTCGCGATATTCCTGCAACACGCCCGGACCGCGGCGGTTATGCAAACGCGCACGCGCCACGCGGGTAATACCGGACAACAGCGGCGCCGCGGCAAACAGCACCAGCGCCTGAATTAACGGATACAAAACACTCATTCTCAGGCTCCTCGTGAAACCACAATCACCACCAGCACCGCCAACTCAATCAGCGCCAGGCGACGGAACAACACCGGTGCCGCCGCGTTCTGCCAGCCCGGAACCCAGGATACCGGGTTCAGCCATTTACGCAGTTTGAGTACCGGAGCAAAGGCTTCTTTAACCGGCATGGCAAAGCCGTGCGCAGTGATCACCATTGACTGCTCGTGATCGTAACCACACACCCACGCGGAACCGCGTGAACGTGACGGCAGGCGGTTGCCTTTGAAAATAGCCATGATGATGAACGGCAGCAGCGGACACGCGATCAGCAGCAGCGTGATCATCGGCTGAGATACGGTGGTATTCGCCGTTTCCAGCGGTAGCGGAACAGCGGCAGAAATCAGCGGCAGCAACCACGGGGCAGCAACGCCGCCAATCACGCAGCAGATAGCCAACGCAACCACGCTCACGCTCATCAGGATTGGTGCGCAGCAGGCGTTTTCCGCTTCCTTCGTGCGCGGTGCGCCGAGGAACGTCACACCGTAGACTTTCGCCATACACATCACCGCCAGCGCACCGGTAATTGCCAAACCGACAGCCAGCAACGGTCCTAACAGACGACCGATGAACGCGCCGCTGTTACCCAGCTTGAAGAAGGATTGATAGATAACCCACTCACCGGCAAAGCCGTTCAGCGGCGGCAGCGCGGCCATCGCCATCAGGCCAACCAGCATCGCCAGAGAAATCACCGGCATACGTTTACCGATACCGCCCAGTTTCTCGATATCACGGTGACCGGTGCGGAACCAGATGCTGCCTGCGCCCAAAAACAGGACGCTTTTGAACAGGCTATGGTTGACCAGGTGATACAAACCGCCGGTCAGGCCAAGTGCGATCAGTGCCGGTTGGTTAAGGGAAATACCGGTCACGCCAGCACCCAGACCCAGCAGGATAATGCCGATGTTTTCCAGCGTGTGGTACGCCAGCAGACGCTGGATGTTGTGCTCCATCAGGGCATACAGGCCGCCGATAAACGCGGTGATCATCCCCAGCACCAGTAGCGTAACGCCCCACCACAGCGGTGCATTACCGCCCAGCAGCGACAGGGACAGAATACCCAGCAGACCCACCTTCATTACCACGGTAGAGAACAGCGCCGCCGCCGGTGCACTGGCGTTGGCGTGTGCCTGTGGCACCCAACCGTGCAGTGGGATAATCCCGGCCAGCAGACCAAAGCCCGCCACACCCAACAGCCAGATGTCAGCACCGAGCGGCAGTTGCTGAGTGCGCAGGTCGAGCAAGCGCAGTTCCAGCGTACCGTAGCGCTGCCACACCAGATAGCAAGCGATCGCCAACAGCAGCGTACCGACACGACCCAGCGCAAACCACAGCTTGCCTTCTTTGCTGCACCCGGTCAGGAACACCGCACACAGCGCCATGATTTCCGCCATCACCACCAGCGTGCCGAGGTTGCTGGCAACCACGGCGCACACCGCCGCCGCCATCAGCAGATTAACCAGCAGTCCGTTGGCTTTTACCTGCGGGTGACGGTGCCAGTCGATGTTGTACAGGCTGACGAACAGGCCGCACAGACCCAGCGTAATCAGCCAAATAGCGTTCAGCGGCGACATTTGCAGGCTATGACCGATAAACGGCATCACGCCGCTAACCGCAACGGCGCGGGTCAGTACGAGGAACCCCGCAGCCGCCGTACAGAGGCTACCCACCGCACCGCCGACACCGGCGATCCAGCCGCTTAACGGCTTATGAAACGAAAACAGAAATGCCAGAACCGCCGCCGCCGTAAACCAGGCCACGCCGCTGTTAATCAGTGAAATTGCGCTCATTTTGCATCCCCACTCTGAGCCTGCTGAAACAAGGTGAGATCGCCGAAGTCGGTATTGAACGTCAGCTCACGCTTACGTTTGCTGGCGCGGGCGATGTCCATATTGCTCACCAGATGCAGGGCTTGCGTTGGGCACATACGCACGCAGGCCGGACCTTGTTCATCAAAGCTACACAAGTCGCATTTCACCGCAATGGCGCGAATACCCGGCACCCAGTCCAGCAGCGTGCTGACGCGAGCTGGCGCTGGCGGAGCAGGAGGCGCTTTTGACGTGTTGGCGTTCGCCGGGATATGCAGCGGACGGCTGCCTGAAAACTCAATGGCCCCAAACGGACAGGCGATCCCGCACAGTTTGCAGCTCACGCACAGGCTTTCATTCAGCTGTACGGCGCCGTCGACACGGTTAATCGCATTGACCGGACAAACGGTGGCACAAGGCGCATCTTCACACTGGTGGCAAAGCTGCGGCGCAGATTCTTTTTCATTTAGCATCACTTTCAGGCGCGGCATTGACTGCAGGCCATGCTGGCGATGTGTCTCTGAGCAGGCGGCTTCACAGGTGTGGCAGCCGATACAAAGAGTGGAGTCAGCAATTACAAAACGATTCACCAGGCATTCCTCAGGTGATAGTCATTTTTGACGAAAACATGTCTATCAAATGTCATTTTCGACACTTATCGACATGCCCATTCCCTAAACTGTCGTGACGCAGCATACGCACCGCATCATGACTTACGTGGACACACCCGAGGCTTAAACCGGGCTATGACCCTCTACCAGTTGGCTTAAATTCACTGGCATATTGTTTTCAACCGCGGTGTACAGGCTGTCGTAGACGCTGGCGATTTTTTCGAGATAGTGCTCCAGCACCTGTTCCCGATCGCGGTTGCTGATACGGTCATCGACCTTGCCGTCGAGAGACAGTTGTGCCTGTGCAATCAACTGCTTATCTTCGCCATCTTTCGTTTCAACGTAGTACTCGATGGTATGGCTGTTAAAGCCGTCCGCCAGCGTGACGTAGATAACGAAGTGCTCAAACAAGACAAAGCACAGGTCCTTGTCCGGCGCGCAGCTCATCGCATGATGTAAACGCGCTTTCGACAGGGTGATCCCCTGTACCAGCGAGTTGCAATAAATACGCCACTGGTCCTGTAGGCGACGATGCCGTTCAGCGATGTAATCGGCTTTTTCGCTTATTTCCCAAATAGTCATGTCAGGTTACCCGTTTAGCAGAGACATTCTGCGTTAAGCACGTTTCATGCCAATATTTAATTGCTTATATTTCATATGGATAAATAAATTACTGGTCGTGACGACATGTCATTTCGTCATCGTCGTCATTGTCACGGGTGAAAAAATTCAGTTTGGCATGTTTTTTGCTTTTATCCCGATAACAACATGGGAGGCGATATGCACGAAATAACCCTCTGCCAACGGGCACTGGAATTGATTGAACAACAGGCTACGCAACACGGTGCAAAACGGGTTACTGCGGTCTGGCTCAAAATTGGCGCATTTTCTTGCGTAGAAACCAGCGCTCTCGCCTTTTGTTTTGATCTGGTATGCCGTGGCACCCTTGCAGAAGGTTGTAAACTCCACCTCGAAGAACAAGAAGCCGAATGTTGGTGTGAAACATGCCAGCAGTACGTCACCTTACTGACCCAGCGCGTGCGCCGTTGTCCGCAATGTCACAGCGACATGCTAAGAATCGTGGCCGATGACGGCCTGCAGATTCGACGAATTGAAATAGGCGATGCTGAAGATTAAAGCTGGTGACAAAGTAGGCCGGATAAGACGTTAGCGTCGCCATCCGGCAAAAAGCGAGTAACAAGCAATAGATCAGGAGTGAGCGATGTGTACGACATGTGGTTGCGCTGAAGGCAACCTTTATATAGAGGGTGATGAACATAACCCCCACTCGGCGTTTCGCAGCGCGCCATTTGCCCCGGCCGCTCGTCCGGCGCTGAATATTACCGGTGTGAAGACCGCCAGTTTCACCCCGAGCCAAACTGAAGAAGGCGATTTACACTACGGTCATGGTGAAGCCGGCACCCACGCGCCAGGCATGAGCCAGCGCCGTATGCTGGAAGTGGAAATTGACGTGCTGGACAAGAACAACCGTCTGGCCGAGCGTAACCGCGCCCGCTTCGCCGCCCGTCAGCATCTGGTGCTGAATCTGGTCTCCAGCCCCGGTTCAGGTAAAACAACGCTGTTAACCGAAACATTGATGAAGCTGAAAGACAGCGTGCCGTGTGCGGTGATCGAAGGCGACCAGCAGACGGTTAACGATGCCGCGCGTATTCGCGCCACCGGTACACCCGCCATCCAGGTGAACACCGGTAAAGGCTGCCATCTTGATGCACAAATGATTGCCGATGCCGCGCCACGACTGCCGCTGGCAGACAACGGTATTCTGTTCATTGAAAACGTCGGTAACCTGGTATGCCCGGCGAGCTTCGACCTCGGCGAACGTCATAAAGTGGCGGTGCTTTCCGTTACCGAAGGCGAAGACAAACCGCTGAAATACCCGCATATGTTTGCCGCCGCCTCGCTGATGCTACTCAACAAAGTCGACCTGCTGCCGTACCTCAATTTTGATGTTGAACAATGCATCGCCAGCGCCCGGGAAGTGAACCCGGAAATTGAGATCATCCTGATTTCCGCCACCAGCGGTGAAGGCATGGATCAATGGCTCTCCTGGCTGGAGACGCAGCGATGTGCATAGGTGTTCCGGGTCAAATCCGCACCATTGAGGGAAACCAGGCCAAGGTCGATGTTTGCGGTATTCAGCGCGACGTCGACCTGACGCTGGTCGGTAGTTGTGATGAGCACGGTCAACCACGTCTGGGACAATGGGTCCTGGTGCACGTTGGTTTTGCCATGAGCATCATTAATGAGGCTGAAGCGCGCGACACGCTCGAGGCGCTGCAAAACATGTTTGACGTTGAGCCGGATGTCGGCGCGTTGCTGTACGGCGAGGAAAAATAAATGCGTTTCGTTGACGAATATCGCGCACCAGAACAGGTGATGCAGTTGATTGACCACCTGTGTGAACGTGCCGCTCACCTCCCCTACACCGCTGAACGTCCGCTGCGCATTATGGAAGTCTGCGGTGGTCATACCCACGCTATTTTCAAATTCGGTCTTGACCAACTGCTGCCTGAAAACGTGGAGTTTATTCACGGCCCCGGCTGCCCGGTTTGCGTGCTGCCGATGGGCAGAATTGACAGCTGCGTAGAAATTGCCAGCCACCCGGAAGTGATTTTCTGCACCTTTGGCGACGCGATGCGCGTCCCGGGAAAACAGGGTTCGCTGCTGCAGGCCAAAGCGCGTGGCGCAGATATCCGTATCGTCTATTCGCCGATGGATGCCCTGAAGATGGCGCAGGAAAACCCGACCCGCAAAGTCGTGTTCTTTGGTCTGGGTTTTGAAACCACCATGCCGACGACCGCTATCACGCTCCAGCAGGCAAGACAGCGTGACGTGCAAAACTTCTACTTTTTCTGTCAGCACATTACGCTGATCCCAACACTGCGTAGCCTGCTGGAACAGCCAGATAACGGTATTGACGCCTTTTTAGCACCGGGTCACGTCAGCATGGTCATTGGCACCGATGCCTATAATTTCATCGCCTCCGATTTCCATCGCCCGCTGGTGGTCGCCGGTTTCGAACCGCTCGATCTGCTGCAAGGCGTGGTAATGCTGATTGAGCAGAAAATTGCCGACCACAGCCAGGTTGAGAACCAGTACCGTCGCGTGGTGCCGGATGCCGGTAACGCCCTGGCGCAGCAGGCTATCGCCGAGGTGTTCTGCGTCGATGGCGACAGCGAATGGCGCGGTCTGGGCGTTATCGAATCTTCCGGCGTTCATCTGACGCCTGACTACCAACGTTTTGATGCCGAAGCACATTTCAAACCGGCGCCACAGCAGGTGTATGACGACCCGCGCGCGCGCTGCGGCGAGGTGCTGACCGGTAGATGTAAACCGCATCAGTGCCCGTTATTTGGTAAAACCTGTAATCCGGAGACCGCATTTGGCGCCCTGATGGTCTCCTCCGAAGGCGCGTGTGCCGCCTGGTATCAGTATCGTCAGCAGGAGTGTGAAGCATGAACAGCGTACAACTCGCCCACGGTAGCGGCGGTCAGGCTATGCAACAATTGATCAATAGCCTGTTTATGGAAGCATTTGCGAATCCGTGGCTGGCGGAACAAGAAGATCAGGCGCGTCTGGATCTGGCGCAACTGATGGCTGAAGGCGACCGTCTGGCATTTTCGACCGACAGCTACGTGATTGATCCGCTGTTCTTCCCTGGCGGCAATATCGGCAAGCTGGCTGTCTGCGGTACGGCTAACGACGTCGCCGTCAGTGGTGCGATCCCTCGCTACCTCTCCTGCGGGTTTATCCTCGAAGAAGGTCTGCCGATGGACACGCTGAAAACCGTGGTCAACAGCATGGCGGCCACCGCGCGCGAAGCGGGCATTGCCATCGTCACCGGCGACACCAAGGTGGTGCAGCGCGGCGCGGCGGACAAACTGTTTATCAACACCGCCGGAATGGGCGCGATCCCCGCTAATATCCACTGGGGTGCACAAACCCTGAGCCCAGGCGATGTACTGCTGGTCAGCGGAACGCTCGGCGACCACGGCGCAACCATCCTTAACCTGCGCGAGCAGTTGGGGCTGGACGGTGAACTGGTCAGCGACTGCGCGGTGTTAACGCCGCTGATTCAGACGCTGCGTGACATCCCCGGCGTGAAAGCGCTGCGCGACGCCACTCGCGGCGGCGTGAATGCAGTCACCCACGAGTTTGCGGCGGCCTGCGGCTTCGGCATTGAATTGTCCGAATCATCCCTGCCGGTGAAGCCAGCGGTACGTGGCGTCTGCGAACTGCTCGGTCTGGATGCACTCAACTTTGCCAACGAAGGCAAACTGGTTATCGCCGTGGAACGCCAGGCCGCAGAAAGCGTGCTTGCCGCGCTACGCGCGCATCCGTTGGGCCGCGATGCGGCGCTGATTGGTGAAGTGGTGGAACGTAAAGGCGTTCGTCTGGCCGGACTGTACGGCGTGAAGCGAACTCTTGATTTACCACACGCCGAACCACTCCCACGCATATGCTGATATATTGCCCGGTGGCGCTTCGCTTACCGGGCCTACGGATGGCGTACCCTGGCCATCCGACAATAATTTTCAACTTATACCTATAATTCATTTACCGTTTTTGCACCGTTGGTGCTTCCTGGAAAAGCAATATGTCGTATACACCGATGAGCGACCTCGGACAGCAAGGCTTGTTCGATATCACTCGTACATTATTACAGCAGCCCGATCTTCAGTCTCTCAGTGAGGCGCTTTCTCAGTTGGTCAAGCGTTCGGCGCTGGCCGACAGTGCGGCTATTGTGTTATGGCAGGCGCAGACGCAGCGTGCGCGTTACTTCGCGACGCGTGAAAATGGTAAACCCATCGATTATGAAGACGAAACGGTGCTGGCACACGGTCCGGTGCGCCGCATTCTGTCTCGTCCCGATGCCCTGCACTGCAGCTACCATGAGTTTAGTGAAACCTGGCCGCAGCTGGCATCCGGCGGGTTGTACTCCCAATTTGGTCACTACTGTCTGCTGCCGCTGGCGGCCGATGGGCGCATCTTCGGCGGCTGTGAATTTATCCGCCACGAAGACAGCCCGTGGAGTGAAAAAGAGTACAACCGCCTGCAAACCTTTACCCAGATCGTCGGCGTCGTGGCCGAACAGATCCAGAACCGGGTCAGCAACAACGTCGACTACGATCTGCTGTGTCGTGAGCGTGACAACTTTCGTATCCTGGTCGCCATCACCAATGCGGTGCTCTCCCGCCTGGACATTGATGAGCTGGTCAGCGAAGTCGCCAAAGAGATCCACCACTACTTCGATATCGACGCCATCAGCATCGTGCTGCGCAGCGATCGCAAAAATAAGCTGAGCATCTATTCCACCCACTATCTGGATGAGCATCATCCGGCGCACGAGCAGAGCGAAGTTGACGAAGCGGGCACGCTCTCTGAGCGGGTATTCAAAAGCAAAGAGATGCTGCTGATTAACCTGAGCGAACGTGATGCGCTGGCGCCTTACGAACGCATGCTGTTTGACACCTGGGGCAACCAGCTACAAACCCTGTGTCTGCTGCCGCTGATGTCCGGCAACACGATGCTTGGCGTCCTCAAGCTGGCCCAGTGCGAAGAAAAAGTCTTCACTACCGCCAATCTCAAGCTGCTGCGCCAGATTGCCGAACGCGTGGCCATTGCTGTCGATAACGCCCTCGCCTACCAGGAGATCCACCGCCTGAAAGAACGGCTGGTCGATGAAAACCTGGCATTGACCGAGCAGCTCAATAACGTGGACAGTGAGTTTGGTGAAATCATTGGCCGCAGCGAAGCCATGTACAGCGTGCTCAAACAGGTCGAGATGGTGGCGCAAAGTGACAGCACCGTGCTGATTCTGGGCGAGACAGGAACGGGTAAAGAGCTGATTGCCAGGGCTATTCACAATCTGAGTGGACGTAATGCCCGTCGGATGGTGAAGATGAACTGTGCGGCGATGCCTGCCGGACTGCTGGAAAGCGACCTGTTTGGTCATGAGCGTGGCGCGTTTACCGGTGCCAGTACGCAGCGCATCGGGCGTTTCGAACTGGCCGATAAAAGCTCGCTGTTTCTCGACGAAGTTGGCGACATGCCGCTGGAGCTACAGCCTAAGCTGCTGCGCGTTCTGCAGGAGCAGGAATTTGAACGCCTGGGCAGCAACAAGCTGATCCAGACCGACGTGCGGTTGATCGCCGCCACCAACCGCGATCTGAAAAAAATGGTGGCCGATCGCGAATTCCGCAACGATCTGTACTATCGCCTGAACGTCTTCCCGATCCATCTGCCGCCGCTGCGCGAGCGCCCGGAAGATATCCCACTGCTGGTGAAAGCCTTCACCTTTAAAATTGCCCGCCGGATGGGGCGCAATATCGACAGCATTCCGGCTGAAGCGCTGCGCACATTGAGCGGCATGGAGTGGCCGGGTAACGTGCGCGAACTGGAAAACGTGGTGGAACGTGCGGTCCTGCTGACCAGAGGCAACGTGCTGCAACTGTCCCTGCCGGATATCATCACGCCGGCGCCGTGCACACCGCCGGTGGCGACCGAAGTTGCGCAGGAAGGCGAAGATGAATTCCAGTTGATTATGCGCGTGCTGAAAGAGACCAACGGTGTGGTCGCCGGTCCAAAAGGCGCAGCACAGCGGCTGGGACTGAAACGCACAACGTTGCTCTCACGCATGAAGCGACTGGGTATTGATAAGGATGCGCTGGTTTAACGATTGTGGCTGATGGCGCAGATGCGTATGCCTTTGTAGGCCGGATAAGGCGCAGCCGCCATCCGGCACACCGCAACATTACTTCTTAGGCTTAAATTTCTCTGGCAATTCCGGTACCGGGCGTTTGTCATCAATCAGATGACGCACGGTCAGGATCGGATGACGCCAGAGCATCCTCGGCCCGGACCAGCGCATAATCTGCTTCATCTCTTCGCGTTTTGCAGGTTGATAACAGTGCACCGGACACTGTTTGCAAGCTGGTTTCTCCTCACCAAATACGCACTTATCCAGTCGTTTTTGCGCATAGGCAAACAACGTATCGTAATGCCCCGGCTCGTCTGAAGCCTGCGGGCACTGGCTCTCATACAGCGAGATCATTTTCTGGATCGTCATTTTTTCACGTGCAATACGTTTGCCGGACATGATGCCTCCACATTTAAGTTGCATGCATAATACACCTTAGTAATCCGCGGCACTATTACCTGAAGGTGATACATCCTTAGCACCCTACGTAAATAAGAATTATTTTCATTTATCATGCCTTGTGCTATATAACATAGCAAAGGCTATATTCGATGATAAATTAACCACTTTCTTGTGAGGGATACTATGCCGCGCCTGCCCCATCTGAAATCGTTTCTCCTTGCCTGCGTCCTGACGCCGCTGACGCTGTCGCCTGCATCGGCGCAAGAAAAATTTAAGGTGGTCACCACCTTTACGGTGATTGCCGATATGGCGAGCAACGTAGCGGGTGACGCAGCCGAGGTCAGCTCCATTACCAAGCCGGGGGCTGAAATTCACGAATATCAGCCCACGCCGGGCGACATTAAACGCGCGCAGGGCGCACAGCTGATCCTCTCCAACGGTCTCAATCTGGAACTGTGGTTTGCCCGCTTCTACCAGCATTTATCCGGCGTGCCGGAGGTGATGGTCTCTGACGGCGTGAAGCCGATGGGCATCAGCGAAGGCCCCTATAACGGCAAGCCGAATCCCCATGCCTGGATGTCAGCTGAGAACGCGCTGATTTACGTCGATAACATCCGCGATGCGCTGATGAAGTACGATCCGGACAATGCCACCATCTACCAGAACAATGCAGAGCGCTATAAAACAAAAATTCGTCAGACGCTCGATCCCCTGCATGCGGCGCTGGCAAAAATCCCGGCCGATAAACGCTGGCTGGTCACCAGTGAAGGCGCATTCTCCTATCTGGCGCGCGATAACGATTTGAAAGAGCTGTATTTGTGGCCGATCAACGCCGATCAGCAAGGCACACCCAAACAGGTGCGCAAAGTGATCGATGCGATCAGAACTCATCAGATCCCGACGGTATTTAGCGAAAGCACGGTGTCCGACAAGCCTGCCCGTCAGGTGGCGCGTGAGTCCGGCGCACATTACGGCGGCGTGCTGTATGTCGATTCGCTGAGCGCTGCTGATGGCCCTGTACCGACCTATCTGGATTTACTGCGCGTGACAACGGAAACCATTGTCAGCGGGATTAACGCAGGTTTGGGGAGCCAGCCATGAGTCATTCAGCGATTTCCGTCAATCAGGTGACGGTGACGTATCGCAACGGACACACCGCGCTGCGCGATGCCACCTTTCAGGTACCGGGTGGTTCGATTGCCGCGCTGGTCGGGGTCAACGGCTCCGGGAAATCAACGCTGTTTAAAGCGCTGATGGGGTTTGTCCGCCTGGCGCAGGGCGAAATTTCCATTCTGCAGCAGCCGGTCAGCAAGGCGCTAAAACAGAATCTGATTTCCTACGTTCCCCAGTCGGAAGAGGTGGACTGGTCATTTCCGGTGCTGGTGGAAGACGTGGTGATGATGGGACGCTTTGGCCATATGGGCTGGCTGCGACGACCAACCGCGCGCGACCATCAATGCGTGGATGCGGCGCTGGCGCGGGTCGATATGCTGGAATACCGCCATCGGCAGATCGGCGAACTCTCCGGTGGGCAGAAAAAACGTGTTTTTCTGGCGCGCGCCATCGCCCAGGACGGACAGGTCATTTTGCTGGATGAACCGTTCACCGGCGTAGACGTGAAAACCGAGGCCCGCATCATCGACCTGCTGCGCGAACTGCGCGATGAGGGGCGCACGATGCTGGTCTCTACTCACAATCTGGGTTCGGTGACCGAGTTTTGTGATTACACAGTCATGATCAAAGGGACGGTGCTGGCGAGCGGCCCGACCGACTCCACCTTTACCCCTGAGAATCTCGAGCTGGCGTTCAGCGGCGTCCTGCGCCATGTGAAGCTAAGCGGCGGTGAGCAGCACGTAATCACCGATGATGAACGGCCGTTTATTTCTCGACGTACGCCTAACGAGGGGGAATCACCATGAACTGGCTGACAGAACCGTTTGGCTACCAGTATATGCTCAACGCCATGTGGGTCTCGGCGATGGTCGGCGGCCTGTGCGCGTTTCTCTCCTGCTATTTAATGCTCAAGGGCTGGTCGTTAATTGGCGATGCACTGTCACACTCGATTGTGCCGGGCGTTGCCGGGGCCTATATGTTAGGGCTCCCCTTTGCGCTTGGCGCGTTTCTTTCTGGTGGGCTGGCAGCGGGCAGTATGCTGTTTCTTAACCAGCGTTCGCGCCTGAAGGAAGATGCGATCATTGGGCTGATTTTTTCCTCTTTCTTCGGCATCGGGCTGTTTATGGTGTCGCTCAATCCGATGTCGGTGAACATTCAGACCATTATTCTCGGTAATGTGCTGGCGATTGCACCGGAAGATATTCTGCAACTGGCGATTATCGGCGTCATCTCACTCACCATTCTGCTGTTGAAGTGGAAAGATTTGATGGTGGTTTTTTTCGATGAGAACCACGCGCGTTCTATCGGTCTGAACCCAGGCCGCCTGAAGCTGTTATTTTTTACGCTGCTCTCAGTTTCCACCGTTGCGGCGCTGCAAACTGTCGGCGCATTTCTGGTGATTTGCCTGGTAGTGACGCCCGGTGCCACGGCCTGGCTGTTGACCGATCGCTTTCCCCGGCTGCTCACTATCGCCGTCGCTATCGGTAGCCTGACCAGCTTTTTCGGTGCCTGGCTAAGCTACTGGCTGGACGGCGCGACCGGCGGAATCATTGTCGTTTTGCAAACACTGCTGTTTCTGCTGGCGTTTGTCTTCGCGCCAAAACACGGTCTGTTGGCCAACCGTCGCCGCGCCCGCCAGGTGAATAAGGAGTCCTCATGTTCTTAACCGCCCTGTTGGAACCCTTTCAGTTCAGCTTTATGGTGAACGCGCTGACCATCTCCGTTATCGTCGCCATACCCTGCGCGCTGTTGTCGGTTTTTTTGGTGCTTAAAGGCTGGGCTTTGATGGGCGATGCCATGAGCCATGCGGTATTTCCGGGGATCGTACTGGCTTACATCGCGGGCATTCCGCTGGCCATTGGCGCGTTTATCGCTGGGCTGTTCTGCGCGGTGGCGACCGGCTATCTCGATGATAACAGCCGCATCAAACGCGACACGCTGATGGGTATCGTCTTCTCCGGCATGTTTGGCGCAGGACTGGTGCTGTACGTCTCAATCCAGTCTGAGATTCATCTGGACCATATTCTGTTCGGCGACATGCTCGGTGTCTCGCTGGGGGATATCGCACAAACGGCGGTTATTGCGCTGGGGATTGCCCTTGTCATCGGGTTAAAGTGGAAAGATCTGTTGCTGCACGCCTTCGATCCGCACCAGGCAAAAGCCTGCGGGCTGAACACCACCCTGCTGCATTATGGTCTGCTGTGTATGATCGCGCTCACCATCGTCGCCACGCTGAAGTCGGTGGGTATTATTCTGTCGATCTCGTTGTTAATTGCGCCGGGCGCGATTGCAATTTTACTCACGCGCCAGTTTTCCCACGCCCTGATACTCGCCGTCGTCATGTCGATGGCCACATCATTTATGGGTGTGTACCTGTCATTTTTCATCGACAGCGCACCGGCCCCGACCATCGTCGTCTTATTCTCCCTGCTATTTGTTATCGCCTTTATTTATTCCACCCTGCGCGATCGCCGTTTAGAACGGCGACGCCAGCAATACGATCTCTAACGTGTGGGCACTCAGATGCCCACTTTCGTTATTAGAATACGCAATGACAATTTTATCAGCGTATTGAGCAACTCACTCCCTCTGAAACCATGCCATATTTACCGACGTTATTTATCGCGACGATAGTAACTATCACATCAGATATAAATAAATACAAACAGGTAAATTTTTATGAGCAAGATGAGCATGTCCGAAATATATTCTGAACCAGAAGCCTACGGATTACCGCGTAAAGGTATTACACTTAATAGCAAGACTGCTGCATTGGTGGTAGTTGATCCACAAGTTGATTTTCTAAGTCCGCAGGGAATTGGCTGGGAAGTATTTAAAGACAGCATCACCGAAAACAATACCGTAGAAAACCTGGAAGCGCTGTTTAAGTTGGCAAAAGAACAGCATCTTCCTGTATTTGTCTCTCCACATTATTATTTCCCACATGATCATAAATGGGTATCGACCGCACCAGGCGAAACATTTATGCACAGCACGGGAATGTTTGATCGTCAGGGACCGCTGAACGTGGATAATTTCGAAAATTCAGGTGCTGACTTTATGCCGCAGTTTAAACCCTATATTTATGACGGCGAAACGGTCATTACATCACCGCATAAAATTTTTGGACCAGAAACCAACGATCTGGTGCTGCAACTCAGAAAACGTGGCATCTCCCAGGTCATTCTGGCAGGTATGGCCGCCAATCTGTGCATTGAATCCCATTTGCGTGAATTGATTGAGCAAGGCTTTGAGGTTGTCGTAGTTAAAGACGCCACGGCAGGGCCACGAATTCCGGAAGGTGACGGTTATCTCGCCGCACTCACCAACTACCGTATTATTGCTAATGATTTATGGGACACTGAAAAGACGATTGAAACAGTAAAAGCCGCAGCTAAGTAACGACTATCGGCACCTTTCATATCATTATCTAATTGCTGTGCAGTTATCGCCAACAACTGCACAGAAAAATCAATAAAACGGAACCCCTCCATGAAGCTTAAGTTAAAGGTGATTGCGGCATGTATTTTACTTTCCATGTCCGTTTCAACCTCCGTGGTGATTGCCGCCCCTAATTCTAACGAGACAACCTACTTAGTTAATCGTGGTAACCCACAGTTAAAAGTAAACGGTAAATATATCGATCAGATGATTGCCGAGGTGATGGCGAAAAATAATCTGCCCGGTTTATCCATGGCGATCGTTCAGGCTCCGTATATCCCGCGCTCAGCTGGATATGGACTGGCAACACTCACCAATGATGAATTGGCTTCGACCAAAACTATGTGGGGTATCGGGCCAATCACTCAGGCTTTTACCGCCGTAGCGGTCATGCAGCTGGTAGAGCAAGGAAAATTAAATCTTAATAACCCAGTAAGCAAGTATATACCCGGCTTACCGGAAAGCTGGCATAACATTACGATACTGGAGTTAATGCAACACTCTTCCGGGATCCCCGACTTCAGATCCTTCGGCTATAAACAAGCGCAGAAATATACACCTGCGCAGCTGGTTGATCTTGTCAAAAATAAACCACTCGAATTTAAAAACGGTACTGATATCAACGCCAGTGCGACCGACTTTATTTTGTTAGGGATGGCTATCGAAAACGTCAGCGGGATGCGTTATGAAGACTTCGTTATCAAATACCAAATTGAACCATTAGGCCTGCAAAGCACACAGTTCGCGAAGGATATGCCAACGAAAGCCTATCTGGATCGCCCAACACCCGACAAACAACACAACCAACACGCTAAATTTAAAGCAGAAATCGCCTACATCAACCCGGTTGAACCCGCAACCGGTTATGTCGCCGCGGGTGAAAAACTGGAGCCGGTCAGCGCTATCGCCACCGATAACCTGTACGCGTACGGCGGCTTGTGGTCATCAGCTGAAGACATCAGTAAATGGGACATCGGTCTTGCAGGCAGCACGCTAGTTAAAGATAAACAGCTGCGCGATATTATCTACAGCCCCGCAAAACTGAAAAACGGCAAAGTCGTGCCCGCTATGGCTGGCTGGGAATTTACCCGTCATCCTGGTTTCCTTGAAATCAAAGGAACGACCGCTGGTTTCAGCGCCTATCTGAGCCGCTTTACCGCCGGTGATGAACTGGTTTGCGTGACGATACTGACCAACAAAGAAGGTGTCGACATGACCCAGGTGGCACGTGATATTGCCGAAGCCTACAAAACCGGACTGAATTCTGGTTTAAATTCAGAGAAAATCAAAAATCAAGAGAGTAAATACTCTGTCGATGAGACTATTTCCCGACTGAAGACCATTCTGAATAGTGAAGGTGTTCCGTTATTCACCGAGATTGATCATGAGAAAAATGCCGAGGGCGCTGGCATGAACCTCAGACCAACGAAAGTCCTGGTATTTGGTAATCCTAAAGTCGGTACAAAACTGATGCAGGATAAACAGGGCATATCGCTTGATCTGCCGTTACGTGTTTCCGTCTGGCAGGATAAGATTGGTCGGGTTTGGGTTAGTTATGAAAACCTTGATGACGTGGCAAAAATTTATGGTATCCAGGACCAAAAGACCGTTGATAGTCTTGATAATTTCATGACTAATCTGGTCAGTCGGTCTGTAGATGTTTATATCCAGTAACTGGATTTAGTATTCTCAACGCCCCCACGCTGCGAGGTCAGAACCTGCCCCGCAGCATATAAAGCGCTAATTTATCAGCCCCAGCTCAACAGCGGGCTGAGCGCTTCGCGCCCCACCAGCGCCCGTAACGCGGGCAGGCGACAGCTGTGAGCCAGCAGCGGAGGCAGCGCAAAAATGATGTCGCTGGAGAGCATGACATTCTCCAGTTGCCCCCATAAGTACCAGCCAGTATCAACACCACTTGGCGGAACAAAAAAATGCAAATGTCCGCCCTCTGGCGGTTCATCGGCAATGCCCAGCCACTGGCTAAAGCGCGGGATAGCCGGTGAAACGTGCGTCACCCGCGAGCAGTTACGGACCTGGCTTGCAGGAATGTAAAACTCCTGCGTTCCCATGCGGATGCGCACGGCCGCCAGGTTAACGGGTTGCGTCATCACCACAGGTCTCCTGATAACGGTCAAATACCAGATTCAGATCCAGCAGGGTGAACCAGGTGTCGCCCACCTTGACCACCCCGACCGCAATCGGCTGTAGCGCCGGAGGCAGCGAATCACCGGGTAAATGAATCTGGCTTTCCACCACCTCAAGAACATCAATCAATCTGTCAATCAGGATGCCACTTTGCATCCTCTCACCGCAGCCAATCAGGATAGTCCGTTTTCCCAGGGCGTTAGCCACGGGGTTGTCAATCAGGCCGTCCAGCCTCATGACTGACTCCACACGCCCGCGATAGTTGATCACGCCTTCAAGCATCGGCGGACAACAGGGTACCCACGAGATAGGACGTTCTGCGAGGATCTCTCTTATCTGCGCGCCATAGAAAGCAAAGTTTTTATCCGCCAGCTGAAATAACACCAGCGTGCACTGCGGCTCATCGACGCTTTCACACTCGGGTTTCTCACCATGATTCAGCGCCAGGATCTGCTCCAGTTGTGGACTCATGCCCTCTCCTTTTCTTCAGCGATACAGAAGGTGTTGCGGCCTTTTTGCTTGGCGGCATACAGCGCCTGATCGGAACGCTCACGCAGCGTTTCAATACGATCGCCAAACTGCCACTGCGCGATACCAGCGCTGAAGGTACTGTGAAAATAGGTATCATTAACGGAGAACGCGACCTGCTCGTAATCCTTGCGTAAACGTTCCACTACCAGGGCTGCCGTTTCGCTGGTGGTATTCGGCATGATGATGGCGAATTCTTCCCCGCCGTAGCGGCCCACGATGTCGGTGCTGCGTAAACGATGGGAAAACAGCTGCGAGATGCCGACAATCACCTGGTCTCCGACGACATGGCCGTAGGTATCGTTAATATTTTTAAAATGATCCAGGTCCACCATCACCATGCAGAACGGTTTACCGCTGTAGTTAGATTCGGCGATCGCGCTTTTAAGAAAGTGGGTGGTCGTCGAGTGGTTGTATAACCCACTCAAACTGTCCTGCGACATCCGGGCGCGCAGGGTGCGCATTCTTTCCGCTCGGATCGACACGGCATGGATCAATCCCTGAGGATCGGCCTGTTTGAGGATAAAGTCCTCCGCACCAATACTCATGGCGCCAAACTGCGCCGTCTTATTAGTTTCACTGGAAAGATAGGCAATCGGCAGGCCAATGTGCTGCGGGATCTGGCGGATCAGTTTGGTCAGATCCACGCCGCTAAACTCAGGCATGTGGTAGTCCATCAGTACCAGATCAATCGGCTGGGCGTTCAGCACATGCAGCAAATACTGAGGTTTCTCCAGCACATGCACGTCCATTCCCGCCATCCGCAGCATTTCCGCGTTGTATTCCGCGACCGCTGGCTCATCGTCAATCAACAGGATCTGATAGGGTTTCTTTAGCGACGGCTGGGTTAAGCGGTGAAGCTCCTGCACTAAGTCGGTGATAGACGCCGGTTTAACAAAGTAGCCGTCGCAGCCCGATTTTATGGCGTTAATGCGCGCCGTAAAGTCGCTGTGACAGGAGAGAAACAGCACCGGGAAAGCGGTGCCAACTTTCTTTTTCAGATCCGACATGGTCAGCGGGCCGCCGTAGGCGTTGTCCGGAAAGCTGACATCCATGATCACCACGGAAGGCGGTTGCGCCAGTACGGCCTGGGTAAAGTCCTCGGTATTCGCAAAGACATGGCAGGTAAAACCAAAGCAGCGCAGTTGGGTGGCGAGCAGCTCAACCTGATCGAGGTCATCATCGCACAGGTAGATCGGTTTACTGGTACGGCGGACAAACGCCTCCTCTGGACGCTCCTCAGGGTTCGGTAATTTGAAGCCTGTGTCGCTGATACGATGCTCAAGACTGAGCTGTTCTTGCGTCAGGGTATACAGCCAACGGAGGATCCTCCGCAGCTCATCGCAATGTAATGTGCATTGATCCGGCTCGGTGAGTAATCGCTCACCTTCCGCGGAGGCAGTAGCGAGCGGAGCAAAGCCAAAAGACCCGGCAGACCCGTGAATACTGTGCAGCAAAATATGCAGCTGTTTACGACAAACCTCGCTGGGTTCGGCGACCAGTTGCACCAATAGCCTGTCCGCTTGTGCCAGCATATCGGGAATGCGGCGTAAAAACCCCTGTCTCAGCCGTGAGATTTTTTCCTGAGCGGCAGCCATAGCAAGGTGCTTATTTTCTTGTTTCATCGTGAGGTTTTTGACTTATTCAGTAGCAGGCTGCAGCAGCGCATTGACCGCGGCGCCGAGTTTTTCCGCCAGATTTTCATCTTTTTTCACCCAGCGATCATACGGCACATCGCTGGCCGTCACTTCATTGGCGCTCAGCAAAATAAACGGTTTAGACCAGCCCTGGGCACGCAGCAGCGCCAGCAGATCCAGTCCGCTGATCTCTGGCATATGCAGGTCGCTAATCACCAGATCGAGTGTTTTATCCGAATCCAGGCACGCTAAGGCAGAGATGGCACTTTCCACAATCACCACCTCGTAGCCGTCCATTTCCAGGAAGACGGATGCCAGTTCAGCGGCAAAAAGATCATCATCAACTAATAAAATTCGCATCGTCTCTCTCGGTGTTGTGCCCTCAGCACAACAGCATTTTTAAGGTTTTTATCAGGCTGTCCTGCTCGAAATCGCCCTTGGCAATATAGGCATCCGCGCCTACCTGAATACCGCGCCGCCGGTCTTCTTCCTTGGCGCGGGAGGTCACGATAATAATCGGCGTGTGCTGGTAGTTTTTCTCGCCACGCAGCGATTTTGTGAAGGTAAAACCATCCATAAACGGCATTTCGACATCCGTCAGGACCGCATCAAACTGGGTCAGTTTCGCTTTCTGCAAGCCTGACAGCCCATCTTCCGCTAGCGTCACCTGATAGCCGTGCGCTTCCAGTACATTTTTTTCTATCTCGCGGGTATTCAGCGAGTCATCAACCACCAGCACATGCCAGGCGTTTTGCGCCACACTCACCGGTTTTACGGGCGTACTGGTTTGTCGCGATTGCTGCGCCATCGCCATCAACGCCGGAACTTGTAAAATACTGACCAGCTGGTTCTCCGGCGTCTGGACCATTCCGGATACCAGCGATTGCTGTTGCATATGCTTCGGTAGCGGTTTGATCATCATCTTGCGCTCATCGAGCAACTTATCGACCCGCAGCGCCATCTTGCTGTACTGATTCTGCACAATGATTAAGCGCTGCCCCGCCGGAGAACGGCTTCCCTGACGTGCGTGTATACCGAGTAGCAGGCCTGCGCAAACCACCGGAATAAACTCGTTATGCAAAATAATGGCCGGGCGTCCGGCAATATCGCTGATCCCTTCCGGGGTGTACTCCACCACCTCAACCACGTACTGAGCGGGCAACCCAAACAGGTGTCCCTGCTCTTCAAATTGCAGGATACGCATCATTGTCAGTGATACCGGCAGACGCAGCGTGAAACTCGTTCCGACACCTTGCCGACTGTACACCTGCAAATCCCCCTGCAAATCGGTTACCACCGTTTTGCGCACCACATCAAGACCGACGCCGCGACCGGACAGTTCAGAAACGATTTTGCTGGTTGAAAAACCGGGATGAAAAATAAGTTCATTGCACTCCTGCTCGGAGAGCTGCCCGGCCATCGACGCGGGAACCAGTCCTCTACTGACCGCCTTCGCGCTGATGGCCGGATAGTTCAGCCCACGGCCATCATCTTCCACCCGCAGTAATATTCCGCTGCCATCCTGCTGGGTAGTGATGGTGATCGTACCGCGCGTGGATTTACCGAGCGCCAACCGCTCATCAATGTCACCAATGCCGTGATCGACCGCGTTGCGCAGTAGATGCGTCAGCGACTCCGATAGCCGGTCAATAAGCTGGCGGTCAATCTCCACTTCCCCGCCCACAAAGCGGCAGACCACCTGCTTATTCAGCGTGGAGGCCAGCTCACTCACCTGCAATGAAATCGGCTCAAAGAGCGTGGAAAGCGGGAGCATGCGGATCCGCGCCGCCACGTCATACAGTTCAAACATCTGCAAATGCTGAACCTGGACGCTCTCTTTTAACTGGGCGCTGAAATCGCGGATCTGCTGACGAAGTTGCTCTGCGCTTAGCCCTAACAGCCGCGGCACAATGTGACTCAGGTTCTGTATCTGCTGTTCCAGGCGGTCATGACCGGCGACCACTTCCCCCAGAATGTCGATAAGATCATCCAGCTTGTTGAGCTTGACGCGCACGAAGTCAGCCTGCTTAATGCCACCGTCCACGGTAATCGACGCCGCCGACGGCGCGGGTTTGTCCGCGTGAATAACCGCCTCCACCGCCAACGTAGCGGCTTCACCACGGCTCGCATAGGCAAGACGTTCACACAGCCCCACATCCGCAGGCGGCAGCTGGTTATCCCCTGCGCTAACAAAAAGCTGGGTCAATTGGTTTGAGAGATACTCCACCGCTTCATGAATCAGGTTGCCCAGCGCCCGGTCCGGCGTCAGTTTTTTTTCCCGCAGTTCGCTCAGGACGTCCTCCAGGTGATGCGTGACATCGGCGATACTTTGCAGTTTCAGCATCCGAGCGCCCCCTTTCAGGGTATGCGCGGCGCGAAACATCTCACCGATCCCGGCATCAGTATGTTCCCCAGCGGAGAGCAGAAAGGCCCCCTCGCTGAGCGTCTGCAAATGACCTCTCCCTTCATCAATAAAACGCAGAACGAATTTTTTCAGATCGATAGCCATAATCGTTCTTATTACCCGCTTTGATGGGCGAATTGCGCCAGTTGATGTTCACACAGAAAGCGAAACGTCGTGCCGGGAAAGACCATCGGCAAACGTAGACGACACACCGTTGAAGGATTGTTGATTTCATCGTTAAGTAATTGCATCACCACGCGATAAGTCCGCTGCGCGGGCTGGTGAAGTTCACTTTGGCGATACATTTCGGCCAGATAATAATGCGCGGGCCAGTAACCCGGTTCCTGATAAACCACCTGTTTGAACCAGGCAATCGCCTGCTGCGTCTGGTGCTGCCACATCATCGCCAGACCGAGCAACATTTTTGCCTCTGCCGACCATTCATCCTGGGCGAGGATCTTTTGCGCATTGCCGGTGGTCTGCGAGAACTCTCGCTGCTCAAGCGCAATCACGCCCTGAATCAGCAGCGCATCCTGATGGCCTGGATCGCTGCGTAATACGCAGGCGATACACTTTTCAGCATCGGAAAAACGTTTTTCATCGAGGCAGGCACGCGCCTTTTTCAGCCAGTCGTCAGACTTAAGCGTCGCGGGTGCGGCAGGCTCGACGGCAACAACGGGGGCGGTAACGGTCACGCGCGGCGTAGCCCGTGGTGTTGGCACAACCCGAGGAGATTCAGCGTGGTGGCAAAAATAGAAAATGCTCTCTTCCTGCTCAAGCTTCAGGATATCGAAATTGTTCGCCAGCGTTTCTGCGTTGCCGAAGAACAGAGCGCCGTGCGGCTGCAGCATCTTTTGCAAATTTGCGTGCAGCTCGCGGCGGGTCGGCGTGTCGAAATAGATAGACACGTTGCGCAGCAAAATAATGTCCACTTCCGGCAGCAGTTGCTCTTTGATGATGTTGGTGCGGTGGAATGACACTTTTTCACGGATGACGTCATGCAGCCGAAACTGGTTTCCCGTACGGGTAAAATAGCGCTGCTGAATTAACGGATCGACGCCACGAAACGAGTAGCTGGAATAGCTGGCATTTCTGGCTTTCGCGAGAATTGCCGGGTCAATATCACAGCCGTAGAGTTCAACCCGTTCCGCCATCCCATCCTGGTACTTTTCATGCAGTTTGATGGCCAGCGAGTAGGCTTCTTCCCCTGATGAACACCCTGCGCTAAGAATACGCACCGGACCGCTACGCTGTTGCATGATGCGCGGCACCCATTTTTCGCAGATTAAATCCAGCGTGTCGCTTTCACGGAAAAAATACGTTTCGTTAATCGTAATCAGGGTAATAAAGCGATCAAACTCATCCTGCGACAGCCGCAGTTTTTCATAGTATTCATAATAATCAGTGATATTACGCTCAGCCATGCGCTGACTCAGCGCCGATTTCAGCAGCGCTTCCATCGCATTATCAAAGTGCAAACCCACCCGTTCTTTGATCAAGCGGGCATATTCTGGAAGGTTGGGTATCATGGCAATGTACTCTCGAAATGCCCGTGACCTGCCATCGAAAGCAGCACCTTCGCGAGGCCATTCAGCGGGATCGTGCGGTGTATGAGCTGCTTATCAATCGCGTTCTTGTTCATACCAAAGACCACCGAACTTTCTTCATCTTGCGCCAGCGTTCGTCCACCTCGCTGGACGATAAGCTCGATGCCGCGACATCCATCGCTGCCCATTCCGGTCATGATCAGCCCAACCGCTTTTTCGCGGAACACCTCAGCGACCGACTCCAGTAACAGATTGCAGCTGGGGTGATACACGTCGCTTTCTTGTCGTGGAACCGTCGCCAGCCGTTGGTTACTTTTGACGATCAGATGCTGTTCCGGTGGCAGGATATAGACATTTCCGGCCTCCACCGGGTCATTATCCTGCGCCAGCCGTACCTTCAGATCGGTTACGCTGTCCAGCCAGTGCACCATGTTCTTGGCGAAACCATCGGCAATGTGCTGGGCAATCAGTACCGGACACGGGAACGTACCGGGTAAATCCTGCAACAGTTTGCTCAGTGCCTGCGGCCCACCGGTCGAACAGGCAATCGCCAGCACATAGGGCCAGTCGGCCGTGGTCTCAACCGTTTCCATTGCCAATCGCGTGCCCGACACACTCGGTTCTGCAGGGTAGCGTAACCCCTTGATATGACGGATGACCTTCACGCCCACCAGCAGTTCCACCTGTCGATGCAGTGTACGGATGGCGAGTGGGGAGTCGTAGTTATAGTGCAACACCGCCAGCGCCCCGCGAGAGATGTAATCCTCATCGCCTGCATTTTCACCACCAAAATGCATGACCAGGATAGGGATTGCGCTGGTCGCCATGATGGTTTCGACGATCTCGACGTTATCGGCGGTCGACGTTTCCAGCGTCAGGATCAGCAGATCAGGCCCTAACTGTTGCAACAACCGCATTGCCTGGCGGCGATGGGCCGCCTGCCCAACCACCGAAATATGTGGATGATCTTCCAGTTGCTTGACCAGTTGGTTGCGCGACACGCTGCCCAAATCCAGGATCAGTACCCGAATACCGCGGCTACTCATGCATCCATATCCATCAGGGTGAATGATGCAGAGGCCTCTTTCAGCGCCTTCGACAGCTGTGTCATATCCTGACTCACAATCAGAATGTCTTTGATCGACTGCGACGTGTAGTTACTGGCGACAACAATTTCACGCAGCGCCATGACCACCTGATTGCTGGCGGTTTTCTGCTGCTGGGTAGACAGCGAGATCTGCAGCGCCGCCGTAGAGGTTTGCTCTGCGGTAACGACGATATCATTCAGGTGCTCAGCGCTCAGCTGACACGCCCTCGTCCCCGATTTTATGCTCTCGCCACCTTTTTCCGCGTTCAGCACCAGGCGATTAATCGCGTTCTGGATTTCACTAATTTTATTCTCGATTTCAACCGTCGATTCGGTGACTGAATCCGCCAGACGACGGATTTCAGCCGCCACCACGGAGAAACGTTTCCCGGCTTCTCCGGCGCTGGCCGCTTCCAGCGCGGCGTTAAAGGCGATCAGTTTGGTTTGATCCGCCACACTGTTAATGATCACCATCACGCGGCTGATTTCCGTCGACTTGTTGCCGAGCATCATGATTTCACGCATGTTTTGTTGGTTATCGTTGTCGATATCCGTCATACGCATCAGCAGCTGCGACATCGAATCCGATCCTTTATTGCAATCCTCAAGCGTCTGGTTGGCAATATCGACCACCGCCCGCGAATGCTCGGCTATCTGGGTGGAAGAGGCCGACAGCTCTTCCATGGTGGAGGTAATTTCAGCCACTGAAGATGAGGTTTCCACGCTGGTTGAGGCCTGGCCGTCTACCGCCTCGGTGATGTGCAATGATGCCTGGTGCACTGAGTTCGCATGAGACACCATATCCCCCACCAGCGAGTGCAGGCGCTGGCGCATCATTTCTACCGCGCCGAGCAGTTCGCCAATTTCATCAGGATGATCGACCTGCACATCCACCGTTAAGTCACCTTCCGCGATGGTCTGCGCAATTCTCAGCACACGGTTTAGACGGCGTGAAATCAGGAAGCGGCTGGCAATCGCAATCAGCAATAAAATGATGGGTAACAGCAACGCGGTGAACAGCAACAGGCCATTGCGCACAAGATTGCTGCTCTTGGCGACATCATCCACATAGCTGGTGGTGGCGATGATCCAGTTGATCCCTTCAATGTACTCATAGACGGCAACTTTGGTCTTAGGTGCGACACCATAACCACTCACCCAGTTGTAGTAGGTGATGCCATTTTTATGTTCGAGGATATCGGCAAACAGCTTATAACCGTTGGCATCAGTAATATTCACCGCCTGCTGGTTAGCCAGCGAAGGGTGTGCCAACATACGCCCGGGGTCGAACCCGGCATCCAGCACGTAGGCGTAGCCATTTTTACCAATATGCACATCCAATAACTGCCTGATGATCGGTTGCAGGGTCTGTTTGACATCAAACCCGACCGCCACGGCACCAATCACCTGACCATATTTATCGGCAATCGGCTCATAGTGGCTAATAAACTGCTTACCAAACAGCGTGACCACGCCAGAAAACGGTTTATTTTTCAGCAGTAATGGCAATGCCGGATTATCGCGCCCCAATACCGTTGCCGTCGCCGTGTTACCGGAACTGGCCAGCAACGTGCTGCTGACGCGAACAAACTGCTCGCCCTGCAGAATAAAGGTACTGGCAAAGACGCTGGTTAATTCGGTGAAATGGTCGTTTGTATTGGGGTTACTCAAAACGGCTTTTAGTTCAGACGCGTCCATAGAGCGCAGTGGCTTATTGGCTACATTCTGATAATTATTAATGTAAACATTGCTGTAATGTTCCGCATCCCGGGTAACCCGTTGAAACTCATTAGAGATATTGTTGTGGAAAATACGGGTGTTGGTTTTGATCATTTCCAGCGCATTAACCTGCAGCTCGCTGGACAGATAATTCGATAACATAAAAGAGGCGCCAATCAGCAGCGTGGCAATGCACACCACCAGAATCATGCCGAGTTTCATCGCGACACCCAGGTGAATACTGTGCAGCCAGGCGAGCACTCGTGCAGTGGGTCCGTCTGAAGATATGGCCGCCGGGCGTTCTTTTACTTTAATCATGTCACTCATATTTTTTATTCTCTGTCTGAGAAGGCGCTGTTCTTTTTTTGAGTCAGAATTGTGCTGGCGCCACGCTATTTCAGCGTGAGCAGCGGTGTCGGCTTACCAATGTGATATCCCTGCAACCACCCCACGTTCATTTGCTCCAGGCATGCCTGAATACTGGCGTTTTCCACAAATTCGGCGACGACTTGCATGTTTTTCATTTCGGCAACGCGGCAGAATGATTCAACGATGTAGTAGCTGATTTCACTTTCCGTGATCCGCCGAATAAACGAGCCATCAATTTTCAAAATGTCCGCCTCGATATTCATCAAACGCGCATGGCTGGCGAACCCGGTACCAAAATCATCAATCGCCACTCGGCAGCCTAATTGGCGAATTAAACGCAGCGTTTCTACGGTTTGTTGTTTATCGGACAGCGTATCCGCTTCGGTAATCTCAAAAATAATTCGCTGCGGCGCGACGGCGTATTCCTGTAAGAGCTGGGTGATCTTCGAGACAATATTTGAACGACACACCGTCACCGGTGCCAGGTTAATAGAAAAGCAACGCTGTGGATGGTGACACATGGCTTTGAGCGTATTTTCGATGACCCATAAATCGATTTCCGGTGCCAGCCCCGCATCATGCGCCACCGGCAGGAAACTGTTTGGCGAAATAAACTCACCCTTATCGTTTAACATGCGGATCAATATTTCATGATAGTGTTCTTCGCCCTGGGTGCTGACAATAGGCTGGGCCATCAGCACAAACGCATTGTTATCCAACGCATTTTGCAACGCCGTGCGAATATCGGTTTTATCCACAATATGGTTGCCAAGCATGCGGCTATGTTGCGTTTCCAAGTTTTCGGGTCTGCCGTTGGTCAGAGACAACCCCGCGACCATGCCCAGTTTCCCCACCAACTGATAGATGTCATCGCTCACATCGTGAATCAGGCAATAGCCCAAACCACTGCGAAACCCCAGCCGCTGATTATTATGAAAAAGGCGAAAACCGTTAGCAGCCTGGTATAAATCACACAACCGCTCCCAGGTACAATTTTCCAGCCTGATCAGCAGATCATAACCGGCGTGATAATAGACCTTCTCACTTTCGACCAAGTGCTTTTGCAAATGCTCAGCCAAAATTTTCTGATAACGGGTACGAAAATGAAAACCGTAGCGACGGGAAAAAAGCTCCAGTTCGGGGAGTTGAATCAGGCACACCGTCGCATGCTCGGTCGTAAACAGCTCCGTCTTCAGCGCACGCAAGTTTGCCATGCCCGTCATCGGGTCGGTCAGACCTAATATCAGCGCCTGGCTAAATCGTTGACGGGTAAATTTTGCCAGCGCGCCCATAATCACAATGGTGAGTGAAAAGATAAAAATAAGCGTTGAAACCATAGCCTGGTGCAGCATGAAACTCTCATCGCTGGCGATATAATTATCGTTATGCTTGCCCAGAATAATTAATACCACCGTCCACACCAGCATCGTAAATGAGTGGCCAATCTTAATAGCTCCCCACAGCATCAACGGGAAAAGCAGGATCAGGCTGTAGAATGAGAAGAAAATATTCGAGTTATAGGGCGACGTTAAACATAGCATCAGACCAATAAGCACGGTACACCACGCCATGACGCCGTATACCGTGACATTGCCTTTGCATTGTTCGCCGATCGACTTAATAAAGGTAAACAACCAGGACGGTCGGCGCAGGATGCGAAATGCTTTGTAGAAAAAGGGGATCCCCGTCAGGCAACCGTTAGCAAGTCCCTGGACACGCACCAGCATTTCCAGACTCATAATATGCAGGTTCGCCACATCCGATCGCTGACTGTGGGGAACCACAAAGGCGAAAATTTTGCTGAAAAGCAGATACAGCAAAATGTTGTAGCCGCAGAGCCAAATCATACGATTCAGGCTGATGGTGATCCGGCTAAAGCTGGCGCTACTGCGTCTGCCCGTCACTTTACGATAAATGGCATAGCTCAGCGTCGATGCCGCCGTCAGACACAACGCATCCACGTGTTCGCCTGCAGGACCAACCCAAAACATCACCGCCAGAAACAGCATTATCCCCGGCAGAACCCGATAACCAAAGAGAACCAATGCGGCGGAAAATACGGCTAATTTGAGATCGTAAACGGTTAATAGAGTATTATTAAGAATGCAGTAACCGTTAAGATAGTGTGCCAGTGGATAAAAAAGGCCAGGAATAGCAAGCGGCAGACACCATTCACGAGTGATTTTTGCAGTGTTTGTATTTATTATTGCGTCCAAATCAATTTATCCGCTATACACTATACCAATAGGACTTTAATCCAGATTCTAATGTCGCAAACAAATCCATTTGGGCCAGTCATTAACCATTGTAAAATTGATGACATTAACCGCACACTGAGAAAATAAAAAAGGTTCTACATTGAAGCGTGCATCTTATTCATATCGCATCAGAAAATAAACCATCATTTATAGATAAAAATGGACATATCATGATATTTTTATTTTTATCTCACCAGTTAATAAGCCACCTAATCAATTGATTAATAGTGTAAAAATACAGCGCCGTCAGCGTATCCATCGCACATCTTTAACGTGTGTACAAAAAACATTCCTTACAGGTATTAATGTCAACATTAATATGACACATCACCACTGAATGAAATTGTGTTTTAATGTACATTTTTACCTGTTGACGAAATGTACAGCGATCCTTATATTTATACACCGTTATTTTATCGTTAGCCATTCAGCTCCAGTGTTAATTAAATGTTGTACCTGAGAGTTTCACACCTTTCATCTACTTACTTGTAACAAAAATACCCATACTGTTATTTCATTAAGTCATAAAAAAATTTAATTCAGCATATATGTGTATTTTCAGGAATTAAAAAGAATCCGTGGCCACGTCTCTGTTT
This sequence comes from Citrobacter sp. JUb117, assembly GCF_024809055.1. Taxonomy (NCBI): domain Bacteria; kingdom Pseudomonadati; phylum Pseudomonadota; class Gammaproteobacteria; order Enterobacterales; family Enterobacteriaceae; genus Citrobacter; species Citrobacter sp. JUb117. The sequence continues at coordinate 167,400 of NZ_JANUFB010000009.1, forward strand.
TCCCTAAAGGCAATAAAAGGATGGCAACATTCGATCACCGGCAAAATAACACAGTTTTTGCTGGCGGGGATCATTATTGCGTTTGGTGCTGGTGCCTTTACCAGTTGGAGCCTGATCGACAACTTTTCTTATCAGCAGTGGGTACAGAGAGCAGAAGCCAACGCCCAGATCATGACCTACATCATCCGCAGCGTGTATACCACCGTTTCGGTTGAAACCCGCGACACGGGGCAAATATCCCGTATTGTCTCGGACAGACAGCTTGGCGATACCGACTCCATTATTCAGACCGGCTATAACCCGGTAGACGTTCTGGCACTGGCCTCAGCGCAAACGCACAATCCCACCTGGATGTTCCTGTATACGCCCGATAAAGGTTTCGTGGGCATCAACAATAAGTCGGAAGAGGGCGACGGGGTAATCTCCTTCGCCGGGCGTTTGCCACGCGATGTGCTGGTCAACGACTATATCGGATTTGCCCAGATCAACGGCGAAGCGTGCTTCATCAGCGCCGTCCCTGTTCTGACGCCCTCAGGTGAAATCCTCGGCAGCCTGATAAGCAGCATTGGTAAGAAGAGTGATCTGTACGCTGCCTATGATGCGATGTTGAAAAAAAGCAGTATCATTTTCGTCCTCATTTTACTGGCAACGCTGACGCTGGTGACGCTGTTCATGCGCCGTCTGTTCCGCCCGGTTCCGTTGCTGATTAACTCCATTACCCGCATTGCCCGCGAAGAAACCGACTCTGTCACCCCCTATCTTGACCAGGATGATGAGATTGGACATCTCGCCAGCGCCATTGAAAAATTGCGCGTCGCGATGAAAGAACGCGGCTATCTACAGCGTATGCATGAGATGTCACAAAAAATGGAGCATATGGCCCATCATGATTCGCTGACAGGCTTACCCAATCGCGTCTCTTTCGGACTGGCGCTGGATAAACGCGTCAGTGAAGTCCAGCAGGCAGAGAAACCGTTCAACCTGCTGTTGATTGACCTCGACAACTTCAAGCCGGTAAACGACACCTTCGGCCATAAAGCCGGCGATGAAGTGTTAATCAACGTGGCGCAGCGCCTGCAATTATTGCTGGGGCCAAACGATATGGCGGCACGTCTGGGCGGGGATGAGTTTGCGATTCTGCAACAGGTCAGCGACAACGCCGTTAAAGAGGCGAACCGGCTGGCGAAACGTATTCTCCGCGCGCTGAGCACACCGTTTAGCTGGAGCACCCACACGTTCTCTATCAGTTGCAGCATTGGCATTACCAGCGCACCTTATCAGGGCAATAATACCTCAACATTGATGATCAATGCCGATCTGGCCATGTATGCCTCCAAGCACCATGGCCGCGGTTGCTTCCATTTCTTCGAAGACGGCATGGTGATGAAACAGAGCCACAGCCTGTTCATTAATCAGGAAATTATTGATGGTATTGATAACGAGCAGTTCGAACTTTACTACCAGCCCATCGTTAATCTGCAGGATGAAACGGTTCACGGCTACGAATCTCTGATCCGCTGGAATCACCCGACGAAAGGGCTGATTTACCCGGATTACTTTATCAATATTGCTGAAAGCTCGGGCCTGATTGTGCGTTTAGGTGAATGGGTCATTCGCCAGTCTTGCGCCGTCGCCGCAAAATGGCCGGAACACATCCGCATTGCCGTCAATGTGTCAGCCAACCAGCTACACAGCCCAGGGCTGGTCGACGTCATCAAAGAAGCGTTACGCACCAGCCAACTGTCAGCCAATCGACTCGAAATTGAAATCACCGAATCCGAGAAACTGGATCAGTCTATTGCCCTCCCGGTACTGAAAGAGATCCGCGCGATGGGGATCGACATCGCAATGGACGATCTGGGAACAGGCTACGCCGCGCTGGACTATTTGCTGGTCTACCCCTTCACGCGCATCAAGATTGCCCGCACGCTTATCGATAAATTAGAGCAGGATAATGCCAGCCAGTACTTGATTGTGATGCTTATCCAGTTCGCGCAAAAGTACAATATCTCCGTCACCGCGGAAGGGGTGGAAACACCGCTCCAGCGCAACATTTTGCGCAAAATTAAGTGCCAACATGTGCAGGGATATTTCTTCAGCTATCCGCTGCGCGAGCGTGACGTGTTGTCTGCTTTTGCCGATGAAGCCCTTGCAGAAGAGGTTATGCATGACTAATCGCCTGCGTTTGACAACGCGTATTGTGCTTGCCGCTGCGCTGTTAATCCCCTTCTCTGCACGCTGCGCGACGGATGTTTCGCCCGAGCAGCGCACGCTGGAGAAGATTGCCAGTATGAAAACTATCACCCTCGGTTACCAGGATGATGCCTTTCCTTTCTCGTACCAGGAAGGCACGTCACCTGCTGGCTATTCCATTGATATCTGTAAAAATATCGTCGCTGCGCTGAAAACCAAACTGCAGCTTAAAACATTGAAAACGCAATGGGTGCGCGCAAACTCGGCATCTCAGTTTGTGCTCATTAAAAAACACATGGCCGATATCATGTGCATTCCGGCTTTTTATTCGAAGGGTCGCCACAGCATTAGCGAATTCTCATTACCATTTTACTTTTCCAGCACTCGCTATGTGATGCGTAGGAATGATTATAATGGCAATCTACAAGCACTTTCCGGGCACAGCGTGCTGGTAAAAAGCGGCACAGTTTACGTTGAGCAACTACAGAAAATTAATACCGCCAACGCGCTTAACATTAATATTGAGCTGGATACTAACAACAACGTCGCCTTCAATGGCGTTCAGAGCGGCGCCTATCCGGCGCTGATTTCCAGCACTGTATTATTAAAAGGGATGATTGCGCAGGCCGCCAACCCGGATGAATATATGCTATCCCGTATTGCGCTCAGTGCGCCACTTCCGGCGGGGCTGCTGCTCCCTTTACACGATAAAGAATTTAAAGCTTTTGTGGATGACACGTTATCTTCTCTGATGACCAGCGGTGAGTTTACGACCTTGTACAATAAATGGTTTCAGTCTCCAATACCGCCGAAAGCCATCAATTTAAATATTCCCATGTCAGATAATCTGAAAGCATTAACGTCAGCAAAAAAGAAGATCGGTTTTGATTATGAAAAATATAATTAAGCATGAGATGGCCCGGATAAAACGTGTGGCGCAGGGGCTGATTTTACTGGCTGGCCTCACCGTGTCCCCTGTGTTGATGGCGCAGCAGAATGCCGCCACGCTGGAACACATACAAATCAGCAGCGTACTGAACGTGGGTTATCGCCAGCTGCCGCCGTTTTCCTTTACCGACCAAAACGGCAAGGTAACGGGGTATACCATTGCGGTGTGTAACCTGATTGCGGACAAACTGCGGCAGTATCTCAAGCTCAATAACTTAACCATTCATTATATTCCGGTGAATTTTGCGGAACGCTTTTCTGCATTAAAAACACGTAAAATAGACATGGACTGTGGCGTAAATACTAACGCGCCAGAGCGGACCTCCAGCGTTTCATTTTCCGTTAACTACTACATCGCGAAAATGCGCATCATCTCTTTACGTAAAAATAATATCCATTCCCTGGCTGACTTAAAAGGACGAACGGTTAGCCTGACAGGTAGTTCAAAAGATTTGCTGGAATTCAACAAGGCGAACCGGGAACAGCATCTTAATATTTCAACAATAACCACTACCACGATAAACGGGGCGTTTAATAAAATGGCGCAGAATGAATCTGCAGCGCTGTTTATCGATGATATCCTGGCCTGGCCGCTGATTAATCAGAGTGAACTGCCTGACACATTCAGCGTGTCAGCCGAAACCATCGGCGCGGATATGCACTATGCCATTATGATGCGCAAAAACGATCCGCAGTTTGTGGCGTTCATCGACAGTTCACTGAAAACCATTTTCGCTTCCCCTATTAATGTACAGCTGCGCAAAAAATGGCTGGCGCCTTATGCCTGTAAACATACGGGAAATCAACCTCCTACACCGTGTCAGCATCACCCTTGAAAAAAATAAGCGTCTGTTCACTCACTCGCTTACTTCGCCTCTGGCAGATCCCTGGGGCGCTGTTGTTGCTATTGATGGTCAATTCGCTGCGCGCGGCGTGGGATTTTGCCACCATCATGCAGAAGTCCGATGTCCTCTATGGCCCCGCCAGCGCTGCGGCACAACAGCGCATCAACGCCTGGCAAAAGCTCTTAATTCAACTGCGCCATGCCGATGAGCAAACACAGCTGCGCGCGGTAAATCTGTTTTTTAATACCCAGCTCCGTTACGCCGAGGATAGCGACGTCTGGCACAACGTCGATTACTGGGCGACGCCGGTGGAATCCCTGCGCCAGGGTAAAGCGGACTGCGAAGACTACGCCATCGCGAAATATTTCACGCTGCGGCAGTTGGGCGTTTCCGAAGAGAAGCTGCGTATCACTTACGTTAAAGCCCTACGTTTAAACCGCGCACATATGGTACTGACCTGGTATGCCACGCCTGACGCCATCCCTCTGGTTCTCGATAGTCTGACAAACACCCTTTCACCGGCCAGCCAGCGTCAGGATTTATTACCGGTGTACTCATTTAACGATAGCGGCCTGTGGCTGCCGGGCAACCAGAACACAAAACGTATTGGAGACAGCAAGAGACTTTCTCGCTGGCAGCAAGTATTCACCAAAATGCGGGAAGAAGGCTTCCCGATAGATAAATAGGGAACGTCAGTGTCACTTTTTAAACAGTTACTTTTTTCTATTTCTCTTTTCATGATGATTGTCTTCAGCGGCAGTTTTATTGTGACGCTGGAAAGCTCCCGCCATCAATACAACAACCAGCTGCTGGCGCATGCCCAGGATGCGGCAACGGCTCTGGGGGTTTCACTCACACCGAACGTCAACGATCCGGCGATGATCGAGCTGATGGTGAGCTCTATTTTTGATAGTGGTTACTATCAAAAAATCCGCATCGTCGATCTGACCAACGGTACAACGATGCTGGAACGTCACGCGGCGGCGTCAATCCCGGATGTACCCGGCTGGTTTGTTGATCTGGTGGATGTGGTCCCGCAAACGGGCAATGCCACCATTATGCGCGGTTGGCAGCAGGCCGCCCGCGTGGAGGTCACCAGTGACCCCATCTTTGCGGTGCAACGTTTGTGGAGCAGCACTGTAGGCAATTTGGTGTGGATGCTGTCCTGTAGTCTGGCCTGCCTGCTGGCGGGGGTTATGCTGTTGCGTAAACTGCTGCGCCCGCTTAACTATCTGGCGAAACAATCAGAAGCGATTACCCGTCGCGAATTCCTGACGCTGCCTGAACTGCCAAAAACGCCGGAACTGCGCCGGGTCGTCGCAGCCATGAACCTGATGGCGACCAAGCTGAAATCACTCTTTGAAGAGCAGGCTATCTACAGCGAGCGCCTGCACAATGAGGCCTATCTCGACAGCCAGACCGGTATTGCCAACCGCCGCGCATTTGATATGCAGTTGCAGGCGCGACTGAGCGATGCGGATACCGCACCGGGCTATTTGATGTTGGTTCGCGTTCAGGATTTGGGGGGGCTGAACCAGCGTTTTGGCGGTCCACATACCGATAAGCTGTTGCTGAATATCGCCAACCTGTTGAATGCACACAAAGCCAAATACGCGCCGCTCGACAGCACGCTCGCCCGCATTCGGGGCGGCGAGTTCGCCCTGCTCTGCCCCGGCGTCACGCACGGTGAGATGCTGGAACTGCGTACTTCGCTGACGCAAAAACTGACGGCATTTTATGCCACCGGAATGTCAGATCAACAGCCGGTCGCCTACTGCAGCATGGTGCCCTTCAGCGCCGGAGACAGTCCGCAGTCGTTGTTGATTCAGGCCGATCGTCTGCTGGTCGAAGCGGAAACGCATACCGACCACCAGGTCGTGCCGACGACAGAGGTCGCCACAGCGAGCGAAGATCAGCATTTATGGTTTGTGCGTCTGGAGCACGCGCTGGAGAATCAGCAATTTCAGCTGGTGTATCAGCCCGTGGTCGATTGTCATCAGCCGGATAAAATCCTGCATTACAAAGTGCTGTCGCGCATTGTTGATGAGCAGGGCAATACCATTAACGCCGGTCGTTTCCTGCCGTGGATCCACCGCTTTGGCTGGAGCCATCGTCTGGACAAGGTCATGTTAAAACTGACCTTAAATCAGCTGATAATCGCCCCCGGTAAGTTAGCGCTGAGTATTTCAGGCAGTTCAGTAACCAGTGCTCGCGCCATTTCCGACCTGTTAAATCCGCTGAAATACGCACCAAAGCTGGCCGGTCGGTTAATTCTCGAGCTGGATGAAAACCAGCTACCTGGGCCGAACCAAATGGCGATGTTTGTTAAAGCCGTAAGTCAATATCGCTGCTCGCTGGGCCTGCAACACTTCGGCAGTCGCTTCGATATGATTGGTCATCTGTCACAGTGGGGCCTGGCGTATCTGAAAATCGACAGCAGCTATATCCGCCATATCGACAAAGAAAAAGATAAGCGCTTGTTTATTGAAGTGCTCTGTAACGCCACCCGCAGTATTGATTTACCGCTGATTGCCGAGCGCGTTGAAACCGCAGGTGAGCTTAAGGTGTTGCAGGAATTGGGCGTGGATGGCGCAATGGGACAGCTGTTAGGCGAGCCCGCACCGCTGTGATGAAAACAGGCCGTCTGGGCACCGTTGTTTTGCTTGCTTTTGCCGGATAGCGCTTCGCTTATCTGGCCTATAAAATCAAATAGTTATGATTTTTGTAGGCCCGGTAAGCCTGCGCCACCGGGCATTTTCTACGTTGTCTGCAGGCTGTCTGTTGCCGTTAAAAAATTCGGTCATCGTTACCGAGCAGTTGTTCTAACCCTCCGAGTTCCTGACGCGCGTTCGCGCGATTCATTAATTTAACCTGCGCCATCGGCGGTAGATCGGTAATCGCTATAACGCCTTTACGGATCAACAGGTAAATCAAGTCATCCAATACGCGCACCATCTCCAGGTCGCTCTTTTGCAGCATGGCCAGGAACTGTTGGTTGTCTATTTCAGTGCCGTGTTCATCAGGTGGAACAGCATTCATCTTGTTGCCTTAGATTAATATGTCGTGACGCGACTGCCCCGTGTACACAGGGCAGTCAGCTTCCGTTAGTGAGAGTGATTTTGTTCCGGTTTGGCGATCAGGTGATCCAGCGAGTACGTTGACGCATGCACATCGCTACTCAACGGTGTGGAGACTGCCGTGTCAATGCCATGCGCAACCTTCGCCGGGCTGGCAATCAGATGATGATCGCCGCCGCTTTGAATGTACTTCGCAATATCAACGCCTTCATGCAGCTCACGGGCCAAATCGCTCAGGTCGACTTTATCGAGCACGGCCTTCGCTTTATCGTCAGGACCCAGTACGGCTGCCGCCTGTCCGTGCGCGGATGCCGCTGGCGCGTATGACAAAGACAATGCGCTGTCATCAAACAGATTGTGCAGCGCATGCTGTGCTGCGGCGTGCTGTCCCTTGTCTGCCGCATGCGCTTTCACTGGCGCATGATCTTCCATGGTGACATCAGCCATTTGCGCATGTGTCGTGGTATTGCCGTGGTTATCGTTCGCCTCAACCATCACGCTGACGCGATTATGGCCGGTACGCAAGGTCGACGTATCCACCGCAAAGTCATAACGCAGTTCGTTATTATTCAGATGAATAACCGTATCGTACTGATGACCATTGACCCGCGCTGTAATGTGTTCACCATCATGCACGTCACCGGTCACGCTACCGGTAAGGTGGGTGATCGCGTTCTGCGACTCTGCCTGCGAAATGTGGTTATCGCCGGTGATTTTATCCACCACGATAGTGGCATCAGCGTGAGTATCCAGCACCACGGTTTTATGATCGGTCACATCCAGCGTGTTACCTGCCGCATCCTTAACCGTGGTTTTCACCTGAACGTCGTTATCGCCTTCATTCAGCGCGCTGGTCGGTACCGCAACTGCGTAAACCAATTTATTGCTGTGCGGATCCTGTGTCACCTTCACCGTTGTGGAGAAACTGTTCACCGTCAGGGTGACGCTATCCCCCATTTTCGCATCACCGGTAACGACGCCAGAAATAACGGTGTCGTGTTGAGATTCCGTTTGGTTTACCGCGTTATCCCCTGCAATACCGTTATTGATGACAATCGTACCTTCGGCATGATCATCAACCACGTAAGAATGGGATATATGGATGCTGTACGGGTTGCCGGGCGCATCCTGGCCGGTGACTTTGGCATCAATACTGGTGTTGGCTTTTAATACATCGGTATCCACATCAATCTGATAGCCCAGCTTGCCGCTTGGCAGCACGTCCACCGAACCATTAAATGTACGGTTACCAATCGTTAAAACCACCGGATCGCCTTTCTGCGCATCCCCTCCCACAGTACCGGTAATCGTCGTTTTCAGCGCCTGCAGCTCCTGCTGGTTCAGGACGTTGTCAGCAATGACGTTATCGATATCCACCGTCCCCTTCGCCTCCCGATCAATGGTGAGGGTTTTCGCAGTATCGATTTCCTGACGGTTGCCCGCATCATCATGGGCGGTCACATGTGCCGTAATATTCTGGTCATGGACCAAATCCACGGTGCTGGCATCGACGCTAAACACTTTTTTACCGCCGCTGCTGGTAACTTTCGCCACCAGGTCTTTGCCGCCGACCCTGATGGTGACCAGATCGCCAACGTCAACATCACCGGTGACATAGCCGCTGATTTTGGTGTGCTGAAGTTTCGTTTGCGCGTTATTCAACACATCATCATCCGACACCTTATCCAGATGAATTTCTGCCACCACATTGGTGTCAATGGTCACCGGTTTCTGACTGTTCGCAGTCTGGGTATTTTTCGCCGCATCTTCACCCGTCACGCTAACGTAAATAGTGGGATCGGTTTGCAGACCAGCGGTGCTCACTAACGCGGAGTAGCCCAGTTGTCCGTTCATATGCGGCAGTTCGACCACATCGGCATCCACCGTGATGTTATTGACGGTGATATGCACTTTATCGCCTTTATGCACATCGCCACCCACGGTGCCGCTGACTTCAATCTGGCCTGCCTTCACTTCATCCGCATTAATGACATCGTCACCGCCGACGGTGTTAATGGTCACCGTCGCTGCCGCCGTGGTATCACGCGTAAAGTTCTTCGTGTAGCTGGCGTCCTGATCGTTACCGTGAACGTCATGACCAGTGACTTTCGCCACAATTGAGTGGTCGGCGTTCAGGTGTTGGGTGTCGATATCCACCGAATAATGCAGCTGGTTATCAACCGTCGCGGTGTAGGTATGATTGTCCACTTCCAGTGTTACGATATCGCCGGACTTCACATCGCCAGTCACGGAGCCCGTCACCGTCGTCGTCGGATGCACAGTGACGTCAGACTCCTGCGCGTTGAGCACGTTATCAGCGGTGATGTTATCAATCGTCACTCCCGCAACGGCGTTCAGATCGACGATGACATGTCGGTCCGTCGACCCGGTGACCGTGTTCCCGGCCGCATCGGTGCCGGTTACGGTCGCAACAATAGTCGGGTTGATGCGCAGGTCATTAATGCTGACCTCTTTTGACCACTCCAGCGTGCCGTTATTGTTATGCACCACGGTGGTTAAGGTATTGCCATTGACCTGTAAGGACACCACGCTGCCATCGTGTAACCCTTCGCCTTTAACCGTACCCGTTATCATCGTTTTGCCTGTAAGCGCTTCTTTGCCATTGATGACATCATCGCTGGCCACAGGGTTCATGTTGATAGTGATAGGGTTATCGGTGTCGATGCTAATAACCTTGTGCTGCGTATCCGATCCCGTCAGATTGCCCTCGGTCACGGTAACAGAGACATCAAACATCGGGTGTGCCTGAAGCACATTTGAGGGAACATCAACCTGGTAGCCAAATTCGCCTGACAGCCCCGGAATCGCAAATACCTTGCCGTGGTAGTCCACGCCGTTCACCGTGACGGTGACAACGTCGTTGGCATGCACATCCCCCGTCACCCGCCCGCGCACCGGCGTGGTGGTTTTTTGTGCTTCATCGTGGTTCAGCACATCATCACCCGTCACCTTATCAACGGTCAGATGAACATGCGGCTGATGCGGCGCTGACGTTCCAGTGCCGGTTGGTGGCGTAGTGATCGCTGGCGGGTTATGCATGATATACGGCGTATTCCCACTGACAGCCTGATTGTGAGTCCATGGCAGATCAATCAGTTTGTGGTCCGTTGCCGTCGCGGTATTACCATGATCATCATGCGTGGTAATCGAAACGGTGATATTACCGTTATCACCGAGATCACCCGTGCTCACTGAGGCCTGAAAACCCAGAATGTGATTTGGTAATTCAATGACATGGGTTGTATATCGGATCCCATTCCCAACAATAAGAATCACCTCATCATTCAACTTAGCATCTGGGTCAACATGTCCGGTGACAATCACATAGTCAGGTTTTCTGCCCGGAGCAAGATCCTGCGGGGTCGTCATGTTAGGCAATAAACCGGTGGTCATTGAATCAATCGTAATCCTGGCATCGGCATGGGTATCAATCACTACCGGACGGTCATCATGCCCATATGCCACGTTACCTGCCGCGTCTGTGGCCGACACTTCCGCATGGATGTGCGGATCCAACAGCAAGTCCAGCGTGGAGACATCCGCGCTAAAGGTATGCTGTCCGTTGCTGTCCTGTACCTGGGCGTAATAGACCTGATTGTTGACGGTCAGCTCAACCCAATCGCCCACCAGCACATCACCGCCCACCGTCCCGGTGACGGTTGTCAGCGGGTTATGCGCCTCGTTATAGTTGATGACGGAATCGTGATCCGCCGTAACGATAGGGTTGATGTGCACCGTAGCAACAGCATGGTCGTCAATCGTCAGGACATCCTGCGCCTGCGCTGTGGCACTATTGCCATGCGGATCGGTGGCGGTAATGGTGGCGGTAATATGCGGATCGTTCTGCAACCACTGGGTGGCCACATCGACGCTATAGCCTAATGTTCCGCCCAAATTCGGCAGCGGAATCACTTGAGTGTCCACCAGATGTCCGCCGATATTGAGATGAACAATATCGCCCGCCTTCGCGTCACCGCCCACCGTCCCGCTCACTACGGTGGTTGTTTTCTGCAACTCAGCACCGTTCAGAACGTTATCACCGGTGACCGGGTCGATAGTGATTGCAGCGTAGGCTTTATCATCCAGCCCCACGTTATGGTGTGCCGTAATATGCGCATGGTTTTGCGCCGCATCGGTGACATCCATCGACACATCGATATGTGGGCTGGCGATAATATCGGACGTCGCCACCGAAATATGGAAGCCCATTTTATTACCGCCGAGGTCTTCCACCACCCCGGTATAAATCTGCCCGTTGATTGTCATCACCAGCGGATCGCCCGGATGCACTTCGCCGGTAACCGTGCCGCTGACCAGCGTATGGCCCTGCATTTGCTCATCGCGGTTAAGCGTGTTATCCGGCGTTACCGTATCAATCTTGATTGCTGCGTCGACACGCGTATCAATAATCACCGTCGTTTCGGCATCCGCTTTCGCCACGTTGCCCGCCGCATCGGTGGTGCTGACGGTGGCGGTTAAGTGCGGGTCGGCCAGCAAATCAGCGGTGCTGACCTTGATGCTATACCCGAGAACTCCACCGCCCAGATCGACAACTTTCCCTGTCAGGACGTGGCCTTTCACCGTCAGATACACCACATCATTGACGTGCACATCACCAGCGACTTTTCCGGTTACCCAGGTAAACGGCTGGTGAGATTCATCACCGTTCACCCGGTTATCGCCGGTAACGGGATCGATGCTCAGCATTGCTTTCGCGTGCAGATCCACCGTCAGATCGTGAGGCGTCTGCATATGCTGAATATTGTGTGGAGTATCCACGCCATTGACCTGGGCAATAATATGAGGGTCTTTAAGCAGATCGCGGGTCAGAACATCCAGTTTATAACCCAGTGCGCCATTATGTTCAGGTAAGTGCTGTACGGTTGTATTGTAGGTATGCCCGTTGACGATGATCTGCACCTTATCGCCGAATTTCACATCGCCAGATACGGTACCCATCACCTCGGTGGTATGTCGAGCAGCCTCTGCACCATTGAGCACATCGTCACCCGCTACGGTATCAACAGTGATCCCTGCCCTTGCATAGTTGTCGATATGAACAGTGTGGGAAGTGCCGATGGTGACTTCATTACCCACCGCATCGTGGGAAGTCACCGTTGCCGTAAAGGTGACATTTATATCCTGATTACCCTGGTTATTGCTGAATGCAGCCGAATCAACTGGAATTTGATAGCCCAGCGAACCCCCACCCAGGTCGATAACCTTGCCGGTAAACGTGTAACCATTAATCTCAATGTTCACCGCATCACCGACCTGTGCATCGCCGCCCACCGTACCGCTCACCAACTGTTTAGGCTTATCCAGTTCAAAGTGGTTCAGCACATTATCGTCGGTCACCTTATCGATGGTGATTTTCGCATCCGCATGCAGGTCGATATGCACCGTATGATCGTGGGACACGGTTAACTGATTACCGTGTTCATCGACGGTGGAGATTGAAACATGCACGTTCTGATCGACACCATCAGGCAGGTTTTTGGTGCTCACCGGAATGCTGTAGCCTAACGAGCCGTCCGCCAGCACCACCACGCTACCGTGCCAGGTCTGGTTGTTGAACGTTAAGGTCACAACATCGCCAGGTTTCGCATCGCCACCGACCGGTCCTGTTATCGTCGTCGTGTTCAGCAGAGATTCGGCATGACTGATAATGTCATCACCTGCCACGGTATCAATACCGATACTGGCGCTGGCATTGAGATCGAGCCCAACGGTACGTTCTGTCGTGGCGGTGCTTTCGTTACCGTGATTATCGGTGGTGTTGATACGGGCATGAATCACCGGATCGTTAACCAGCGACTGGGTATCCACCAGGATGTGATACCCCAGATTCCCGCCAGGCAATGCTTCGACAAAACCAGAGTACCGATGACCATCAATCATCAGCTCAACGGTGTCATGCAGTTTTGCATCTCCGCTCACCGTGCCGCTGATCTTCGTCTGACCGTTATTGTCCGTCGACTCCTTGATGTTGATGACGTTATCAGCGGTCACGCCATCAATGGTGATATGCGACTGTGTGTACATATCCGAGTCGATAGCTTTTGACTCGCTATGGGTGACGCTGTTACCTGCCGCATCGGTTGAGGTCACGGTAACGTTAATCTCCGGATGCGTTATCAGCATATGGGTGTTTACCGGGAAGCTATAACCTAACCCACCACCCGCCAGCGCAATCACCGTCGTTGTAAGGGTATATCCGCCTTTCAGCTCCAGCGTCACCACATCGCCTGCTTTCGCGTCAATACCGGTCACTGTTCCGGTGATATGCGTAACGCCGCCGTTTTCTGAAAACTCTTTAATATTGATAATGTCATCGACGGCCACTTTATCAATATGCACCTGGTTTTCGGCGTAGTTGTCGAGATGTACGGTGTGGGTGCTGACCGCCACCGCCTCGTTACCTGCCGCATCCTGTGAGACTACGCTGGCGTGCACATCAACATCTTTCAGCACCTTGCCGCTGTTGTCCGCAAAGGCGGCGGAGTCCACCGCAATGCGGTAGCCCAGGCTGCCGTTGCCCAGATCGATCACCCGCCCGTGGTAGTCGTGCCCGTTGATGACCAGATCCACCCGGTCGCCCGCCCGGGCATCTTCCCCGCTGACGGTACCGGTCACCACCTGATGACGCATATACAGTTCGCTGCGGTTCAGGATGTTATCCGCCGTCACATCATCGATGGTCAGGGCGTTGTGCGCCTCGGTGTCCAGCACCACGGTACGGTGATCCTGTGCGGTCACTTCATTCCCCGCCTTGTCGTGGCTGAGCACCGTCACCACCACCCCGTTACGGCCTTCCTTCAGCGTGCCCGTCGGGACCGCCACTTCGTAGCGCAGATGGCCGTTGTCATTCACCACCGTGCCGGTAAACGTCTGTCCCTGCACGCTGACGGTCACCACATCGCCCGCCCTGGCGTCCGGTCCGCCCACCTTGCCGCTGATCATTGTCGGCATGCGGTTTTCTGTGGCGTTGACCACGTCATCCGTGGCCACCGGGCGGATATCCACTCCGTTTTCAGCGTAGTTGTCGAGATGTACGGTGTGGGTGCTGACCGCCACCGCCTCGTTACCCGCCGCATCCTGTGAGACTACGCTGGCGTGCACATCAACATCTTTCAGCACCTTGCCGCTGTTGTCCGCAAAGGCGGCGGAGTCCACCGCAATGCGGTAGCCCAGGCTGCCGTTGCCCAGATCGATCACCCGCCCGTGGTAGTCGTGGCCGTTGATGAGCAGATCCACCCGGTCGCCCGCCCGGGCATCTTCCCCGCTGACGGTGCCAGTCACCACCTGATGACGCATATACAGTTCGCTGCGGTTCAGGATGTTATCCGCCGTCACATCATCAATGCTGATGGCGTTGTGTGCCTCGGTGTCCAGCACCACGGTGCGGTGATCCAGCGCGATGACCTCATTCCCCGCCTTGTCGTGGCTGACCACAGTCACCACCACCCCGTTACGGCCTTCCTTCAGCGTGCCCGTCGGGACCGCCACCTCGTAGCGCAGATGGCCGTTGTCATTCACCACTGTGCCGGTAAACGTCTTTCCCTGCACGCTGACGGTCACCACATCGCCCGCCCTGGCGTCCGGTCCGTCCACCTTGCCACTGATCATTGTTGGCATACGATTTTCTGTGCTGTTGACCACGTCATCCGTGGCCACCGGGCGGATATCCACTCCGTTTTCAGCGTAGTTGTCGATATGCACGGTGTGGGTGCTGACCGCCACCGCCACGTTACCCGCCGCATCCTGTGAGACTACGCTGGCGTGCACATCAACATCTTTCAGCACCTTGCCGCTGTTGTCCGCAAAGGCGGCGGAGTCCACCGCAATGCGGTAGCCCAGGCTGCCGTTGCCCAGGTCGATCACCCGCCCGTGATAATCGTGACCGTTGATGACCAGATCTACCCGGTCACCCGCCCGGGCATCTTCCCCGCTGACGGTACCGGTAATGGTCCGCGTTTTCGCCGATAGCTCATTAAAATTCAGCGTATTATCGACCGTCACATCATCAATACTGATGGCGTTGTGCGCCTCGGTGTCCAGTACCACCGTGGTGTTCTGCACCGCCACCGCGGTGTTGCCTGCCGTATCGACGCCGGTGACGGTGACCTGAACGTCGTTGCGCCCTTCGTGGAGGGCTGAGGTCGGCACCGCCACGTGATAGCGCAGCGCCCCGTGTTCGTCGGTGACCACCACGCCGTTGAAGGT